>JBEKHH010000001.1:0-228892 GCA_050012375.1 Tepidisphaeraceae bacterium
TGCGTTGCTCAATCAGTTTGGCCGAGTGTGCCGACGGTTGGACCGCATCGACCGCAGATACCTGGCTTGGGTTCAATTGGCCAGCTGTATAATCTTCATGCGGCAGGGTTTTTTCCCTTAGCCCTAAGCAGACGGCTGCTTCGGCGGCGCTTTTTCCGATGGGCTCAGCAGCACCTGTCCAACCTGCCGCTGCTGTAGCGTCAGCACTTTAGCCCGAAATCCGCCGAGGCGGACTTCGTCGCCCACCCGCGGCCAGCGGTTGAGCTGCTGCACGATATAGCCGCCCACCGTATCCACGCCGTTGGCTTCGATCGGTCCGATGGGCAGCCGGTCGCCCAGGTCATGCAGCGGATAAAGGCCGCTGACTCGGGCGCCCTCGCCGTCGCGGACGAGGTCAGTCGGGGCGATCGGATCGAATTCGTCTTCGATCTGACCGACGATTTCCTCCAGCACATCTTCCATGGTCACCACCCCCTGCGTTAACCCGTATTCGTCCACCACGATCGCCAGATGAAGGTGGCGCATCTGGAACAGGCGAAGCAGCCGGGGCACGGGCATCAGTTCCGGAGCGAAAACCACGTCCCGCTTGATCTGCCGCAGATCGATCTGCCCGGAGCCGATGACGTGCATCGACGAACCGGGCAATCCCGCCGCGATGGCCACCGCTTCCCCGCTGGGAAGCGTTTCATCCAGGAATTTCAGCTTTCCGGGAACGAGTTGAAGGTGGTTGAAAAGGTCCTTCATGTGGATCTGCCCGATGACGTGATCCAGATCGCCGTCGCACAGCGGCAGCCGCGTGAACGCGCTGCGCTGCACCGTGCCCAGGATGTCCTTCAGGGGCTGGCCGAGCAGCAGATAATCCACCTCCGGACGCGGGGTCATGATTTGCCGCACTTTCAGTTGGCCAAAATCGAACGCGTTGGCCAGAAGACTGGCCTTGCCCTGGGAGATCGCGCCCTGGGCCGCCGCCTGGAGGAGCAGACCGTGCAGTTCCTCCTCGGTATGCGGTACGTACCCCGACCCCAGAGGGCCTTTGGAAGTCTTGAAGCGCGCCAGCCGGAGAACCAAATGCGTGGCGGCGTTCAGAAGCCGCGTCACCGGATAAAAAACGTACGTGAAGATCACCAGCGGGATTCCCAGCACGGCCAGAAGCCGATCGGCACGCTGAATGGCGATGTTCTTCGGCGCCTGCTCGCCGACGACGATCTGCAACGCGACGGCCAGCGCGAAGCTGACGCCGAACGCCGCGATGTGCTGAGCCCGGGCCGACAGGTGCGCCAGCGAAGCTATCGGCGCCAGCAGGCTGGCGACGGCGGGCGCGGCAATCGCCCCCAGCCCAAGGGCCGACAGGCTCGTGCCTAGCTGGCAGCTTGAAAGAAACAGGTCCAGCCGCGTTTTGATGAGCCGGGCCGCCCGGCCGGACATCGTGTCGGCCGAAGGAAGATACAGCCGCGTGGCGCGGGCGCTGATGGCCGCGTACTCCGCCGCGACGAAAAACGCGTTCAGCGCCACCAAACCCAGCGTGGCGAGAATTTTGAGAAATATGTTGGCCACGCAAATGCTTTATCTTCGCAGCGCCAGAATCAGCTCGATCTCGCCGCTGGGCCGATTCAACTGCTGGGCGATTTCCATGCTGCTTCGGCCCTGGTCGGCCAGGGCGTAGACCTGTGCGTGACGCGGATCGCTGGGCGCCCGCGGCTCCGGCGATTCAACCGGCGACCCAAACGCCGGCGGCGCCAACCCGGGCGGCGACAACGCCGGCGGCGATGGCGCCGATTTCATCGCCGCGATTTTCTCGTCCGCCTCCCGAATCAGCGATTCCAGCTTGGCCGCTCGCGTGTCGAGCTGCGCCGTGATTTGCCGCGCCATCTCCGATAGTTCCACCAACACGTTCTGCATCTGCCGCTCCACCGATCGCTGCTGGGCCAGGCTGGCATACGCCGGCGGCTTGCTCAGCGGGTCTTTCTTGCGAAACCATGGCCGGATCACCGCCGCGTACAAGATCGTGAGGATGGCCAGACAAATGGCGGCCCATTTGGTGGCGGGATCCAGATCAAGGAGGATCGGCGATGACATGGCGGCGGTGCATCGTGCCGTTACGCCAGCAGGGAATCAAGGGAACGCGAGCATGTCATTCGTCATTTGTCATTTGAGAAAAACCAGAGACAAGTGACAAATGACCAATGACATTTCCTACGTTTTCGGCAGCGGCGGCGGGGCGGCGGCGAAAAGATTCGCCAGTTCCGCCACCGATTGGGCCGCGACCCATGAAGACATCCCTTGTTTCCACACCAGGGTTTGGCCGGTGAGTTGTCCGGACGCCGCCTTGGCCGAAAGGTCCGAGACCGCATGCGGGCCGGACTGCGCCCCGTTGATCGCGATGTAATATGCAGCCGGCTGAGGCACCGGCGGCGGGGCCGCGCCGGCGGAGAAGGCCTGGCCCATCTGGTTGGCCATCTGATAACCCGCGGCAAGGCCCGCGCCCGCTCCGGCCAGGCCGCCGGGGTTTTTCGCCGCGTCCCGGATGGCGCTGGCCGATTCGTATTGCGTGTACGCCTGAAGGTTCCCGATCACCCCCATGCTGCTGCGCTTGTCGATGGCCGCTTCCACCTCCGGCGGCAGCGAGATGTTCTCAACCACGAAATTGCAGATTTGCAGCCCGAACGTCTCGAAATCCGGCTCAATGGCAGCGGCCGCCCAACGCCCCACCTTGTCGTAATTCCCCGCCAGATCGAGCACCGGCATCTTGTTGTTCCCCAGGGCGTCGGCGAATCGGGAGACGACCATTTCCTTGAGCTGCTGCTCGATCTCATCCGTCGTGAACCGCGCCTCGGTTCCGGCGATGTTTTTGAGCAACGTGCCGGCATCCTTGACCTTGATGGCGAATGAGCCGAACGCCCGCACCCGCACCGGGCCGAATTCCGGGTCGCGCATCATGATGGGGTTTTGCGTGCCCCATTTGCGGTCGGTGAACGTCCGCGTCGATACGAAATAAACTTCCGCTTTGAACGGGCTGTTGAACCCGTATTTCCAGCCCGCAAGCGTCGAGAGGATCGGAAGGTTCTGCGTTTGCAGCGTGAACGTCCCCGGCTGGAACACATCGGCGAGCTGGCCCTGATGGATAAAGGCGGCCACCTGCGATTCGCGCACGATCAGCTTGGCGCCGTTTTTGATTTCGTTTTCGTACCGTGGAAAACGCCAAACGATCGTGTCGCGCGTATCGTCGGTCCACTCGATGATGTCGATCAACTCCTGGCGGAGTTTGTCAAAAATGCCCATGTCCGGCTCCTTTTGTTGCTTGTCGGATCGACAAAAATATACCAGAGGAGCATAGGTCGAACAAAAGCCTGGGCGTTATAAAAGCGGGCGATTTCCCCAATCCACCGGGCCCGAGGGCTGTTTTTGGCCAAAAAAACGATTCCGCGGGCAATCCATGACAGCGGCCGCCACGTAGATTAATATCCTTGGATTCGCGGGATATTAACATCTCGCGTGCTGCGAAGGAGCTTTTGTCATGCGATTTTGCGTGCGTTGGGCGGCGTGCGTCGGGCTGCTTGTGGCGATGGCTTCGCCATCCCGGGCCGATCAGGTGAACAATCCGCATTACGACGTGTGGGCCAGGTTCAAAGCCGGTTCCAGCCGCACTTGGACCGGGACGGTGCAGGCCGGGTCGCTGCACATTCGCGTGCAGATGACCTCCACCCTCTCGGAAGTGACGGCTGATCACGTCACCATCGAGACGCGGACCACAACGGATTTCGGCCACGGGCCCCATACCGGCAAACCCCTCCGCGATACCCAGGACGCCAAGATTGAGGCGCAAGACGTCAAGGACCTTGGCGAGCAAACCGTTCAGGCCATGGGTCGCTCCTTCAATTGCAGGGTGTACCAAATGATGGACGACACCGTGGATGGAAAGGAACGGCCGTGGGGCGGCAAGGCCATGGTTTGGGTTTGTTCCGAAGTGCCTGGCGGCGTCGTGAAGATCGATGCCAATCCACAGAACACATCGGCCTCGGGGCAGAACGCGCTGATTGTGTACGAGTTGAGCGCGTACGAGGCGAAGTAATCATCGCCGCCCAGATACAGGCACACGATTCTCGACCCCCCCTCTTCCGTTTAGCCGCGACCCGAAGGGGATCGCGTTTTTTGATTGTTCGAGAATCGCCGACGCCGATTTAGCTGGACATCTCCAACCCCCCATGTTCTTGAATCAGAACCGTCCCTTTCGCGAGATCAGCGTCTTGTCCAGCGTCTTTTCCAGCGCGTCGCAGACGCGATCCACCTGGCTTGGCTTCATCGTCGTGAAAAATGGCAGCGCCAGCGTGCGCGCCGCGACGTATTCGCAAAACGGCATGTCCCCGCTCTTTGTGCCCAGCAACTGCTGCATGTAGGGCTGAAGATGGATCGGGGGAAAATAGTTGCTACAGCCGATCCCTTCCAGTCGCAGGTTGCGGATGATCTGGTCGCGGTCGCCCGGCTCGAACAGGTCGTTCAATCTCACCACGAACACGAACCAACTCATGTGCGTGTCGTCCTGGAGCGTCGGCAGGATCAGGTAGCGGTTGGTCATCAGCCGCTGCATGTAGCGGTGGGCCACCCGGCGGCGTTTCTCCAGAATCCCATCAAGCCGTGACATCTGCGCAACGCCCAGCGCCGCGGCGATTTCGCTCAGCCGATAGTTGTACCCCAGACGCGCATGGTCCAGCCAGTTCATGCTGTCCCGGCCCTGGTTGCGAAGGGATTGGCAGACGGAGGCGAAGTTGTCGTCGTCGGTGACGATCATCCCGCCCTCGCCGGTGGTGATTTGCTTGTTGGGATAAAACCCGAACACCGCCGCCCGGCCGAAAGACCCGATCGGCCGGCTGGCGAATTGCCCGCCGAATCCTTCGCACGCGTCCTCGATCAGGATCAATTCGTTTTTCTGCGCCACCTGTTCGATCTCGATCATCCCCACCGGGTTTCCGAATGCTTCCACCGCAACGATGGCTTTGGTCTTTGGCGTGATGGCGGCGGCGGCTTTGTCGGGGTCCAGGTTCAGCGTTTGCGGATCGATGTCCGCGAAGACCGGCCTCGCCCCCACGTACAAAATGCAATTGGCCGATGCCACGAAGCTGAACGGCGTGGTGATGACTTCGTCCCCGCTCTTGATGCCGGCGGCAACCATGGTGGCGTGCAGGCCCGCCGTCCCGGAGGAAACCCCGACGGCATAGCGCCGGCCGGCCACCTTCGCGCACAGTCGCTCGAACTCCACGATTTTCGGCCCGATGGAAAGGGTCGCGGTTTGCAATACATCCACAACCGCGTCGATGTCGGATGGGTCAATGTCGGGCTGGGACAGCGGGATAGGGGCCATGGGACAGGTGGAATGATAAGCTGGGCGGTCCGAAACCGGAAACTTTTGCGATTTTGGCCGGGTATTTATCACACTCGATCTCAGAAAGTCCCATTTAGGGGGGGGTGGGGGCGCTTCGCGAGAGGGGGAGATGGGGAGACATGGAGACGGGGAGACAAGGATGCAGGCACGAAGGCACTGTCTTCGACAAGCTCAGACCCCGAGCCTGTCGAGGGGAGGCACGAAGGCACGAAGGGATACAGGCACATTTGGCGTTGCATGGAAGCGGGCAGCTAGACCGTGGGTGCAGGAACGGCCCGATGCCGCCCCGCCACTCCGTCGGTTTTTTCCTTTCCCAAACTAATACCTAACAATGGTTCGGATTGCAACAGAAAAACCCTTGAATTCGGTGGGCGGAAAAAAGAGAAAGGCAGCGGTAAATGATATGTAAGCGTTCCGCCAACCCCGTCTCCGCGCCGGTGAATCGATCTGGCAACATGGGCCGACCTGGAGGCGCTCATGGAAGCCACGGTCAACGGCAAGGCGGACGCCCGGCGCCGGCGCATCGACGAACAGCGAGCCAGCGGACAATCCGTTCTCGCCTGATGCAAAGCCAACGATGCTCAGACAGCGATCAACAGACCAGGAGAGTCAAACATCCTTCACGACGGCGCCTTCGGCGATATGCTCCAGCTTGGTGATGGTGTCGTAGGGGACGTTCATCTTCTTGAACCACGCGATGAGCGCCTCCGGCCGCGGGCCTTCCCAATAACAGAAGATTTTGCCTTCGGTCAGGTTGGCAAAGCTTTCGTGGCATTTGACCTGCGGATCCTGCTGGGTGGCGACGGAGACCTTGCAGAACTGGTCCCGTGAAAAGCCCTTGGGGGGCAACGTGTGAGTGACCATGAATTTCGGCATAACGATTTTCTCCTTGTTTCTCTGATTGATTTGGTTTCAGTTTCTGGTTTCGTCGGCGTTTTTAATTGGTAAAATGTGGGGAGTCAAGTTTTCTGTAAGCGCTCGGCTGACCTTTCAATTACCCACAAGTCGCGACCGCTCCACGAACCTCGTCCTTTATTTGACAATGCCTCGCGCCAAAGTGGCGTGATGAGCATTCAGCACCGCCCGCTGTTCGGCCATCAGGTCGCGCTTCCACACATCCGGAAGATAGTTTGGCAATTCTTCCGGCGGCAGAGCCGGCAAGTAGGCCAAAACGCTGCGGAGATAAAATTGCACGTCGATCTCGTGACGCTGGGAGCTGGCAATCAGCGACCACAGGATCGCATGGCACTGGGCGGATTCGTTATGCCCAGAGAACAGCCAATTTTTACGACCGATGGCCACGCGCCGCAGGGCGCGTTCGGCCACGTTGTTCTCTATGCTCAGGCGAGGATCGGTCGTGTAGACGGTCTGCGACCTTCTACTGCTCTATTGTCCAATGTCTCATGTCTCGACGCCCAGCGTCGCCCTTTCTACTGGCGCGAGCGATCCAAAAATCGCCGCAGTTTTCAAATAGTTGTTACACTCATCCCGGCGGCCGCTATGTGGCACCGCCGGGCAGACACAGCTCTCGCTAGCCAGTCCGAACAGTAGTCGTTCGCAGGTTTTCAACTTAGAGGCTCTTAATTGGGAAGGATGCCAATGAAATACGTGATTAGCTGGTTCGAACGCCCGCAGGGTTCGCCCATGGAGTACGAGAATGCCCAGAAGCGAATCCTTGAAGTATTCGGCCAATGGAAAGCGCCCGCCGGTTTCAAGATCGACTTTTTCGTCATTCGAGTCGGCGAGTGGGGCGGCCATATGTTGATGGAATGTGACGATCTCGTGACCATTCACAAATTCTGTTCCATGCTGCCCGCTTTCGTCTTCGAGGTGCGGCCCGTCATCCCAGTCGAGGAAGCCGTCCGCGGCGAACTCGAGGTCATCGCCTGGCGCGACGGCCTCAAACGCAAATGACGGGACTGGGGACATTCATGATTTATCCCTCAACACGGCCTAACTGTTTACCGTTCCGCCGAAAAAACGGTGAGAAGCGGTGACATCCACCGTTTCCGTTTTCGCCGCGACTCAAATTTCACACGGACAGCTCGGGAGCTGTCCGTGCGGATCATTCCAGTATTTCCGCACCAGTTCTTCGGCCGAGTGGATCTCCCGCATTCGCATCAAATCCGGCTGCTGCTCAAAGATGAACTTGATGCGGTCCCGATCGGCATCCTTCTCGTCGTCGGGTCGTTTGTAATCGCGCGGCAAGACGATCACTATGTTGTGCATGATTTCATATGCAGTGTTGTTCATCGTCCATCCTCCATCGCGAATGGTTGAGGGTTAGTCGTCTGCGACTCGCTTCTCAACAGCCGTGCTCGCCCAAACCAAGGCGACCACCCAGCCGAGGAACGTCCACCCTAGAAATATGTTTAGGATGGCGATTGCCCCCGCGCTGGGATGCTGGCGCTGATCCGCGACAATGAAGGGAAGGAAATAGATAAACAGAGCGGCGGCGAGCAGGCCCAGGTACATGATAGAGCCCATGGTTGCACTCCTGTTTGAATATTGTCCAAGGTGTCTTCCGATTCAGTAAGACCTCCTCCGGTCCATCGTCCATTCAACACCCTCCCTTGATCGCCTATCGCAGATTTTTGCTTGTCTCCTTAGTTTTGAGAGCTATATCACCGTGAAATGACAAATGACAAATGACCAATGACAAGCATCGTTGTACAATCGAGCCATGACATTGGACACGATCCAAGAGCTTCTTTCCCGCCGGCCCTTTGAGCCGTTCCAGATCGTCACCAGCAGCGGCAACGTTTATGCCATTCGACATCCCGAAATGGCTTGGCCGATCCGCAATGGCATTTATGTCGGCTTGGGTGGACACGGTAGGCTTCCGGAGCGAGCCGCCTTTGTGTCCCTGCTTCACATATCTGCCGTTGAAACCTCCGCGAACGGCAGCAGAAGGCGCAAATAGGCCCCCCGAAAGGCAACATGGCCAAAGATCGAGCGGACGATTCATTTAAGGCAAAGTTCCGGCCCGACGCCGATGCCAAGCTGGATGCCCAGATCGACGCCGCGCTCCGCGATGTTTCGCTCGATGCGCTCTACGCCTTCGACAAGCCGAGGGCCCCCGAGCCGGCCGGCGGCGACAAGGGCGTGCGGCGGGGAAAGATCGTCTCCATCGGCAAGGATGATGCGTTCGTCGATTTCGGCGGCAAGAGCCAGGGGATCGTCTCCCTCACTCAATTCGATGAGCTTCCCACCGTCGGGCAGGAGATGGATTTCAATGTGGATCGCTACGACCAGGCCGAGGGCTTGCTGATCCTCTCGCGCAAGGGTGCGTCGGCGGCGAACGTCTCCTGGGAAACGCTGGAGGTGGGCCAGATCGTCGATGGCGTCGTCACCGGCGTGAACAAAGGCGGCCTGGAAATCAGCGTCAAGGGAATGCGCGCCTTCATGCCCGCCGGCCAGGTGGATGTCTATCACGTCCCCGATCTCTCGCAATTCGTGAATCAGAAGATGACGGCCGAGGTGACGGCCTTCGAGCGGCAGGGCAAGAACATCGTTCTTTCACGCCGCAATATCATCGAGCGCCAGCGCGAGGAGCAAAAGAAAAAGCTGATGGAGGAACTGGCCGAGGGACAAATCCGCCGCGGAACCGTGCGCAGCGTGCTCGATTTCGGGGCGTTCATCGACCTGGGCGGAGTCGATGGCCTGCTGCACGTCAGCGAGATGAGCTTTCGCCGCCTGCGCAATCCGGGCGAGGTGGTCAAGGTCGGCGACGTGCTCGATGTCAAGGTGCTGAAAATCGATCGGGAGACGGGAAAGCTGAGCCTGAGCCTCAAACAGGTCCTCGGCGTCGATCCGTGGTCCGATGCGGCGGCCCGATATTCCATCGGCTCGGAGGTGACCGGACGAGTCACCAAGATTCAGAGCTTCGGGGCGTTTATCGAGGTCGAAGAAGGGATCGAGGGCCTGCTGCCCATCAGCGAGATGAGCCATCAACACATCCGCTCGCCGGACGAAGTGGTCAAGGAGGGGGACACGGTGCGGCTGGTGGTGCTGTCGGTCGATCCGGCGGCGCGGCGAATGTCGTTCAGTTTGAAGCAGGCCACTCCCCAGCCCCCGCCCGATGCCCCGGTCGCCGATGCCCCGACCACCGCGGCCCCCGCCCCTGCCAAGAAAAAACGCCCGCCTCTCCGCGGAGGATTGGATTTTTGACTTTTTTTGAAATGGGAATTCCGCGAACCATCCCAGCCGGGCCAGTCTTCGCTCTGGCGATCGCGTTCTTATGTTGCAACGCGTCCTTCGCGCAAACAACGCAGCCCGAGAACACCGCCGCGCGATGGGTGCAGATGTTCGATCGGGACCAGAACGGGTTCACGAATTTCCCGCTTGGCGAAGATTCCAGAATCATCCTTGTCAGTAGCACCGATGGAAGCGATTTCTATGACGGCATGGTCCAGCCGGTGCGTACGCTGAAGAAGGCGTTATCGCGGGCACGTGTAGGGCATCCGGATCGAATCCTCTTCAAGCGGGGCGATGTCTTTTCCGAAGCCAACCTCATCGACGCCAACATCGCCCTGCAAGGCCACAGCGCCATCGAGCCGGTCATCATCGGCGCCTATGGCGACGTGAGGCTGCCGCGCCCGGTGCTGGAGTCGCATCTGATTCTGGGCGGCCGGCGATTGCCTCGGTTCATCGTTTTGCAGGGTCTGGATCTTTACGCCAGCAGCCGGGACCCGGCCGCCAAATCGTTCCAAGTCCACAAGATCAACCCGGCCCAGAACCACGGCGTCGATATGGTCTCTGCCGGTGGTTATCTGTGGATCGAAGATTGCCGCTGCCGGGATTTCGAGGGCGGGATGGTGTTGCAGTCCAAGGAAACGGATTTATTCGACACCCTGATCGTCCGCCGCTGCCAGGTCGTCGATTCCTGGAATTTAGGCTTTTCCTCCGGGATTTACATCGATAATTTCAAGAACGTGTTGATCGAGGAGAACCTGTTCGATCACAACGGCTGGGCCGAGGGAGTGCCCGGGGCTGGCAAGACCATTTTCAATCACAACATGTATTTGCAGCGCGTGAAAGTGGGGGAGGACCGCCATTTCATCGTCCGCAACAACATCAGCGCCCGGGCCTCGAGCCATGGTTGTCAGATGCGTCCCGGAGGATTGCTCCAGAACAATCTGTTTTTGAAAAACCCGCTGGGCGCATATGTGAGCTATGCGCCCTCGGTGGTTCGGGACAACGTCGTGCTGGATGGCGACCGGATCGCACCCGGCCTGGAGCGAGGCCAGGGCTTGGAATTTCTCAATTGCCCCACCGTGCTGGCCGAGGGAAACATCGTCGCCCACAAGCCGGATCCCACCAACGGCATGGAGGCGATGTCTTATGATCCGTCCAAGCACAATTCGCGTGGGTTGCCGACGGCCGGCGAATTTCGTAACAACGTCGTCTACGACTGGGCGGGCGTGGCGTTCCGCTTGGCGGCGCCCTCCCAACAGTTATCCGTCCACGACAATTTCTTCCAGCAGCAGGATGATCGGCTGATTGAATTGAAAGCCTGGAAGCCGTCCTACCTGTTTCGGAATAACCAATATATTTCCGAACGCCATAGCCCATTCCAAATCGCCGGGTGGAATTTGCCTTGGAAAGAGTGGCTGGGCCAGACCGGGGACCCTTCGGATTGGGGCCGGACGACTTTCCTCGATCCCTCGCGCGACATCGACAGCTATGCCAAATCCATCGGGCTCAGCGATGCGTCCCTGGAGGGATTTCTGGCCGCCGCCCGCGAGCAGCGAAGGGGACATTGGGATCAACGGCTGACGGCCCAGGCCGTGAATGATTACATCCGCGCCGGGTTTGCCCGGAAATCCAAATGAACTTCTTTTCCCCTCGCCCCGCTGCGCCGGCAACATTTTTCGTCTTCATTGTGAATCCATGATTCTCCGGCGTTTCCAGGTAGAAATTGAACCGCAGGGCACACAGAGATCGCAGAGACAAACGCGGAGAAGACCTTCAGGCGCCCTCTTCTCCGCGTCTGTCTCAGCGCACTCTGCGGTTCAATTAGACTTTGAAATTAAGGAGCTTGCGCCATTGATGAAAAATGTTGCCATGAGTACATGGAGCCAGGGGAACAGCGGCCTACCAAGTATATCGCACTGAATACGTCACCGTTTTCTCCCCATCGGCCGGCACGTCCACGGGGATGTGAATCGTTCGGAAGTCCTGTTTTTCCCACTTGTCGCTGCTGGCCGTGATTTCCCAATTGTTCCAGCGATACAGGTTTTCCTTGACGATCACGTGTACCGCTTCCTTCTTGTGATTCCGCAGCTTGATCTCGAAGGATTCGTTGATGACGTGGCCATTGAAGTTGGCGTTGAAATCAGTCTGGCGACGCTCGCCGACGATGTCGAACGCGCTGCCCAGCTTGATCATGACGTTTTCGTCTTTGGGCGTATGTTGAATGACGTCTTCCCCGATGAATTCCCTGGACCCGTCGGCCTCGTCGCGCTTGTAAACACGGATCCGCCCGGCGGGCAGGGGAATGCCCAGGCCGTTGCTCTCGGTGTTGGTCAGGAGGAGATAGACGTCCACCTTTTTGTTGGAATCCGTGCCCAGGTTCTGATCCAGATTTGGATTGTCAATTGCCCAGAATCGCAGTTGCTGGGGGACTCCGTAATAAACGTAGGTTTTATCGACCGGCACGTTCAACTTGGGAGCGAACAGCTCGATCTGCTTGGTGCTGTTGTTGGCCAGGGACGTCGTGCGGCCGAGGGTGTAAAGGTGGTATTCGAAGAATGACTTTTCGGCGAAGCCCGCGGGCGCGACGGCCAAAGCCGCCTGGGACACCATTCGGTCCATCATGTAGTATTGTTGCGGCGGCTTGATCCGCTGCACGTCGCCGGCGACCAATTTGAGCCTCGCATCCGGATACGCCCCCCCGCTCTGATTCAGGATCGTCACCCACGCCCCGATGTCCGCGGCGTTATCGTCGGCGTTGACCGTGACGTTGTAATCCGCACGCCAGGTCAGGCTGTCCGTCTGGTACGTCACCTGCGCCAGGTGCGTCCCGGCTTGGGTGTTGTGAATCTTCCAGACCAACGTGGGCTTGGTGATCAGGCTGGCGTCGGAGCTGGCCAGTTGGATGCCTTCGATTTCCGGGCCGCGCGTGATCACCTGCACCTTCCCGGCCGCATCCTGCAACACCAGATTCGATGCATCGAAGGAGAGCAGAGTTCCGCTGAGGGTTTCGGCCGGACTGCCGGCGGCGCCGCGGCGCGCGACCTGGACTTCCTTGCCGAGGTATTTGCCCAGCAGCTTGTCCGCGCTGACCAGATCGTATTCGTAATTCTGCTCCAAAACGCCCGCGGCATCCGGCGCCGTGAGCGATTGGAATGAAACCGTTGTGGGATCGATGCCGGTGGCCACATCGGTGAAGCGAATCGTGTTGTCGCCCTCATCCAGCTTGATTTCGCGGTTTTCGCGCACGATCCCGTAGCCCGGCAGGGGATTCTGCTGAAGGTAATAGGGATTGAAGGTTTGCTGCCGGACAATCTCCTGAGGATCGAACGTCGCGGGGTCGGCGTTGCTGTAAATGGTGAGCGAGAATCCCGGCTGTGGCGACAGGGGCGGCGGCTGTGCCGGCTGCGCTGCGGCGCACGCCGCGGCGGAAACCGAGGCCAGTGCGATCGCCGTCCAGGCAAACAATCGGTTGGAATTCATGGTGAATGCTCCAGGTTAAGGAATGTGACCACCGCATGATTAGACGCGCCGGCTTGAGGAAAGTTCCAGCAGCGTAAGTCGTCTCAGTTTCCTGAACCGGCCGGCTTGGTTGCGGTTGGAGGCTCGGACACGGCCGGCGAGCTTTCGCTGTTGATCGCGTTGATCAGGGAATCTAATTCCTGATCCGTGAATCCGCCCTTGCCTCCGCCGGTAATGATGCCCGAGCCCCCGGTGATCCCGCAGAGCAGGTTGGGGGCGCTGATGATCTTGTCATCCAGCACGATCGCCAGCCGCGCATGCGCATCCGGAACATCCATATGCTGCTTCACCAATTTGTACCAGCGTGTGGTCAAATCGCCGAAGAGTTTGCCTCCGGCATCGTCGAATTCGAATCCCACGCCCCGGTCCCCGTCCGGCTGGGTCTGGACCCGCGCGTTCTCCATCCCCCACTTGCCGCTCTCCTTCGTCATCGACGCATCCGGAGACGTCAGCACCGGCAGGTAATGCTTGCCGTTCCACTCCTTCGTTTCCGGCGGGAAGCCGGGCCGGTCGAATTCCTCCGGCCGAGCCACTTCCATCCAGCGCATCGAATCGCCCGCCTGCGCCAGCGGCCCCTTCCCCCCGGGCTGCAACCGCGCCTCCATTGCCTTCAGATCCGCCGGATTGGCCGTGACCGTATCGGCCAGAATATGAAATTCCACGATGCCCGGTCGCGTCGTTGGGGAGGCAGGATCGGCCAACGACGTCTTGCCCGTGAAAAACATCAGAAACGCCAAACCCAGCAGAACTTTTTTGGGGACCATAAGATGGTTCTCCTGAAACTTGAGAAAACGCGCTCCCCTTCGGGTCGCGGCTAAACTTGGTCGGAGAAGGACGAACTATTACATTGTACTGCTATGTCACAATTGATCATAACCGCGGTTGGGCCCGATCGGCCTGGGATTGTGGGGGAATTGACCGCTCACATTCACGGCGGCGGGGGAAATATTCTGGACTCCCGCATGGTGAATCTGCGCGGTGAGTTCGCGATGCTGATTCTGGTGGAAGTGCCGGACGCGACCGCCGAGGCCTTGCGCGGCAGCTTGCCGAAAGTCGGCGAGAAGATGGGGCTGCGCCTGGGCGTTTCGGAATTGCACCCCAAGCGCGCGGGAGTAAGCGGCCTGCCGTTTCGGCTCAAGACCTATTCCATGGATCAGCCGGGGATCGTGGCCAGGCTGTCCCAGGTGCTTCGGGATTACGGAGTGAACATCGAGGAATTGTCGGCCCGGCAGGAGTCGGCCCCGTTTTCAGGCTCGCCGCTGTTTTTGACGGAGATGCGCTTGACCGTGCCGGCCGCGGTGCCGCTCGGAAGGTTGCGCGCGGAATTGGAATCCGTCGGCAACGCCCTGAATTGCGATATCGATCTGGATCCCGCTTGATGCCCAGCAATCAAAAGCCCGTGCGGCTCGAACTCATTCGGCAAGATCGCGCCGGCGGGGCGCGGCTGGGACGCGTTTCCACGCCGCATGGGGTTTTCGACACCCCCGCGTTCATGCCCGTGGGGACCCAGGGTTCGATCAAGGGGGTCTTGCCCGATCACGTCGCCCAAACCGGCGCCCAGATCGTTTTGGCCAACACCTATCACCTGATGTTGCGCCCGGGGGAGAAGACCGTGGCCCAGCTCGGCGGCCTGCATCGCTTCATGGGTTGGGCCGGGCCGATCCTCACCGACAGCGGCGGGTACCAGGTCTTCTCCCTCTCCGATTTGAATGAAGTTTCGGATTCCGGCGTGAGATTCAAAAGCCACGTCGATGGCAGCGAGACATTCCTGGATGCCGGGCGAAGCATCCAAGTCCAAAACGATCTTGGCGCGGACATCATAATGGCTCTGGATCAGTGCCCGTCCGGGACGGCTGGGGCGGAAGTCCAACGCCAGGCGGCCGAGCGGACGATCCGGTGGGCCCAGCAAAGTCTGGCGGCGCACCGGCGGCCCGGTGAGCAGGGGCTGTTCGGCATCGTCCAGGGCGGGGCGGACCTGGACCTGCGCCGCCGCTGCGCCGCGGAACTGGCGGCCATGGATTTCAGCGGATATGCCATCGGCGGATTGGCCGTCGGGGAGGGTTTTGAGGCGATGAAGACGGTCCTCCGCGAGATTGGGCCCGCCTTGCCCGCCGATAAGCCCCGCTATCTCATGGGCGTGGGGTTTCCCCGGGACATCGTGGCGGCGGTGGCCGCGGGGATCGATATGTTCGATTGCGTGCTGCCCACCCGCAACGGCCGCAATGCCTACGCCTTCACGGCCCACGGGCCGATTCGCCTGCGCAACAGCATCCATCAGCGCGATGCCGGGCCGATTGAGAAGGGGTGCGACTGCTATGCCTGCCGGAATTTTTCCCGCGGGGCCATCCGCCATTTTTTTTTCGCGGGCGAGATGCTTGGCCCGGTCCTTGTTTCCGTGCATAATATGCGGTTCTACCAACGGCTGATGGCGGATATTCGTCGGTCGATCGGAGAGGGGAGTTTCGACTCCTTGGTGCGGAGCGATGCGCGCTGTGGCCTGGGCCCCGGCGCTCCGGCCGCCGAATCCGATGAATGAGCCGCGCGGCTCGCACGCGAGCCGCGCTGAATGAAACTTCAAAAGGAGCGACGCTTGAGCATTTTCCAATTGCTGGCCGACCTGACGCCGACGGCAACCCGTCCCGCCGAGCCCATTCCCTGGTACGCCAATCCCCAGGACATGCTCGTCCTGCTGATCTTCGGGATGCTGATGTATTTGTTCTTCGGCTCGCAGAGATCCAAGAAGAAGGAGCAGCAGCTCCGGGACGACATGCTGCGGAACATGAAGCGCGGCGACCGGGTCGTGACGGCCGGCGGAATCATCGGCACCCTCGTCGATGTGCGCGACGCCGACGTGGTGCTGAAGGTGGACGAGAGTTCCAACACCAAGATCAAGTTCACTCGCGAGGCGATCAAGCGGGTAGTGACCGAAGATGAATCCGCGACAAAATGAGAAAGGCGTCATTTGTCATTGGTCACTTGTCATTTGCGAAGAATCGCGAACTCGCTTCAACAAGTGACAAATGACATTCCTTTAGATTTACCATGCCAACGACTTATTCCAACCGCATAACCTTGATCACCACGGTGATCGTATTGTCGCTCCTGGCGATATTCTGGGGCCCGCCGTCGCGCTTGTTCGATCACAACCTGACGGCCATTCAGAAGACCGACCTTCGCCCGGGGATCGACATGGTCGGCGGCGTGAGCCTGGTCTATTCCATTCAATCGACGTCCAGCAACGATCCCGAATTGTCCGAACACGTGATGGAGGCCCTGAAGAAGCGGGTGGATCCGCTGGGTTTGCGGAACCTGGTCTGGCGTCCGCAAGGCAGCGATCGCATCGAGATCGAGATGCCCCTGTCGCCGGAGGCGACCGAAGCCCCGCGCATCAAGCAGGCGTTTAACGAGTCCCAGCAAAAACTGGATGCCACCAACGTCCGCGTGGACGAGGTGCTCAACGCCGTCGAGCACACGGCCGGCCCTCAGCGGGATCAGCGGCTTGCGGAAATGGCTTCCGACGACAACACCCGGGCCGACCTTTTTAAGGGTCTCTCCCAGACCTATGACCAGATGCAGGCCCTTCGCGCCAATCCAACCAAGCTGCCCCTGGCGATGCTGGCGGCGAAGTTGCAGCCCCTGACGGTTGAATATGAGGACCTGAAATCCCGCATCGATCAGACCAATCTTTCGCCGACGGAGCTTCAGCCCATTCTGGACCAGGTGATGTCGGATGATCCGGACCAGAAGAAGGCCGGGCAGCAGAAGCTCGATGATCTGAAGAAAAAGTTCGCCGATTTTCCGACGCGATTGAAGGCGATCGACGATTTCCAGGCGAAATACAAGGATTACGATTCGGTCAAGAACGCCATCACCGGGGCGGAAGATCTCAAGCGTCTGTTGCAGGGTTCGGGGGTTTTGGAATTCCACATTCTGGCCGACGCCGTCACCGCCAATCCCACTGATTTGAAGGCGATGGAGGCCCGCTTGCAGCCCGGGGGGAAGGGGCCGCTGCCGCAGCCGGGCGATTCCGTTCGCTGGATGGAGGTCGATCGCCCCGAGGAATTCGACAGGCCCAACATCCCGCCGGAAACCAAGGAGTGGAACGGCAAGCATTACCTGCCGGTGCTGACCTCTCCGGATGCGTCGATGACCAAGGACAGCGGCAAGTGGGGGCTGGAGAATGCGCGCCCCGAGACCCAGTCGGACGGCAGCCGGGCCGTGGGCTTCAGTTTCGACAACACCGGTGGCAGCCTCTTCGGCGAACTGACGACGCACTGGTTCAACGTCGCCAAGCAGCATACGGACGTGGTGGACCCGCGTTCGCGGCTGGCGATCGTCCTGGATAACAAGATCATCAGCGCCCCCAACCTCCTTAGCGGGATCACCGGAGGCTCTGGGATAATCACCGGCGGCGGAAAGGGCGGCTTTACCACGCGGGAATTGGATTACCTGATCAACACCATGAACGCCGGCAGCCTGCCCGCCCAGCTTTCCGACGAGCCCATCAGCGAGCAGCAGGTCGGTCCGACCCTGGGCGCGGACAATCTGTATCGCGGGCTGGTCGCCTGCGGGTTCGGGCTCATTGTCGTGGCCGTGTTCCTGGTCTCGTATTACTACTTCGCGGGATTGGTCGCCTTCACCGCCGTGCTGATGAACCTGGTGCTGATTCTCGGCACCATGTGCGCGCTCAACGCCACCTTCACCTTGCCGAGCATCGCCGGGATCGTCCTGTCCATCGGCACGGCCGTGGATGCCAACGTGCTGATCTTCGAGCGTCTGCGCGAAGAGCAGCACAAAAAACTTCCCCTGCGGATGGCGCTGCGAAACAGCTACGCCCAGGCCCGAAGCGCCATCATCGACTCCAACATGACCAGCATCATCACCTCGCTGTGTCTCTACGCCTTTGGATCGGAAGAGGTGAAAGGCTTCGGACTGACGCTGATCATCGGCATCGGCGCCAGCTTGTTCACCGCGCTCTACGTCACCAAGACGATTTTCGGGCTCATGATCGACAAGTTCGGCATGACCAACCTCGGCAGCTTGCCGCTGACGTTCCCCAAGTGGGACCGCCTCCTCAAGCCCAGCATCGACTGGATGGGGATGGCGTGGATCTTCTACACCTTCAGCATCATCATGCTGGTGAGCGGGATGACCTTGTTTGTCATCAAGGCCAGGCAGGGGCGCATGATGGACATCGAATTCGCCACCGGCACCTCGCTCCAGTTTGAATTAAAACAACCGATGGATCAGGACGGAGTTCGCAAGCTCATTGAAGCCGAAGGCCGAAAGCAGCCGCAGGTCCTGCCGGCCCCGAGCGTGGTGGCGGTGGGAACCGGCCGGTTGCACTACCAGATCGTCGTGCCCAACGATAAGAAGGACGAGGTGCGCCAGGCCGTTTTGGAGGCGATGAAGGGGAAACTCCAGATTCAACTTCCCTCGGACTTTGTGGGCGCGGCGTCGGAGTACAAGGATGCCGCCGACAAAGAGATCTTGCCGATCACCAGCGCGTTTTCGGTCGATGGTTACACGCCGCCGGCGGCGGCGAGCCATCCCGGCCAGGTGGCGATCGTGCTGAGAAACATTTCTCCGCCGCTATCCGTGCAGGAAATCACCAAGCGGCTGGACAACCAGCGCCTCTCCAGTTCATCGGCGACCACCGGGTCGGTCCAATACACCGTTCAAGGCCCCGGCGATCCCACCAAGCCCACCCCATTTGCCGTGGTCATCGGCTGGAACCCCGCCGTCGCCTATGAAGCGGACATCGGCAGGTGGATGGGCGAGCTGGCCCAGCCCCTCTGGGGATTGGTCAAGGACGCCGTGAATCATCCCCCCTCATTCGAGCAGGAGACCAATTTCGATCCCCAGCTCGCCGGCGAGATGCAGCAGGATGCCTTCCTCGCCCTGACCTTCTCCATCATCGCCATCATGATTTACATCTGGGTGCGCTTCGGGAACTTCAAGTACGGCTCGGCCACGGTGATCGCGCTCATACACGACACGATCTTCACCCTCGCGGGGCTGGGCTTCGCGCATTACATCGCCGATTACTCCCCGCACAATATTTTTCAGATCGAGCCGTTCCGCATCAACCTCACGGTGGTGGCGGGCATCTTGACCATCATGAGCTATTCCATGATCGATACCATCGTGGTCTTCGACCGCATCCGCGAAAACCGCGGACGTTACGGTCACCTCGATCGCAACGTCATCAACACCGCCATCAATCAAACCCTCTCCCGCACCTTGCTGACTTGCGGAACCACCATCATGACCGTCTCTTTCATGTATTTCCTGGGCGGGGCCGGCATCCATGGCTTTACTTTCGTCCTGCTCATTGGCATATTGGTGGGAACGTATTCGTCGGTTGCGATCGCGGCGCCCCTGTTGTTGTGGGGGAAGGACGTCAAACGCCCAACCGGCGTGATGCAAGCGCCCGTCGGCCAACTTCCGCGGGCCAGCGTCTAAGACAAATCCAGGGTCGGTTGCTGGGAAAGGAGTCCCGCACATGCGCAAAGACGTAAAATTCGGATTGACCATCGGGGCGATTCTTGTCGTTACCCTCGTCGTATATGTGATCGTTATATCGCGCGGACCGGCCGTGCCGGCCAAGATCGGCATCGTGATGCCGAGCCCATCGGACCACCCCGCCGATCAGATCGATTCAACCCCAACGCCCTCCCCACATGCCGAAGTGACGGACAATTCCATGGGCGATCAACAGGTCGCCACCGGCCCCGCGGATACCCCCGCGACCCCCGGGACTGATGCCATCGCTCCGGCAACGCAACCGGCCGCCGGCGCCGAGCCCAAGACCGACTGGGACCGCGCCCTGAACAACGGCCTGCCGCCAAGCTTGTCCGCCCCGGCGGCCCCGGAGCATACCGTAACGCCGATGATCGATTCCGCGCCCCTGAACGCCGCGCGCGACGGGATCAGCCGCGACCCCAATACCCCGGTCATCGATACGCTGCCGACGACACAGCCATCCATCCAGTTTGCCGGCGGCGGATACAGTTCTGAGACCAGCCCCTCGGCGTCGGTTCCGCCGGTTCCCGCCGCCAGCCCGCGCACCCATCGCGTCGTGGCGGGTGAATCGCCCTACTCCATCGCCCAGAGCGTTTATGGCAGTTCCCGGTATTACAAGAGGATTCTCGCCGCCAATCCGGGCCTGGACCCGCGACATCTCAAGATCGGCCAGATTCTGGTCATTCCGCAACTGACGGATCTCGAAAAGAATTCCCCCTCGGCCACCGGCGCCGCCGAGATCCATGTGGATTCGGCCACGATGTACACCGTCCTTTCCGGCGATACGCTGGAGAGCATTTCCCGAAAGCTCTACGGCTCGGCCGGAATGATCGACAAGCTCTATCTGGCGAACCAATCGCTGATCGGGCCGGACGAGAACGTGCTGAAAATCGGCTGGGTATTGAAGCTGCCCCAGCCTCCCACCGTCGCCAGCGCCCAGCGGTAACCGGGTTGGTGGCGCTCTCGCGGCGGCATAAGGTGTGAATTAGCAAAGTATTATAGGGCAAATCCGCGCGCCGACACGGCGCTCCTGAATCGACTGGATTCGGGAAAGGGCAATCCCCGCGACTTTTTTTCGTTGCTTATATCGTTGCTTGTGGTGATAATCACCCAGTCTCGGTGCATGTCCTAGGGCAGTGCAGAGCATGTCAGCAAAGAGCATCTATGAAACGCGCAGCCGCTTGGGCAACTGGGTTGATGTTTCTGCTCTCCGGTTCGGCCGGCGCATGTGTTCTCCCACCGGATAATAATCTCGCGAATCAGAGCGCCGGCAACTTCGGTGCCGATGCCTCGCCTCTCACCGCCAATGGTTTGATTAAGTTCACGAAAACGGCCGCGCCAGTGCCGCCGGCAGCCAATGCGGACGCTATCTTTAGCGGTGCGGCCCAAACCCAGCCCAAATGGTTGGGTGCCAATGCGAACCTCGAGCAAAAAGCGGTATCGCCGTTACAGTTGAAGGAGGACTCCGATCTGGTCGAGCCGCCTCAGGAAGACAGCGGCTTGACCAAGGATTTCTCGGTGTCTGAACCGGCGGCGTCGTCTTCCGGGCCCGCGACAACGGAGGCCCCAATGCCTCGCGCGGGATGGATCGGCCTGGCTGGTGTACTGGGCGTCATGGCGGCGCGATGGATTAGCGCCAAGAGACGGGCCCGGGCCAAATCTGCCATTGGTTGATCGATTCGGGAGAAAATCCGAACAGGGAAGGGAAAATGGGCGGCGCGCGGAGCTTCGCCCTTTTTTATTGCGCCGATCGCCGTTGGAATTTACAGAGCCGGGGCGTGCCGCCCCGGTCTTCTCCGGGGCGGCACGCCCCGGCTCTGTCAGGAATATTCACGGCGCCGCTCCCGCATTTTCATCCCCGCGCCCGGCTGTGTTCCTCCAGGCGTTGAAGCAATTCGCACGCTTCTTCTTCGTGCTCCCCGACGCTGGTCGTCCATACCAGTTGCTCGTTCCGCAGCAGCGCACGCTCGATCCTCCGACAGGCGCTGATCACCGTGCTGTGATTCCGCTTGCCCATTCGCATCCCGATCTCCGGGAAACTCAGCTTCGCCGTTTTGCGCACCAGGTACATCGCCACGCTACGGGCCAGGCTGATCGTTCGCTGCCGCCGGCCCGACATCAGGTCCTTGTGCTCCAGTCCGAAATATTCACACACCGATTGGAGAATATTGTCCGGACGAACCGGCGCCACCATCTGCCGATCCAGATCCCCCAGCGATTCCTGCGCCGTGATCACATCCGGAATCCGCCCGGTGAGCTTCACGTGCGCCGCGATCCGTGTGATGGCCCCTTCCAGTTCCCGCACGTTCTGCGTCACCCGCCGACCGATCCAGCCGACCACCTCCTCCGGCAAGCTCAGCCCCCCGCGCTGCGAGAGGCTCCGCAGAATTTCGCAGCGCGTCGCGAAATTCGGCGGATCGATCCGAACCACCATCCCGCTGACGAACCGGTTCACCAGCGATTCCCCGAATTCCTCGATCATCTTTGGATGATTGTCGCTCGCCATCACCACCTGCCGCCCCATCGCTTCGATCGCGTTGAACGTGTGCAGGAATTCCTCCTGCGTGGCTTTCTTCCCGCCCAGGAAATGCACGTCGTCGATCGCCAACAGATCGAGGTCGCGCATTTTCCTCCGGAAGTTGTCCAGCTTGTTTGCCCTCAGCGCCGTCAGAAACTCGTTGGTGAATTCCTCCCCCGTTAGATACGTCCAGCGTTTGCTCGGGTGATGCGAAATAAATCGCCTGCATAGCCCCTGAAGCAAATGAGTCTTGCCCAGCCCGCATCCGCCGTGGATGAACAGCGGGTTGTACTGTGCCCCTGGGAATTCCGCCACGTGCAGGGCGCTGGTGTAGGCGAGTCGATTGCATTGCCCGACGACGAAAGTTTCCACCTCGTGCCGCAGCCGGGGCTTGTTGGCTTGGGATGCCCCCTCTCCGGCGGATGTCGCGCGGCGGGGACTCATGACCGGCAGTGCCTTGCAAATCGTCTCGTCGGCGGCCGCAGCGGCGCGGGTTTCGCCCGCAACCACGCTGTGAGCGTCGCCGCGCGGGACCGCAGACGTGGGAGATAGAATCGACGACCCCGCAAATGGCGCCGCCGTCCCCTGCGCCAAAACTTTGCCCGCTTCCTTCGGCTTCGACTGCGGCGACGCTTTATCCGAGGCCGCGTCGGTCGTGTTCACCTCAAACAACTGCGGCACCACGCTGAATCGCACCGGCAGCGAGCAGCCCAGAACTTCATGCGCCGCATCCTGAATCGGCTGGCTGAAGTGCGAACCGATCCATTCGCTGATGAAATCGTTGGGCACGGCGATTTCCAGCCCGTCCTGCCTCAGATCCAGCCGCGTGGAATTATTGAACCATACATGAAACCGCTGCTGCCCCACTCTTTGCGCGATCGCGTTGGCCAGCCGTGTCAATTGCGGATCGTGTGCGCTGATGCAACTCACGCCGACTCCTTTCCTAAGCCCTGTGCGTGCCAACCCGGCGGTTCGCAAAAACCACCAAACCGGGTCGGCTGGCCAACGACGCAGCGGCTCAAGGAATCATGACCTTGGGCCGTCCACCGTCGCCGTCCGATACGCCCTGCCCCTGGCAAAGCCCCCAAGCAAAGCGCCCAAACAAAAGCGCCTGGCTTAGCCCCTGGCAAAGCGCAGCATTTCCCGCATCCATGGCCGGCCTCCTGCCTTACCCTGGGAAAAACCCAACCTTAATCATCCGTGAGTAGGCGAAGAAAATAGTCTGCGTTAACAGTGCTGGCAAGGGAAACTTTATCGGATTTTCCGTTCACAACGATGGAACCATCGGTAGGGCCGTTGCGGTTTGTTTAAAAATTCTTTTTTTCAACTTTTAGTCCACTGTATTATCGGACTGTGCACATCCGGTGGACAATGTGGGGAATATTTTCTTCTTTTCCGGCCGCGTCATCCTTTCCACGAACGAAGATCCCGGATCATCGCCACCCGCGCCGCTATCCGCTGCATCCCGTGATGAAAATACAATCTCAACGCCGGCTCATTTTTTGAATCAACCGCCAGCGTCAGGCTCCGGCGGTGATCGGCAACGATGAGGTGCATCGCCTGTTGCATGAGCACCGTCCCCAGCCCTTTTCCCCTCGCCTGCACCGAAAGACCGAGATAAACCAGCTCAACCGCATCGGTATGCGGGATTCGGCTCAGCAGCAGCACCCCGCGGGGCTGGTCAGCTTCCACCAGCAACTGCCACATCCCCGGGACATGCTCGCCGGTTGCTCGATGTCCGGCGATGATGTCTTCGATGTCGCGCAGCCCGCTGAGCGCTGGACAATCCAGGCTCTCCCGATAGCTCTGGAGGATGCCCTCGGCAAATAAACCGTGGTTTTCCGGCGAATAGGCCAGAAACCGCATCGCTTCCGGCAGCGGCGGTGACTTTGCCGTGCGCGGCACCGTGCCCTGCAAGTAGATCAGCTCGGCCACTTCGCTGAATCCGAGGTCGCCAAAGAACTGCCGCGCCTGCGCGTGCTCCGGTTCGAATAGCACCTGCGCCAGGTGCACCTCACGCCGGCCGAAGTATTCGCATAACTCGCTGACAAGTTGAGCCGCCGCGGGATACGCCCATTCGCCGATGTTTGAACCCGTCAATAGCAGCAGAGTTTTTCCGGGATTGAGCACGGGTAATGCCGCCCAAACCAGCTTTCCGTGACTCTCCGCCACCCACATTGCCGACAGATCGATGCGTCGCTGGGCTGTGGACTGCGTGAATTCCGACACCTGGGCCGCCGATGGCGCTTGGCCGGGGACGCTGAGGATCATGGCGGCGGCGGCCTGGAGTTCCGTTCGTTTCGCCGGGCGGCAAATGATTGCCCCGCCGCCATCCCGCCTGGCCGCCAATAGAGAATTTGACATCACCGCCACGGTGCGTAAGAATAACCCCGCCCAGGTGGAATGGCCATTATTTTCCACGCCCGCCTTGACCGCGGAGTGCTTCACCATGTTATGCCGATTGCCGATTGCAGCTTTTCTGGTTGTTTTTGCGCTGGTAGCGCCCGTGCGGGCTGACTATCCCCAACCCAGTCCCTATCCCGTCTCCTGGGAATTGACGCTGACTCATTCGGCGCCCAAACGCATCCTCGTGCAAGGCCCGGGCGATTCCAATCCGGGGGCCTACTGGTACGTCACCTATCACGTCGTCAATAACACCGATCGGGACAAAATTCTGTTTTATCCCAGTTTCGAGATGATGCTCGAAGATGGCCAGGTCATTCGCAGCGATATGGGCATCTCCCCCGGCGTCTTCGACGCCATCAAGCAACACGAGCACTTGAAATACCTCCAGAGCGAGGATCTCATCGGCGGTGTGTTGCGCCAGGGCGAGGACCAATCCAAGGACGGCGTGGCCATCTGGGCCGAGCCGCGCCTCCGGATGGGAACGTTTACCATCTTCTGCTCCGGATTTTGGGGCGAGAGCGCGACGGTGACCGTCGGCGACAAGGACGTGACCCTTCACAAAACCTTGCAGTTGACTTTTCACCTCGATTCCGACGAAAACCATCCGGGCGGCGGAGACCTGGTGGCCAAGGACGAACTGTACGTCATGCGATAATGGTGATTCTATGGCACATAAAAAAGGACAAGGTTCCACCCGCAACGGCCGCGACAGCAATCCACAGTATCTCGGCGTCAAAGCCTATGGCGGACAAACCATCACCGCCGGATCGATCATCGTCCGCCAGCGCGGCACGCGGTTTGAACCAGGCTTCAACGTGGGAATCGGCTGCGACCACACGCTCTTTGCGCTAACGCCCGGCAAAGTGGAATTTCAAGGCCGCAAGGTGCACGTGCGCGTTTCCCAGCCCGCAACATCCTGAGGCCAGCGGAAAGATCGCACAAAAATTCACACAAAAGCCCACGGAAGTTCTTCCGTGGGTTTTTGATTCCGCCCATGTTCATCGATGAAGCCATCATTCAAGTGAAAGCCGGCGACGGCGGAGACGGCTGCGTCTCCTTCCGCCGCGAGAAATACGTCCCCAAGGGTGGTCCCGACGGCGGCGACGGCGGCGATGGCGGCAGCGTCATTCTCCTCGCCGATCCCAACAAGGATACCCTCCTCGATTTCTCAGGCCGGCATCATTGGAAAGCCGCCCGCGGCCAGGCCGGAATGGGCAAAAAAATGTCCGGTCTCAGCGGCGATGATCTGATCATTCGTGTCCCGCTGGGAACGCTCGTTTACGATGAAGAGCACAAGTTGCTCCTGGCCGATCTGGACGCGCCGGAAAAGCGGGTGGTCGTCGCCCGCAAAGGAAAAGGCGGCCGCGGCAATTGGCGCTTCAAATCCTCCACCAACCAGGCCCCGCGCTTCGCCGAGCCCGGCACCGAAGGCCAGCAGCGCCGTTTGCGCCTGGAATTGAAGCTCATCGCCGACGTCGGCCTCGTCGGAATGCCCAACGCCGGCAAGAGCACCCTGCTGCGATTGATCTCCGCCGCCAGGCCCAAGGTCGCCGAGTATCCTTTCACAACCCTCGACCCCCAGCTCGGCATCGTGGAACTGGACGGCGACCGGCGAATCGTCGTCGCCGACATTCCCGGCTTGATCGAAGGCGCTCAGCACGGCCGGGGCCTCGGCCACGCTTTTTTGCGACACATCGAACGCACCAAGATCATCGTGCACCTGTTGGATATGTATCCGATGGACGGCTCCGACCCGGCCGAGAACTATCGCAAGATTCGCCGCGAGTTGGAGGCGTTCAGTCCCGCCCTGGCCGAGAAACGGGAAATCATCGCCGCCAACAAAATGGACCTGGCCATCGACAACGACGCCATCGACCGGCTTCGCAATGAACTGAGCCCCAAGCGGATTTACGCCATCAGCGGCGTGAGCCGGCGAGGGGTGGAAGATTTGCTCTCCCTGCTTTGGAAGATCCTACAGGATATCAAGGCGGAGAAACCGTTGGGCCAGTTCGTGGAGGAATCGCCCCATGGCATGGCCGAATGATCTACAAGTCGCACTCAAGGAATGGGCGAGTGTTTGCGGCGCTCTGTCGCGTGGCCGACAAATCATTTTGCTTCGCAAGGGCGGCATTTACGAATCCGCAGGGGAATTCGAAATCGAGCATCGCCACTTCCTCCTGTTCCCCACCTACCTGCATCAAAACGCCGCGATGCTCGAAAGCGACGAACGTGCGGGGCTGGCAAAGCTCGCGGCGGAACCCGAGAAAATCGAGATTTCCCTCGCCGCCGCCATCACCGACATCGTTCCGATGACCCGTCGGGCGGCGATGGATGCCCTGGATGATGAGCACATCTGGACGAGCCCTCTCATCGACATGCGGTTTAACTATCGGCCTGAAAATCCGCTTTATTTGCTGCTGGTGCGGGCCTATCGGCTTGGGCGGCCGGTCACCATCGACAATTGCGCCGCCTATGCTTGCTGCAAAAGCTGGGTTCCGCTGGAGCAGGCCGTCGAAACTGCGGATGCCGCTGCGATCCTGGATGATGCCGAGTACACCCGGCGGAGAGACGCCATTTTGCGGCGGATCCCAACGGCCTAAATCAGGAACCATGATTCAGGGACAGTTCAAACATATTTAGCGGCGGTGCGAAGCACCGCGGGTTATGCCCATGTCCCGGAATCGCGGTCGCCTATTTAAACGCTTTCTCCTTTTTCCCCCCGCCTCTTTGATCTAAACTATTAGGCGGCCATGCCATCAGAGCGATCCCAGACCGTCGTTTCCGGCACCGGACAAACGCGCGCCGGCGGAGCCCGCGAGCAATTCTCCGCCGAGGAGCTCGCCATCGTTCTCTCCCAATTCGACATCGGCGTGATCGATTCCATCGTCGAATTCCCGCGCGGCTCGCGCAAAGCGCCAAAACTTCTCATCGTCAGCGAACAGGGCAAATTCCTTCTCAAACGCCGCGCACGCGGAAAGGATGATCCTTTCAAGGTCGCCTTCACCCATGCCCTCCAGCTTTATCTGGCCAGCAAGCAGTTTCCACTTCCGCATCTCATCGGCACGCGCAAGGACAACAACTCCATGCTCCAATGGCGCAACGGCGTCTATGAGCTGTTCGAATACATCCCCGGCCAACCCTATCCCCAAACACTGGAAGCGACCTTCGACGCCGGCAGGATTCTGGCCCTGTATCACAAGCTACTGGAGGAATTCAAAAGCGAATGGCAACCGCCCAGCGGCAGCTATCACGCGGCGACGGCCGTGGATTCGGGCCTCCGCACCATTTCCGCAGGTGTGCCCGATACCGACGAAAACCGCGAGGTCAATCAGTTGCTCGGCTTTCTGCTCTCCACCTACCGGAAAAGCGCCGAGAAGGTGCAGTCGCTGGGGATCGATAACTGGCCCAAGCAGATCGTTCACGCCGACTGGCATCCGGGGAACATGCTTTTCCGCGACAACCGCGTGGTTGCCGTCATCGATTACGACAGCGCCCGCCTTTTGCCGCGGATTATCGACGTCGCCAACGGCTCGCTCCAGTTCTCCATCATCGGCGGGGATGATGATGTCTCGAAATGGCCGGATTATCTCGATGAATCCCGCTTCAAGCGCTTCTTGCGCGGATATGATGAGGTGATGCTTCTCTCCCAGGCGGAGATTCGAACCATTCCGCTGCTGATGATGGAAGCCCTCATCGCCGAGGCGGTTTTTCCCATCGCCGCCACCGGCTCCTTCGGCAAAGTCGAGGGAATGCCGTTTTTGCAGATGGTGCAGCGCAAGGTCCTATGGATTCAGAAAAGCTACGACCGGCTCGTCGAGTTGGCCGATGGTTAAACGCGGGTAAGCAAAAGCAGGTTTGTCTTGGCTGACAATGCGCGGAAATTTCTCTTCGCAGGCGCGATCCTGGCGGCGATTTTTTTGCCCCCGGGCGGTGCCGTTTCCATCGCTGTGGCGCAGCCGGTCGATTGGGCCGCGCCCGCAACCCAACCCGCGGTATCCCAGCCCCAACTCCAGCTCTGGGTTGCGCAGCTTGGCAGCGACGATCCCCAATCGCGCCGCGCCGCTCTCAGCGAGCTTATGGACCTCAGCAGCCACGACCTGCCCGCCCTTCGCGCCGCCGCCATCTCCCAACATCCGCTGCTTCCCGAGCAAATCGCCGCTATCCGCCAAGCCGTCACCCAGGTTTTCCTCGCCGGCCAGCCCTACACCTTCGCCACCGATCCGCACGAGGACGTAGGATTTCTCGGCCTGCAATGGCCATTGGATGCCCCCAGCCAGCCTCCCGACGGCGTCCTCGTTTGGTCGCGAATCCCCGGCTTTGTCGCCTATCGCATGCTTCAGCCAGGAGACATTATCGTTAAGATCATCCGTCGGCCCGCCCTGCCGGATATCGAGCTGCATGACTTCGATCAGTTCACTAACCTGGTGCGACAAATGCACGCCGGCGATGTGCTTCGGTTGCAAATCCTTCGCTACGGCCGGCCGACCGATCTTTCCATCCGGCTCGACCATAAACCGCTGATTCTGGAACAGGACCCGGCCGGCGTGAAGAGGCAGCAGTGGCTCAACGCGCGAGCCCAAGCCGCCCAGGACTATTGGAACCACGAGTTCTCCCCCATCGATCCCGCTCAGGCAACATCTTCCACTCAGCCATGACCGATCCCTATCGTCGGATTCTCGACTGTCTATCCGCCTGCCGGAAGGTGCTGATCACCACCCACGCGCGTCCCGATGGCGATGCCCTCGGCACCGCCGCGGCGATGGCCCTGGCCCTTCGCCGACAGAAGATCGACAGCCATGTCCTGCTGTTCAATCCCCTTCCGCGCAAATACGCGTTTTTGTTCGGCGAGAACAACATCGCCTATCACGATGTCGAAGCGGGCTGGCCGAAATCTTATTCGCTCGATGCCTTCGATGCCCTGCTGGTGGTGGATACGGGGACCTGGTCGCAATTGCCCGGCTTGCGCGAGCAGATCGACGGCTGGAAGCGCCCGCGACTGGTGCTCGATCATCATCTCACCCAGGAAGATTGGGCGGATGTGAAGCTGATCGACACCGAAGCCGCCGCCGCCGGCGAAATCGCCGCCGCGCTCCTGGCCCGCTGGAAAATCCCCATGGACAAATCGATCGCCACGGCCCTGTTCGTCGCCATCGCCAGCGACACCGGCTGGTTCCAGTTCAGCAACACGCGTCCCGCCACGCTGCGCCTGGCGGCCGATCTCATGGAGGCGGGCGTGGACACCGACAGCATGTATCAGCATTTGTACCAAAACGAGCGCGCCGAGCGCGTCGCCCTGCAAACGCGGACACAGGATTCGCTGGAGCTGCTCGAAGATGGCCGCCTCGCGGTCATGCGCGTGCGCAAAACAGATTTCGACCAAACCGGCGCCAAGTCCGAGGACACGGAAAACCTGATCAACATCCCCTTGCAGATTCGGACGGTGGAGGTGTCGATATTGATGATCGAGCCGCCGGACGATTCCCCGATTCGCGTGAGCCTGCGGAGCAAGGGTCAGGTGGACGTAGCAAGATTCGCCGAGCAATTCGGCGGCGGCGGCCACGCCCGCGCGGCGGGCCTGAAAATCCCCGGCCCGCTCCAGGAAGTCCATGATCGTGTCGTAACCGTAATGGCGAAGGCGATGGCCGCGAACCCGGATTGACAAATCCGCGGCCAAAGGTTATCATTGTAGATAACACCGGGGCGGGATATGCCGCATCTTGAGGTGATCTGGATCGACGGCCCCGGCGGGAATGTCCGTCACCTTGCCGAGCACGGCGTGACTCGCGAGGAAGCCAGGGACGTGCTGACCGATCCGACCGCCACGGACGTCAGCCGACGCACGGGTCGTCCGATCGCCTTCGGTTTCACCCGTTCGGGCCGGAAACTGGCCGTCATTTACGAGCGCGTTGACCGGATAACCGTATATCCGATCACGGCGTTCGACGTGGAGGATTAACTATGCCTGCCATTCGCCGCTCAAAAAAGAAACTCAGTCCCAGGCGGATCAAAGCCCTGGCGGCACTCGCGCGCAAGATCGACGCCGAGGAGACCGCGGCCATTCGAGCGCAGGCCCATGAGATATTCGATCGCCACCGATGGCTCCGAGCCGTCGTCGACTCGCTGAAGATTCAGCGCCAAAGGCGCGGCTTGAGCCTAGCGGGGGTTGCGCGGCTCACGGGCATCGCCAAGCCCAATCTCAGTCGGCTGGAGAACAACACCCATTCGATGCCGACGTTGGACACCCTGGAGCGTTACGCCCGCGCCGTGGGCATGACTCTGCGCCTCGAACTGGTGGACGCGAGCGCGGCCTGAATGCCTGAATGAGATTGGTAGGGTGGGCGTACTCGCCCACCATTGTTGACCGCTACCAAATGGTGGGCGAGTACGCCCACCCTACCCGGCTGCCCGGAATGCGGAACAATTCCGCTGAAAAAGATTTAATTGTTCAAACCGCATCACTACCCGCAAACCCCCAAAATTGACCAATTTTGTCAGATCGCTACAATATCCCGTTGCGCGGCCCACTTTGGCGGAACGAGAACTATGGCGAGAGTCGCACTTGAAAGAGTAACCAAAATCTTCCCCGGCGGCGTTAAGGCCGTCGATTCCATCGACCTTCACATCGCCGATCGCGAATTCGTCGTCCTCGTCGGTCCCTCCGGATGCGGCAAAACCACCACCCTGCGCATGGTGGCCGGTCTCGAGGAAATCACCGAGGGAATCATCAAAATCGGCGAACGCGTCGTCAACGATGTACCCCCCAAGAGCCGCGACATCGCCATGGTCTTCCAGAACTACGCCCTTTATCCCCACATGACGGTTTACAAGAACATGGCCTTCGGCCTGAAACTTCGCGGCATGCCCAGGGCGGAGATCAACAAACGCGTTGCCGACGCCGCCAAGATCCTTGAAATCGAACACCTGATGAATCGCAAGCCCAAGGAACTTTCCGGCGGCCAGCGCCAGCGGGTTGCGGTGGGGCGGGCCATCGTTCGCGAGCCCTCGGCCTTTTTGTTCGACGAGCCCCTGTCCAATCTCGATGCAAAACTTCGCGTGACCACCCGAGCCGAACTCAAGCGCCTCCATCAGCGTCTCCGCACCACCACGATTTATGTCACCCACGACCAGGAAGAGGCGATGACCCTCGGCGACCGAATCGTGGTCATGAAAGATGGCGTCATTCAGCAGGCCGATACCCCGCTGCGTACCTATAATCGCCCTGTCAACCGTTTCGTGGCCGGTTTTATCGGAATGCCCCCCATGAATTTCTTCAACGGGGCGATCCGTAACGCCGATGGCCGGCTAAGCTTCGAGGAAGGCAGGCTCGAGGGAGTCCCCTTGGGGCACAGGGCATCGCTTCCGAGCAACGGAATGTCGCCCGATGCGCCGGTTGGGATGTCCGGCGAGTTGACCTTGCCCGGCAACGGGTTTACGCTTGGGTTGGACCAGTTATCCGCGGGGGCGAAGGATCGCCTCGCCGCCCGTGTCGGCGCTCATGCCGTCCTGGGCATTCGCCCGGAGCATTTGCATTTGCGCCCGGTTGAAGGTTCGGCTGCGATCAAGGTTCGTTTGAACGTGATCGAGCCGCTGGGAAGCCATATGGACGTTTATATGAGCACCTCTCTGCACGACTACGTGGTTGGGCGTTTGGAAGCCCAGACAGGCGTGCAGGTGGGAGCGGAGGCGACCATTTACGTCGATCTTCGCAAGGCTCACTTTTTTGAACCCGGAGAAACCGGGATGAACCTGAGCCTGGAGACATCGTCTCCTACTAACGAGCCTGCCCATGCACTTGCTTAAGCAAATGCATGGACCGAGCCCGTCGGCTTTTAAGCCGCCGACCCGAAGTGGCGCGGGCTAGCGGCTGGTGCTTTCGCACTGTAAGTCGTCTTCAGGCTGAGGGCCGCCAGATTTTGGCCGGCCTTTTTTATTTGGCGGCGGATTTTCAAGAGCGCAAAACATGAACTCGCAGGAACTGATACGAATCGTGGACGGCATCGCTCGCGACAAGAACATCGAGCGCGACCAGATCTACAACGACATCGAGCAGGCGGTCGCCTCCGGCCTCCGCAAGCAATTCAACACCGAAGAAGCCAGCGAGTTCGTCGTCAAGGTGGATCGCGCTTCCGGCGCAATCACCGCCGCCCGCCTGGGAGTCGAAGTGCCCCTGTCCGTCGTCGGCCGCATCGGCGCACAAACCGTCAAGCAGGTCATGATCCAGCTCATCCGCCAGGATGAGCGCGGCAGCATCTACGAGGAATACAAGGACCGCGTCGGCACGATCATCACCGGCACCGTCGCCCGCTTCGAACGCGACACCATGATCGTCACTCTCCTCCGCAACATCGAGGGAATCATGCCGCGCAGCGAGCAGATCCCCGGCGAGGTCCATCAGGTCGGCGAGCGCGTGCAGGGCCTGATCCTGGAAGTCCGCGACACGCCCAGCGCCGTGAAGATCATCCTCAGCCGCAGCCATCCCGAATTGATCCGCCGCCTCTTCGAGCGCGAAGTCCCCGAAGTCGGCGAGCGCACCATTGAGATCAAAGCCCTGGCTCGCGAGCCCGGTCACCGAACCAAGATCGCCGTCAGCTCCATCGATTCCAAGGTGGACGCCGTCGGGGCCTGCGTCGGCGTGCGCGGCAGCCGCATCAAGAACATCGTGGATGAACTCGGCGGCGAGAAGATCGACATCGTGCGCTGGAACGAATCCAGCCAGATCCTCATCAGCAACGCGCTCAAGCCCGCCGAAGTCGCGGAAGTCGCCCTCTGCTTTGAACTCGGCCGCGCCACCGTCGTCGTCAACGAGGACCAGCTTTCGCTGGCGATCGGCAAGCGCGGCCAGAACGTTCGCCTCGCGGCGCGACTCACCGGGTGGGATATCGACATCCTCACCCCCACCGAATTCCAGAAGGGCGTCCAACGCGTCGATTCAACCCTCAAGAGCATCGAGGGAATCACCAAGGAAATGATCGACAAGGTCATCGTCCTCGGCCTGATCGACGTCCGCGATCTGGAAGAAGTGGGAATCGGGCCGTTGATGGAAGAGCTTTCCCTGAACGAGGAGACCGCTCAGAAGGTGGTCGAGCGATGCGCCGCCGAGGCCAAGATCGTCGCCGTCGAGCAGGAAGCCAAGAAGATCGCCGATGCCTCGGCCAAGGCCGCCGCCGCCGCCAGCCAGGCCGCCGACAAGGCCGCCCTGCTGGCCCTCGGCGAACCGGCTTCCCCGGACGAGGCAAAAATGCCCGGCACTCTGGAATCCGCCTCCGGCGGGGCCCCGGAAGTCATCGTCCACCAGGAAACCATTACCACCGCCCAAGGCGAAGATCTCAGTCCCGAGGAGCAGGCCATCCATGGCATCGCCGAATCCACCGACGTCGCTGCCGACAAGATGGTGGCCCCCGATGAAGACGACGATCACTCCGCGGCGCTGGCCGAGGGACGCGAGCCGCCCCCTGCAAATGCAGATGACGCCAAGTGATCGTCGCAAAGAGGAATCGAGTTCGAGATTTTTTGGAGTTTTGTTTTGGCAAAAGGCATTCGAGTCAACCTGCTGGCCAAGGAACTTGGCATCGAGAGCAAGGCCATCCTTCAGAAGCTGAAGGAAGAAGGCCTTGGCGCTGCCGCACCTAACCACATGAGCACGATACCGCTCGGATTGGCCGAGTCCGTGCGCGAGTGGTTCAGCACCGGCCAACACACCGGCGGCGGCACGGCCGTGGAGACCGCGCCGCACGTGGAAGTTGCCAAGCCCAAGACGCGTCGCGCCAAGAAGACCGAGAAACCGCTTGCGCCGCCGGAGGCCGCGACCGAAGTTGCCAAGGCCCCGGCCCCCGCCATCCCCGCGCCGGTTGTCCCGCCGGCCCCGGTGGTTCCCGAAGCTGAGCCGGAGATCAAAAAACCCGTCGCGCCGAAGGCGCCCCACAAGGCGAAGGCGCCTCCCGCCCCCAAGGCCCCTCCCGCGCAGGTGGAGGTTGCTGTCGCTCCGCCGCCGGAGATGCCGCCGCCGGAGCCCCCGGTTGTCCCGGCCGTTGCGCCGCCGCCCGCCGCCCCGCTTAAGCCGACGGCCTCCGTTCCACCCCCAGGCCCCGCCGCCCCTCCGGCCGCTGGCGCGCCCGGAACCGAACACATTCGCCCGACGCGTCCGACCGTGACCCTGGCCAGCCGTGCCGCCGCCCATCACGCTCCCGTCCGCAAGCCGGTCGTGCAGGCCCCGCAGCTCACCACGCTCCAGCCGGCGAAAATACAGGGACCGCGCGTTGTTCGTATCGAGAAACAAGAAGAGACCGTGCAGCGTGGGCCGCGACCTGCCCCGCGCCCCGCCGCCGCAGAGTCCCCCGACATCACCACCCCCGCCGGCCCGCGCACCGGGCGCGGCGTCAAGGCCGTCGACGAGGATGAGGAAGAAACCAAGAAAAAAGCCGCCAAGAAGGGGGCCAGCCTTTCCAGCCGTCGCCGCGGCGTGGACGGTCGCCGTGGCGAAGCCATGGAAAAGCTCAAGGAATTCACCGATGCCGACCTCATCGCCCGCCGCGATGCCCTCAACGCCGCCGCCACTTCCAGAAACGTATTCGACAACCATCTTCGACAGATCGAGAGACGCGGCACGCACACCCAGGCCAAGCCCATCACCCAACGCGGCGAGCCGGTCGCCATCGACGACCCGGTGACCGTTCGCTCTCTCTCGGCAGCCCTGGGCGTCAAGACCAACGACGTCATCGGCAAGCTGATGAAAAGCGGCGTGTTCGCCACCGTCAACCAGGCCCTGGATCACGAGGCGGCCAAGACGTTGGCGCTGGAATTCGGCATCGAGCTTCAGATCGCCCAGCAGGCAACGCTGGAAGAAATCCTCATCGGGGAGATCGAAGTCCGCGAGCAGGACCCCGCCAAATTGCAAATCCGGCCCCCGGTCGTCACCATCCTCGGCCACGTCGATCACGGCAAAACATCGCTGCTGGACAAGATCCGCAACGCCAACGTGGCCGCGGGCGAGGCCGGCGGAATCACCCAGCACACCGCGGCCTGGATGGTGCAGCTTGGCGCAAAACGCGTCACCTTCATCGATACCCCCGGACACCAGGCCTTCACCGCCATGCGCGCCCGCGGCGCTAACATGACCGATGTCGTTGTCCTCGTCGTTTCCGCGGCCGAGGGCGTGCAGCCTCAGACCGTCGAATCCATCAATCACGCCCGCGCCGCCGGAGTGCCGATCGTCGTCGCCCTCAACAAGATCGACCGCTCCGATGCCAATCCCGACATGGTGCTTGGACAGCTTGCCAAAGAAGGTCTTAATCCCGTCGAGTGGGGCGGCGACACCGAAGTCATTCGCACCAGCGCCACCACAGGCCAGGGGATCCCCGAATTGATTGAGATTCTCGATCTGCAAAGCCAGATCATGGAATTGAAGGCCGATCCCACCGCCCCGGCGCGCGGCACCGTCATCGAAAGCCAGATGAACGAAGGCCTCGGCCCCGTCGCCACGGTCCTGGTCCAGAATGGGACGCTGAAAGTCGGCGATATCGGCCTGGCCGGATCCGGCTTCGGGCGCATTCGCTCTCTGGTCAATGGCCGGGGCGAGATGATTCAGGAGGCCGGCCCCAGCACGCCGGTCACCGTCAGCGGGCTGAGCGAATTGCCCCAGTCGGGCGACAAGTTCTACGCCATGGAAGACATCGAACGCGCCCGCGCCACCGCCGAGGAACGCCAGTCGCGCCGCCGCCAGAGCAGCCTGGCCGGGTCCAACCGCGTCACCCTCGACAACCTGTTCGATTCCATGAAGGCCGAGGAGATCAAGACCATCAACCTGATCATCAAGGGCGACGTGCAAGGCTCAGTCGAAACCCTCGCCAAAACCGTCACCGACGCCAACACCTCCGAGGTCCGCGTGCGCGTCATCCACAGCGCCGTCGGCGGGATCAACGAAAGCGATGTGGAACTCGCCGACGCCTCCAAGGCCGTCATCATCGGCTTCCAGGTCGTCCCCGACGAGGCGGCCCGTCAGGCGGCCGAGCAACGCCGCGTCGAAATCCGCCTTTACCGCATTATTTACGAGATATTCGATGATTTGAAGAAGGCCCTCTCCGGCCTTCTCGAGCCGGAAATCCGCGAAAAGCTCCACGGACACGCCGAAATCCGCAAGATCTACAAGGTTTCCAAGATCGGCAACGTGGCCGGCTGTTTCGTCACCGACGGGCACCTTCAGCGCGGAAGCAAAATCCGCCTGACCCGCGACGGCGTCGTCATCACCGAGGACCTCTCCCTCGAATCCCTCAAGCGGCTCAAGGACGATGTCAAGGAGGTCAAGGCCGGCTTCGAATGCGGTCTCAAAATCAGCGGGTATGACGACATTAAGATCGGCGACATTCTGGAAGCGTATGTCCGCGAAACTTTCCAGCGAACGCTGTGATAAAGCGTGAAGATCGGCGTGCTGCAAATCGAGATTGCCATTACCGATGCGATGTCCCTCAAGGACAAACGCCGCGTGGTCAAGAGCATCAAGGACCGGATCGCGCACGCGCACAATGTTTCCATCGCCGAGGTCGGGGCCTTGGACGAGCATCGCCGGTCGATCCTCGGCATGGCCATGGTGAGCAACGACGGCCGGTATGTGGAAGGGGCGCTCAGCAAGTTGGTTGATTTCGTGCGGTCGGTGCCGCAGGTGTCGCTGGTGGACTATCAGATAGAGTTGTTGTGAGGACCCCATGTCCCGTCGAACCGAACGATTGGCCAGCACGATTCAGCAGGAACTCGCCCAGATCATCCTGCGGGACCTGAACGATCCCCGGCTCACCGGCATGCCCAGCATCACCCGCGTGAAGGTCAGCCCGGACCTGTCCGTGGCCGATGTTTATGTGACCATCATGGGCACCGACGGCCAGAAGACCGCCGCCCTGAACGCGCTTCGTCATTCCGCCGGGCTGATGCGAACCAAGCTGACGCATTCCCTCACCCTGCGCGTCGCTCCGTATGTGAAGTTCCATCTGGATGAAGACCTGAAAAAAGAACTCGAACTTCTGGAAGTGCTTCGCAAAGTCTCCGAGGAAAACGCCGAGCTGGATCGCCGCCGCTCGGCCAATGGCACAGGACCCGAATGAAAAACGCCGGCAAACACAGCGACGAATTGAGGCAATTGTTCAAGCGCCTTTTGCGCGAGGGCAAGCCTGAGCCTCGCCAGACCCTCGAGCCGCTCGAAGCCCTCGTGCGCGGAGCCATGAGCTACGACGTCACCGATTCCCGCGCCGCCGATGCCATGAAGGCCATCAACAAGGAGTTCGTCGATCTCAACGAGCTGCGCGTCGCCACCGACCTGGAAGTCCACGAGATGCTCGGTGTGCGATATCCCGCCATCGAGGAGCGCGTGGCCATGATCACCCAATGCCTCAACGCCATTTTCGAGCGCGAGCAGACCATGAGCCTCGACCGGCTCAAGGCCGTGAGCAAGCGCGAATCGCGGCAGTTCCTCCGCGAACTCCCCGGCATTCATCCCTTCGTCGAGGCCTTCATCATGCTTCTCGCCTTCGACGGCAATGCCTTTCCTCTCGATGAAGAGATGCTTTCCTATCTCCGCGAACAGGAAATCATCGACGAGGAAACCAAGCTTCCCGAGGCCCAGCGATTCCTGGAAAATCACGTCAAGGGCGAGGACATTTACGACTGTTACATGCTGCTGCGAAAGGCGGCCCAGAGCGACGGAGCCAAAAAGAAAGCAAAGTCATGACCGAGCGCCTGCCGACCAGCACGCTAAGACTCGGGCTTCCCAGCGGAAGCCTCCAGCAATCCACGATCGACCTGTTCGCTCGCGCCGGCTATCGCATCAACCTCGCCGAGCGCAGCGTCTTTCCAGGCATCGACGATGACAAGCTCTCCGCCGTCTTTTTTCGCGCCCAGGAGATCAGCCGCTACGTCGTGGACAACATCATCGATTGCGGGCTGACCGGCTACGATTACGTCGTCGAGAACGGCAACGAAAAAGACGTCGTGGAAATTTGCGAGCTCACCTACTCCCGCGCCACCGGCAATCCCTATCGCTGGGTCCTGGCCGTTCCGGAGGAAAGCCCCATTCGCCGCCCGGAAGATCTGGCCGGCAAAATCGTCGCGACGGAACTGGTCAATACCACGCGCCGCTGGTTCGCCGCCAGGAATATCAATGTCACCGTCGAATTCTCCTGGGGAACCACCGAGATCAAGGCCCGGCTGCTCGACGCGATCGTCGAGGGGACCGAAACCGGCAATTCCCTGCGGGCCAACAATCTCCGAATCGTCGATACCCTGCTGAGCAGCACCACCCGTTTCGTCGCCAATAAATCCGCCTGGGAAATTCCATGGAAGCGCGAAAAAATGGAAAACATCGCCATGCTCTTGAAGGGCGCCATCGAAGCCAGGGCCAAGGTCGGCCTGAAAATGAACGTCCCGGAGGATCGTCTCGCCGAGGTCGTCGCATTTCTGCCCGCGGAAAAAAGCCCCACCGTCAGCCGCCTGGCCGACAAAGCCTGGGTCGCGGTGGAAGTCATCCTGGAGGAAAAGCAGGAGCGCGAACTGATTCCCCGTCTGAAGCGTGCCGGCGCGACAGGAATCATCACGTACCCCCTGAACAAGGTGATCCCCTAACCCACGAAAAAGGAAACGATGATTTCGCAGACCGATTTTCGACTTCCATTTAGCCCGGCGTGAACACACGCCGGGCGTATCCCGGCTGCGTGAGCACACGCCGGGCCGTACGCCGGACGGCAAGCACACGCCGTCCCCCAAAAGGTGCACCATGTCAGGCCACAGTCACTGGGCGAAGATCAAGCGGGCCAAGGGCGCCACCGACGCCAAGCGCGGCAAGGTCTGGAGCAAGATCGCCCGCAAGATCATCATCGCGGCCCGCAACGGCGGCGATCCACGCGACAATCTTTCCCTTCGATACACCATCGACGAGGCCAAGGCCGCCAACATGCCCAAGGAAACCATCGAAAAAGCCATCCTCAAGGGCACCGGCGAGCTGGGCGGCGAAAATTACGAATCGGTCGTTTACGAGGGCTACGCTCCCGGCGGCGTCGCCATTCTGATCGATGCCCTGACCAACAACCGCTCCCGCACCGCCCCGGAATTGCGCTCCATCTTCGAAAAGCACGGCGGAAACTTCGCCAGCGCCGGCTCGGTCTCCTTCCAATTCGTCAAGCAGGGGATCATCAGCATAAAAGCTTCGTCAACCAACGAAGACAAACTGCTGGACCTGGGTTTGGAAGCCGGGGCCGAGGATGTCCAAAATGAGGGCGAAGGTTTCAACGTGATTACTTCCCCAGTAAATTATTTGAAGGTGAAGGACGCCATCGCCGCCGCCAATATTGCCATCGAGGGTTCGGAGATCACCCACCTTCCTATCAGCACGATTCCGATCGATGCCGAAAGGGCGCAGAAGCTGCTGAAGCTGATCGATGCCTTGGAAGACAACGACGACGTGCAGAGCGTCAGCCACAACGCCGAGATTCCCGAGGGCGTCTCCGTTTGATCTTCTATTGCCGCAAAAAGTGTAACCTACCGCCGCAAATGCAGACGCTCGCGAATAACCCCATTTAGCCAGGCGTGAATACACGCCTGGGCCTTTCGCCGATATAATGCAGAGGGAGCAAAGTCCAATATGCGCACTATCGATGTTCACGATCTTCCCGAACCGGTGGCGAAGCCACAACGCCGAGATTCCTGAAGGCGTATCCGTATAGGCGCGGGATGACTCCGGCCCAAATCCATCAGGCCATTCAAGCCGCACTCGCCAACCAGCGGGCCGGAAAAATCGCCCAAGCCGAGGAACTATGCCGAGGCGTGCTCGCCGCCCGCCCCGACTCCGCCGATGCCCTGCACCTGCTGGGCACTCTCAACGCCCAGCGCGGCCAGATGGACGCCGCCATCGAGCTGATCCAACGGGCCATCGCCATCAGCCCCATCGTCCCCGACTACCACTCCAACCTCGCCCTCATCCTCCACCAAACCGGACGCGCCGACGAAGCAATCGCCGCCGCCCAACAGGCCGTCAAACTCAAACCCGATTTCGCCGCCGCCCATTTCAACCTCGCAAGATGGCTCCACGAAGAATCGCGCCTCGACGAAGCCCTCGCCGCTTATCGCCAAGCCACACGATTCGATCCTCGCCATGTCCTGGCTCATAACAACCTCGGCATCGCCCTCCGCGAAAAAGGTCTGTTCGACCAGGCCATCGCCTCCTTTCGCCAGGCCCTCTCGCTCAGGCCCGACCTCGCCGAGATTCAAAACAATCTCGCCAACGCACTCCGCGACAACGGCTCACCCCATGAAGCCATCGACCTTTACCATCGCGCCCTTGCCCTCCGGCCCGATCTGGCCGTCACCCACAACAATCTCGGCATCGCTTTCTACAACACCTGCCAGCCGGATCAGGCCATCGCCGCCTACCGCCAGGCCCTGCAACTCGCCCCCGATTACGCCGAGGTGCATCACAACCTCGCCACCGCATTTCTAATCAAGGGCGATTTCAACCACGGCCTGCCCGAATACGAATGGCGCTGGCGCTGGAAGGGAATGGCCCCCCAGCGCCCCGAATATTCCAAACCCCGCTGCGAGGCCGCCGCTTTCAATGGCAAAACGATCCTCCTCCATTTCGAAGCCGGCTTCGGCGACACCATCCAGTTCGTGCGCTACGCCCCGATGGTCGCCGCACGCGGCGCAAGAGTCATCCTCGATTGCCAGCCGGAATTGATCCGCCTGCTGCGGACGTTACCCGGCATAGACCAATTAGTCCCCGCCGGCGCGCCCCTTCCACCCTTCGACGAACGCTGCGGCCTGCTCAGCCTCCCCCTGGTATTCGGCACAACCTTGGAATCGATCCCCGCCCCCATCCCATATCTAAAACCAGACCCGGAGCTGACCGCCAAATGGGCCGATCGATTGCCCCCCTCCGGCGAACTAAAAGTCGGCATAGTCTGGGCCGGCAACCCGATTCACACAAAAGACCGCACCCGCTCGCTGCGCCTTTCGATGCTGGCCCCCCTCGCCAAAGTCCCCCGCATACAATTTTACAATCTGCAAAAAGGCCCATCCGCCGCCCAATTAACCGATTCGCCGCACCCGTTGCACCTGATTGACTTCGCGCCCGAGCTAACTGATTTCGCCGACACCGCCGCCCTGATCGCGAACCTCGATTTGGTCATTGCATCCGACACCGCCGTAGCCCACCTCGCCGGCGCCATTGGCAAACCCCTTTGGCTCCTACTTCCCTTCGCCCCCGACTGGCGTTGGCTGCTCAACCGCGACGACACGCCGTGGTATCCCACCATGCGACTGTTCCGCCAATCAACTCTAGGAGATTGGCCCGGCGTGATGGAGCGCGTCGCCCAGGCCCTGCGAGATGCCGGCAAAGAATCCTAATCACGGATAGAAAAATCAGACGCACCCCGCTAACCCCATTTAGCCCGGCGTGAACACACGCCGGGCCTTACGCCGCCCCTTGCAATACGACATTCACCCCGCCCGCAGCAAGCTCTTCCCATTCTCCGGCACCAACTCAATCCGCAGCGTCGCATGCAGGGCTTTCGCAATCCGTCTCAGCGTTTCCACCGAATGGCCGGCGTAGTCCGCGTCTTCAATCCTGCTAATTTGAGAGGGCTGGGTGCCGATGCGTTTCGCGAGTTCAGCCTGCGTCAAACCAGCGGCCTCGCGCAAAACGCGAATCCTGTCCCCCAAGGCCAGGGCAGCCATGGTTGCTTGCGCCTCGGCCAGACGTTCTTTGGGCTTCCCGTGGTAATACCGCCTATAGAGGATTTCGCTGGAGGTTCCTGAAGATTTGCGTCTTTTCGCCACGTCGTCCTTTTGTTAGGCGCTGACGAAGCTCCAAAAATCGAGCCTTGAAAATGACAACCTCTTATAGCGATGTCCCGTGGTTTGCTACACCATCTGGGCGAACGGCTTCTGCTACGGCGTCGATCATTTCTTGGAGCGTTTGTTTGCCAAAATAATCCTGTCCGACTGCATGGGTTTGGATGAATGGCTGTCTTAAATGATGGGTAGGAACTCCATGGGCACCTGCTTTGGTCAGAATTCTCCGCACATGCTCTTTGAATTCCTCCCTCAATGCTTCTCTACTGGGTTGGCTTAGCCCGTTTAGAATCGCGATGATGTGCTGAAGACAATATTCTCCGAAATCGGTGGCCTCTTTTGAAGTTGGAATGTATCCCTTATGAACTACCTTATTGCGGAAACCACGCTCTTTGTCGTTGAAGATCGGCAAATGCTTCCCGTTAATCGTCAGATACAGGAAAATCACTGCGCCTAGCTGTTGTTCGCTTTTATTGTCAACCCCCTTCCATGCCTTTTCCACGTCGGACTGACTCGTTTTTGCGACCCTCGCAAGAACGCGAATAATGAACTCGTAAAGTCGTTCAACACTCGCCATAAAACTCACAACGGCTTCCCTCGAATAACCGTCAATAAGTGCAATCGCCCCATACTCGAATAGAAGCTCGTGTTTCAAATCCTGAACTAAAACGTTTGTGGAATGTCCTTTGGGGCACGTCAACTTATAAATGCCATTGTCTTGAACATCGACAAACCGCTTATTGGGCTGCGGTCCTCTATCTCGAATCGCCTCCCCTACGCATTCGGCACATATCAGTCCGATCTTCATGGCTGATATTCTACCCGTGAAACATTCCGCAAAACAGAAAGACTCCGTTACCCCCTCTTTGATTCTTCAATTTGTTCCCGGGCTTTTCTTTTCGCGGATTTTACCCATGCCCAGAGTCAGTACGATTTGTCGCGGACCCTGATGGCGGGTCCGCATGTCGTTTCGATTTGATGAGCGCGAAGCTGGATTCGATGGTATTCGTGAGAACGTCGCCGACGCCATCCGTGCGCATCTGATCCGAAATTCGGGGCAACAAATTCCCCATTTGGCCCCGGCAGATCGGGATTTCGCTGCGCTCAACAATAGGAAATAGGCAATAGGCAATCCCCTAAATCCCCGCATCCGCCATCATTTCCTCATCGCGCAATCGCGCCGTCTCGCGTCTCAATCGAAGTTCCCGCCGTTTCTCTTCCATCGCCAGCGTCTTCTTTATCTCCTCCGCATCGGTCGCCCCCGCCGGCCTCTCCTTGATCATTCCCAATCCTTTGAGCAGTTGCAGTGCCGTCCGCGCATCTCCCGCTTCCAGGGCCTTCTCCAGCGCATCGGTCGCCTTGTCCGTCAGGGCCTGCAATCTCGATCGGCAACTTTCCTGCAACTGGTCGCGCCATTGGTTGTACGCCGCCTGAAAGGCCGCATCATGTTTCAGCCAGCGATAGATCGCCATGCGCGACACGCCCGCCGACCGCGCCGTCTCGACGATCGATTTCCCGGCAAGGAGCAATTCCAGGGCCGTCTGCTGCTCCGCCCCCAGCCGCGTCACCGCCAATTCCCCGCCCGATTCCTTTTTCGCCGTCGCCGGCAGTTGATCCGATTCCTTCACCCCAATGTCCGCCATCGCTGACTCCCTGGTAAGAAAATGTTGACCAGATCAATCCTAACAAAGACCGAACTCAAACGCCAGCAAAAAATCCATTTTCTTCGCGTATTTTTACCGAATTCGATCTCGCGGCTGGTGTTACACATTTTTCGAGTTCCAGGCGCCGACGTGCCAGAGATTGAACATATCCTATTACTATCAAATCGTTTACGATCTCACATTAAGTTAGCAAACACTAATCAAATTCGAAAAAATGTAACGAAATGTAACCTTCTGTAACCCTGATTCACAAAGCCCCGCGGCTCAAACCCCGACAAGGAAATCCCGCGCCTCCAGCAATCCGCGCTTTTCGCCGGCTTCGGTGTCGTTGTAATCCTCGTCTTCCAGCTCGATGCTGATCACGCCCCGGTAATTCGTCTCTCTGAGGATTCTTAAAATGGTCGCCCACGGAGCCTGCCCATGCCCGGGGATGGCGTAGCGCCAGTGATACCCGCCGAAGCGGTGCGGCTCGGCCAGCGTCGCCGGCTGGAGATTGCCGAATTCGTAAAGCGACTCTTCCATGATCAGCGTGTCCTTGGCGTGGACATGGCCGATGCGAGCGGCGAATTCGCGAAGAAATCGAACGGGATCGATTCCCATCCTGATCAAGTGCGACGGATCGTAATTGATCACCAGGCACTCATGTGGCGCCTCCCTGAAAAAAGCCCGCAGGCTCTCCGGCGTACAGCATAGCGCCGGATAATACGGATAGCTTCCGGGATAACCCTCCATCACGATCCGCGCTCCGCTGGGGAAAACAGATTCGGCGAGCCTGGAATATCCATCCACGGCCAAGCGGAAATTCTCGCGACGATCGCGCGAATCATCGTCCGGAAAAACAACCGTGAAGAAATTACCAACGCCCAAGGCGGCCACCGATTTGATGTGCTCCGCCGCCGCCGCCACCGCATCCTTCCGCATGCCGGCATCGGCCGATGCGATCGCCGACCACGGCCTTTTCATATCCACCGATCCCACCACAAGCCCGGCCGCGAGAATCGGCTTGATCTGATCGGCCGGCAGATCGTCGACGTCAACGCCTTCAAATCCGTTGCCCGTGGCGAAGGCAATCACATTGGCCAAATTCTTTTGCCAATCGCTCCATCCGCGGCGGAATCCGATGGGAAATGAACCGGTGCGCGTGCGGGCCATGGTGGAGGGTGATTTCGCATAACGGACCATAAAATGCAACGGCCGCGGCGCTGAGCTGCGCGTTCTAACTCGTCCTGATCCACTGCAAATACAACCCGTGCGGCGGGGCGGTGGAGCCGCCGGCGCGGCGGTCACTGGCTGCCAGCATTTTCGGGATGTCGTCGGGCGCGTAGCGGCCGAGGCCGACTTCCACCAGTGTGCCGACCACGATCCGCACCATGTTCCAGAGAAACCCGGAGCCTTCGATGCCGATGACGATCCTCGCCCCGCGGGCGGCGACGGAGCAATCAGCGACCCGGCGAACGCTGCTCTGGCGCCCATGCGTCGGGCGGGCGAAGCTCGCGAAATCGTGCTCGCCGACGAAATGAGCGGCGGCGGCTTTCATCGCGGGAACGTCCAGGGTTTGCCAGCGGTGCCAGCAGAGATCGAAGGAAAAGGGATCGCGGTCTCGAGCGTTCCAGATGAAATATTGATAGCGCTTCGATACGGCCGAGGTAATCGCGTCAAAGGAGTCGGGCGCCGGCTCGATTCTGCGGATGAGAATGTCATCGGGCAGTTTGTGGTTGACGGCGCGGCGGAGATTTTCCGGCGCGATCTGGTCCTGATCCGTATCGAAATGGGCGATCTGGCCCTTGGCGTGAACGCCGGCGTCGGTGCGCGACGCCCCGACCACGGAAACCGGATGGCCGACCACCGCGCCGATTGCCTTGCCGAGCGTTTCCTGGACGGTGGGGATGCCGCATCCGGGCGGAGGCCGAGGGCCTTTGTACGTTGGCAGAAGGGCCTGCTGTTGCCACCCGTGATAGCGCGTGCCGCGGTAGGCGAGGAGGAGCTTGTAACGTTGCCTGGGCATGAGAACGTGGTTCACCGATTCAGTATGTTGCGGGAGTCGGAACTAACCCACACGCGTTTGCCATCCTTGGAAACACCAATCCAGTCAAAAGAGATCAGATAGGCTAGGGCGGGAAATGTCCGCGCGTCGCTTTCCGATTCGAGCAGTTCCTCAACGTTCGCATGGTCCACCGCCTTGAGGATGTCAAGCACATGGGCGGCGTGAGGACGGTTGACGGCGGCCAACAATCGCTGTCGGCGAAACTGTGTTGCCGCTTCGAGGACCTGCCGCGGGCCCCAAAGGAACAGTTCCACAAGACCGATTGTTTCAGCGCGCGGATTACGCATGAATCTGACCAAGCGATCGATATCCGTCAGGCCAAGCGGAAGCATTGGCGGCGCATCGAACGACGAAATCACGGCATCGGTGTAAAACGAGCCTCCGCTGTGCCATTCGGTCCAGAAAAGCATCGGGACGAGGATGACGACCGAACCGAAGAACATCCATTCCCAATGCAAATAGAAACCCCATAAGAGCGCAATGGCCCAGTACATGCTCGTCAGGACGATTGGACCAAAGAAAAGTGCGGGTATTCCGAATGTCAGAAGTGCAACGATCTTGGCCTTCAAAGCCGCTTCGCGCCGTGCGAAATGAGCGAGGGTCAGACGCTGCTGAGGATCGAGCGAGGACCTTTCGGAGATGTCTTCCATCAATCAACCGGTGGGGCGACGGGAATCTGAATTAAATCTACCCTTCAGAGCCGAGCACGGCCAGCGGAATTGGACGAGACTCGCGGGATCGATACAATCCGACGCAACTGACATGAGCGACAAGGTAGAGCATCCGCCGGGTCCCGAGGCATTCGCGGCGCTGGGGGTGCGGCCATCTATTCTTCGGGCGCTGGCTGAGTTGAGCTATCACACGCCGACGGAAATTCAGACCATGCTGATCCCGCGGGCGCTGGCGGGCGTGGACATTCTCGGCCAGGCTCGCACCGGGACAGGCAAGACGGCCGCGTTCGCAATTCCGATCCTGCAAACGGCCGTGAAGGGATTGGCGTTTCAGGGCCTGGTGCTGGTGCCGACGCGCGAGCTGGCCGTGCAGGTGGAAGCGGAGATCAAACGGCTGGCCAAGCACACGCCGATCCGTTCCGTGCCGGTGTATGGCGGCCAAAAGGTCGCGGCGCAAATGAAGTTCCTCAAGCACGGTCCGGAGCTTCTCGTCGGTACGCCGGGGCGGGTGATCGATCTGCTGGATCGGCGCATCATCAGCCTCCAGAACAATCGGTTTGTGGTGCTGGATGAAGTGGACCGGATGCTGGATATCGGATTTCGGGATGATATCCGCAACATCCTTTCGCGGATCAAGGGCTTCGGCCCGGAGGCGGGGCATCAGACGATGTTTGTTTCGGCGACGATTTCCCCGGAGATCGAGAAGCTGGGGCGACAATACATGCGCGAGCCGGTGGAAAAGCTGATCGTGCCGGGGGCGGACGACAAGCCCACCGTCGAGGAGGTCGAGCAGTATTACTTTTCCGTCCAGCCCTGGGACAAGTACGTTTTGCTCCGCATGCTGCTGGAGCGCGAGAATCCGGACCTGGCGATCGTATTTTGCCGCACGAAGCGCGGGGCGGAGAAGCTGGCGAAGAAGCTGCACGCCGACGGCATCGAGTGCCGGGAGATTCATGGGAACCTGGCTCAGAACCAGCGCGAGCGGGTGATGAAGAATTTTCGCACGGGGAAATTCGACGTATTGATCGCGACGGACCTGGCGAGCCGGGGAATCGACGTGGCGGATATCAGCCACATCGTCAATTACGACGTTCCGGAAGATCCGGAGGTGTATGTGCATCGGGTGGGCCGGACGGCGCGGATGGGCGCCAAGGGGAAGGCGTTTACGCTCGTGGCCCAAGACCAGGGAGAAGAACTGACTCGGATCGAAAACCTGATCAACATGCTGATACCGGAAGTGACGCTGGAGGGTTTTGAAGCGCGGCCCACGCCCGCGGATTGGACCGAGACCAAGCCTGGCGCGGAATCGACGACGCCGGCCAAGCCGGTGCTGAGCCGGTTTGAACGGCCATACTCGCCGGGCGGGACGGGTGGCGGGGCGACTTCGCCGGATGGGACCGGCGCCGCGACGGTGGCCATGCCGCTGCCGCCGCGGACCATCGGGAGCAAGATACCCATCAATCGGCGGCATCGGCGGCGACGGTAAGTTACGGAGATAGTCATTTGTCACTCGTCATTTGTCACTTGCAAATGACCAATGACCAATGACGCCGTGGCCCCATCGCTTTACCACCAGTGATGGGGTCTGCGGCGATGGTGCGTCGATCCCGAAGAAATCGTGGTCGGCGGATTGCTCTGGGTTGTCTTGGAGCTTCCGCTGCCGGAGGACAAACTGGAACCGCTGCCAGAGGACGAGCCCGTGGTCGGGGGAGTCGGATTCGACTGCGTCGGCGTCGGAACGCTCGGCGGCGGCGTCGGATCGGCCGGCGGCGGCGTGGGATTCGCCGGCGGCGTTGGGGTCGTGGTCACGGTTTGCGGAGCAAGCGTCACCGGGCCGACCGTCACGTTGTTGGAAACGAGCTTGGCCTGCCAGGTGGTGTATTCGGCGGATTCCATCGCCTGGGTTGCCGTGCCGAGGCTGGTGTTGTTGTAGCTGCCGCTGGCCGAGCCGTTGAGGAAGACGTAGTTGTTTTCGTAGGCCGCGCTGCCGGTATTGGCGATGGAATGGGGCGGCGACATCCAGGCGGCGACATTGTTGTAGGCGATGTCGTTATGGAAATTGGCGCTGGAACCGCCGGACATGTAATCCTGAATGTACATGCCCACGTAGCTGGAATAGAAAGAGTTTCCATCGGGCAGGATTCCGCTGGAGATGACGCGGTTGTCGTAAATGGAAACATCGTGTCCCGCGGCGATGCAGATGCCGCCGTTGCCCGTCGCGACGACCTGGTTGTCGTGAATATCGACGTAGGCGGTTTCGCTTGAGCCGGTCTCGCCGTCGGTGATGATGCCGCTGCCGCTGTCGTAGGTCGTGTCGGGGTCCGGCGAATACAGGCCGTCAATGTAATTGTCGTGAACTTGAATTGGGCTGGCGGCGGTGCCGCTGGTGTCGTAGATGTTGATGACGTCGTTGACGTAGCTCTGGCCGGGCTGGTTGATGATCTGGTTCCAGCCGATTTCGATCCCGGGGACGCTTTGAATATTGCTGAGGATGATGGCGTGCGGGGTGGGATCGCCGGCGTCCTCGTATCCGCCGCTGCCGTTGCTGTATCGGCCGTCGGCGTTTTCGATCTGGTTGTAGAGGATCTTGATGGTTTGCGATCCCGTGCCGACAAAGCCCCGGACATCGATGCCGTAGCCGCCGACGTTGTCGACGAGATTGTGTTCGACATCGACGCTGGCGGCGTCGAGCGCGTAAAGGAAGTCGCCCTTGGAAACGCCGGCGACGTTGGGGTTCAGGCCATAGCCCGAGCTGTCTTCGACGGTCAGTTGCGCGCCGGCGATGGTGTTGTGGATGAGCAGACCGGCGCCGCGGATGATGGAATCATCAATGGTGACGGGCTGTGTGGTTGCGATTGTTACGGTTGTGCTGTCAGCAGCGGTGTTTTCCCAGCTCCCGACGTAGATGCCGCCGGAATCGATCGTGATCGCCTGGCTGAACGGGTAAAGCTGAGTAGCGGGGATGACTTGCTCCGTCCCGCCGGGGGTGACCCATTGGAGAGAGACGGAATCGCCGGCCGCGGTGGTTTGGGCAAAATCGAGCTGGATGTTGTACAGCGTATTGGCTTTGAGATTCAGGGCGATGCTCGCATCGTCGGCCGTGGCGTGCTGCGCATAATCATCGATGACGAGTTGGCCATTGACCCACAGGCGCACCGCCGCGTCGGTGGTCACATGGAATACATAGTTCCCGGCCTGTTCGGTCAGGACTTGGCCGCTCCAGCGCACGGCGAAATTCTGTGCACTGACCGAAGGGTCGGCGGCGGCGTTGTCCCAATTGAAATTGACCGTGGAATCGGTGCGGGTGAGAACCGGCGTGGTCGTCACCGCCAGGGAATTCTGGCTGAAAACGCTCGCGGCGGCGTTGTAGTAGTCGGCGCGGAGGCCCGTTTCTCCGGATAGATACATCCGGTTTTCAAGCCTCTCCAGGGGATGTCGGCGACGGGTTGCGGAGTTGGAACAAATGGCGCGACGCTTGTACGAACGCATAGGCCCTCCGGCGAAAGATTGATTGATGCCTCTATCAGCGCATCGGTGGAGTTATCAGGCGGAATCAGACTGAACTTCGAAAAAGCCGATCCTCTCCCGCGTCCTATAAGAAGCTGTAACGAATAATCGACATGATCGAAAGAGCTTTACAAGCGGATTGAAAGTATTTTTTTGCGGGAAATCTCGGATGGGGACCCGCAAACCGATGACCACATTTTTTGTCGGGTTGGCCGCGTCGGTGGGGGCGGGCGATTGATTGCGCATTTCGGCATTGAACGCGCGCCGCGGCAGATAAAAACAGGCCGGCTCCGAAAGGGTCCGCCGATGCCGCGTTCAACCGGCCGCAAGCAGGCCGAAGAACGGGGGAAAGACGGCGATCAGCGCCAGCACGATTAGAATCAGGGTGACCAACGTGATCTTCCCGGGCGACTGGATTCGCCGATTCTTCCAACTGGCGTGAAGAAGGGCCCAGGCGATCAGCCAGACGATGACGGCGAGAGTGGTTTTGCCGGAAAGGTCGCCCGTGGGGTTGTAGAAGTTGAGCGCGTTGGAAACGGTCTTGGAGGCTTCAGCCATGTCGATGAGCAAGCCGAGGGATGCGCATCCGACGCCAGCGGCGAGAATGCCGGCCCAGGCCGGGCCGTTGGGCAATGTTTCGCCAATCGCCTCTGGTGTTGCCATGGTTGACTCCGCGGTTTTACGTCTATCGCATCGGCGCGGCTTTATTGATTAGCGCTCCCAGCAGGCCGGCCACCGAGGCGGTGAAAAACGCCAGGCTATAGAGAATCAGCAATGCCCGGCGCACGTGAGCATCCGCTGCGAGCTGTCCCCGATAGCGCGTGACCACGAATGCAACGGCGGTCGCCAGGATTGGAGCCAGCCAGGCGACGTGCTCCTTCCATTCCATGCCGAACTCATGCCAGTCGGCCGTGCGCGGACTGGATAGCAGGAGATACTTGGGGTACTGCGCCAGCATCGCCCCGCCGGTTCCCGCCGGCGGCTTGGCGCGATACCAGGGATAGACGACGTAAGTTCCCAAGATGACGGTCAGCCAGGCAAGCGCGGCCATCGACCAGGTCCAGACGATCAAGCGGCGCACCGACCGTCGCGCCCCTTCATCGGTAATCCATTCGGAGCGCAAAGCCCACAAAGTCATGAATCCGCCGGTGAACGCCAGGAGGAAGGCCGCCCCGAACACCATGCCATGGAGCGCGGTCCACAATTCCCTGGATGACAGGTCCATCGGTCGTCTCCATATTGCGCTCGAACCCTCCGGCGGCGCGGCCGATCGGTGATGCGTATCGGTATTCGTCACAATAGCCGCCGCATCCGGCCGTTCAACCCCCAGCCGCCTGCTCGAACAATTCGTCAAACAGTTCGCAAACCTTGGCCTTGGCCTGGATCAAGGCGCGCCGGCCCGCGGAGGTGATCGTGTAGCAGCGCCGGATTTTTCCGCCGATGATCCGCTTGCGTGAGCACAGGTAGCGCTTTTGCTGCAGCCGGTGCAGCAGCGGGTAGAGCGTGCCGGGGCCTATTCGATACCCGTGCCGCCGCAGCTCCCGGATCATTCCCAGCCCGTAGACCGGCTCCTGGGAGGCATGATGCAGGACATGCAGCCGAACGAGTCCGCAATAGAGGTCTTGGTCCGGCATGACGCCGGCCCGTTATAAATGATCGTGAGAACCCATGCGAGCCGTCGGGCAAGTCCAGTCACGCGGCACGGACATTGACCGCGACTTACACGAGCCGTTATAACGAAATTCGATATCGATCCCGCCGGGCGGGAAGGAGCCGCTCCCCATGGGCAAATCGATTCGTCGGCGGCATGCGGCAGCCATGGTGCGTGCCGCGGTCACGGCTATTCTTCCGCTGACTCTGCTCTCGACGGCGCGGGCCGACTCCCCGGCTCCCCCCGGCGGCGATTCGGTTCTTCTCGATGCAACCACGCAGCAAGAGGTCGCGCCAACCGGTTCGGGCTTTGATAATGACCTGACCGGCGACTGGTGGGGCCTGCGGCAGCGCTTGCAGAACGCGGGAATCACCGTCGGCGCCACCCTCACGCTGGAAGGATTCAGCAATTTCCAGGGCGGCATCGACACCGCTCATCTCATTGGAGCGACCACTTTTGATTTGAACCTGGCGCTGGACACCGACAAGCTCCTTCACTGGCACGGCGGCGAGTTCTATGTGGATCTGGAGGACCACGCTTTCGGCAATCCATCGACCGCGTTGGTGGGCGATCTCCAGGTGTTCGACAAGCAGAACACATCGCCGTATCTGCAAATCTTCGAGATGTGGTACCAGCAACAACTGTTTGATGACAAGATTCGCATCAAAATCGGAAAAGTCGATGCCAACACCGAGTTTTACGTGGTCGACAATGGCCTACCATTCCTCAATAGTTCCACGCAGGTCAGCCCGACGATTTTCATGTTTCCCACCACACCGGATCCGATGCCCTCAGTGAATGTCTTCTTCACACCCAATGAATCCTATTACGCCAGTTTCGCGGCGTATTATGCCAATCGCTCGGACCAATTCGGGGACCTGGTGGACGATCCCGCCAAGGCCCAGTCCAGCGATTTCGGGACATTTCTGATCGGCGAAACCGGCTTGAAATGGCACGCCCTGCCCATATTTGCGCTGGCGGGCAATCTGAAGGTGGGGGCCTCGGAACACACCGGAACATTCACGCGCTTCGACGGCGCACAACAGCAAGGCGCCTACGGCTCCTACGCTATTTTGGACCAGACCCTCTGGCAGCCCAAAGGAGAACCCGACAACGGCCGGGGCGTGCGGGCATTCCTCGAATACGGCGGCACGCAAAACGACATCAACGCCATCGACCAACATATCGGCGGCGGCATTACCTGGACGGGGCCTATCGACGCCCGGCCCGGCGACATCCTCGGTTTCAGCCCCCAATACGCGCACATTAGCTCGCAGGCCGGACTCACGCGTCCGTATGAACTCGCCTTGGAGACGTTTTATCAATGGCAGTTGACCGCCTGGGCTTTGTTCCAACCGGACCTGCAATACATCGTTCACCCGGGCGGCACGTACGCCAACGCATTGGTGGCCACGCTGCGCCTACAGATCAGTTTTTAGTCTTCGATTCTCTTTCGATCTGTCTAGCAGGACCGGATCGTAGTAAACGTCCAGCCAACGGCATTCCTTCCGGTGGGACGCGGTTGACGCACCGCTGACGAAAAGAAGCCGACCCCCATTCGAGTCGGACTTTGCTATGCCCAGGACAGGACTTGAACCTGCACGGGTTGCCCCGCTACCACCTCAAAGTAGTGCGTCTGCCAATTTCGCCACCTGGGCTCTAGACCGAACAGTATATGTGGAGCCCGCGCGGTGTCGAGGGAATGGGCCTGTTGCCCGGCGGTTTTTCAGTTCTCCGCGCCCACGGCAAAGAAAATCACCGCCAAGCGGCTGTGTTAAAGGTCAAGAACGTTACGCCGCCACGAACCCCGGCGTAATCGACCGGAGATATTCAAACGAATAAATCCCGCTGGTGTGATCGTCCGACCAGTCGATCCGCAGCGCATAATTCCCCACCAGCTCCGCTTTGACGACCGTCAGCGGCTGTGCGTAATTCCCCGGCAGGACATTCAACGAAGTTTTTTTCTTCGGCTCGGCCGGCGCCGGCGAAATATCGTGCGGATCGCGCCCGTCGCGAATCATCTTGCAAACCGCGCAAGGACACATCGAACGCAGATACGAAAGCGTGTAAACGCTCCGCTGGCCGTCTTTCCAGAGAATGTCCAATTTCTCGTCGCGCTTGAGATCGAGCTTGGCGGGAACAATTGGCGGCTCAGTCATGTCGTTTCCAATCCCCAAACAAAGCCGGGACATGCCGGCCCGGACCGGGGCGACACACCCCGGCTCTGTAATTTCAAACTGACCCGTCCCCCAATTTCCGCTTCAACGCCTCCTGCACCATTTTCGGATTCAATCCCTTCCCATTCTTCATCACCATCCCCACCAGCGCCCCCAGCGCGCTCTGCTTCCCGGCGCGATAATCCTGCAACGGCTTCGGATTCGCCGCGATAACCGCATCGATCGCGACATCGATCGCGCTGGAGTCGCTCACCTGCGTCAGTCCCAGCTCCTCGGCCAATTGCTCGGCCGAACCGTCCTTCTCGCGCAGCTTGTCAAAAATCGTCCCCGCGCTGCCGACCGAAATCTTGTTCTGATCGATCAGCCCGGCCACTTCCGCAAACCGCGCCGGCGCGATCCCGATCTCCTTCAGCGTGACGCTCTTCTCGTTGGCGATCCGCCGCCCGTGCGAAAGAATCAGATTGCTGACCCGCTTGGCGTCGCCGCCCGCGGCGATGACCGCTTCGTAGAATTCCCCCGTCGCCCGGTCCGATGCCAGGATCGCCGCGTCCGTCGCGGACAGTCCCAGCGCCTCCACGTATCGTTTCCGCCGCGCCGCCGGAAGCTCCCCGATCTGACCTTGCAGTTCCGCCAGCCACGCATCATCCACTTGCACCGGCGGCAAATCCGGATCGGGGAAATATCGATATTCGTTCGCCTCTTCCTTCTCCCGCTGCAAAAATGTCGAGCCATTGGCCTCATCCCAACCATAGGTGCTCTTGTGGCCGAGCGATCCAGTCTCTTCCCACTGGCGAATTTGCCGCTGGATTTCATAAGCCGTCGCGCGTTCCAGAACGCTGAAGCTATTGAGATTCTTGATCTCCGTGATCGCCGTCTTATACACCTGCCCGTTCTGGTCCGTGATATGCACATTGATATTCGGCTCGAAGCGCATGTGCCCCATCTGCATCAATCCCTGGCTCACGCCGAGGAATTGCACGATCCGCTGCAGTTCCTGTCCGAACAGCGCGACATCCTGCGGGCTGGAAAGATCCGGCTCGGTGACGATCTCCAGCAGCGGCGTGCCGGCGCGATTCAGATCGACGATGCTGAAATCGATCGCGTATCCCCCCGGGGCCTCGTGCATCAATTTCCCCGCGTCCTCCTCCAGATGCGCCCGTCGGATGCGAATCTTCAGCGTGCTTCCATCACGCCGCACCAGTTCAAATTCCCCCTGATGACACAGCGGCAAATCATACTGGCTGATCTGATAGTTCTTCGGCAGATCGGGATAGTAATAGCTCTTCCGGTCCCACTTCGTGTGCCGCGCGATCTTGCACCCCAGCGCCAGCCCCACCATGATCGCATATTCCACCGCCCGCTTATTGATCACAGGCAGCACGCCCGGCAAACCCAAAACCTGCTCATCCACCTGCGTGTTGGGATCGCCCCCGAATCCGTTGGCCGCCCCGGTGAACATTTTCGAACGCGTCGAAAGCTGGACGTGAACTTCCAGGCCGACAAGGACCTTGTGCGACTTGCAAACCCTGTTTTCCACGAATCTGACTCCCTTCGCTGCTCCGATAAATCGGCCCGTGAAATATACCTGTGGAGTATAATCGCCCAACCCGAGCAACCAAAGTCGCTCCCCGTATTGGTCGAATAGACACAATATGGAATCAGCGCACATCAGCGTGCTCGAAAGCAGTCCCCCGGCCGCCGGCACGTCCGATCGCCGGCGCAGCCCGCGGCAAAACTTCGTCGGCAACGGCTGGCTCTCCCCCGAAGCCGGCACCCCAGGCCCCAACCATCTCATCGTGGTGGGCGACCTGTCATTGCACGGCATCGGCTTCAGCTCCGACGAAAAGCTCGAGCCCGAAGCGGTTCACTGGATGGTCCTGGACGCCGGCGGCCTGCGCGCCAGCGCCCGCGTTCGCATCGCCTCCTGCCGCCCCAATCCCAACTCCCCCGGCGCCTACGAATGCGGCGCGGAATTTTTCTAATGCGGATTGCCGAAAGAGGCCGTCCCGTGGCCTCCACCGTTTAGCCGCGTCGCTAGCGACGCGCGCGTTGGAGAAGAGCACCGAAATAAAGCGGAAAGCTCCCGGCTTTAGTGTTCCTCGCAGTCCCAGGCGGCTGGCCGCGCGCGGGCGCTCAAACCGCCCGCACATCAATCTTCCCCGGCCGAAACCCCGCCCCTCGCTCCAGAGCCAAATCGTGCGCCTCGTTGTAATACCCGATCAGCACCGGCCAATCGAACAATTCGCTCAGCCGCTCGGCTCGGTTGCGCAGCTCGATCCGCTGCCGGCGGTTCAGGCTCGCAAACTGCAACAAATAATCGACCAGATCGTTGATGCTGTCGTCAAAGCTGCGCGTGCGGCGATTCAAGACAAAAATCCCCTCGGCCTGATGCTCCTCAATATGCCGCTGCACATACGCTCCGAATCCGCTCAGGTCCGTCGTCACCGTCGGCACCCCCATCGCCACGCATTCCATCGGCGTATATCCCCACGGCTCGTAATAGCTCGGGAAAATCCCCAGATGGCACCCGCGCACGAATTGCTCGTAATCCAAACTGATCAGCGGACTGGTCGCCGTGACGAATTGCGGATGGAAGACAACCTTCACCGGATCGTCCGGAGCGTTGAACAATCCCCGGTGCCGCAGATGCTGAAGGATCGCATCGTTGGCGTCGTCCATCAGATCATGCGTGACGATCGGCGGCTGCCGCCCGGTGCGCCACGCGTGAATCGTCTGCTTCAGCCGAACCCGATCGTCCTCGTCCAGCAGATCGTCCGGCTCTGAAATCCGCCCGCTCGCCGCTCCGCGAAACAGCCGCCGCCCCATCTGCCGCTCGATCTGCTCGCACGTCTTGTGCAACTCGTTGAACATCGAATGGCTCTGCAGCACCCCCACGTTGATGCTCCGCGTCGCCGCCTTGGTGACGATGAACGCCACGATCGTCGGCCGGTGCTCCACCTCGCGCAGCCGCGCGTTCAGCCGATGCAGCGCTTCGATGAACAGGTCCATTCCCTTGTTGCGGTATTCGTAGCGTCCGCTGGTGAAGAGATAGAGCGTTCGATCCAGATCGAAGCTATAGCTCGGGAAAAAATGCCCCATCACGAATTCGTGGATGGCCTCCTTGTATTTGTGATGCAGGTTCTGAAATTCGTGAATCGCCGCGAATCGATGAAGATTCAGTCCATTGGGCAGGATCAAATCCGGCTGACGGCCAAGCAGTTTCTCCGCCTCGAAGCTCGTCACCTGGCTGACGGTCGTAAAGACCGTCGAGGCATGGGCGGCGGCGCGCTCGATGGCGAATCGCGGGAAAATATCCCGCTTCGCCGCCTGCTCTTCGGCATTTATCAGCGGCAGATGCTGGTAAAACTCCGGGTCGTCGCCGGCCAGGAATCTCCCCAGCAGCGTCGCATGGGTCGTGAAAATCGTGGAGATCGGCAGCCTCAGATGCGCGATCCGCGGAACCGCGACGCCGGCCATCCATTCATGGAAATGCGCGATCACCGGCGTCGCGCCGCGCAGTTCCCGCACCAGCGCGATAAAGAATTCCGTCAGCGTGAACCCCAGCGCGATGACCTCATTGACTTCGCCGTCGTTGGTCACGGTGGCAATCCCGTGGTCCTTCCACATCAGGTATTTATCCCCGTCCAGATGCCCAAATCGCCCGCGGTAATCGAGCAGAATGACCCGCGGCCTGCCCGGCACCAGCCAGCGTCCGTAATGACATCCGATCCCCTGATTTCGCAGGTGATCCAGCGCTAGGCGAATAACTCCCTCGGTCGGCATTTCCTCGAATTCCAGTGCCGCCGTCTGCGGATTGTACGGCCCGATCAGGCAATAACGATCTCCCCACCGCTCCAGCATCGCCGGGATCTTGGATCGCAAAACCGTGTAGATCCCTCCAAGTTGCCAGCAGACTTCCCACCCGATCTCAAATAGCAGCGGCTGGGGATCCTTCACCGGCCCGCCTGGCGCGGCCGCCGCGCGCGGCGCACTCGATGCGCTCGACTTGCTCCGCTCGGCCTTGCCCACTCGAACCTTTGCTGTTCGCCCCGGCATGATGGACATTATGCCTGATAGCGGCCCAACTCGATACGCGCGACTGTTTTACGTTTATCGGACCCGGTTCGCTCAGAAAAGACCCTTCGTTGTATCAGGCAATTTTGGCGCCTCTCGCGGCTGATGTATCATCATGTGCGGTGCCATTCGCCCGGTTGCAGATGATCGATTCGCCCCACCGGCCGGCACACTTCTCGACTCTGACTCGTCGCCAGATTTCCGTACTGGCGCTCATTGTCATCGCCGGGGCCTGCATTCGGTTCTATCAGATCGCCGGTCCCAGCCTCTGGTTGGATGAAATCTGGTCCATCGAAATGGCCCGTGGACAAGGGTCACAGCACGATTACTTCGTCGACGGAGTCATTCGGACCGATCAGCCCGAGCTGACCAGCCTCGCCACCGCCGCGCCGTGGTGGCAGATCTGGTCGCATCTTCAATTGGTCATTCACCCGCCGTTGTATTTCGTCGTTCTGCGGTGGTGGATGGATTTCTTCGGCAACTCCGCCGCCGCGATCCGCTGTCTGTCGGCGATCGTGTCCCTTCTCGAGATCGGCGTTTTTTTTGATGTTTGCAGGCTTCTGCACGGTACGCGCATCGCGCTGATCGCCGCGGCGGTAATGACCCTGGCGATCGCGCAGATCCACATCGCCCAGGACGCACGCAGCTATCCGCAACTGATCCTCCTTGGCCTGTGCTGCTGCGACGCCTTGGTTCGGATTGAACTGTTTGGGGCAAGCTTCCGGCGGCTTCTTCTGCTGAGCGTTTCGCTTTTCGCCTTCATGCTGACGCACTATTTCGCGGCCGGCGCCGTTTTGGCGTTGTTGCTCTACGCGCTGATCCGGTTGCGCGGGCAAAGCAGGAATCGCGTGATCGCCGCCGCCCTAATCGCCGGCAACATTACCGCGGCAGCGTGGGGCTGGCAATTCCGGGATCAGATGCGGACGTATCCGGGATTCAGCCCCGGATATCTGCGGGAGAATGTGCACAATCACGTTATCCACACATTTTCGCGGGCCGCCAAGCTGCCGCTGCAATATTTTTTCGGCAGCGCGCTCGGCCAAGAAATTCGCCCGCCGTTCCACGTCGTCGCCGTGTTGATCCTGCTGTATGCGATTGCGCGCCTGCGCGCCAGGCCGGAGTTGCTGCTATGGGTCCTCTGGGTTGCCTGCGTTGGCGGATGGGTTGCCGCGATGGACCTGGCTCACCATTCCAGGATTCTGGAGTTCCTCCACCTCACGATCTTGGCGAGCCCCGGTGTTTACGCGCTCGTCGCCGCTATTGAATGGCCAAGATTCGGGCGACTGCGCGGCGCGTTGCCTTATGGAGTCATCGCGGTGCTGGCGGTCATGGTCGGCTTGCGATTGCGCGACGGCGTTCCGGCTCTTATGGATTTCCGATCGCTCAGCCAATACATCGACTCCCATGCGCAGCCGGACGATCTGCTCGTCTACTACCACCCGAGCCGGTTCACATCCCCCGGCCTCTGGTACATGTGCTGCAAGTATTACTCTCCACGGTCGCGCCATCCGTGGGTGACGCTGCGCACTGCGCTCGATGCCGGCCTTCTGGCGCAATTTGTCTCGCGCCAATCGCTTTGGGTCATCGGAGACGCTCCGGAGACCGACGGCCCGGCGATTCTTCCAGGGTGGCAGGTGGAACAGCAGTTTTCCAACAGCGCGGGTGGCGCTTGTGAGATGAGACGCGCTGCCCCCATGCCTGTCCACTGATCGCCGGCATCTGTATGATTCTTTCGACGCCTGCGCGTCATCCACATGCCCCGCCGTTATCTGATTTTCCTTGGCGTCATTCTTCTTCTGGCGGCTTGCTTTCGCTTCGAGCAGATCGCCGGGCCCAGCCTGTGGATGGATGAAATCTGGTCCATCGAAATGGCCATGGGCCGCGGCTCCCTGCACGACCATTTACCGCCCAACATCATTCGATACGATCAGCCGGACCTGACGGGTTTGGGCGCGGCCGGGCCGTGGTGGAGCATCTGCTCGCATCTCGGGGGCGTGACGCATCCGCCGCTGTATTTTGTCGTGCTAAGAGGGTGGATGGATCTGTTCGGCACGGGCGCCCTCGCCGCACGATCGCTTTCGGCGATCTTTTCGCTGGCTTCAATCGTCGTCTTTTTTGATCTGTGCCGATTGCTGCATGGGCCGAAGATCGCCTTGTTCGCCGCGGCGATTTCAGCGCTGGCCGTCGGACAGCTCGATTTCGCGCAGGAAGCGCGCAGCTACCCGATGCTGATGTTTTTCGGATTGTGCTGCGCCGATCTGGTTGTGCGGATTGAATTTCTGGGAGCCAGCGGGCGTCGGTTGATCGGGCTGACATTTTGCCTCGCCGCCACGGCGCTGACGCATTACCTATCCGCCGGGGCGCTGGTTGCCCTGGCTGTTTATGCGGTCATTCGCTTGCGCGGGCGAGCGCGACGGCAAACGATCGCCGCGCTGGCCGCCGGGGCAATCCTTATCCTGGCGGTGTGGATTCCGCTGTTTGTGGCGCAGAAGCACACGCTGCCGTCGCTGACGCCGACGTTTCTTCGGGAAGCCCCTGATGCCAAACATGCCAAGCTGACGCTCTACCGGATCATCGGCTTGCCGACCGAAAATCTCCTCGGCGAAGCTCGGGGCGAGGCGCTGACATCAAAGGTCGTGCTGGCCATTTTTCTTTTCACCATCCCTCTGCCGTTGATTCGCCTGATTCGCCGGCGTGATTTGCTGCTGTGGGTTTTGTGGAGCCTGGGAACGATTCTCTTCGTGGCCGGGATGGATCTTGCCCGGCAAACGACGCTGGTGGGATACATGCGATATACGATCCTCGCGAGTCCGGCGATTTATGCGGTCATCGCCGCATTCGATTGGCCGGCTCGAAACTTCCTGCGCGACGCGGTGGCCATCTCAGCCGTCGGATTGCTGGGAATCGTCGCGATTCAGCGAAGCCTCGACGGTGTGCCCGCCAAGGAGGATTGGCGAGGGCTCGCGGAGAACGTGAATCATTTCGCGGGACCGGACGACCTGCTGGTCTTTTCCAACCGCGATCCATGGGCTTCCTCCGGCACATGGTACATGGGATACAAATATTACTCGCCGGATTCGCATCGGCCGTGGCTCATCCTCAACGGCCGCGCCGGCCCCAAAGTGCTTAAGCAACTCCGATCGCGGCAGTGCCTGTGGCTGATTGGCTTGTATCCCAAAATCCAAGGACCCGAGCCTCTGCCCGGCTGGCGTCCGGAGGCGGTGATCATCAACAGCGCCGGCGGCGTTTGCCGGATGATTCCGGCGGAATCTTCGGCTTTGCCGGGGCGGCCTTGAAATCCCGCGGTTGTGGCGGTTATCCTGCGCAGGCAGTTCCGCCGAAGTAGCTCAACGGCAGAGCACCGCTTTCGTAAAGCGGGGGTTAAGGGTTCAAATCCCTTCTTCGGCTATTCAAATAACTCGTCATCTTGAACTTCGCGCGCCTCTTCGGCGGGCGGTATTCAGCTAATCCTACAACGCTACCCACTCGGCGGCGGGATGCGGCAGCGGATTGTCTCCACCCCAATGCACATGCTTGGCAACGGCTTCTGACTCGCCTTGGCTTCCCAGACCATCGCCCCCGAATCCTTGATGTGCAAGTCCCTCCACTCCTGCCGCAGCACGGGCCGCTCCCCAGGGCGCGGACCTGTTGAACGGTCATCCTTGACCTCCCTGCAAACACCCTGTCCTCCTGGATTTCCCGCCATTTCAAGGCTGCCAGCGTAGTAGGATTAATTCGGCTCCCCTTTTCGGCATAGGATTGCACTGACTGACGCGTTCGGCGTGTCTTACATCAAAAGCGGGCGAGGAGGCTCGAACTCCCGACATTCAGCTTGGGAAGCTGACGCTCTACCAACTGAGCTACGCCCGCGAATGTGCAGGAATCTTATCTCCTGCGCCGACGGCCCGTCAATGCACGGCGGCCTCCCAGAGGCAGAGGAATTCAAAACGATTTGAAACCATCTTCACATCCTTGCCAGCTTCACGTTTAGACCCACAGAAACCGCCACCAGCAAGCGTTTGCTGATAACCGCGGGATTCGGGTATCTTTCCGCCCCATGAAACCGCGCAGATCCTCCTCCGCCTTTTACTGTTCCGCTCGGCAGATTTTGGGTCTGACAATCCTCGTAGCCGGCGGCTGCGCCCCGAATCACGGCAATGAGGTCGCCCAGCCTCCTGCCGCGCCCCCGCCGTATGTCTGGAAAAGCGTGCAGATGGTCGGCGGAGGATTTGTCGATGGGATCGTTTTTCATCCCACCGAAAAAGGCCTGCGCTACGCACGCACCGATATCGGCGGGGCGTATCGCTGGGACGATCAGCAGAAGCAATGGATGCCGATCCTCGATTGGCTCCCGTACAAGGACACCCACTTGATGGGCTGCGAGAGCATCGCGGTCGATCCAGCCGATCCCAATCGCGTTTACCTCGCCTGCGGGATGTACACCAACGCCACCACGCCGAACGCGGCGATCCTGCGATCGGATGATCGCGGGAGCACCTTCGAGCGGACGAATATGCCATTTAAGATGGGCGGCAATGAAGACGGCCGCGGCAACGGCGAACGCCTGGCGGTCGATCCCAATGATGGCAAGGTGATTTATTTTGGCTCTCGCCATGACGGGCTGTGGCGAAGCACCGACCGGGCCGTGACCTGGTCCAAAGTCGATACCTTTCCCGACGTGAACGAAGCCGCCGCCACGCAGCCGAGCCCGCGACGCCGCCGTTTCGGTTTCGCCGCGCGATCCTCGGGAGTGGTCTTCGAAATCTTCGATCCGCGCAGTGGAACAGCGGGCACGCCCAGTTCAACCCTTTACGTAGGCGTTTCGCTAATCGGCCGCGATAATTTTTATCGCAGCACCGACGCCGGCGCGACCTGGAGGGCCGTACCGGGAGAACCGACCAACCTACGGCCCTCGCATGGCGTGTTGGCGTCCAACGGAACGATCTATCTCTCCTACGGCAGCGCCCCGGGCCCCAGCCGCATGACCAGCGGCGCCATCTGGAAGTTTGACACCAACAGCGCCGAGTGGACCAACATCACCCCTGAAAAACCCAAGCCGTCCACGCGCCCGACTAGCGGCCCCGGCGGAGGCGGCGGTTTTGGCTACGGCGCGGTCTCCGTCGATGCCCATGATCCCGATGCGCTCATTGCCAGCACCTTCTACCATCCCGATGGCGAAGAACTTTTCCGCAGCACCGACGCCGGGAAAACCTGGAGGCCCATCTTCCATAGAGGCGGCGGAACATACGACTATTCCGGCGCTCCCTACGTCGCCCATACGCCGATCCACTGGCTTCTCGATATCCAGATCGATCCGTGCGATCCCAATCACGCGATGTTCACGACGGGATATGGCGGTTGGGAAACCTTCGATCTCACCGATGCCGATGCGGGCAAGCCCACCCACTGGAGCGTCATGAGCAAAGGAATCGAGGAAGTCGTGGCCATGCAGATCGTCAGCCCGCCGTCGGGCGTCCACCTGATCAGCGCCATCGGCGACTACGGCGGCTTCGTGCATTGGGACCTAGACAAGCCCAATGCCGACGGCAACTTCGATCATCCCAATTTCGGCAACACCAGCGGCGTCGCGTTCGCCCAAAACAATCCCGACATCATCGTCCGGGTCGGCAACGTCGCCGGCAGCCAACGCGGCCGGGACACGAATATCGCCTATTCCCTGGACGGCGGAAAAACCTGGCACTCGACGCCGTCCATGCCATCCTCCAGAAGCGCCGGGGGCTCCATCTCAGTGAGCGCCGACGGAACTCGATGGATCTGGACCCCGGAGCGAGCGTCGCCATTCCTCACGCGAGATCGGGGCGTAAAATGGACGCAAATCCCCGGCCTCCCCCCAAACACGCATGTCCTGGCAGACCCCATCAACCCGCGGAAGTTTTACGCAATGGCCTTGTTCGACGGCAATCTTTTTGTCAGCGGCGACGGCGGAGAAACGTTTGAATCAAAACCGCTGACCCTGCCCGGCGGCCTGCCGCGGCCCGCTCAACTCGACAGCAACGGCAACAATCGCGGCGACCGCGGCGACGGCCGCGGCGGCCAGGACCGCCTCTACGCCACCCCGGGCGTTGAAGGCGATCTCTGGATCGCCGCCTTCGACGGCCTCTATCATTCCACCGACACCGGCCAGACTTTCGCCAAGCTCGACGGCGTGGAGCAAATCCACGGTTTCGGCTTCGGCAAAGCCGCCCCGGGCGCGGGCACGCCCGCGCTATATCTCATGGGAATCGTGCGAGGCAAAGACGCCATCTACCGTTCTGACGACTTCGCCAAAACCTGGCTGCGCATCAACGATGATCGGCACCAATACGGCCTGTTGTTGCAGATCACCGGCGACCCGCGCATCTATGGACGAGTTTACGTTGGCACGCACGGCCGCGGCGTATTGTATGGCGATCCGGCCGATTCAGTCACCCACCCGAAAAGTTAGAACACGGTCGCCCCCCACGCATCCGCCATACCCGAACCGACGCCCAGGATCTGCCACGTGGGCAAATCCTGGGCGCCGGGTGCTGTCGGATGCGCATCGGTCAGGCTTACGCGCATCCATCGACGAAGTTGGCAACCATCTGGGCGAAGGTCAGGGTTGCGTAACCCTGGCTGTTCTCGATGGCATCGCCTGCGACGCCCCACGGGTTGCGCACCACGTAGTGCGCCACGCCGGCCGAATCTTTGGTGACGCTTACGAGCGTATAAGCGTGATCGCCGACAAGGTTCGGCGGGGACTGGCTCGTGGCCAGAGTAACCGCATCGCCGCCGGCTAGGTCGGCCGAGAGCAGGTTGAACAGCGTCGTCACCGTGTACGAACTGGTGAAGAAGTTCGTGGAGCTGACGCCGAGATCAGTATAGATGTCCCCCATCCAGCCGCCGTTGATGGAGGCGTATGTATTAGCGCCGGTTCGGAAGTCGCAGAAGGCCTTTTCCATCACCATGGCCCAGATCGTTCCGTCGGAGCCGGGGTGGGCGAACATGAATCCGCCGAACGGGCCGGTGGAGAATGCGTTGGAAACGCGCACGAAGACGGGCTGGTTGTTCGACATGAACTGGACGACGTAGGTGCCGTCGCCCATATCCACTGCGGACTGCACGAGGAGATTGGGATCATGGCCGGCAAATGCGGCCAGCGAGGAGAGGAAATAGCAGTCGCCGACCTCTCCCTGGTTGACATCGCCGGCGACCGGACCGGCGCCAAAAAGTGATGCGCTCACCTTTACCGTGGCCCCGGCGTCTTTGGGGTTGGCGAGGGCGGCGCCCAGCGTCTTGCTCACGCCGCCGGCGAAGGTGGCAACGCGATGAACGTCGCCGGTGCCGGAATAGATGTCGGTGGAGTCGATCCAGGAGGTGACGTCGGTGCCGGCGCTGGTGATGGTCGTTACCGCGCCGTCGATGGTTTCCAGCGTCGTATCGCTGGTGACGCTGTTGGCGATATTGATCGTGTCCGTGCCGCCGCGCGCGTAGATGAAGAGCCCAGCGGTGGTCGCGGCATCGGTGTAGGTGGCCCCGTCGGCGGTAATCGTGAAGGTGTACCCACGCTCGGAGACGGAAATCGAGTCGTCCACGCCGGCCGCGGTAATCACGAGTTCATCGCCGAATTGCGTTGCGATGGAAACGCCGGCCGCTGGCGTCGCCTTGCTCAGCACGGCCGAAGCCGCCGATGTCGCAACGGCATCGAACGCCTCAACCTTGTAGTAGTACGTTGTTCCATACGCCGTCGCGGAGTCGCTGTAGCTATTGGCCGAGCCGGTGTTGAGGGCGGCGATCTGGTTGAAATGCACGTTGTCCGTCGAGCGAAGGACATAGTAGCCCGTGGCCGATGAATCCGCGTCCGTCCAGGCCAGCTTGATCGTCAGGCCCGAGAGAGTGGCGGTCAGGGCGGTCGGGGCGACCAGCGGGGTGACGGCGCTGGCGGCATTGGATGCCGGAGCCGTCCTCACCGGGTCAAACGCCTCGATTTCGTACTGATACACATGGCCGGAGAGGGCCGTGGCATCCGTGTAGGTCTTAGCGGTTGCGGTGGCCACATTGGCAATTTCGGTGAAATGGATCCCATCGGTCGCGCGCAGGACGTAATATCCGGTGGCGGAGGAGTCGTTGTCCGTCCAATTGAGCTGGACAATCTTGGGGCCGGTCGCCGACGCGGTCAGCCCTGAAACAGCCGCCAGCGGTGTCGTCGCGGTCGCCGGAGTGGAAACGGCGGAATCCGTCGTGCCCTTGTACGCCTGAATATCATAGTCATAAACATGGCCCGACAGGGCGGTGGCGTCGGTAAAACTGTTGGCGGCGCCCGAGATCAGCTTCGATATTTGGCTGTAATGAATGCCGTCGGTCGAACGCAAAACATAGTACCCGGTAGCCGTGGCGTCGTTGTCCCTCCAATGGAGCTGCACCGTCGTTGGGGCGCTGGCCGTCGCGGTCAAAGCGGTCGGGGCCGCAAGCACGCTGGCCGACAGCAAGGCGCGTCCCTCCAGGGCCTCAAAGAGGCAGCGAGGGCTTCGTTGAACGCGGGTCGGCCTCGCGGGGCGCAAGCTTGAGGCCTTGTGGGAAGCGGCGTTGTTTTGGTTGATGCGTTTTTTCATATCTCATTCCCTCCGAGGAATAGAAATCGAATTCAATTGGGCTCGCGTCCACTCGCCGTTTAGCGGCCAAAAACGGCAAGGAGCTGCGTTGTTATCGGTCGCTCGGCAGCTATCAGACGGTCTCGGGTTATTGGGGTCCAAACCGGGTAAGCAAGAGCGCGCTTGAGGGGAAGAAGAATTACGCCGAAGTTTGAATCGTCGGCGCGATTGGCGAATTTGGTGTATATACGAAGGACGGGTAGAATCGGGTCAGGCCATCATGTGTGACCCGGTCCTGGTGTTAATCGAATCTTGCGGAGGCGAATCCTGCAACTTTCGGTAGCGTAGGTGCTATTACGAGCATGTGATGGTCTCAAGTCGGCCGAATTTCTGATTTTCAATAGTTCGGCCGTTTTGTTAGCCTTGGCAGCCTCCCAAAAGGTAAAACGCGAGGGTAAACCTATATGTTGAAGCGTGCTCGTCGGCCGGCTGCGGGGCCGTTCCCATTGCCGGTCGAAATGTTGGAGAACCGCCTGTTATTGTCGGCGGCAGCCACTACCACCACCCTGGCGGCGTCGTCCAACCCAATCTTGCTCGGGCAGGTCGTCGCGCTGACCGCCACGGTCAACTCCAGCGGCGGGACGCCCGGAGGGACCGTCACCTTCGAGGACGGTTCAACGCTCATCGGCACCGCAGACATCAACGCCACCACCCAACAGGCCATTGGCTTCACGGGTTCACTGACCCTCGGCCCACACAACATCACGGCGATATATAGCGGGTCGAGCGATTTCGCCACCAGCACGTCGGCGGTCGTTACTGAAACAGTCAATCCCGACGATATGGCGACGACCACGTCGTTGGTGGTGGCGCCAAACCCAATCGTGCCCGGGCAGGTCGTCGGGCTGACTGCCACCGTCACCGCCACCAGCGGCATTCCCACGGGGATCGTCAGTTTCTTTGACGGTTCAACGCTCATCGGCACGGTAGCCATCAACACCACCACCCAACAGGCGATTGGCTACACGGCTTCGCTGACCGCCGGCACGCACAGCATCACGGCGAGCTATGGCGGAGCGACAGGGTTTACCACCAGCACGTCGCCGGTCATGAGCCTGGTAGTCAACAACAACCTAAGCACGACGACCGCGTTGGTGGCGTCGTCGAGCCCAATCACCAAGGGGCAGGTCCTCGCGCTCACCGCCACGGTCACCGCCGCCAGCGGCGCTCCCAGTGGCACTGTCACCTTCAATGACGGTTCAACGCTCATCGGCACCGTGGCCGTCGACCCAACGACACAGGAAGCGGTCGGCTTTACGTCTTCGCTGACCGCCGGCACGCACAACATCACGGCGAGCTATGGCGGAGCGGCAGGGTTTGCCACCAGCGCGTCCCCGGTCGTGAGCCTGGTGGTCAACAGCAACGTGAGCACCAAGACCACGTTGGCGGCGTCATCGAACCCAGTCATCGCGGGACAGGTCATCTCGCTCACCGCCACCGTCACCGGCACCGGCGGCACTCCCAGCGGCACTGTCACCTTCGACGACGGCTCAACGCTCATCGGCACCGCGACCATCGACCCAACTACAGGGAAAGCAATCGGCTTTACGTCTTCACTGACCATCGGCGCGCACAGCATCACGGCGGCCTATGGCGGGGACACCGGGTACCTGGCCAGCACGTCTTCGGCGGTAACCGAAAATGTCAATCCCGTCGGCGCCGATACCAACACCACATTAGTCGTGTCGACTAATCCCGAATTGGTGGGACAGATCATCGCGCTAACGGCGACCGTCACGTCCCTGGGCGGAACTCCCAGCGGGACTGTCACCTTCGACGATGGTTCAACGCTCATTGGCACCGTGGCAATCAATACCACCACGCACCAGGCAATTGGGTTCACTTCTTCGCTGGCCGTCGGCACGCACGCCATCTCGGCGACGTATAACGGAACATTAGGGTTCGATGCCAGCACCTCGTCGTCCGTGAGCGAAGTGGTCAATCCCGTCGGCACGCTGACCACCACCACATTGGCATCGTCATCGAAGGGTTTAGTTTCCGGGCAGGTCGTTGCGCTGACCGCTACGGTCACCTCCACCGGCGGAACGCCCGGCGGGACCGTCACCTTCCTTGACGGATCAACGCTCTTGGGCACCGCGGCAATCAATACCTCCACGCACCAGGCTCTTTGCTTTACCTACTTCCTGACGGTCGGCACGCACAACGTCACGGCCGTATATGCCGGGGCGGGCGGGTTCGCGACCAGCACCTCCGCGGTGGTCCACGAGGTGGTCAATCCCGATGCCACCGTCACCACGGTGGTGGCGTCGGGCAATAATGTGACGGCTGGGGATGTCGTTGCGCTGACCGCGACGATCACCCCCGAAGCTCCGGGCGGCGGGATTCCCACGGGAACCGTCACTTTTGAAGATGGTTCAACGCTCATTGGCACCGTGAACGTCAATCCCACCACCGGGCAGGCAATCGGCTTCACGGCTTCGCTAACCCCGGGCGCCCACAACATCACGGCGGCGTACAGCGGGGCGACGGCATACACAGCCAGCACGTCGGCGGGCCTGAGCGAAACCATCGTCGGCGTCGTGACCACCACCACGGTATCCCTCTCCTCCGCCTCCGTAACGATGGGCCAAACGGTCACCTTCACGGCCACCGTCACCGCCGTCGGCGGCGGGATTCCAACCGGAACGGTTACCTTCACGTCCGGCTCGACGACCATCGGCACGGCCACGCTCGATGGCACCGGCAAGGCGACATACAATGAGTACAACTTGTTCACCGGCACGTACCCCGTGAAGGCGACCTACTCCGGCGACAGCATTAACGCCACCAGTACCGGCAGCGCATCGGCTTCGCTCGCAATCACGACGCCGACCCTGACCACGATTACCGTTGGAAGCAATAGCCTTCAATATGCAATTGCAACGGCCGGCGCCGCCCGAGCCGCAGCCGCGCAGAACACACAACTGATCGAAGTCGACTACACCGGTTACCTGAGCGATGGTACGCAGTTCCAAACCAGCGTGGGCGCGACGCCGTTCCTGTTTGGGCTCGGCGGCACCGAAAACAGCGTCATTGCGGGTTGGGAGGACGGCATCCCCGGCATGTTGGTCGGGGAGACCCGCGTGCTGGTGATTCCACCGGCCCTTGGATATGGCAACAACCCACCTGCGGGAAGTGGTATCCCGGACGGCGAGACCCTCACTTTCATCGTGCGATTGATCGCCGTGGACCTGCCGCGATTGACGGTTACCTACAACGGAACCACTTCAACTCAGTTGACCCTCAACGAAACGCCATCAGCCGCCATCGGCACCGACTTCGGCAGCGAAACGATCGGTTTGAGCACCGCGGCGTCGTCCTTCACAATGGGCTCGGCCGATACGTCCCAAAACTTCAGCCTCACATCGACCAGCAGCCCGGCCATTCAGATTGCCGGGGCTGATCCCAATGACTTCGTGGTGACCCAACCCTCGACGCTCAACAGCGGTGTTTTCACGATCGCGTTCCAACCAACCGCCGCGGGCACGCGGACGGCGACGATCAGGATTGCCACCACCGACACGGATGTGCCGACGTTTACGTTTAACATAACGGGCGTCGGGACGTGAACGCGGGAAGTAGCGCCAAGCGGTGAGCCTGAGATCGCTCTATTGGCCGGCAGAAGGCCTGCTAGATAAACCGCCGGAGCCGATAGGTCCTCCTGCAATAAAAAAAGCCCCAGCCGATTATGCCGGGGCTTTGGAATCCTCACCACGCTGGAAAAGAATACCCGATTCAGGAACTCTGCCGCCGACGCCGGGCGAGCATACCGATGGCGCCCAGAGCCAAAAGACTCGTCGTGGCCGGTTCCGGCACATCGGCCATCAAACCGTTGGCGGCCGCGAAGGCGTCAACCGCGGCCCAGTCCGCGGCGGGCAACGCCAAGTCAGCCCCGCTGGCCGTCTTGCCGAGGTTGGTGACCAAGGCCGTGAAGTCGGAGCCGGTGACCGTGCCGGTGTACAGGAAATCGCCCTGGTCCCACCCCGACACCGACTTGCCTAAGTTGGTGGCCAGGATGGTGAAGTCAGTGCCGGTGACCGTGCCGGTGAGAGTCGCATCGCCGAGCAGCGTGTATTTGATCTCGATCTGGTGGGTGGCGAGTCCGGCGGGGTTGCCGGGGTCGGCGGAATCGGCATAGCCGACGCCATACGCGCTGTTGGCGGGCAGGGCGGCGGTGGAACTGTCGATGCCGCCCGTGCCACTCCATGTTCCGCCGTTGCGGCCGTTGATCAGGTATGTGCGGATCGCCGCCACTGGATCGGGACCCGCACCGTAGTTGATGAACAGATGGTTATTGGTTAAGTCCAATACAGCGCCCGAGGAAATCGATAGAGAGGTTAACTGGGCAAGGCCGGTGTTTGCGGCCAACTGCACCGCTCCACCGGTAATGGTGAGGCTGTGGTCGGGCAACGCGCCGTGGACTCCAACCACCAGCATGCCGGCGTTGACGATCGTCCCGCCGCTGTAGGTATTGACGGTGGAGAGCGTCAGCGTGTCGCTGCCCATCTTGGTCAGTGAGCCCGTGCCGGCGATGGTGCCCGTGCCGCTGATCGTGTAGTTGCCCGCGCTGTTGTTGACCGTTACCGAGTGCGGGCTGACGGTGGTGTTGAGGGTGACGGCATAATTGCCGCTGTTGACGTCGTTGAAGGTGATGTCGGAACCGTCGGTGTATTGATCCGCCTGGATGCCGTTGTTCCAGTTGTAGTCGGCACTGTTCGTAGAGGGGGTGCCGACGTCCCAGGTCACGCCGTCACCACCCACGCTCGCGGGGAAGTTATTCCAGGTGAACGCGGGGTTAATTACGGTATATGTCGTGGTTGAATAGGTGGAACCCGTGGCCGTGGCGCTGTCCCAAGGCGTACTGTTCCAAGGCGTATTGGAGGCGGCATTGGTAGCCGTGGAATCGAGCGCGTCATAGACGCCTTGTCCACCCGGCTGTCCAAAAGTGGTCACAACGTCAAAGTTGAAATTGCTGCCGGTACTCAGCCCGAGAGTCGAAAGGCTATAGGGGATGAGCAACGAAGTCGCCGTCTCCGTTGGATAGGGTCCGGTGGAATATCCGGTACCGACGGGGAGGCGGTTCCACGCACCCGAGGAGTATTGGTAGATGTCGGAACCGTCCGCCCCGACGCCGTTCGTGCCAGTCCCCGCGCTCGTGTAAGCTGAGACCCAGTAGTTCATGCCCGTACTGATCCCAATGGGCGCACTGTACGGGTTCATGATGGCGGTGCTTCCACCGCCAGCAGAGGTTTCCATCTCGATTTCGTAGAGGCCCCAGACTTGGTTGCTATTGGTCAGGATGTTGACTGGATTGGCAACGGATCCAGCTATATTTGGATCGGCGGTGGTTCCCGGATTCAGATTGATCTGAAAGAAGATAGTGGACGCATTATTGGTGATGGCGACGCTAGAGATATCGATGTACGTGTTGGCGGCGTCGTTTCCCGGCCAATCCCACAGCGCATGCGGATAGGATTGAACCGCCAGAGCGGCGGCCGGAATGGATGCAAGTGCAGCGCTCAAGACGGCCAAGGACTTCCTGGGTAAACGCGATTTTGTCATAGACCCTCCGAAATGGTTTTGTTTTCCAACGCCAGCGTGGCCGCGACAGGCTCCAGTCCAAGCGGCATCGACTTCCCGATATGATAGAAAAACCACCGCCCGGAACTATGGAGAGTTGCGAATTATTCCTGCGAATTTGCGACAGCGCATGATGTTTATGGCGATAGTGGGGTTTGGGCGGCCGGCTCGCATTTCAGTTCGACCAGCCCCGAGCGCAAGGCGTCCGAGTTGGCGGTGACGCGGATCGAGCCGGCGGATCGCGCCGCCTGCACGATCGCCAGGCACATCCCGTTGAAAGCCTTGTGATGGTTGGCCTTGAAGCTTTCATGGCTGGCGGGGTCGCCGTTGTCCACGCCGATGATTTGCCCCGGGCCTTCCAATTCAAACGTCACTTGGTTGTCGGCCGTCGGAACGGTCCTGCCATCGGCATCCACGATACGGACGGTCAGATGCGCCACGTCGCGGCCGTCGGCGGCCAGCCGGGTCTTGTCGGCTGAAAGTTCAACCGCCGCCGGATCGCCCGCCGTAGCAATCTGCTCGGTCGCGACGACCTTTGAAGCCGTTGTCCCCACCGCCCGCAATGTTCCCGGCTCATACGGCACATCCCAGGATAGATGCAGGTCGCCGGTCGTGCGGATCAGCCTCGCCCGGGGCGGCAGATTGCCATAATCCTCCGCCATCCCCTCCCGCGGGAATTGGTATCCTTTTAACCCGAACGATTTGCCGTTGACGAACAGCTCCACCGTATCGCAATTCGTGTAGCAGGTGACCGGGATGATCTGCCCTTCGCGCCCCTTCCAATTCCAGTGCGGAAACAGGTGCAGCACTGGCTTGCTCGTCCATTGGCTTTGATAGAAGTAAAAGCCGTCCTTCTTGAATCCGCAGGTGTCGAGCACACCGAACGGCGCGCTCTTGGATGGCCAAAACGCCTCTCCCAGATAATCGAATCCCGTCCACATGAAGTCGCCGGACACGTAATCATTGGTTCGAACGAATTTCCAAAGCTGTTCCACGTCGATCCGGCGGTTGCTGGGCGGAAGCTGGCGGAAGCGCCGCCGTCCCGGCCGGGTGGTCGGCGGTGGGGCGGTCGGTTGCGTCGAAGCCGGAGAGTAAAACAAGCCGCTATAATCTCCGCGGGTTCCGCCCATCGAAACGCTCTCCGTGCCGATGAATTTTCGCTGGGGGAATTCCCGCCGATCCAGGCTGTAATATTTCTCCGTCCGGTCCAGCCAGCGATCCACGTAGTTGTATCCGACGACATCCAGAAGCGCCGTAAACTCCGGCGGGGCGCTCAGGGGCTCGGCGAAAGCCTTGTCGCACGCCGCCGTCACCAACCGCGTCGCGTCTTCACGATGATAGGTCTCGACCAGCGGCCGAAGCACATCCGCGCCGTCGGGAAGTGTTTGTTCCCCGATTTCGTTGCCGGCACTCCACAGAACCACGCACGGATGATTCCGATCGCGATGAATGAAATCGACCAAATCCCGCTGCGACCATTCGGCGAAGAATCGATGATATCCTTCGAGCGTCTTGCCGGCCGTCCATTCATCGAAGGCCTCGTCCATCACGAGAAACCCCAGTCGGTCGCAAAGATCGAGAAATTCCGGGGCCGGGGGATTGTGGCTGGTGCGGATGGCGTTGCAGCCCATCTCCTTGAGCAATTTCAGCCGTCGCAGCCAAACTCCTTCGGGAACCGCCGCCCCGACGCACCCGCCGTCGCCGTGCAGGCAGACCCCATTGAGCTTGACCTGTCTCCCGTTAAGCAAAAAACCCTTGTCGACGTCAAAGGCGATGGATCGAACGCCGATCGGCGTGTCGTATTGATCGACCACCTTTTCGCCGCTGAGCAGCGTGCACCGAACCGTATACAGATAGGGCGTCGCTTCCGACCAAAGGTTGGGATGATCCAGCCTGATCAACTGCGTGAACTGGCCGCTGACGCCGGCGTCGAGTTCCCCCTCGCTCCGAACGCTGTTGATTTCCCGTCCGTCTTGATCCAAAAGCGCCGCAACCAGACTAAACCGCGCCGAAGCGTCTCGCCGGTTGGCGATCTGCACGACAATCTGGATCGCCGCCCGCTCTTCGGTCGCCTTCGGCGTGGTGATGTAGGCGCCCCATGGCGCGATGCTCAGCGGATCGGTCACCGTCAGCCAGGTATGGCGGTAAATCCCCGATCCGCTGTACCAACGCGAGTTGGGCTGCATCGAATTGTCCACCCGGACCGCGATCACATTGTCTTGCTGGCTAAAATTCAGATAGGGCGTCAGATCGTACGAAAAACCGATGTACCCGAAGGGGCGTTTGCCGAGCCAATGGTTGTTAATCCAAACCTCGCTGTTTTCGTAAACACCGTCGAATTCGACGGCGATCTTCTTGCCTTTGAACGAATCGGGAACACGAAACGTCTTTCGGTACCACCCGATTCCGGTCGGGAGAAATCCGCCGCCCCCGCCGGCCGGGGCGCTTTCGTCGAATGAACCGGCAATGCTCCAATCGTGCGGCAGGTCGACCGCCTGCCAACCGGACTCGTCGAATTTCACCGCTTGCGCTCCGGCCGGATCGCCGAGCGTGAACTTCCAGCCGAAATCCATGCTGAGGCGTTGCCGCGGCGAGTCGGCGGCGGAGGCGCCCGCGCTCAACATGAAATGGGCCACAACCGATAATATAACGGCCAACGATTTAAACATGACGCTCCTCGGCAATTGAACCATCGCCAGTTTGAGCAAATCCAAGGCGGATTTGCCAACAATCGTCGGCGACGCGCCAGCGAGCTTTTGACCTTCTGTCGTAAATTTGAATGGTTTATTCGCAGTTGTAGAGAGCAGGAAGCCGCGGCGGGAATTAAAATCGTCTGTCAAAGCTAGTTAAGGATGAGCGAGGTGCCACATCTCGATTGGTCGGCCGGAAAACAGGAGCGTTTCATGAAGAGCGCGCATCAGGTCACAAAATCGGCCATCAGGGGATTTACCCTGGTGGAGTTGCTGGTCGTTATCGGAATCATCGCTCTGCTGATTTCGGTGCTGCTTCCCGCGCTGAATAAAGCACGGCAACAGGCGAACCTGATCTATTGCCAATCCAACCTCCGCCAAATCGGACAGGCGATCTTCACTTACACAAGCGAGAATCGCGGGTACACACCACCCGCGTGGGTCGACTACAAGCCCGCCACACCTGGTAGTCCCGCCGCTGGCTACTACACAACATTCGCGGACACGTTGAGTCTTATGACCGCAAAGTCTGCAACGGCAAACTTTCCGGGACAAACGGGAGACGCCTATAGCTGGGAGCCAGTCCAGGATTCGGAGGTTTTCCATGACGTGGACGTTCCGGCGCTGCCGTGGTTCGCTCGCTCCTGTGCGTACATGGCCAATGTTCGGGCACTTGGAGCGCTATATCTTTGGGATCCCGTCCCAAACAACAGCGGCTCCAGCGCCTGGCCGCAACGGCAGCTCTCGTCGATCAAGCGATCCGCTCAAGTGATGTTGGTGTGGTGCGGGGCCTGTAAAATTGAGCAGGGCCAGAATACCGGAGTGTACCAAACATATCCCAACGGACTGGATGATTTCGGGATGTGGGGAGATACCACCGCGCACACCCATATAAACCATGGGCTTTGTTACCCAATTCCGGCCAAGGCTGGTTACAACACCGGCTGGTATGCCAATCCAATCTCTCTCGGCGCCGCCCTTCAGGCCGGGAATAATCCCAGCAGCCAGATCGCTGGAAGCGTGACCCCTTCTTATTTGAAAAATGCAAATCAAGAGTACTGGGCCGATCAGTCCGGAGGAAATGACGTTTACAACGGACCCGGCGGATTCGACGTCTGCGAGATGCGTTTCCGGCATCTAAATAACACGACGTGCAATATGTTGTTCTGCGATGGCCATGTGGATAGCAGACCTCTCGGTTCGGTTTTAGCGCAAGAGATATGCCTTAATCCAAAGTAACGAGAAGCCGAGGGCGCGAAATCAACGTAGGATGATTTCCGAAGGCAGTTTGGTGGGGTGCGATTCGCCGAGAGAAACGTTGAGGAATTTGAATCAATGGAAATTCGAAAGGCCATTCAAGGAAAACCGCTTGCTGGTGTGGGTGTTGCGGTACTTCTTCTTCTCGTTGCGGGAACAATTCTTACGCGCCAATTTTGGCCTGAAAAGAGAGCGAAACTCTCTCAGGCATACTATTCCGATGACGACGGCCAGACCTGGTTTCAAGACAGCGTCTACCGTGCCGCTCCCTTCGATCACAACGGCAGGAGCGCCGTCATCGCCGAAATTTATAATTATGACAATGGCGGCAAAGAATTCTGCGCTTATCTAGCCAAGTTTACGCCCGAAGCGAAGAGCCGTTTGGAAAAAGCATTAGCCGATGCGGAAAAGAGTGGACTTTCTCCCAGCTCTGTGACGCTCTATCGCGATCCCAGTTTCATGGGCCCGGGGATGCTGGTAAAAAAACCTGGATCAAAAGAGGATTGGGTGTCTATTTCTGATCCGCGAGCCAACGACGTGCGCTCAGTTCATTCCCCCGACGGAAGTGCGGTGGACGAGGTATTCGTGTATTAAGAGGCGTTCATGGCCGCTATATGGGGACAGGTCCGAAAGTGCGTCATCTTCGCCTGCTGCGCTTTGATTTGCAGCCTGGCCAGGGCCGCCGACCAGCCATTCATCGCCGGGGCAGACGTCTCAATGCTGCCGACGATTGAAAAAGCCGGCGGCATTTTCCTAGATAACGGCAAGAGCGGCGATGCCATTCAGATCATGCGCGCTCACGGATGCAATCTTTTTCGCGTTCGGCTCTTCGTGAACCCCAGTTCGGATTACGCCTCCACTTACGGCGCGGTGCAGGACCTCGCTTACGTTCGCGCCCTGGCAAAGCGCATCAAGGCCTCGGGCGCGGAATTTCTGCTGGATATTCATTACTCCGATACCTGGGCCGATGCCGGCAAGCAGTTCACCCCTGCCGCTTGGAAGAAACTCGACTTTGATGCCCTTCAGCAGAAAGTTCACGACTATACGGTTTGGGTCATGACCGATCTGCGCGATAGCGGCGTCACGCCGGACATGGTGCAGGTGGGCAACGAAGTCACCGCCGGCATCCTCTGGCCGCAGGCGCAGGTCCTGGACGTGCCCAAGGACGAACAGCCCAGGCAGTGGCAGCGCTTCGCCCAACTCATCACCGCCGGCTGCAAGGCCGTCCGCTCATTTCAAACCGATGCCCATCCCATCCGCATCATGATTCACATTCACGGCGGCGGCAAGGAAGGAATGGCCAAGTATTTCTTCGGGAAATTCAAGCTTGATCCCGCTGATTACGACATCGTGGGCCTCAGCTTCTATCCAGCCTGGGAGGACTCGATCGACTATCTGAAACAGAACATGACCGACGCCGTTGATCTCACCGGCAAGGACGTTATCCTCGCGGAGACCAGCTATCCGTGGAAGGCGTTGCCGGACAAGGTCGGCCTGGCCACGCTTCAATGGCCGCAAACGCCGGCGGGGCAGAAGCAATACTTGAACGATCTCATCGATGTGATTCACCGCGCCCCGGGCCAACATGGAATCGGATTCATCTATTGGTATCCCGAAGCGATTCCCATTCAGGGGATGAATATTTGGCGCCAGGGCTACGAGGCCCTGTTTGATTCGACCGGCAACGCATTGCCGGGACTCGATGTTTTCGGCCGCCACGGGTGATTTCGATGGAAAGATTTACAACAGACCTGGGTCGGAAAGCCCCGCAACGAAAGCTGCGCAGGCCGTCGAAATCTCTGCCGATCAAAAAGCAGATTGGCGCAGTTGGCGCCCAGGTCGCTGCATTCCCGGGGTCCAGCCCGCGGCTGACCCGGTCGCTCAACCAGGATTGGTTTTTTTGTCGGCTGGAATCGCCCGCGGAATCGGATGGCTTGCCGTCCTGGGACGGCGCGGCCGAGCCGGCCGGCGGCAAACAATGGGAGCGAGTGAATCTTCCCCACGCCGTGCGCCTCGAGCCGTTGAATGCCAGCGGCGGGCGAAACTTCCAGGGCATTTGCTGGTATTGCCGAAAGCTCGAGCTGTCCAGCCAATGGAAGGGAAAAACCATCTACCTGCATTTCGAAGGGGCGATGCAGGTCGCTGAGGTCTGGCTCAACAAGCGCAAGCTCGCGACCAATCACTGCGGATATCTCCCCTTCGTCATCGATCTCACGCAGGCGGTCGATTTCGAGTCGGACTCAAACGTCCTGGCGGTCCGGCTGGACAACAGGGACGATGCACAAATTCCCCCCGGCAAGCCGCAACGCGAACTCGATTTCACGTATTTCGGCGGCCTGTATCGCAACGTCAAGCTGGAAGTGATGGATCGGCTGCACATCGTCGATCCGATCCTCGCCAACGAGGTCGGCGGCGGGGGGGTCTTTGTCACCTTTCCGAGCGTTTCATCGCAAGCCGCGACCGTGCAGATTCGCACGAGCGTCCGGAACGAATCCGCGGCCCCGAAGCAATGCACCGTTGTGCAGGAACTGTCGGATCAGAAGGGCTTGGTGGTGACCCGCACGACTGGCAGCCGAATGCTTGATCCCGGCGCCGCCGCGGTCTTCGATCAAAGTCTTCAGGTATCCAATCCACGGCTTTGGCATCCGTATCACCCTCATCTCTACACGCTGCGCACCAGGGTTTTCGGCAATGACGACCCGGCCGACGAATGGGTCACCCGGATCGGCATTCGCCATATCCGCTTCGACAGCCGCGACGGGCTGTTCATCAATGGCAAGAAGTTTCTCTCCATCGGCGCCAATCGCCATCAGGACCATCCCTACGTCGGCTACGCGATGCCCGACAGCGCCCACTACCGGGACGTTAAGAAGCTGCGTGAAGGGGGTTTCACTTCGGTTCGCAGCCATTATCCGCAATCGCCCGCTTTCATGGATGCCTGCGATGAGTTGGGGATGCTGACCATTGTTTCCAACCCCGGCTGGCAGTTCGTGGGCAATCGAACCTTCCAAAGCCGGGCGATTCACAATGCCCGGTTGATGGTCCGTCGCGACCGCAACCGGCCGTCGGTCGTCATCTGGGAGGCGGCCCTGAACGAATCGGAGCATGGCGCTTTGGCGGCTTTGCTCCAGCGGGCCGTCCATGAGGAGTTTCCAGGCGACCAGTGCTTCACGGGCGGTGATCGCGAGCCGCACGGCAGCGACTGGGACGTGGAATATCTCCACAACGACGGAAGCAAACCCAGTTGGATTCGCGAATGGGGCGACCACGTGGACAATTGGAGCGACCAGCAATCCCGCAGCCGCGTTCCCCGCGGCTGGGGCGAAATGCCCCTGCTCATTCAGGCCCGATCCCACGCCGCCAGGATGGATGAAATCATCGCCGGCCGCACCACAAACGCCCCCGACGTTAGTCGCCTCTGCGGCGCATGCCTCTGGGCCGGCATCGACTGTCAGCGTGGCTATCATCATCAGCCCTTTTTTGGCGGGGTGTTGGATTTGTTTCGCCTGCCGAAATTCAGCTACTACTTTTTCCAGAGCCAGCGTCCGCCCGATATTCACGTTCCCGGCCTTGACGATGGGCCCATGGTCTTCATCGCCAATTTCGCGACCTTCCTCTCTCCCACGACGATTACCGTCTTCAGCAATTGCGACGAGGTCCGCCTGTTTCTGGACGGCCGGGAAATCGGACGAAAAAAATCGGATCAAACCTTCGCCATTCCGCATCCCCCATTCACGTTCGAGGTGGAATGCTTCGCCCACGAGCAGTCCACGATGTACATGACCGGCGTGGCAAGGGTGGAAAAACCTCCCGTGGAACTCATGGCGCGGGGATATATTGGCGGGCAGGTGTCGGCGACACATCTCGTTCATCCGCCGGGCGGCCCAAGAAGGATTGAATTGCAAACCGATTTCTGCGGACGTGAGCTGAGGGCCGACGGCTCCGATTGGGTTCGCGTCTACGCCAGGGTTTGCGATGCGCGCGGCACCGTCTGTCCATTTGCCGATGATCTCATCCAGTTTTCCGTTGAAGGCGAAGGCCGAGTCGTCAGCGGCGGCGAAATCGGCGCGAACCCCGTTCGCGCTGAAGCGGGCATCGCCACCGCACTGGTCCAGAGCAACGAGCGCGCCGGCACGCTGATCGTAAAGGCCACGGCCTTCGGCCTGGCGCCGGGTCAAACCGAAATCACCTCCGTGGACCCGGAGCATCGCCGCGATTCGATCCTTCAGCCGATCGCGTTGAACGGGCGGAGATAAGCAGCTTGCTCTTCAAGATCAATTACAATGATGACGTGGTCGGCTGAACGAGCGGATTGGGTCGGCCCGCCCTAGGAAATTCGTCAAGCCCGTTATCTTCGCCATGCTGGCTGTCGTTGCCGGCGTATTCCTGATCCTCGGATCGCGACAAACCACGTCGGACGTCTCAGCGGGTTTTACCGTCGTGGAATACTGGGAGAAGTGGAACGGCCCGGAATTCCTGGGGATGTAGGTGATCGTGGATGATTTCAATAAGCCCCATTACCTTTTCAGCGTACTCCGGAACCATTTCCGGCCGGTGGATGATGTTGAGGATAAACTTGCTTATGTGAAAACGTGGTTCGGCTGCAACAGGCGTCATCACGACGGCGCACCGCTGGGAACCGGGAGTTCCTCGCCGGCGGCGCCCCCCTTGCGGCGCTCCTCCAGCAACCGCCGCGTCTCCTCGGCGCGCTCGGCGGTGAGCGAATAGTACCGCAGCGCCAGCACCGCGAAAACCGCGGTGACGGACGTCGATGCCACCAGGAACAGGCGCATCGTGGTGAAGGCGGCCGCGGTCTGGTGGCTGCCGAGCTTCTGGTCGAAGCCGGAGAGCTGGAGGGTCAGCCCGGCGCCGAGAAACGAGAGCGAAACGGAAAACTTCTGAACCCAGCTGAAGATCGCCCCGTACATGCCCTCGCGCCGCTGGCCGGAATGGAGCTCGTCCTCGTCGCAGATGTCCGCAACCATCGAATTGATCAGCACGATGACCGCGATCCAGATCGGGCCGCAAAGGACCGGATCGAGGAAAATCAACCACGGGTGGCGGGGCGTGAACTCCAGCCATTTCGCGAGCCCGCCGAGGCCGGTCACGGCGTAGATGGCGATCAGCGCGCGGCGCTTGCCCAGCTTCTTGGAAAGCCAGACGACCAGCGGGATGGCGACGAATCCGACGACCGCATACCCCGATGACAGGAATCCCTTCCAAAGCGTTCCAGTCGCGATGCTTCCATGGAAGACGTAGTAGACAAGCACGTACTGGTCGAGGCTGCTGGCGAACATGCCGCCGACGACGTTCAGGATCGTCAGGACGATCACGATCTGGAACGGCCGTAATCGGAATGCATCGCCGATGCTGGCCCAGAGCCGGACGGGACTCTGCTGCTCGGCGACGTGCGCGAAGCGCTCCTTGACGAGCAGGCCCGGCAACATCCCGATCCCGGTCATCAAGATCAGTCCCACGCCCCAGTTCACGATCCGGATTCCCGCGATCGCCGAGCCGAAGATGGCAAGCTGCGACAGCGGGAAGATATACTGGTAGCAGAACTCGCCGGTCTTCTGGAAGAACGAGCAGAACGCCATGATGGCCGTCCGCTCGTTATAGTTCGGGGCCATTTCGTAGGTGAGGCTCGTGTACGGCACCCCAAACATGCTGTAGCCGATGAAGAACAGGATGGAGCAGGCCGCGAAATACCCGAGCTTCGCCGCCTCCGGCCACGCCGGCGGCACCATCCACGCCGCACCGTACATGACGCCCATGATGATCGAGCCGATGACGATGTACGGCCGCCGCCGTCCCCAGCGGGACTGCGTGTTGTCGGAGATCCTTCCCATCACCGGATCGAAGAACGCGTCGAGCAGCCGCGGCACCATCAGCACCACGCCGAGCCACACCGGATTCACCCCCAGCGTCATCTGGTACACCGGGGTCGCCATCACGTAGAGCATCGTGTAGCCGATGAACAACGCCAACGTGCCGACGCCGACGGCGAGCTGTCCACTAAAGGGTACGGATTTCGAACCCGATGGTTGCATGTGCAAACGGGGGCGACCGGGATCCGGCGGGATATCACCGCCGAGTCATGGAGTGCGCCGTGAGAATGTCAAATAGTTAGGCATCGATCTGATAGGAAATCGCTTTTCGCGCGCCGCACGTGCTGAGCGCTGCGCGGGTGTGAGGGAGAATTGGTTTTTGGGCTCACCGAGCATGGCGGGATAGTACCAGGGCGGTTTGGGGTGTCAACGGGCAGTTTTTGGCCGGTTTTGGGTGGGGTTGCCGGCCAGGGCATTCTGTTCGGCATCATGCTCGCGACCATCATGATTCCATTCCCGGTTACCATGGTCTCGGTCTTCCGAATCTTCCGATGGATGGATGGCCACACCGCCGCATGGTTCGGCCCGGATAACCCGCTGCAAATGCTGGGGACGTTTAAGCCGCTGTGGATTCCCGCGTGGTTCGGGTCGGCGTTCAGCATTTTCTTGTTGCGGCAGTTCTTCATGACTTTGCCCAAGGAACTGTCCGAGGCCGCCAAAATCGACGGATGCTCGGAATGGGCGATCTTCTGGCGCGTGGTCCTTCCGCTGGCCCGGCCGGCATTGGCGGTGGTCGCGCTGTTTTCGTTTCTGAACGTACGGAACGATTTCCTCGGTCCCCTGGTCTACATTCAGCGGCCGGAACAATATACGCTGGCGCTTGGGCTCGAGGCGTTTCTGAACAAAATCGGCGGAGCCGAATGGCATCTGCTGATGGCGGCATCCATGCACGTGTGCCTGCCGACGCTGATTCTGTTTTTCCTGGCTCAGCGCACCTTTATCGAGGGGATCGCGACGACCGGCGGGAAATAGTAAGCAGTCAAGGCTGAGACACCCGCAGCGCGTCGATCGCCGGCAATGTGCCGCCGTTGTTGTCGAATAGCGACATCTCGCCTCCATTCCAGTTGCCGCCGCTGTTTCGGATCGGAACCGATTCGGGATGCCAATACACGACGCCGATCCCATGACCGCCCGGCGTGGCGCGCACGACCCCGATCAGGTCCTCCATGAACTGCTTCTGACCGGCAGCCGATACCGGCCACGACATATTCTTTCTCGCCGACCAGCGCGCCGCGCCTTTCCACGGATAGGCGGTCTCGACGATGATGATGTCCTTGTGATATCGGCTCGCCGTCTGTTGCAGGTTCTCCCGCACGTTCGCCAGCGTTCCATGCCAATAGGGATAATAGCTTTGGCCGATGATGTCGTAATCAACATGGCGCTGGCTCAGATGATCGAAGAACCATTGCGTGACGGGCCAATCCCCGCCGCAGTCGATATGGATCATCACCCGCACCTCGTCTGAGGGCGCGGTGGACCGCCGAACGCCGCGGATCCCCGCCGCCAGGATGCGCGAAAACCGCTCCCATTGCTTCGCGTCGTCGTACGGCAGCGGCGGCTTGATCGGCTTCACCGTGCTATCGAAGACCTTCACCGTCGATAGCGGAACCTCCACCTGCGCATCCGGCCAAAGCGTTCCGCCCGTAATCTCATTGCCGACTTGAACAATCTGCGGCAGTGCGCCGCTACGCTTCAAATCCGCCATCACCCCGGCCGTGTAATTTTCGACCGCGCTTTGCAGCGAGTCAAAGTCCATATCCTTCCATGCGGCTGGCTTCACCTGATGCTGTGGATCAGCCCACGTGTCGGAATAATGAACATCAAGAATGAATGTCGCGCCGGATGCCTTGATCCGCTTGGCCAGGGCGCGGGTGTAATCCAGGCTGTTGATGGCGCCGCCTCTGCCGCTTGGATTCACGAACAGGCGCAGGCGGAAGCAGTTCCATCCATGCCGGCAAAAGATGGCGATGGCATCGTCAGGTTTGCCCGCATCCCGGAAGACGCCGCCTCGCTGCTCGACCTGGGCCAGCGTTGAAATATCAGCCCCGAGCAGGAAAGCCGACGGCGCGTCAGTCGGTTGAGCCAGCGCCGGCGTTGAAAGGGTCCACGCCAAGACAAAGCCCCCCATGAGGGTACGCAAAAAGTGCGAGAACGTCTGAGCGTCAATCGTCATCATCGGGCCATCCGGATCAATCCCATGGAAACAGATGATGCAAAAAAACCGCGTGTCCGGTCAAAGCGATCGGACACGCGGGGGAAGGCGCCTGTCGCGCGCCGCGGCATTGCACTGCGGTAGGCAAAGCCTTGCGCGCTGTCCATTCCACTTATGCTCGGCGTCGCCGCAACATCAGCAATCCAGCGCCGGCGAGAATCGCCATCGAAGTCGGTTCGGGCACGACGGTGTAGATGGTCGAATTGAAGGTCGAGCCCGGTACGGTCGCCGAATCATAGGTGCCTCCGCTATAGGGCGCAGGTCCCGGTCCCTCTCCGTTGTTGTCCAAAGCGTCATACGCGCTTTGCGGGCTTCCAAAGGAAGTCCAGACGTCGAAGTTAAAACTGCTGCCCACGCTAAGTCCCAGCGCACTGAGCGGGAAAGCGAAGCTTGTCGAAGGTGATCCGGTGTAGACTTCCGTTGCGAGCGCGGTTGCGCCCACCTGCGTCCATCCTCCGAGTAACGAATACGAGTACAACTGCGCGCCGCCATTGTAAGTGGGCCCGGCAAGAAAACTTCCGATGAAATAGTTCTCGCCGGTGCTGATGCCGACGGCGTTGCCATAGGGATTCCCGTCAGATGGGGCAAGTCCATACGTTCCATTGATCAACGTTTGACCGCCGGCCCCGCCGCCCATCTGAAGGCCGATTTCATAGTTGGCGTAGTGGTTCGCGGTCGGGCCGATGTTGGCCGTCGGGTTCATATTAATGGTGAAGTAGATGTTGCTTGCGTCGTTGCTGACCACAACGGTGCTGATGTCCACTTCCGGACCGCCATAGTTGTCGCCAAGCGCATCGGTGTACGTCGTCTGACCCGACGCGGCCGTGGCCATGCACAATCCAGGCGCCAGCAGAAGCAGGCATCCAATGGGAAGTCGAATTCGCCGCATGTTTACCCTCCGAAATGTATTGAGTGGCCCGAGCGAATTGTCGCGAGAACGCCTCACGCCTGCCCGGCTGACTGCTGATACATAGAATACGCCCTATTTCCAGGGAGTCTCTGGATAATTGCGAATTAAAGCTCCGATTTTGCGACAGAAACCATATCTCCGTCCATTATGGCGGTTTTGACCGGTCATTTTTAACATGCGAAATTAGTCGCGTCGCGGTCCGACGAAAATGTGTGGGCTGCAACGCAAGGAATCCGTCCGAATGCCTTCTTCGCCTTTGCGACATTCCGCGAGACGCGGTACAATCAGCGGCGTTGCCAAGGAATAGCCCCGTCAAATTCGTCCACGTCGCTCTGGTCCTGCCGACCGAATTCGCATATGCCCGAGGCGTATTGCGCGGGATCATCGCCGCCACGCGCGAGCGAAACATGTATGCCGCCGGATTGCCTGACGCCAAACGCGGGCTCGGTTTGCCCTGGCTCTTCCGCGTCTATCGCGGAGTTTACGGTCACTCCAGCAAGTATCTGGCCAGATGGTTCAAGGATTGGAATCCCGACGGAATCATCTGCCAGATCTATGACGATCGTCTGGCCAGGGTTTATCGCAATACCGGCAAGCCGGTCATCGAGCTGTTTGAAAGCCGCGCCGAATCGGAATTCCCCCGCGTCCTTCCCGATGACGTGGCCACCGGCGAGGTGGCAGCCCGACATTTCCTGGAGCGCGGGTTCCGCCATTTCGCTTATTTCGGCGCCCCCTGGATGCTTTGGTCGCGCGAGCGCGAGGCTGGATTCCGCGGCGAAATCGAACGCACCTTCCGCGCCCGCGCGGAAACGACGGGCAACATCGATACGCAGTCCGCGTTCACCTTCGCCAGTTACGGCTCGGTCGGCGATTCCGTCCCCGCCGTCTTAAATGGTCCCAACCAACGCCGCGCCGCCGCCATGATGGCCTGGTTGCGGTCGCTTCCCAGGCCCCTGGCTCTTTTCGTTGCCAACGATCTTTGGGGATTTGAACTGCTGCAGGCCGCTCGAGAAATCGGCCTGGCCGTTCCAGAGGACGCCGCCATCCTCGGCGTGGACGACGAGGAACTGCTATGCGAAATCGCTCATCCGCCTCTGTCAAGCATCCGCATTGGCGCCGAGCAGATCGGACGCGTCGCCGTGTCGCTTCTGGACCAGTTGCTTCGGAAAAAGGGCAAGATTCGCGATATTCCCCGTGTGCCGCCGATTGAAGTGGTCACTCGCCAGTCCACCGACGTCCTTGCCGTGGATGACCCCGATGTCGCCGCCGCCCTGCGACACATCCGCCAGCACGCCGTCGAGGGACTTTCCGTCAAGCAACTCCTGGAAGCCGTGCCCATGAACCGCCGCTCGCTGGAGCGGCGATTCGTCAGCGTTCTGGGCCATACGCCCCTTGAGGAAATCCGCCGCATTCGCCTCGAACGCGCCAAGGTGCTCCTCCAGACAGACCTGCCGATCTACGATGTCGCCCGTCGTTGCGGCTTTGCCACCCCGGAGTACATGGCCACTACTTTTTTGCAGGCCACCGGGACGACCCCAACCAGCTATCGAAGGCAGTTCATTCCCCGACCCCGCTGGCAACAGCTTCCTCCCAATTGACCCGCGCCTGTCGGAAACTCGCATCAATCATTCGCAAGATTGCAGATCGAGCCGGCAGGGCGGTGCTACAATTCTTTCCATAAAGCGAGTTGCGGTTCTGCCCGTCCAGCGTGCACCGCAACCGGAGGGATTGGTCTCCGGCGGCATTTTTGAAAATCTCTGTTCCGGCCTGACCAAACAAGCTAAATATGTGTACCCCACCACGCGGCAAGAGAGGGATTCGATCAGTTTGTCTGGCGGTTGCATTGGTTCCCATGGGGATCGGCGAGGTTGCCCGCGCCCAGGACTTCTTCATGGGCTCTGACATTTCATTGCTCACCTGGGAACAACAAGAAGGGATGACATTCAAGGATACCAATGGCGTGGCGGGGACGGCCGATCAGATCCTTTACAATCACGGAGACAACCTGTTCCGTCTGCGCGTCTTTGTCAATCCAAACACCAATTACAGTTCCACCGACGGAGCGATTCAAACGACGGCGTATGACATCGCTTTGGCCCAGCAACTCAAGGCGGATGATCCCAGCGCCAAATTCGAACTGGATTTTCACTATTCGGACACCTGGGCGGACCCAGGCCACCAAACAATTCCCGCCGCCTGGACGGGTCAGTCGCTCTCGACGTTGGAGTCAACCGTCCAAAGCTACACCACGACCACGCTGCAATCGTTCGAAAGCGCGGGAGTCACGCCCGACATCGTGCAGGTCGGAAATGAAATCAACAGCGGCATGCTCTGGCCCACGGGCCACCTGACCTTCCCGAGCAACCAGACACAGGCCGAGGCGCAGTGGGCGGCATTCGGAGGGCTGCTCAACTCGGCAATCGCCGGCGTGCACGCCGCTCAGGGTTCCGGGCCTAAAATGCAGGTCTCCATCGTCATTGCCAACGGCAATTCATCCGGCGAGCCCCAGTTTTTCTACGGAGACCTCACCAACCCCTCCTATGGCGATGTCCCCGCCAGCAGCTTCGATATCATCGGCGTGGATTACTATCCCACCAAGACCTCCGACTTGTCCACGCTGAGCACCAATCTCACCGCTATCGCCAACACTTACAACAAGAAGATCATGGTGATGGAGACGGACGCGCCATGGGAATCCACCACGGTGGCTAGCGACCCGGCCTACGCGCAGACGCCCGCGGGCCAGGAGCAATACCTCACCGACTTGGCCAACACGGTTAAGAATCTGCCCAACAACGACGGGATGGGCGTCCTCTATTGGTATCCCGAGTCCGTCCAGGTGCCCGGACAATTTGATTACAACGGCGGCGCCACCGCGCTGTTCGATAACACCTCGTCGCACACCGCGACGCTCGGCGTTAACGCCTTCAGCGCCAGCCAGCACCAGTGGAACACTTCCGCTTCGAGCGTTTGGAACACAAGCGGCAATTGGACCAATGGCGTGCCAAACGGCGCGGGCGTTGAAGCCGATTTCTTCGGCGCCATCAGCAGCACCCAAACCATATCCACCAGTTCCGCCATCACGCTCGGGACGGTGAATTTCAACAATGCCAATACGTATGTTCTCGGTGGGACGGGCTCATTGACCCTCCAGGACCAGGTGGGCTATGCCAACGTTGTCGTGCAATCGGGAACGCAACAGATCAATGTGCCGCTCACGATCGCCGGCGACACGGTATTAACCGTTAAAGCCGGGGCGGCCCTGCAAATCACCGCGCCCGTCACCGTCAACTCCGGCCAGACCCTCGCGCCGGCCGGCAGTGGAACCGTCAGCTACACGTCAACGGTCACCGTATCCAGCGGCGCGAGCATTACCTTCGCAAACTCGACGCAGGCCCAGGGCTTGACGATCGCGTCAACCGGAAGCGCGGCAATTACCGGAGCGTCCGGCGCAACCGTGCTGACGGTAGACAACCTCTCCAACAACGGCACGATCGACGTCGCGAACAACGAGCTGATGGTGAACTACAGCACCAGCGATCCCGCCAGTTCCATCCGCGCGCAGCTCATCAGCGGCTACAACGGCGGATTATGGAATGGCACAAGCGGCATAATTAGCTCCGCAGCTGCCCTGCCCGCCAACAGCGCCTACTCCCTGGGCTATGCCGATTCGGCCGACCCCGGCAATCCCGCCGGCCTTTCCTCTGGCCAGATCGAAATCAAATACACGCTGCTCGGCGATGCGACTCTCAGCGGCACGGTCACCGGTACTGACTTCACCATCTTGGCCACCAACTTGGGCAAGGAAGTGTCGGGGTGGGATCAGGGCGATTTCCTGTACACCGGCACGGTCACCGGCGCCGACTTCACCGCCTTGGTCACCAACCTCGGCAAGGAGGCCAACGGGGGATCCGTGGTGTTGCCAGCGGCCGACTGGGCCGCGGTTGACGCCTACGCGGCGGCCAACGGTTTGATGGCCGATGTTCCGGAACCGGCGACTCTTTCGCTCGTGGCGATCACCGGACTAGGGGTACTGGGCCGACGTCGGCGCAGCTAGCGCCCTTGATCACCGATCCCACATGAAGAGCTGAACCTTAAATCCCAAGCCAATGAGTAAGCGTCCGATTATGATGGATGTCGCCCGCATTTGCCGGGGCGCCGCGCCGCCGAAAACTTAAATGGATTGTCTCCCCAAGCCTGCGGTAATTCTCAACCATTTCATTGACCGGTGGAGGACTAGCGGAAGGACTGCGGCGGATTTGATACGGGCGTCAACCCTCGGGAAAGCCCAGACGTGCAGGCTATATCGCCGCCTTGAAAGCGCCTAACATATTCTTGATGCCTCCGAGCCTTCGCCCCAGCCGGCTACGCTTTCAAGACTACCGAAGCAAACTCAAGCAGCGCCGCCTTCAGCGCGATACGGCCGGCGGCGACGCCAGCATCCACGGCCCATCCCATGGCCCCGATGATCGCAAAAGACGCAAGCCGCGATCCCGTTCTTTCATCCGGCTGTTGGCGGAATTCTTGGGAATGCTCCGCGGATTCCGTCGGATGTTGACCCTTGCGCTCATCGCCTTGGGCCTCTCCACATTGCTGGGTCTGATCCCTCTTTACGGCACAAAGATCATCTTCGACAGCGTGCTTCGCGAGCGGCCCCTCCCCCCGCAACTGCCGCAATGGATTCACCTGCCGCAGCACAGCCCGCATCGTCTGCTGGCCATCGTGGCCATCAGCATGGTTCTAATGGCGACCGCTTCTGAAATCGTCGGGCTCTGGAGCCGCTGGCAGACAACGCGCATGACCAAGCGCGTGCAGGTCTCCGTCAGGAAAACCGTCTTCGACCATGCGGTTCGTCTTCCTCTGCATCGTGTGTATGACCTGAAATCCGGCGGAGTCGCGTCAATCCTGCGCGAAGACGCCGGTAGCGTCGCCGACCTCATCTTCTCCATGCTCTACAATCCCTTTCGCGCGATCATCCAGTTGCTTGGCAGTCTGACGATTCTCGCCTTTGTCGATTGGAAGCTGCTACTCGGATCGCTGGTGCTGTTGCCGACGGTTTGGCTCACGCACCGCACATGGATCAGCCGCATCCGTCCGATCTTCCGCGACATCCGCTTCACAAGGCAGAACATGGATTCCCACGCCACCGAAGCCTTCGGCGGAATGCGCATCGTCCGCTCATTTTCCCGTGAGCAGTCCGAGGCCGCCACCTTCACCCGCAACGGCCACATGATGGCCCGGCAGGAAATCTTCGCCTGGTGGTGGATGCGCGGCATCGATTTCACCTGGTCGGTGCTCATCCCGTTTGCCACCGCGATGCTGCTCTATTGGGGCGGCACCCGGGTCCTGAGCGACATGGAGAAGCTCAGAGCCGGCCTGATTTCCCCGAAGCAGGCCCTGACTGTCGGCGACCTGGTGATGTTCCTCTCCTACCTTGCCGCCCTCCTTGGGCCGATCGCGGCGCTCGCCGGCAGCGCCACGGCGCTGCAGAACAGTCTCTCCGGACTGGATCGAGTGCTCGATCTGCTCGCCGAGTCGGTGGAGATGCCCGCCAAGCCGGGCGCGATCGTCGTACATCGCGACGGCGTCGCCGCGCGAATCACGTTGCGCAATGTCTCCTTCACCTACCCCGCCTCCCCCGCGCCGGTGCTGCATGAGATCAATCTGGACGTGCAGCCCGGGGAAATGATCGCGCTCGTCGGCCCCAGCGGCGCCGGAAAAACCACGCTGTGCAATCTCATCGCCCGTTTTTATGATCCGACCGTCGGCGCGGTTTTTCTCGACGGCGTCGATCTGCGCGATATGACCGCGGACAGCTATCGCCGCCTGCTGGGAATCGTCGAGCAGGACACCTTCCTGTTCGACGGCACGATCGCCGAGAACATCGCCTACGGTCGCCGCGGCGCCGGCGATGAGGAAATCATCCGGGCCGCAAAACTCGCCAACGCCCATGAATTCATCAGCAGCCTTGCCGGCGGATATGATTCGCTGATCGGCGAGCGCGGCGTAAAACTCTCCGGTGGCCAACGCCAACGCCTTACCATCGCACGCGCCATCTTGGCCAACCCGCGCATCCTGATTCTCGACGAGGCCACGAGCAATCTCGACACGGAATCCGAGCGGCTCATTCAAGGCAGTCTGCAAATACTGATGGCCGGCCGGACCAGCCTTGTGATCGCTCACCGGCTCAGCACGATCACCCACGCCAGCCGAATCCTGGTATTAGAAAACGGCCGAATCATCGAGCAAGGCCGCCACGACGAACTCATGCAAGCCAGCGGCCGATACCGCGAGATGGTCGATCTGCAAACCAGCGTCATGCCGGTTCATGTCATCAGTCCCCTTCCAGCGAGCATCAGTTGATCGTTGCGTTGTTCGTTCGACGGACAATGCACCTTGCATCGAATAGGGACCCGCCAAAAGGCGAGGGCTCCGAAGGCATGCGGGTTTTCGCCTATTGAGGAATAGGGCAATCCACCGATGCACAGTTCCTTCCTCGAAATATAGGGTTGGGGGTTGAAATAAAAGGCGCCGGGAAGCCGCGATGTTGGACCCCGACGCGGTTCGCCGAGCGGAATCGCCGTAGGATGGGTCTGTGCAGACCGCCTCGCCGCTTCTCGGCTTCCGCCGCGGAGAACATCGCACTTTCCGCAGTAGGAGGCAGTTATGCCGATATCTGCGTCGCGGGTAGTGACGTCGTTTCTGTCGCATGCCGCGCTGAATGATCTGGTGAACCTGCTGCGCAAGCAGGATTTCACCGTGATCGCTCCGACGGTTCGCGGCGGGGTCATTTCATTCGCTCCAATCACCTCGGCCGGGGAAATTGCTCGAGGACTGATCGACCAGCAGGAGGGCGGTTCGTATCGGCTTTCGGAAGGCGAGCCCGATCTTTATTTTCAATACGTTGTCGGCCCGGATGGTCCTAAGCGCTACTTATTTCCCCCCGTGCAACAGCTCTGTCAGATTCATGTCGAGGGGGACAGATTCGTTCATGATGCCGACCCGCCGCATGCACAGAAGCTGGCGTTGCTGGGTGTGCGGCCGTGTGACCTTGCGGCGATGCGCGTGCAGGATCGAGTCTTTTCCAACGATCACGAGGCAAGATCAAAGTGTCCGACAGAAACGTTTTACACCGAGGCACGCCGGCAAATGATGGCTATCGCCATCAACTGCACGCGTCCTTCCGGCACCTGCTTCTGCGAGTCAATGGACACAGGTCCGCAAGCGCGGGACGGCTTCGATCTGGCGATGACGGAATTGCGCGGTGGATTCGTCGTGACGGTCGGTTCCGAACAGGGCGCCAAGCTGTTGCAAGCCCTGCCGGCGCGCCCTGCGTCGGCCGCGGAACTCGAATTGGCCGAGTTGAAAATGGTCCGCGCCCGCGAGCACATGGGGCGGCACCTGAGCACCAACGGGCTGAAGGATCTGCTGACCCACTCGCTCGAACACGCACAGTGGGATGACGTCGCCCAGCGATGCCTCTCTTGCGGGAACTGCACGATGGTGTGCCCGACCTGCTTCTGTTCCACGGTGACGGATTCCTCGACGCTGGCCCAGGGATCGATGACCCGCACGCGGCGCTGGGAATCGTGCTTCACCCATCAATTCAGCTACACCACCGCCGGTCCGGTGCGCAACACGATTCGCGGCCGGTATCGGCATTGGTTCAGGCACAAGCTCGGCACCTGGTTCGATCAATTTGGGTGCTCGGGGTGCGTTGGCTGCGGGAGGTGCATCACCTGGTGTCCCGTGGGGATCGACATCACGGCCGAAGCCCGGCATATCCAGGGTACACAGCCGCAAAAAGAAGCTGCGGCCGCAACCCGAGAGGAAAGATCATGAGCCAGACGATGCAGAGCGTTGGTTGGCCGGCGGCGGGCAACGGTGGATCCTCCTGGGTTCCGATTCCAGCGCGGATTGTTTCAATCAAGGACGAGAACTTCAACACCAAGACGTTCACGCTGGAGTTCACAGACGAGCGGCTGCGCTGGGGTTACCACTTTGTGCCGGGGCAATTCAACATGGTGTACGTCCCGAACGTGGGAGAAGCCGCCATTTCCATCTCCTCCGATCCGTCCCAGTCGCAACAAATGGGGCACACGATTCGACTGGTGGGCATGGTCACGCGAGCAATGGGGCGGATGAAGGTCGGAGACGTTGTGGGCCTTCGCGGTCCATTCGGCAAGGGCTGGCCCTTGGAACAACTGGAAGGGCACGACGTGGTGATCATGGCCGGAGGCATTGGCCTTGCGCCTCTGCGACCGGTGGTCTACGGGCTGTTGCAACACCGCAAGCGCTACGGACGCGTTGTGTTGTTCTACGGTTGCCGTTTCCCCGAGGACCGATTGTACGCAGACGAACTGCAAGCGTGGGAGACAGGCGGCGAACTCGACGTGTTGGTGACGGTCGACAATGCCACATCGGGCTGGGCCGGTCCGGTCGGTGTGGTCACGAAGCTTCTGCAGCGTGTCAAGGTGACCGGCGAGCGAACGATCGTGCTGGTTTGTGGGCCGCGAATCCTCAACCGAGTGGCTGCGTGGAACTTTCTGCAACTGCACGTTCCCGCCCCCCAGGTGTACGTGAGCCTTGAGCGGAACATGAACTGCGGCTTCGGGCGATGCGGGCATTGCCAGTACGGTTCTAAGTTCGTCTGCGTCGATGGGCCGATCTTCTGTTTTGCCGATATCGCCGACATTTTTGCTAAGGAGGAGGTGTGACATGGCTGCTCCGTCCATCACGCCGCCGCCGCCGAACGTAACGCCGCGGCTGGCCGTGTACAAGTTCTCGTCGTGCGACGGTTGCCAGCTCTCGCTGCTGAATCTTGAGGATCATCTGCTCGCGCTGGTGTCGGCGGTTGAATTCGCTTATTTCCTGGAAGCGCGGCGGCGCGTGCTGCCGCCGCCCTATGACGTGGGACTCGTGGAGGGTTCCATTTCCACGCCTGAGGAAGAACACCGCATTCGCCAGGCGCGGAGGGACTGCAAGTTTCTCGTCGCCATCGGGGCGTGCGCAACCTCCGGCGGAATCCAGGCGCTGCGCAACTGGGCGAATCTCGCCGATTGTGTTTCGACGGTCTACCCGTCGCCGCAATACATCCACTCGCTGGAGACCGCCACGCCGATCGCATCGCACGTCTTCGTCGACTACGAGCTGCGGGGCTGTCCGGTGAATTCCGAGCATCTGCTGGAATTGATTTCGGCGCTGCTGGTGGGGCGAAGACCCAACATCCCGACCCATTCCCTGTGCGTGGAGTGCAAACAGCGGGGCTACCCCTGCGTGATGGTCGCCGGTAGCCAGCCATGCCTCGGTCCGATTACGCAGGCGGGATGTGGCGCGCTTTGTCCCGGGTGCGACCGGGGTTGCTATGGCTGTTTCGGGCCGATGGAGCAGCCCAACATGCTGGCGATGGTGCGCCAATTTGAGTCGCTGGGCCTTTCTCCAGGCGACATCAAGCGCCGGTTGCGATCTTTCAATGGATATCTCGAGCCGTTTAAGCAAATGGGTGACCGCTATGAGCAAATCGAGCAACTCCAAGACCAACCGGGCTAAACCTCACGTGCGCACGATTGCAGTCGGGGCGCTGGCTCGCGTCGAGGGAGAAGGCGCGCTGCACCTGGAGATGCAAAACGATCAGTGCATCGAGGCGCGGCTGGACATTTACGAGCCTCCTCGCTTTTTCGAGGCCCTGCTGCGCGGGCGGAATTTCAGGGAAGTTCCCGACATCACGGCGCGAATCTGCGGCATCTGCCCCGTCGCCTACCAGATGGGCGCATGCCATGCGCTGGAAAGGGCGCTGGGCGTATTCAACGACATTGATCCGCCGATTCGAACCCTGCGCAACCTCGCTTACTGTGGCGAGTGGATTGAAAGCCACGTTCTGCACATGTTCATGCTTCATCTCCCCGATTTTTTGGGCTACGAATCGGTGATCACGATGACGGCCGATCACGGCCCATTGGTCAAGCGGGCGTTGAATCTCAAAAAACTCGGCAACGACATCGTGGCGCTGGTTGGGGGCCGGGCCGTACATCCGGTGGGAATATGCGTCGGCGGTTTTTATCGCGCCCCGGCTGCCGAAGCTGCCGCCGCACTTGTGCCGCGGTTGAAGCAGGCCGTGGCCGATATGGCGGAACTCACCCTCTTTCTGTCCGAGAAGCTCACCTATCCGCAACTCGAACGAGACTACGAATTCGTCTCGCTATGCCCCGACGACGAGTATCCGATGAACCTGGGACGCATCCAATCGAACAAGGGATTGAACGTCGATCAGGAGGAATTCGGCCACGCGATTGAGGAGAAACAGGTCGAGCATTCCACGGCCCTCCACGCAGTGATCAAAGGACGCGGACCCTATGTCGTTGGGCCGCTGGCACGGCTGAACCTCAACCATAGGAAACTTCATCCGCGTGCGATGGAATTGCTCCCGCGCGTTTGCCGCGCCGTGCGGAAGGATTTGCCCTGGAACAATAGCTTTTTGTCGCTGCCCGCTCGGGGGCTGGAAACGGTTCATGCTTTGGCTCTGGCGCATGACATTCTGGAGCATTACACGCCGCCGGCACGCAGCGCCGTCCCGATCAGTCCCCGTGCTGGCGGAGGCGGACATGGAACCGAAGCCCCCCGCGGCATCTGCTGGCACCACTATGGCATCGGCGATGATGGAACCGTGCTGGAGGCGCGGATCGTGCCGCCAACATCTCAAAACCAGTCCTCGATCGAACAGGATCTGCGGGCTCTGGCCTCTTCGCTTGCAACGCTGTCCGACGAAGAGGCGGCGCTGCGCTGCGAACACCTGATCCGCAACTATGACCCGTGCATCTCCTGCTCGGTGCACTTTCTCAAGTTCTCCCGCCGTCACCCCCGGTCTTAAGTTGGCCAGTAGCGGGAAAACCGGAGCGACGATGGGTGCGATACGGCCTTTTCTGATGGCAGCCTGCGGGAATCCGGATGCGTCGGGCGACGCCTTCGGTTCACTGGTGGCACGACAGCTCCCTCGAAGGGCACACCCGGAACTGGAGATTGTGGATCTGGCCCTCAATCCGGCCGATCTGTTGCATTGCCGCCTTGAGGCTCGTCGCGCGCTGCTGGTGGTCGATGCAGCAAGGGTCCCCGGAATAGGGCCCGGGCGGCTGCTTGATCTGGACTATCGTTCCGATGCCCGGCCATTGCTGCTTTGCGAGCGCGCGACCTCCACGCATGGGCTGGGGTTGTCAGCTCAACTGGCCATGGCTGATTCGCTGGGTTGGCTGCCACCCGAGGTTCGTCTGATTGTCGCGACAATTCGGTATGCGCGGATGGGGCCCCCAATTTCATCGGCAATGTCTTCCGTCGTATCAGATGCGATCCGGACGATTCTGGAGTGGCTGGCGCGCTGGCGATCGGATTGCGACGCCTCGGTCCGTCGCCCCGGAACGCTTGAGATCGTGCCGGAAAGGAGAGTGAACCATGTTGAACACAAAAGTTGTGGATGTTTGGTCAGCGCCGATTCCGAATCGGCCACGCGGACTATCGGAAAAACTCGAAGGTCTGGCCAAGGCCGATGCTGATCTGGAGATTCTCGATGCCCACCGATTGCAAGAGAACCCGGATCGAGGCGTGGTACTCCTGGCTCCGCTGACCAGCGAGTCGCAGATCCGCGCCGCCAAGCAATTGGGATTTGAGCGCAGCAGCCTTGTGCACTTGCGCGTTTCCTGTCCGGACGAACCAGGGAAAGGATACCTAATTATCCAGGCGATCGCCGCCCAAGGCATTAATCTCGCCAGCGTCGTCGCGGCCGGAGTCCGCAACGAACTGCTCATGTACCTGGCGTTTGACTCCACCGCCGATGCAGAGCGCGCCAAACGCGTGCTGGATCATGTGCCTTGAGCAGCGTTGGAACAGATCGCTGAACGGGCGACCTGGTTCGCGGCAATCACCGCGACGCGTCACCCTAGCGGTGCCGGAGGGCTTCTCCGCGTCTCGCAGCCTTGGCAGTGTTAGCTACTATTACTTACGCATCAGATAGCACCTGCTCCGATTGTGGGCTAAGCCATTTATGGCGAAATTGTGATTGTTCGTCCCAGACCTGGGTAACCCCCGTCTTTGGGAGCCGCGATATGGGGGAAATTCAAAGGGTCGGGAGTCTCTGATGCGGGGAATTCACGTAACTGTTTGCCGTCCCGCCGATGATTTATGACGTGTCGGGTGGATAGTGCGTCGGTGATCAACGCGGCGTCCTTGCGCCCCAAAAGGGCGGTCCCCACCGCGACCGCAGCGTTGACGGTTTCGCTCAGGGACGCGGAACTGGTCGTGAATCCGTCCGCACCATTGTAGATCGCCGTGATGTCGTTGGACCCTTCGGGCAACGAAATGGTGAAGCCGATGGCCTGATGCGTGGTGGAGTTGAGGGCCGCGGTGCCAATCAGCGTTGAACCATCCATGAAGGTGACGGTTCCGGTGGGTGAACCGCCGTTGGAGGTTACGGTCGCGATGAATGCAACGACCTGCCCTGTCGTGATCGGGTTCGACGATGCCGTCAGCGTAGTGGTGGTCGCGGCGGCGGCGGGGTTGACGGTTTCGCTCAGGGACGCGGAACTGGCTGCGAGTCCACCGGTCCCGTTGTAGATCGCCGTGATGTTGTTCGACCCTACAGGTAACGAAGCGGTGTAGCCGATGGCCTGATCCGTGGTGGAATTGAGGGTCACGGCGCCGATCAGCGTTGAACCGTCCATGAAGGTGACGGTTCCGGTTGGTGAACCGCTGCTGGAGGTGACCGTGGCGGTAAACGCGACGACCTGTCCGATCGTGATCGGGTTCGAAGATGCGGCCAGCGCTGTCGTGGTGGCGCCGGCGGGGGGGTTGACCGTTTCGTTCAGGGACGCGGAACTGGCCGCGAATTCGTCCGCACCATTGTAGATCGCCATGATGTCGTTGGACCCTTCGGGCAACGAAATGGTGAAGCCGATGGCCTGATGCGTGGTGGAGTTGACGGTCACGGTGCCAATCAGCGTTGAACCGTCCACGAAGGTGACGGTTCCGGCTGGTGAACCGCTGCTGGAGGTGACCGTGGCAATCAACGCGACGACCTGCCCAGCGGTGATCGGGTTTGAAGATGCGGCCAGCGTTGTAGTGGTGGCAGCGGGGATCACTGTGAAACTATCTGAGGTGGCCGGCGCCAGGCTGCCATCGGTGGCCTTCAGCGTGTACATGCCGGCCGTGTCCAGGGACAGATTTCCGAACGTGGCTACGCCGCCGACGGCGGCGACGGTGGTTCTGCCGCTCAATGGGGCGGGGCCGGTATCGACGGCAAGCATCACGTTCGATGTGTCTGTCGTCAGCAAGTTGCCGTATTGATCTTCCACATTCACACTCACCGCCGGGGCAATTGCAATGCCGGCCGTGGCGCTTGTCGGCTGCTGATTCACTACCAACTGCGATGCCGCAGCGGGAGCGATGGTGAAGCTGCCGGAGGTGGCGCTTGTGAGACTACCGTCCGTGGCTTGGAGCGTGTAAGCGCCGGCCATATCCAGCGAAAGGTCGCTGAAGCTCGCCATTCCGTTGACCGCGGCGACGATTAGCGTGCCGCTGAGGGCGCCGGGGCCGCTGTGGAGGGAGAGGGTCACAGTTGAGCTGTCGGTGGTGACGATGTTGCCGCCGGCGTCCTCGACGCAAGCGGTGATCGCGGGGCTGATCGACCTACCGGCCGTTGCGTTGGTCGGCTGCTGATGGAAAACCAATTGTGTGGGCTCGGAAACGACCCGGACCCCGACGGTGTTGCCGGCGGCGTGGGCGCCGGTGGAATCAGCGGCGGTCGCGGAGATCGTATATTTCCCTGGCGCTGCGTAGGCATGGGTTGCAGTGCTCGTGGTGACCCACTGTCCGTTAACCTGTGCTTCAGTTCCGGCCGCCACGGTTTCGTTTTGGCCGTCACCCCAGGTGATCTGCCAACTGTTCATGGCGTCGTCGCCGGAATCGCTGCTGCTCAGCGTAAGGGTGTAGTTGACGCCCGTGTTAGCCGTTGACGCTCCGCTAAGGGCGAGAGTGGGCGACGTTTGCGAGGTCTGGAATACGTCGGTTATGGGCGAAGCTGCGGCCGAGTTGCCCATTAATGGAAGCTGGTATGCGTCCTCTATTGTTCGCAGTAGGTTGTAGTCGTTGATCGTCTCGGAGTACTTCCCGCTGATCACGTTCGCGCCATAGAAGATTGTGGGAATATTATTGTTGGCAGTGCCATCATCCTCGTCCCACCAAACGATCAGCAGACTGTTGTTTGATTTCGCCCACTGGGCATACGCGCCGATATTCGCCTGTGCCCAGGCATCGGCGGCGGCGACGGTGCCGTTGTGCATTTCGTCATTTAGATTGGGAACGACGAAACTCACTGTTCGCAATTGTGAAAAATCGCTCGGGAATTGCGAGAAGTCTGCGCCGTCCGACGCCGAACTGGTAAAGCTCTCCCATGGATCATGCTCGCGCACGCTGGGTGACTCGGCATATCCGGTAAAGCTTAGGCCCGCATCTTGAAGTTCGCTCGCAAGATTTGAACCGCTGAAGGTGTACGTACCATCATCCGTCACGCCCTGCGTGGACCCTGAAAAGAGCGCGAGGTAATTGGGCTCTGATGGGTGCCTGACACCAAATGACTGAGTAAACTCGGCGCCGCCCGCCGCTAGCGAATTAAAAAAAGGCGCGTCGGCACTGCCGTAGATATCGGCCGTGGAATGATTCTCCTCCATTAGTACGACGATGTGGTCAAATTGGGGAACTGAAGCCGATAGCAACGTCCGCGATTCGAGGCCTTCAATACAAATCATGGCCTTCCTCACTACTTTACCCTATAGCGAGAAGCACAAACTTTGTCGCGGGAAATATCGGTGTTTTTTAAAAAATGTTTCTAGATGAAAGTCTTATGAACCAGGATTGCCCATAGGCGCCTCGGCCGACGTTCGTCGGTCGAGATTCATATGGGAAATCCCGGCTTAGGATGCAAACATGACCGGTGCATGAATGCCCGATTGAGCGATCCGCGAAATTCGGGTGTTCATGTAGTTTTCATGATCGAATCGAAAATGACGATGTGTTCGTAAGCAACAAGATCAGCGACCCCATCTGTCCGAATTCGCCCGGTTGGTGTGGGGATCAGGTTTGTCATCGTCGCGGCCCTGGTTGCGCTGACGAAGCTGCGGCGGTGAAGGCGGTCCGGGATGCGTAGCTGAACGTGGGTTCAATCGCCAGAATCAAGTTCCGATCGAAACCACCGCGCCGGCATTTTAAAAGCGATTTTAAAATCGGGATCCTGGAAACAAGCTCGGTGGCCAGATCGCGGCATTCCTTTCCCGCCTGACCAGCACGTGCCGCCGACACCCTATCGATCCGCAGCGCTAGCTGACGCAACTGCTGATGAACCTGCCGGCGACACGGATCAGCCAACTATTCAGCTCGCTGGCGGACCAGTGGAAGGTACGCATTCGGTGAGGTAAACAATGTGGGGCGGGGATCAAAACTTGCTACGCTCCTGTTTCGAACTGGCACAGCTCGCGCTTTCACAACCGCGCGCTCAGTGACCGGCTTGCCCTAAAACCGGCAGAGCGATTCCACGTACCCCGCCGTGCCATCCCGCAGCCAGCCATCGAGTTGCGCTTGATCTTTGAGCTGCGCCCCTCTCGCCCTCGGCACCACAAAGAACTTGCTCCCGACCTCCGCCAAGGCCGTCATGTCGCTCCACAGTTTTTCAAACTGGGCGACCGGGAAGACGTCCTCCTGTCCATGGCCCCAGCGTTTTTTCACATCCTTGAGCGTGATATACGTCGGCATTCTCGCCGCCAGCTCCCGGATCGCGCCGGCTAACTTCTGCTGGTTTCCCAAATCCGGCCGCCCGAGTCCAAATGCGGCCAGCAGTTGATCGAGATCGATCCAGGTCGTCATCGAGTTGTAGTATGACAGGGCAAATTCATCCTCTTCCCTCGGCATGGCCAGCCCTTCGAGCAGGCGAACGCGCCCGTCGACCCGTGCCAGGCCGCCGCCGCGGTCTTCAATCCGCCGCGTGATGACCTCGAAGGAAAGGCATGCGCCCTGGCGGATATGCAGGCCCAGCATTCCAGGATCGACATTCGCCCCGAGCGTGTCGATATTGTGCAGCATGATGTATTTCAGCGCAGGTCGCTCGCGCAGGAGGTTCTCCAGCGTGCCGTTTAGGAAGAGATTCGGCACCTCGTACCAGTGCCCAACCGGATGCATGCACTGTAGGGGCAAATTATCCGTGTAATTCGACGCCTCGCCTGCCGTCCGCGCCCAATCGATCAGCGCCGCATGCTCGCTCTCCCGCATTTTCTGCTGCTGCTCATCCAGCAACCTCTGCGGCATCTCCTCCCACGCAAACCGCAAATCCCGCAGCGTCGGAATCAATCGCAGCCCCACCGCATGTCCTGGTGACAAGTGCAACGGCCCTGAATAGCCATAATTGGCCTGCGCCCGCAGATACGCCGAGATCGGTTCGTGCGTGAGATAGCTCGTGGTGAAGATGTGCGGAATCTCCACACCGGCCAACTGCCCGATCTTTCGGCTCTTGGCCAGATGCACTTCCACGAACGTCCGGTGCCGGCCGGCAAGTTTGCAGAAGGGATGCAGCGCCTTCACCACGCCGGCGCCCTGGGTCCACCGGCTCCCGGCGCCGGCGGCCAACGAGAGCACCGCAACCTCGCCCGCCTGCAGCGCCGCCAGGCCCCGTCGCTCATCTTCCTCGCTCGATCCAAGCGTGACATCGATTACGTCCTCTTCTTTCACATCCGTAATCGTCGTCGAGCTTGGCAAGCGATTTTGCGCAAGTCCGATCCGGCCGCTCTTGATATCCGTGCGAACGCGTTCGTGCTGTTCGCGATCGAAGCCATTTTCCTGCAGAAGTGTCGCCAAATCCTGCGCGTTGCCCCCGGCCTGGTCTTGGCGGACAAAGAGGCGGTCGAACAGGGTGTGCACCATTCCCGCCAATTCCGTCCGAGATCGCGCCGCCGTTGCGAAGCGATCGAGTTCCGCCGCCTGTACTTTGGTTAGTTGTCGTAGGTCCACCCGGAGCAACCGCGGCACGACCATCGCGTAATACGCCGCCGGCAGCAGCGCCTGATCGTCCTCTAGAAGCCGCGCGAAGGTTCCATGCGGATTGATCGCAAAGTCATAAACGACAGGTTCCATTGCGAATGGCAGGGCGTGCTTCAGCTCCTGCCGGGTTTCGCTCATCAGCTTCTGCAAAAAGTCCTGGGCTTCAGCCTTACGCTCGGGGTCGAAAATGAAACCCATGCCACCGCCCGACATCCCGCCGAGCATCCAGAATCCCCAGAACGCGTCGCCAAACTTCTCCCGCGTCTTGCGGATCAATGTCTCGGTGTAAAACGTGCTCGCCCAGGGAATGATCGCCTGCAAGGGCCCAAAGAAGTTCTCCGTCGTTGCCGACCCGATCGCTTTTACATCTTCCTTCTTCAGCGCGGCCAGAATGCGATCGACAATTGCCCCGGCCTGATTGCGCGCGATCCATTCGTTCCCGCTTCGCAGCAGATATTTCTCCGTGACCATCTCCAGGATTGGCCCCACATTTTGCGCCATCCCGCCGTGCACCAGCACCAAACTCTCCTGCAACTGCCGGCGAACTTTTTCGGAGGCATCCTGGTGGTCCAAAATTCGATGATTGGGCAGCAATCTGCCCCGGCTAATGCCAAATTCCGGATCGCTCGATTGCGCCGGCGCCCCTTCAATGAGCTTGATTCCCGGCCAGATGCCGCCGGAATCCTGCCAGCCGCCGCCGCTGCCGCCGATCCATTCCCCTAGGATGGCGCGCGCCGCGACCAATCTTCGTTCATGCTCGGCCAGTTCTCCGGTGAGCGACGCGGCTTGACCCGTCGCGCGCATGCAGACCGAAATCAACGACCCCAAGAGATTCGTCGAAACCGCCAGACGCGATCCCTTGGGAATATTGTTCACGCTGCTGACGATTTCCAATCCCAGGCCCGGCCCGACGAGCCGAGCGAGCAAATCGGACAAACTCTGGCCGGATCCTTCCATCCCCGGCGGCACGATCCCTGACGCAATCACCGCGGCCTTCAGCAGGCCGAGATAATCCTTGGCAAAATCGAACAGGTTCGGGAGATTGTCGAGATCCGCCGATGCGCCCAGATCGACGCTCACCAGCCGGATCACCGGCACATCGATCACCCGCAAATACGCTTCAATAGGAGGCTTGGGCGATGGATCTCGACCGCGTACGGCCAAGTCGATGCTCACATTGAGCACCCGCGCGCCTTGCGGATAATCCATCCCCAGGAAGAAAATGTCGCTCCACGCGCTGTGGGACAGATCCATCCGCACCGGCGTTTTTTCGCTGAGGATCGGGAACGTTCCATCCGCGGATTGCTGCAGGAGCTCCGGGCGAAGGCGCAGCGGCACATCCGCCGGATGCCCGATGCGGAACATCCACTGATTCCCCCGCACGCTCTTCACACTGCGGCGGACTTGGTTGGCGAGTGTTTGGAACGCCAGATCTTTATAGGCGGCCGCCAGGGCGCTGCTGATCGAATCGTTTGGACCGGTGTGCGCCTGGCTGGTGAGGAAAACGTCAATTCCTTCGTCGAATCGGCGCAATAGAAGATGATTATATCCCTCGAATGGCACTGACCCGCGCGCATTGGGCGGCAGCTTTGGTGGGAGATGGAAACGATGAATCGCGTACAGGAAAAACAGCGCCCGAACTCGGTGATACAAATTCCCCTCGGCGCGGCGGAACTGATCCAGGTCATCGCACTCGGCCAGAAGCTGCGCCGCGGTTGCGTCACGCGCGAAGGCTTCCAGCGCGGTATCGCGAATCAGCGGGTCTTCGGAGGTGATGATGCTTCGGAGCGTGCCTGACATGAGAGAGCTTTCAGACGATCAATTACTTCTGATCCCGCTCGCGAACCGCCAGCAGATCCACCAGTTGGGCCAGCACTTCATCACGTTCCCGACCATCGAGCGCCAACGCGAGCTGCGCCATCAGCAGGCCATACTTCACTCCAATATTGTGCCGATGCCCCTGCACTTCGATGGCCAGATAGCGCTCCTTGCGCGCCAGCGCATCGAGCGCCGCCGCCAGCGGCAGCCCGCTTTGCTTCTTCACCAACTCGGCCAGTAATTCCATCACCCCGGGCGTCAACACATGCATGCCGAAAAAGCACAGATAATGCCCAGCCCTCAGCCCGGGAATAATCAGCGATTGCTCAGCCTCGGTTGGGGTGGGCTTTTCGAGGATCGTCTCAATTTCATACACGTGATTGTGCTTCGCCACGCGCCGACCGCCGACGGCGCCGTAATAAGGCAGCATGCTTTCGCGCGTCGCCTGCACGGCCGAGACGCTGCAGGACTCCGCCTTGGCCAGTTCAACCAGTTGCTGCGCGCACCGATGAGGGCCGGTGCTGATGTAGAGGTGATCGCTCACCAGGTGCAGGAAAGGCTCGCCGCGGACAAACTCCCGCGCGCAGTACAGCGCATGCCCATATCCAACCGGCGAAGGCTGTTCGATAAGCTCGAGCATCCGCCGATGCGGCCCGGCAGCGGCCGCATAGGCATCCTCCTGACCCGGCGAAATAACGACGCCAATCTGATCGACGTCGGCGCTGAGCGCCTCCTCGATAATGATCTGCAAGGCGCACTTGGGTTGCCCATCCCGATCGACGAGCGTCTGCAACGGCAAAGCCCGCTGCCCGCGCCCGGCGGCCGTGACTACGGCTTTCTTGATCTTCATAGAATGCTGGTTCTCGCAAGTTGCGCTGGACTGGTCAACCCCGTTGTCCATTTGACAATACCTCGCGCCAGGCTGGCGTGATGGGCCAGACGGGAACGCGAATTGATCGGCGATCATGTGAAGCTGTTCGGACTGGATGCGCAGCTTACCCCTCACATCCCCGATATAAATCGCGACGCTAACCCTCTTGATTCTCCCTAGGGGGGAAATCTGACAAGATTTCGCTATGCAATCCAGAAATTGGCCCTGACGGCCTGCGGATAACGCAAAATCAAACGCGGAGATGAAAAAGTCTGATAGCTTCAGGTAATCTATACAAATGCGCGTCGATGGAATTCCCATGCGGACGATCTGGCCTACGAAGCGTCGAACTGTTGAGATTATCGATCAGACCAAGTTGCCGTACGAATTTGCAAAGGTCGAACTCAAGTCGCTGGACGATGTGGCGCATGCGATCAAATCGATGAAGGTGCGCGGTGCGCCGCTCATCGGGGCCACGGCCGCATATGGCGTGGCGATGGCAATCTCGGCCGATCCATCGGATGCGTCGCTCAAGCGGACGATTGATGTACTTGGTCCCACCCGGCCCACAGCTACAAACCTCCGCTGGGCGTTGGAGCGATGTTACCGCGAGATCGGTCCGCTTGTGCCGGCAACGCGGGCCGAGGCGGCTTGGGAGTTGGCTGCCCTTATCTGCGAGGAGGACGTAACAATCAATCGTTCCATCGGAAGATATGGCTTGGAACTCATTCGGACCAGCATTAAACCGAATCGCCCCGTAAACATACTGACTCACTGCAACGCTGGCTGGTTGGCCACTGTCGACTTCGGCACTGCGCTGGCGCCAGTTTATGCCGCACATGATGCCGGCGTCACGGTGCACGTCTGGGTGGACGAAACTCGCCCGCGTAACCAAGGAGCGAGTCTTACGGCGTGGGAATTGGCAAAGCACGGCGTGCCGCATACAGTCATCGTTGACAATGTCGGTGGTCATCTTATGCAGCACGGAATGGTCGACTTATGTATCGTCGGTACCGACCGCACAACCGCTAGCGGCGACGTCGCGAACAAGATCGGCACCTACCTCAAAGCGCTCGCAGCACGCGATAACAATGTGCCATTTTATGTCGCACTGCCGTCGCCGTCGATCGATTGGAACCTGACCGACGGCGTAACCGAAATCCCCATTGAGCGGCGCGATGAGACGGAGGTTACCCGGATCACTGGCCAAACTTGCGACGGCAGGATCGAAACGGTGTGTCTAACGCCAACCGGCAGTCCGGCCGCGAACTATGCGTTCGACGTAACCCCCGCTCGATTGGTCACTGCGTTTATCACTGAACGAGGCATCTGTGCAGCGTCGCGCGATGGACTGCGGTCGTTGTTTGCCGAGCGAGCTTAAGACGATTCAGCCCGACAATCGCCTAGCAAAAAGGGGATCCTGAATGATAGATAGGTCGCGGATCGGGGTAGGGAAGCCGGATTGATTTCGGCCTCCCCTCCCGCCAAACCGCACGGACGGATTGCCCGCGCGCACCCCAATCTCATTGCCCTCGCCGAAAGGCTAGTTCGTCCGATCAAAGACGAGTGCCTTGACCGCATAACCTTCTTAAGTGAGGTCTCTCACCATCAGGCCGTCTTGGAATCTAGCGAGCATTACAATTGTGAGTGAACTTACGAAGGCGAGAACAATCTTATCCTCGTTCCGCCAACTGCTGCCTAATAATATTGTTGCAATGTTTGTAATTCAGAGATCTGTTTCAGTTGTCGATGTGTCGGCGACAAGTCAGCTTGCTATGGTAGTAGGCGGGACATTGTCGGAGACCATTTCCAAGAAAGGAGCCATGTATGGCTCAGATTACCAAGTCGACAGACTCTTCGAGTCTGGCGGAGGTTGTGGACCGGATTCTGGACAAGGGCATCGTGATTGATGTCTTCGCCAAGGTGTCGCTGGTCGGCATCGAGTTGCTTTCGATCGAAGCGCGCGTGGTGGTCGCGTCGGTCGAGACCTATCTGAAGTATGCCGAAGCGATTGGTCTTACGGCTTCTGCTGCGACCCCGGCCTAATCGCCAGGTCGAGGCGGCGGCGATCGCCGCGGACGGGGTGGGTTCGCCAGGGTGGACCCACCCTGCCCTTTGTCTGCTACGCGTAACAAGGATTCACGGCTTATCTATTCCAAGGGATTTGCTCATGTCACAGTCAATGCAAGATTCTAACGTAAGTCACCTGGCGCAGTGGAATGCCCAGCTCAGCAAGCAAGTGAAGGCGCTGTTGGCGGAACTGGGTGCGGCCTCGAAATCAGCCGGCTTGAGGTCGGCCAAGGCGCGGGATGAACGGCTGGCGGAATTAGGCGGGCAGGTTCGCGCTTGGCGGGCAGCGGTACGGCCGCTGATCCGCGCGATGCGCGCGGCACGGGGTCAGCGGCGAGTGCAAACCTCGGCGGAGCGTGCCGGCGTGCTGAAGACGCTGTCCGGTCGTGTCCGCCAGGTCCGTCACGAGGCTCGGCAGGCGCTCGAGCGGTTCGACGCCGCCCTGCGAAGTGCCTCGACCGAGGCGCGGTCGATGCGCGCTCACGAAATCGCGTCCATCGTTTCGCTGGTTCAATCGTTGCGTGCCGAACTGCGGCAGTGCATGGCCGACGTGCGCGACCGGCGGTGCAAGCAGGGCGCCGCGGCGCGCGGGCAGCGGGGCGGGTTCGTCCAGAACTTGAAGCGCGCGGGGCTGGGCGCCAACGCCACTCGAAAGGCGACCGCCGGCGTCAAACACCCGGCGGCGAAGACACCAAGATTGGCGGGCGATCAGCCGGGCTTCGTGCAGAACATCCTGGGCATGAGGCGGCCGCGGAAGATCGCTTAGCGCGAGGGCGCCGTCTTCACCGCATGGCGGTGAAGGGTTCCTTCGTCTACAAAAGAGTCTAATTTAGTTGAGTTGACCGATAACGCTAACCGATAGTCGGAATAAACATGTCCACCGAACCGCTCGATGTGCCGGAAGATTTTGCTCCCTCGGAATACCGCGCCAGCCTCATTCCCGAAGCGGGCGCCGATTTCGTCATTACACCCGCCATTGCCAGCCTTACCGAGCGGGCGATGCAATACCTGAGGATTGGCTATCCGGTTCACCTGGCGGGTCCGGCCGGGACGGGCAAGACGACCTTGGCGTTCCACATCGCGGCCCAGATCGGTCAGACCGTGGTATTGATTCATGGCAACGATGATTTCGACTCCGGCGACTTGGTGGGGAAGGACAATGGCTATCGCAAGACCACGATCGTGGACAACTACATCCGCTCGGTCCGCAAAACCGACGAACGGTTTTGCCTGAACTGGAATGACAACCGCCTGACCAAGGCCTGCCAATTCGGGCACACGCTGATCTACGACGAATTCAATCGGACGCGCGCGGAGGCGAACAACGCGCTGTTGAGCGTGTTGGAAGAGGGAATCCTGATCGTGCAACGGCCGCTCGGCAACGACACCTATCTGCCGGTGCATCCGAATTTCCGCATCATTCTGACCAGCAATCCGGAGGAATACGCGGGGGTTCACAAGACCCAGGACGCGCTATTGGACCGCTTGATGAGCATTCACGTGGACCATTACGACCGGGAAACGGAAGTGCGCATCACCGCGGCCAAGAGCGGATTATGCGGCGAAGACGCGGAGCTCGTGGTCGATTTGGTGCGAGGGACGCGGGAGAAGAAGCCGGGCAAGAACCCGCCGACGATTCGCGCCTGCATCGCGATTGCGCGGGTGATGGGTCAGCGGGGAGTGCGGCCGGACCCGGAGGACGCTTTCTTCCGGGCGGTTTGCTTGGACGTTCTGTGCGGCCATCGGAGCGGGGCGGCCCTGCGATGGTCCGACCAGCAGTTGTTGGATTTGATGCGCGAACTGGCCCAGGCGCGGGTTGCCGCCCCCGCGAGTAAAGCCGCCTGAGGATCCGTTCGCGGAAGCGAGGAATTTCATGGCTCGATACACCGGTAAGATTCAGCGGCTGGCGGATCTGCGCAGCATCGCCGGACGTCCCGCGAACGCCGCAAAATTTCCCCACGAGATTTACATGCGGCTTTGCTGCCTGGAGATGGAGCGGTTCCGCCGCGAGCAGGAACAAAGCGTGGCGGTGACGCGCGCCCGCAAGTGCGTGGAGCGCTGCCGCCACATCGAGATGGAAGTCCAGGAATTGCTGCGGTTCATTGGTCAGGCGCCTGTCGTCGTCGCTGGCACGGGCAGCGATGACGCACGGCCCGAAGCCGCGGCGGCGCAGGACGACTCCAAGCTCATGTTCACCTATTGAGCTTGCCCTGCCGGCAGGGATTGTCGAGCTAGCCAAGGAAGTTCCATGAAAATCAATTGCATTGCCTGCGGTCATCGGTTCGAGCTGGACGAGGCGTACGACGACTACAGCGGGCGGGTGAAGTGTCCGATTTGCCACTCCATGCTGCAAATCTCTACCGAAGGCGGAAAAGTGAGGTTGGTGGACCTGTTCGGGCAGCCGGCCGTCCACTCCATGCCGCAACGCAAGGGTCCGCCAAGACAGACGTTGGTTGGATGAATCGCCCGTGCCAGCTTGGCAACCCCGAGCCGCGCCGCACGCTGGGGTCGGTGCGGTTGGCCGTTGGGGGTCGTTCCGCTTGGGCCATGGGCGCGGAGCATGAATGCAGACGAACCAGAGCAACACGATGGCCGGTCTGTACTTGTATGCGATCGTGGATGCCGCAGACCCGCTTGGGCAAATCACCGGAATCGACGATCAGCCGGTGCGGGCGGTGGTTGGCCAGTCGCTCGCGGCGGTGGTCAGCCCTGTCGGAGCTTGCCGTTTGCGCCCGGAGCGACGCCATCTGATGGCGCACCAGAAAGTCCTCGCTTCGTTGGGGTTTGATCGGGGCGTCCTGCCCTTGCGTTTCGGCGTCATCCTCCCCGACGAACCGAAAGTCCGGTTCATCCTTAAAACTCACGAAACCGACTTGCGGCGCCAACTCGCGCGGGTACGCGGCCGAGTCGAAATGGGCCTACGCGTGAAATGGAAGGAAGAGGACGTGTTCAAGAACCTTCTGGAGCTCAATCCCGTGTTGCGGCAAACCCGCGACCGGATGCCCAACACCCGCGAGGCGGCCATCGAGATCGGCAGGCAGGTGGCCGAAGCCCTGGAGCGCGAGCGGCAACGCCAGCAAGAGCTGTTGCGGGAAGTCTTTGGCGACGGCGTGGTGGAGTTTTGTTTCAACGGCCCCAAGAATGACGCCCAACTCCTCAATGCGGCCTGCCTGATCCCTAGCGATCGCTCCGCGGAGTTCGAGAGCGGCGTTCACCGCCTGGGCGCGATGCTGGATGACCGGTATCTGATCGACTTCAACGGGCCCTGGGCGCCGCACCATTTCATCCTTCTCAACATGGCCATGGAAGGACATTGCTGAATCCATGTTCCTGGTCGACGACATTCTCCTCAGTCCGTTCAAGGGATTGGTCTGGATTTTTCGTGAACTCCATAAAGCGGTGGACCAGGAGTGCACCAACGAGCGCGATCGCCTCAGCGACCAGTTAAGCAAAGCGTACATGATGTTGGAAACCGGCCAACTCACCGAGGCCGAGTTCGCCTCGTTGGAACACCAGGTTCTGGACCGGCTTGATGCGCTCGACGGTGCCGGTGAAAGCGACGCAGCCGAGCCGAACGATCCTTGAGGAGGGCCATCCATGGCTGCGCTTGCGATATCTCTGCCCGAATTCCTAACGACGCCGCAGCTTCGGCTGATCCTCTTCGGCGGCAAGGGCGGAGTGGGAAAAACAACCGTTTCGCTGGCGTCGGCGGTGTGGCTGGCCCGGTGCCGTGCCGACAAGAGGCTGTTGGTGGTGTCGACCGACCCGGCCCACTCGCTGATGGACTGCATCGCCGGCTCGGCGCTGCCGCCCAACCTCACGGCGTTGGAGATCAACGCCGCCGATTTGCACGCCCGCTTCATGGCCGAGCACGGGGCGAAGTTCACAGCCATCGCTGCCCGTGGGACATTCCTGGACCCTCCGGACATCGAGCGATTCCTCGGTCTGTCGTTGCCGGGCCTCGATGAGTTGATGGCCTACGTGCAGATGGCGCAGTGGCTGGGCGAAAACACGTACGACACCATCCTGGTGGATACCGCCCCCACCGGGCATACCTTGCGGTTGCTGGCCATGCCGCGATTCCTCGAAGGCTGGCTTGGCGCCCTGGACGCGCTGCTGGCCAAACACCGGTTCATGATGCGTGCATTCGGACGGCGCAAACCTTGCGACGAATTGGACCTATTCCTGACCTGGCTGGGCGAAAGCCTGCGCCGACCGAGCCAGATCATGACCGACGCGCAGCAGTGCCGCTTTGTCCCGGTGATGCTGGCCGAAGCGATGAGCGTCGCCGAGACCACCGACCTTGTGCTAGCGCTGGATAAGCTGTCGGCGCCTCATCCGGAACTGATCGTCAACCGCGTCATGCCGATGGACGAGGGGACCGTGTACGCGGAGGTGCGTGCCCGCCAGCATCGGCTGCTGCGGCAGCTTCCGCCGGCCCTTCAGTCTTTGCATGCCTGGGTGTTCCCGCAGCACGACGCGGAGATCCGAGGCGCCCAGGCGGTGGGGCGGCTATGGGACGGGGCGCTGGAATTAACCTCGCTGCTAACCGGGCCGCCGCCGACTGCCGGCGAGACCAAGACCCCCCGCTTTGAAACGGCCGGATCCATCCACGTGCCGCCGCCGCAATTGCGGTTATGGCTGTTCGCCGGCAAGGGAGGCGTGGGCAAGACCACCCTGGCCTGCGCCGCGGCGGTCACGGTTTCGCAAAGGCTTGGCCGGCGAACCTTGATCGTTTCGACCGATCCCGCCCACTCGCTGGCCGATTGCCTTCGCCTGGAAGTGGGGTCGAGACCGAGACAGATCACGCCTCGTCTGTGGGCCCTGGAACTGGATGCGGAGAAGGAGTTTGCCGCGCTTCGTGACCTTTACCGCCGCGAGTTGGAGCAGTTTCTTTCCGCGATCCTGCCGGGGCTGGATCTGTCCTTTGACCAAGAGGGCATGTCTCGGTTGCTGGATTTGGCTCCCCCCGGCTTGGACGAAGTGATGGCCCTCATTCGCATCAGCGAACAGTTGGAGGGCGGACCGTTCGATCTGCTCGTTCTGGACACCGCACCCACCGGGCATCTTCTTCGGCTGTTGGAGTTGCCCCAGATCATCGAGCAGTGGATTCAGGCCGTGTTCGGCGTGATTTTGAAGTTCGAGAAGGTGCTGCGGTTGCCCAAGGTGTCGGCCGAGTTGGTGCGGGTTTCGCGCGGCATCAAGAACCTGCGGGCGCTGCTGCATGACCCGCGGCAATGCCGCCTGCACGCGGTGACCATCCCCACGGAGATGGCGCTAGCGGAAACCGGCGATCTGGTTGGCAGCGCCCGGCACCTTGGCATCGAGGTGAGCGGGTTGATTCTCAACCAAGTCGCCCCGCCCGGCTCCAGTGAATTTGAGCGGACGTTGCATGAGTCGGATGCCGCGCTGGTCCGAAAGTTCACCCGGCAGTTCCCAGAGATGCGGCCAACGCTGGTCTACCGGCGAGACGAACCCACGGGTTTGGCAAGGTTGTTGCAACTGGGCGAATTGCTGTTTGAACCGTTGGCCAAAGCGAGAGTCGCGTAGCCAAACGTCCGATAAGCGGCACGCGCAAAAATGGCTGATCGAGGCGTTTCGGAAACGCCGAAGGGATTGCAATGGACGAGGGCCGTGAATTATCGGCGGTTATCGCGGAGGGGTCTTCGCCGGAGACGGCGTCGCTGTGCGACGCGCTGGACCGGGTCCTGGACGTGGGCGCGGTGGTCGAGGGCGAATTAACCATTTCCGTCGCGGGCATCGACCTGGTTTACATTAGTCTCAGCGCCCTGGTGGCCTCGGTGGAGACGGCCCGAAAAATCCTGGTGATGCCAAGCAGAGGCGGGGAAGGACGGCGCGAAAGATGACCCAAACGCCCACCGAGAAATCCGCCCGGATCGACATCGATCCGGCCGACGTGCGCAAAGGACTGGGGCAGTTGGTGGTGACGCTGCTGAAGTTGTTGCACGAGTTGATGGAACGTCAGGCGGCGCGCCGCGTGGACGGGGGTTCACTGACCGTCGAGCAGATCGAGCGGCTGGGCATGACGTTGATGCTCCAGTCGCGGGAGATTCAGCGGCTACAGGCGGAATTCGAATTGGCGGACGAAGACGTCAACCTCGATTTAGGCCCGCTGGGAAAGCTACTGTAAAGGACGAGCCCATGGCGACGCCAAACACCCCGATGATCCATTCCACCAACAGCACCAATCTGGCGGACCTGCTGGAACGCGTGCTGGACAAGGGCATCGTCATCGCCGGCGACATTCGGATCAAGCTCGTGGACATTGAGCTGCTGACCATCCAGATCCGCCTGGTCGTGTGCAGCGTTGACAAAGCGCGCGACATGGGCATGGATTGGTGGGTCAACCACCCGGTTTTCGCCAAGGCCTCATCCGAGCCCGAAACGCTGAAGGGGATCGAACAACGATTGGAGCGCATTGAGGCCGCCATCGGCCAAAAAGCCGCCTGAGGAGCTTGGCGTTGAGCGAGGAGAAAACGGAAGCATCGAGCCCACGGCGGCGCTTGTACTATGTGCCGATTCTCCATACCGGCGCGGAATTGGGCGGATTGGAACAAGACGTGCGGCGGCGCATGGGTGAGGAAGTCTTCCAGCAGCGGCAGAAAGTGATCGACGCCGCCTGGGATCGCGTCGAGATGTGGGCTGCAACCCTGGAGCCCTCGTTGGCGCGGTGCAAGCTGTATCAGGACGGCTTGCCGCTGTGCGGCATTGAAGAGCAGATCGTGCGCGATTTAGCCGCCCGCGAAAGCCGGAACCATCGACTGTTGTTGCGGCTGATTGAGCGGGGCGCGACGCTGCTCGGGACCGAATCGCCCGAGTTGCTGGTGTCGGAATACGAACTGGCCAAGGCGATTGTCAGCCCCAATGCCGATCGCAAGGCGCTTGAACCGGTGGCCGCCGATTTGTTGGCCAAACGCGATGCCTTCATCGCCCAGCGGATCAACTGCACGCTGGGCGAAGGCGAATTTGGCATCCTGTTTGTTGGGTTACTTCACAATGTGCACCGCGGGCTGGAGCCCGACATTGAATTGGTTGTTCCATTCGGCAAATGAAAGGATGAATCCGATGCGCGACAAAGAGAGCAAATCCAGCGTCGAAGGCATTTTGAGTGGGCTGAGCGCCTTGATCGGTGGATTGGCCGAGTTGGCGGAAAAGGGCAAGGAGCTCAAGCAATCCGGCGAAACCAGCGCCTTGGGAGGCAAGGCCAAGATCGTCTATGGCTTTACCGTTAAAGGCGTAGGCGGAGATGACCTGCGCGTCGAACCTTTCGGGAATGTCGTGCGCGACAGCAAGACCAACGAGGCGACCGTTTCCGAAGTTCGCGAGCCGGCCATCGATCTGATTGAAGAATCCGACCACACGCTTGTGGTGGCGGAGATGCCCGGGGTCGGCGCGAGCGACGTCAAGGTCGAGGCGCATGGCGACGTGCTCAACCTTACGGCCACACGCGGAACAAAAAAATACCGCAAGGAAATCCTGTTGTCCCACCCAACCGATGCCAAAAAGGTGACCGTGACCATCAATAATGGAATCGCCGAGATCCGATGCCCCAAATAGGCCGCGCGGTTCGACGCCAACTGGAACGAGAGACACTATGGCAGGCGGGCAAGACCAAGCGGTCTTATTGAAGGTTTCGGAGGCCTTAAGCAAAGACGTGGGCCGCGCCATGGCGCGAATCGACCCGGAGGACATGCGCCGCCTTGGCGTGCAAACCGGCGACGTGGTGCTCCTCACCGGCCAGCGCGAGGCGGTGTGCCGCGTGATGCCGGCCCTCAAGGAAGCACGCGGGCAGTCGCGCGTTCAGTTGGATGGCATTACTCGGCAGAATCTGGGCTCCGCCATCGACGAGTCGGTTCGGGTCACCAAAACCACCTGCTCGCCCGCCCAGGTCGTCAAGCTCACGCCCGTCAGCATAAAACCCGACGAGCGCGATCTGGCCTACATTGTCGGGCTGCTCGATGGGCTGGCGGTTTTGCCGGGCGGCATGATCCGGCTTTCCTTGTTTGGCGCGCGCAACGCCGAATTCATGGTGGCCTCGGGACAACCGGGCGGCCCGCTCCTCATCAATCCCACCACCCGCTTGCAGATCGGCGACGTTTCCGGCAAGGAGCCGGCCCAGCGCCTGGGGTATGAGGACGTTGGCGGCTTGAAGCCGCAGCTTAGCCGCATCCGCGAGTTGATCGAACTGCCGCTGCGCCACCCCGAGGTGTTTGCCCGCCTGGGCATCGATCCACCCAAGGGCGTGCTTCTGCACGGTCCGCCCGGCTGCGGCAAGACGTTGATTGCCCGAATCATCGCCCAGGAAAGCAGCGCCAAGTTTTACAGCATTTCCGGCCCGGAGATCATCCATAAGTTCTACGGCGAATCGGAAGCGCACCTGCGCAAAATCTTCGATGAAGCTTCGCGACATGGCCCGGCGATCATCTTCCTCGATGAGATCGACTCCATCGCCCCCAAGCGGGAAAACACCGTCGGCGACGTGGAAAAACGCGTCGTCGCCCAACTCCTGGCCCTGATGGACGGACTCAACCAGCGGCAAAATCTGGTCGTCATCGCCGCTACCAACCTGCCCAACAATCTCGACCCGGCGTTGCGCCGGCCGGGGCGGTTTGATCGAGAAATCTACATTCCCATCCCCGACCGCAATGGCCGTCGCCATATCCTCGATATTCACTCTCGCGGCATGCCCTTGGCGGAGGACGTGAATCTCGACCGTCTGGCCGACGTCACCCACGGCTACGTCGGCGCCGACCTCCAGGCCCTCTGCCGCGAAGCAGCCATGGCCTGCCTTCGCACGTTGCTGGGGGATGTCGATCTGTCGCGCGGCGGCATTCCTTACGACCGGCTACAAACCCTGGAGGTGACGCAGGAGCACTTTCTCGCGGCTTTGGCGGAGATTGAACCCTCGGCGATCCGCGAGGTTTTCGTCGAGGTGCCCTCCGTGAACTGGGATGACATCGGCGGCTTGGCCGAGGTGAAGCGGCAACTGACCGAGGCCATCGAATGGCCGCTGAAGCACGCCGAGCTTTTTGCAAAGGCCGGAGTCAGGCCGGCCAAAGGCCTGCTTCTGGCCGGGCCGCCCGGCGTGGGCAAGACCCTGCTGGCCAAGGCGGCGGCGACGCAGTCCAACGCCAATTTCATTTCCGTCAAGGGCCCGGAATTGATGGGTCGATACGTCGGGGAATCCGAAAAAGCCGTACGCGAAGTGTTTCGCAAGGCCCGGCACGCCGCCCCCTGTGTGATCTTCTTTGACGAGATCGAAGCGCTGCTCCCCCACCGCGGATCGGACAGCAGCGGGGTCGGGGATCGCGTGATCGCCCAGTTTCTCGCCGAAATGGACGGCGTGGAGGAATTGCGCGGCGTTCTGGTCATGGGAGCGACCAACCGTCTGGACCTGGTCGACCCCGCCGTTCTCCGCCCAGGTCGCTTCGACCTGGTCGTCAAGCTGCCGCTGCCGGACCAGGCGGCGCGGCGGGAAGTTTTCCAGGTGCACTTGCGCGGCAAACCGTTGGCCAAAGGCATCGACTGTGCCGAGCTTGCCCGGCGAACGGACGGCGTCTCGGCCGCGGATATCGCCGGCGCATGCACCCGCGCGGCACTGGCGGCGGTGCGCCGCGTCATTACGGCGCCGGCGGCGCCTCTGGTTATTACGCCCGACGATTTGGTCCAGGGCATTGCTGAGATCGACAACCACACCAGCGAGTGCAAACCATGATGACCAGCACAGCTCCCGCGGAAAAAGTCTACGCCCTCCTCGGCATCACCCTAGAAACGCCGGTCCAGGCGAGAAGCGGCTGGTCGCTCGTGCCTGCCGACGGCTTGCTGGCCGTTCTGGCGGAGCACGATGCCGATCAGTTTGTGGGCGAAGCAGCGCAGCGCGACTTGGCCGACCCATTGAAGGTCACCTCGCTGGCCCTGGCCCATGCCGAGCAAGTGGAACAACTATTCCATCAAACAGCGGTGCTGCCGGTTGCGCTGGGTTCCCTGTTCTCGACTCCCGCCGCGGTCGAGCAACTCCTGCGGCGAAATCGCGACGCCATTGTCCAATTTCTTCGCCGCGTCGCCGATCATCAGGAATGGGCTGTTAAAGCGGCCATTGACGCCAAGATCGGCAAGGAACACTTCATCGAGCGCGCGATAGCCGCCGCCCAGATCGATCCGCAGATGTCTGACGGGGCGCGCTATTTCCGCGAACGAGCAATCCGAAGGCAGGCCGCGAGCCAGTTTCAGGCCGTTCTCCACCAGCGCTGCCAGCAGTTGCGCCAGCCGTTGTCGGAGGCGTGTGCCGATGTGGTCGAGCGTTCCATCCTGCCGCGTAACGATGGCCGACAGTCCGTCGCATCCTGGTCTCTGTTAGTCTCGAACAGATTCCAAGGCGAGCTGTCCGCCCGCATCGCCGCCATGGAGTCATCGCTGGCCGACGCCGAAATTGCCTTGGAGCTTAGCGGTCCCTGGCCGCCCTGGAGCTTTGTCCCCCGTTTGAACTGACTCCCCGAGTGATATCGCAAAATCGGCGATGGCGGTGATGGCCATCAAGTGGCGGACACGGCGAGGGTATGAACCGTCCGCCGCGGGCGATTTTCAGCGGCTGGGCAATCTCATGCAAAGCATACGGCCGATCTCCCCAATTGCCCCAGATGTCCCCGAATATTTCGATTGGGGCCGCTTCCCCAGCGGGTAGAACAGTAGAAAGTTGAGAGTAGAACGAGGGGAGCGGCGTAAGGGTCAAAGCCGGTGAACATAGATGGTCCTGATGGGTCGCCCAGGCGACCGGTGATAGGAAAAAGCTTCGTCCTCTATTAGAGGGTCCAGGAGGTGAAGCTTTTGGACGTGTTTTGGAGAAATCCGGGGATTTTTTCCATATTTTTTCGGCGGTTCAGACTGAGCCTGGATGTCCCCTTTGCTCATCCTTCGGGCGGCCGTTTCTGCATTTGTCGTTCTACCGCAAACAGCACGCCGATCGCCACCACATAGCAAATCAGATTGTGTACAGAAAATGTCGTTCCGAAAACGACTCGCAGAAGCGCATTGGCATCCCATCGCGCCGGCACCCCGGTTAATTTGAAACATTCAATTGCGATGCAATATACCAGCGCCGCCGCGGCGATCATTGCTGGCCGCAGGCGCGGCGCGATCACGCCGATCAACAAAAACGCACCGGCGGCATAACACAAATCCCCCATGCTCTTGTCCCAAAGATAGCGCCCAACCGGATTACGGCGGGAATAAAATCCAATCCCGGCGACGACCGCTAGGAGGATGACCCGCCGGGGAAGAACGCGCAAAGCGGAGTGCTCGGCAAACATTTCGCCATACCAGCGCAAATTGCGATGGGTTTCAGGACTCAGATGTTTTTCCGACCCGTTCAGGAAACGTTTCGATGACATCGGCGGCGCGAGCGGATGTTTGCTTAGGGGCTTGGAAATGTCAACGGAATGTCAACCGGGAGGCAGCTAGTTTTCAGCTGCCGTCTTCCATTTGCCGTACGTTTCATGGCCCGCCCTTGCATTGACCCGTGCATTCCATTCACGCCCCGCAATGCACCTTGCAGGGCTCGAACCCCGATGGATCGGGATGTTCCACCTGCAACCTTCGGTTCCGAAGTAATTACCCTAAGCTGGAAATCCTTGCGGAAACGAGCGTTACGATTTCCATGGATTGCAAGGCCCAGCACACTTTCAAAGGGTTGAATGCGGATTTAGTATGGCGCGTCGATACCCCCTTCACTCGGCGCGGTGAACCACCCGAATTTTGCACAGAACTTTCTAAGCGGTAAGGTTTCCATCCATGATACATCGCTATTTCGCGTTAGGTGCGTTCATTCCAATGTTGATATCGATCCCGGCGTGCATGGCGCAGCCCACCGGCGCGCAGTCGCCGCCAACCGCGGAGACGGGAACTCCACATCTGGCCAGACACGGCGCCGCAACCCAGTTGATCGTGGACGGCAAACCACTGCTCATGCTCGGCGGCGAACTCCTGAATAATAGTGCGACCGATCCGCAGTTCATGAAACCCATTTGGCCGCGCCTCGTGGAGATGAAGCTCAATACCGTTTTGGCGGCGCTCTCCTGGGCATTGGTTGAGCCGCGGGAAGGCCAGTATGATTTCTCGCTCGTTGACAGCTTGGTTGATGGCGCCAGAAGCCATCATCTTCATTTGGTCCTGCTGTGGTTTGGGGCTTGGAAAAATGGACAGTCCAGTTACGCTCCGGATTGGGTGAAGGAAGATTCAGCCCGCTTTCCCCGCATTCAAATCGGAAGAGGAAATACCATCGAGCTGCTCAGCACGTTTTCCGATGCAACCCGAACTGCCGACGCAAAGGCATTTGCGGCGCTGATGCGCCACGTCAAGGAAATCGACGGGCAACGGCACACCGTGCTGATGATGCAGGTGGAAAACGAGGTGGGCGTTCTGCACGATACGCGCGATCGTTGCCCGGCCGCCGATCAGGCCTTTGTCCAGCCGGTGCCCCAGGAACTCGTCGATTATCTCGTGCAACACAAAGAATCGCTCGACCCGTGGTTTCGTGAATGCTGGGAATCCGGCGGCGCCAAAACGGCGGGATCGTGGGAAGAACTGTTTGGACCGGGTAAGGGCGATGACGTGGAGATTCCCGGCCGCACGCTCAGCCCGCCGATGGGGGACGATGAACACCAATTCGGATGGCGAAAGCTGCACTGGCCGGCGGACGAATTCTTCATGGCCTGGCAATATGCGAAGTATGTCAATGCGGTGGTTCAGGCGGGCAAGTCCGAGTATGACATTCCGATGTACGTCAACGCCTGGCTACAGCAGCCGGATTTTGCATGGCCGGGCGTGTATCCGAGCGGCGGTCCGTTGCCGCAAGTGATGGACATTTGGCGAGCGGGCGCGCCGTCGATCGACCTGTTCGCGCCCGACCTGTATCTGCCACAATTTGACGAGACCTGCGCCCGGTACACGCGGGGCGGCAATCCCCTGTTCATCCCCGAGACACGGGGGCAACTGGCCGGTGCCGCCAATGTGATGTTGGCGGTGGGCCAGTACAACGCGATGGGCTTTTCGCCGTTTGCGATCGACGGCGCCGCTCCGCCTGGGGGCGGCGCCGTGGTAGGGGCGCCCGATGGCAACCGCGAGTTGCAGCGCTCCTATGACCTGCTTCAACAGCTTTCGCCTTTGATCCTTGAGAACCAAGGCAAGAATACAATCGGGGCCGTCACGCTCTCTTTGGACGGCGAGGTGCAGAGAATTCGCGTTGGGGACTATCGCTTGGAATTCCATTATCTGCCGCCGCGCAACCCGGCTCCCGTCCCCGCGCCGATTTCCCGTCCACAAGAGCCCCAAAATCCCCAACAACAACAAACGCAGCAAACCCAACAGATTGAGGCACAACTCGCCCAGATTGTTCAGCAACTTCAACAGTTGCAGCAACCCGGCATACCAACGGCGGCCATTGCTATCGCTGTCGGGGCCAATGAGTATTACCTGGCCGGCTTCGGCGTGACCGTTGCCTTTAGGCCCTTGACGTCTGGCCCGTCGAACGTGGGTTTGGCCGGGGTGGAGGAAGGCGTTTTTGTAGATGGCCGCTGGATTCCCGGCCGCCGCCTTGCAGGCGATGACACCGCCTCGGGGGACAATGTGATGCTGCGCGAAAAGACCATTCTGCATGTGAGGCTGTATCGATATCCGTAAGCTTGCCCCTCCCGATCGAACTGGGCGGCGCGCCGGTCCGTTATGATAGGGTCAGGTTCGCCCGTTGGCCGGTCGCGGGGATGTGGGCCTCATTGTTGTTGTGAGTGCAATCGTTGGCGGGCCGGCGTGCTAACTCACAGCAGCGGCAGGGTTAACTGACTGCACCTTGCAGGGCTCGAACCTGCAACCTTCGGTTCCGTAGACCGACGCTCTATCCAGTTGAGCTAAAGGTGCTCTTTCTTCCGCGAACCGGTCATCATTCAACATCCCCAAAGGCGTGTCAAGGTTGCTTTTACGACCCGCCGCTCACAAACTGCCCCAACTTATGGCCCTGTATTCCGTCGAAACTTACGGCGAACTCCAAGTGCAACTCCAACAGGAATGGCTCATCGCCAACGGCATCGGCGGGTTCGCCTGCGGGACCGTCGTCGGATGCAACACCCGCCGATATCACGGACTCCTCTGCGCCGCGCTTCTTCCGCCGGTCGGCCGGTTCCTCATGCTCAATCGACTCGACGAATCTCTCCGCGTGCAGGGCGAGGAAGATCGGGTCCTGGAATTCTCCATCAATCAGTTCGGCGACAAATTCCATCCCCGCGGCGACCGCTATCTCCGCCGGTTCGATATGGAAATCGCACTGGCACGCTGGGAATACGAAATCGAAGGCGTTCGCGTCATCAAGGAAATCCAGATGCCCTGGCGAAACAACGTCGTCGGCATTCGCTACAGCATCGACCCCGGCGACCGGGCGGTCGAGCTATCGCTCATGCCGTTCGCGCGCATGATGGATTTCCACGCGCTGCGGCATGAGAAGGCGACCTTTGAGGAAACGCACGGATCGCGCACCTGTTCCCTCCAGCTGGATTCCAACAAGCTCGTGATCACCGCCGATGCGGGCTCCTTTCGGCCGGAACCGAATTGGTGGTACGGCCACACCTACGCCGTCGAGGCCGAGCGCGGGCTGGACGACAAGGAAGACCTCTACACTCCCGGCCGATTCGTTTTCACGACCGCCACGCAGGCCTCGATCACGCTGTGGGCCGGTGTGGATCCGATGGGGAGTTTTAACTGGGACCTGGAGATCGCCCGGCGACGGGACAGGATAAAGCTCACGCTGGCGGCGTCCCCGACGCTCCAGCGCCTGGTGGTTGCCGCCGACGATTTTATCGTGGCCCGCAAATCGCCCGACGGCCGGCCGGGCTGCACCGTCATCGCCGGATATCCCTGGTTCGCCGATTGGGGACGCGACACGTTGATATCGCTTCCAGGTTTGCTTTTGCATACCGGAAGGTTCGACGAAGCCAAGCAGGCGTTGTCCGTTTTCGCCCAATACATCAGCGAGGGGATGATCCCCAATCGATTCGACGACTATACCAATCAGCCGTCGTACAACACCGTGGATGCAAGCCTCTGGTTCATTCACGCGGCGTTTGAATACCTCCGGCTGGCTCGCGATTCCGATTTTTTTGAAAAAGAACTGCTCCCCGCGTGTCATGCCATCGTCCAGGGCTATACGCGGGGAACGCGTTGGCACATCAAGGTCGATCCGAGCGACGGATTGCTGAACCAGGGGGATGAAGGCACGCAGCTCACGTGGATGGACGCCCAATGCGACGGCGTCTGTTTCACGCCTCGGCAGGGAAAGGCCGTCGAGATCAACGCGCTGTGGCATCACGCGCTGCGACTGATCGGGGATCGCGCCCGCGCCGACCGCGTCGCCGAGAGCTTTCGCAAGGCGTTCTGGCTGAATCCGTTTCGCGGACTGGCCGACGTGGTGAACGGATCGGTGCGGGATACGGCCATGCGCCCGAATCAGATATTCGCGGTGAGCCTGCCCAACAGCCCGCTGAATCGCCCGCAGCAGGAAGCGGTCGTGGAAGCCGTGCGCCGCGAATTGCTCACGCCCGTGGGGCTGCGGTCGCTGGCCAAGAGCGATCCCAATTATCATGGCCACTATATAGGCCCGATGTCGGAGCGCGACGCCGCGTATCACAACGGCACGATCTGGGCCTGGCCGCTTGGAGCCTTCCTGGACGCATATCTGAAGGTGCATGACCACTCCGATCAGGCAGTCGCGCAGGCGCGGCGATGGCTCGAGCCGCTGCTGCAAACCATGCAACAGGGCTGCATCGGCCAGATCGGAGAAATCTTCGAAGGCGATGAGCCGCATCGCGGCGTCGGATGTTTTGCACAGGCGTGGAGCGTCGCCGAAGCGCTTAGGCTGGCGGTGGAATTGGGGATGTGAATGAGAGGCACGAAGGCCCTTCGACAGGCTCAGGGCAGGCACGTAGGCACGAAGGGGAAATTCGCAAGCCTTGTCCTTATTTTCATCGTTCTCAATTGCCTTTGCATCGATGCCCGCGGGGATACGCTTTCTCTGCCGCTCAACGGTTACTTTCATCCCGGGCGGGCCATGCCGGTCCGGTGGGATATTTCCTCCGCCAACACCTCGAGCGGAATCATCCAGCTATCGGCATCGGGCGCGATCGCCTCGCGGGTGCAATGGTCCGGCAATCCGCGGGGAATCTTTCCCTGGCTGGTGTTCGATCGGAATGCCGGCGACGTGCGGTGGCAATTGCCCGCCGCTTCAGGAGTGGATTTTCCGGCGCTGCATCCGCTTGAGGATTCCGATTGCCTCGTGGTCAGCACATTGGACGACGATTCGCCCGCCGCCGCCCTATTTCCGGGTCGTCGGCTGATCCTGCTTCATCCGCCGATCAATGTTGACGGCCCCGCGATGGCATGGGAAACCCTCGATGCCGTTCTGCTCACGCCCGATGCGCTGGCGAAGATTTCTCCATCAGCGGGCGCGGATCTGTTTGCCGCGGGCGTTGAGTTGGCCGTGATCGGCGAGGCGCGACCCGATGCGATGCTCCCGTGGCGGCACAACGGTCGATGGTGGATCGCCTGTTCAAACCTTCGTTTCCCGGCGACCGTGGACAGCGATGCGTACGCCCCCGCCTATGGCTGGATCGCCGGCCGAAGCGGCGATTTCCGCCTGCACATCTTTCTGCTCGGAGCCATCTACTGCCTGATCGTCTGCGGCATTGCCCTGTGGCGATCGCCCTGGATGCCCGCGGCGATCGTCGCGGCATCGATCTGCGCCGGATTCGTCTACGCATCGGAAAATCGCAAATATTCGCCGGTCTTCCGCCGCAGCGGCGTTGTTCGTCTGATCGACGAAGCGGCGTTCAACGACCATTGGGTCTACCAGGTCTCGCATCGCGATGCCGAGATCAGCGTGCCGGTTGAGGATTCGATCCATCCGATTTTTTACGATTCGTCGCAGCCGAAGATGATGAACCTGACGATTGATTTCGGCGACCACGGCCAGCCGGTTGCAATCTCCGGCCGCTTGGTGGCCGACCAACCGCTGGCGCTGATGAGCCGGCGATTGCAGAGCGGCAACGAGGGCGCTGGGCTTGTGAATCCGCCGACAAGTCCAATGCGACTGTTGGCGACGGAACCGATCTATCGCGGGTTCAGACTTCAAGGCGAACTTGGCAGTCCCATGCCGGATGATTCCTGGGCGGGGATCGTCTTGCGGCAGCGCTAGCGCGAATCGCTACCCAACCTTGACGAAGCTGTTCGGATCGTCCCATTGGTCCGGCGTAAACGATTTGGATTTGTCCACGATGACATTCCCGTCGGCGTTCACCGAGATCGCGTAGTGAACCAGCGCCACCTTGGCCGGGCCCTTGGTCACGTTGCCTTCGATATCGTAAGTCGCCTTGTGCTTCGGACATTTAAAGCCGGCGCTGTTGTTTTCGTCTATTTTGACGATGGCGCCCTTGTGAGTGCAAACGGTGGTGCAGGCGTAAATCCTGCCCTGGTGACGGATCATCGCCACCTTGTTGGGCGCTTTCATCCAGGTGTCGGTAATTCCATCGGCGGAGTAATTGGCTTTCGGCCCGACATCCAGCACACCCGCGTCGGCGGCGGCGTCGGCGAACAATTCACCGGCGCTGCCCAGCCCGCACATGCACGCCGCGCAAGCCACGGCAGCGACAAATTCCCTGCGGTTCAACTGCGTCATCTTCAACTCCTGCAAAGGTTTTCCGGATGCTTAATCCGCTGCAACCGATGCTCGATGATAGTGTAAGATGCGAGACTGGTAAATAACCGCGGAATCCCGTAAAAATGGGGCGACAATCGAGAGTTTAGATCATGCGGGGATACCGTTAAGTCCGCGCTAATGCCTTGACGCGGAGGCCAAAGCGCCGAAAGTGAGCGTGCATCGTCTTCAATGGGAAAGGGTATCCGGCCCAAGTCAAATGCATCTGCTGGAGCAGAAACCTATGAGCCGAATGAACGACACCGACCGTCAGGCCGTCCCAGCGCGTCCCCCGGCTTCCTCGAGCGCGCGAAAAAAAGTGCTCATCGTGGACGACGAGAAGGACATCGTCGATCTCCTGGCTTACAACCTCGGCCGCAACGGCTACGACACGCTCGTTGCCAACGACGGCAATACCGCGCTGGAACTTACCGCCAAGAATCTGCCCGACCTGATCATTTTGGATCTCATGCTCCCGGGCATCGACGGGACGGAGGTTGCCCGCCGGCTCAAGGCCGACGCGCGCACCGCGAACATTCCAATCGTCATGCTGACGGCCAAGGGCGAGGAAACGGACGTGGTGGTTGGATTGACGCTCGGAGCCGACGACTACGTTACCAAGCCCTTCAGCATGAAGGTGCTGCTGGCGCGCGTGGCCAGCGTTCTGCGCCGCGCCGAGGCCGGCCCGGGCGCGCCCGGCGAGGGCGGCGTCCTCCGCGCCGGCCCCCTCAGCATCGATACCCTCAAGCACGAGGTCCTCGTTGACGCAGAGGCCATCAAGTTGACGCTGACCGAGTTCAAACTTCTCTCCGCCCTGCTGACGGCGCGCGGGCGCGTCCTGACCCGCGATCAGCTCATGGACAAGGCCATGGGCACCGACGTATTCGTCACCGATCGCGCCATCGACGTTCACATCACCGCCATACGTAAGAAACTAGGGACGGCCAGTTGGCTGGTGAACACCGTCCGTGGCGTAGGCTATCGCCTCCGCGAATCCCCGGAAGACAACGACTAACCCGCCCAAAAAAGGCCCGCGGCGTTGCCGTGGGGGATTCCCGCATCCATCCCTCGGCTAAGAATCACCAAATTGAGCTTGCATTGCCATTCTCCCGTTTGATAATTTGAGCATGCGCTGGCTCCCGCTGTATCGCCTGTTCTTCCGAATCCTCGGCACAGGCATCGTCATCAGCGCCGTTGTCGCCCTCACCGCAGCAGCGCCCCAGCCCTGGCGAACGCCGGCAATGCTCGCCCTCTGCACCCTGGCGGCATCCGTCACGATTGTCTCGGCAAGCGCGATGGTTCGCCGGAGAAGATGGCTGCTACCCATTCGCCGCCTCGAGCAGGCCGCGGCCCGCATGGCCCGCGGCGAATGGGACGTCCGCGTCCAGCCTCACGGCGCCGAGGCGATGCAGCGCATGGCCGGCAATCTCAACCAACTTGCGGCCCAGGCCTACAAGCAGCTTTCCGACTTGCAGCAGCAGCGGGGCGGTTTGCAGGCCCTGGTCGATACCCTTCCCGACCCCATCCTCGCCATCGATCCCCGCGGACGCATCACCCTCATGAACGCCCCGGCCGCCAAGCTCCTGTCCCTCCAGCCGCAGCAGGCCCTGGAGCAAAAGCTCCTCGGCGTCGTGAACGACGAACAGATCGTGGAGTTATACGAATCCCTCATTGGCACCGACGTCCCCAAGCCCGTTGGATCCGCCACGCTCTTGCATCGCGAAATCCGCCTGGTCCGCAACGGACTGCGCTGCACGTATCAGGCGGTTGCCACCCGCGCCCCCGGCGGGGGGGCTTTGCTGGTCCTGCGCGACGTCAGCACGCTCGCTGGCGCTGTCCAGATGAAAACCGATTTCGTCGCCAACGCCAGCCACGAATTGCGAACTCCCATCGCCGCCATCAAGATCGCCTTCGAAACCCTCCGCGATGTCTATCGCGTGGATCCCGCACAATCCGACAAATGTATTTCCGTGATCGACGGACACCTTCGCCGCCTGGAGGAAATGCTGCGCGATCTCCTGGACCTCTCGCGCGTCGAAAACGCCGAACTCCATCCACGCGTCGTGATGGTCAAGACCTCCGAATTGCTCGCGATCCTCCGATCAACCATGGGCACGCTGGCGCGACAGAAGAATGTGGAGCTTCGCCTCGGCGATGGCGATCCGAACACCCCCACCGAGATTCGCACCGACAGCCGTCTGATCAACCTCGTGCTGAAGAACCTCGTGGAAAACAGCATCAAGTTCACGCCCAGCGGCGGCAGGGTGACGGTCTCCCTTCATCAGTCGCAATCCGCCGCGGCTGCCGCCGGGGTGGTGACGCTCACGGTTTCGGATACCGGGATCGGAATCGCGCCGGAGCATCTCGATCGCGTATTCGAGCGGTTTTACCAGGTGGACTCGGCCCGCAGCGGCAGTGCCGGACGCGGCACCGGCCTGGGGCTGGCGATCGTCAAGCACGCCGTCCACGCCCTCGGCGGAGAAGTCGGCCTGCAATCCACCGTCGGTGTGGGAACAACCGTCACCTGCGAATTCCCCGTAAGCGCCCATCCCTCCCCCGAGCAGGACATTCAGCCCGCCGTCGCCTGAGGCCCTGGAAAACATTTCGCCGACAGCACAACGGCCACGCCCAGAACGGCAAAGTACATCTGCTCATTTGCAAACGCCAGCCAATAGCACGGCGCCGCGATCAAGACCACCCCCACGACACTCGCGAGCGATCGCCGCGGCCTCACCATGCACATCCACACATACGCCGGGAATATCAGCCCGTAAAACCCCAGAAAAGCCCGGTAGATCAATTCACCCAATGGCATTCCGTTGTAGGTGAATCGCGCGTCACTGAGCATACCGAGCATCACCGCGATCACCAATAGCGCGCTGAAAGCAAGAAATCGGCCCATGGAGGTCTTTTCGCGCGTGCGGGCAATCTGCTGGGCATGCAGCGCAACCGTGAAGCAGCTTTGAACGATCAAATATCCGCCCAGGACGATCGCCAGTTGTGGATAGCGCATCCGATCAAAACCAACGACCAGCCAGCCGCTGTAGGCCACGGTCAGCAGGAGCACCGCGCTAAAAACGATGCCAAAGCCCGCGGAAAAAGCGGCCCGCGCCTCCCAGCGCCCCATCGCCCGCCTCGCCGTGTGAAAGGTCAGATCCAGCCACGGGCAGCAAACGAATCCCAATGTCCACGCCGGCGCGAGCCAGAGGTTGTTGATCGGTGAAAGGCTCGCGCCTTGAACGGGATGAGCGATATACGGCAATTCGTGCCGCCAGAATCCCCACGCCATCAGTCCTGCGGAGACAACCAACGCCAAGCTCGCGGCCAGAAATTCCCCCCCGCGCCGCCAATGCAGAATAATCCAGAACAACAGAAATCCGCCCGCCAGCGCTGCTCCCGCTTGAGGCCCGGCGATTTGGCGAATGATCCAGGCCGCGAAAAAGGCGTGGAACACGATCGTGATCAGCGAATACCAGATAAACGCGGAGCGATTCTCCCCGATGATCCGCCGGCTTTGCCGCTCATCCCGCAAAGCCCATCCCATGGCCATCGCCCCGACGATATTGGGAACGGCGAATGTGATGACCCCGCCGAATCCCAATTCCCGCATGATCAGCACCGGCAAATACATGCCGATGCACCAGGTCCATGACATGGCCAGATAGACGGCCCATCCCGCGGCGCGGGCAGCGCGGATGAAACTGTTGATTGATGGCGAATCGTCCACGAAAGCGGAAGTGTACGCTATTCCCCGCCCGGATGACGCGGCGCGTCCAGAGCGGGCCGAGCCGCTTCTTTCCTGCGCGCGTTCTTGATCTTATGCTGAATCTTCGGGGTCACGTGGAACGTCGCCTGCGAGCGCCCGACGCGCTTGTCCCGTTCCCCCGGCGTCGAAACCTGCTGGAGAATCTCCATATCCAGCGTGACGTTGAATTCTCCGGCCTCGGCGAGCAATTGCCGCACGTTCTCCCGCGGCGTCATCTTATAAACCGCCGGCCCGAAGCACGGGCGAAGAAACGTGTATTCCAGATGTTTGCAGACAACCGTGTAATCGCCGCCGCAGATGCCAAATACGTACATTCCGCCGGCAATCTCGCTATTGGCCAGCAGCGCCCCGCCCGCCATCGCTCGATACCAGTTTCGGTTGAACCGCCGAAATGGAAGGATCGCCGCGTAGGTCTCGGCATGGATCGGCTTGAGCCTGATCCCGCTGAAGAATGCGTAGGGCAGCCAGATCAGCGAACAGACGCGTTGCCAGAAGTTGTCCCGCACCGAAAGCCGGCTGACGTACGCCTCGATCCTGTCGTACCAACGCGAGAGCCGCCCGAATGGGATTCGGGCCGATATCGGCCGCTGGGCGCGCGCGCCTTTTACTTCATCGGTGGAAACCTGAATCGTACTCATGCGGCTGGCTCGTTCGTTTCTACCAATAGGTTTCGTCGAATTACATACGATTGCAAGACGGATTCGGGTAGAATTTGGCGGTTATCTTAATCAGGAGACAAAATGAACGCCACCACCGGCAATCTGGAATCCAAAATTCGCAGCGGCCGAATCATTGCAGGAATGTCCTTCCAGCAAAAGGTTTGGGCGGTCACCGCCCGCATTCCGCGCGGGCGGGTGATGACCTATGCCGACGTGGCCCGGCGGCTGAAGACCGCCGCCTATCGCGCCGTCGGTCGGGCCTTGCATTTCAATCCATACGCCCCGCAGGTTCCCTGTCACCGCGTCGTCGGCAGCGACGGCCGGCTCACCGGATACGCCGGCGGCCTGGCGGCTAAACGCCGCCTTCTTGAATCCGAAGGAGTCCGCTTCGCCGGCTCCCGCGTCGATCTTTCCCGCAGCCGCATGGCCGGCTAAGCCTCCCGCGGGTTCCGACAACCCAAGCTCAAACCCCCAACCGGATCATCAGATATTTCTGTCCCACATCCGTCCAGACCTTCTGCATATGCCGCGAGTGCCAATCCGCCTGCCAATCGAAGATCTGCTTGCGCCCAGCCGGATCGTCGGGAAGCTCGATCACGACGATCATCGAGAGCCGCGCCCCGAAAGCCAGCACCCGCTTGGCTCCCTGATGCTGCCAGCGATCCGCCTGCCCCAACGCCTGTGTTTCGCTCCACGGTCCCAGGATTCGCGAATGATCCTCCTGGAACCAGGCGCGAACATCCTTGCTGTATTCATCGTGAATCTTCTCCTCGATGTCGGCATCCTCGCCCAGTTGCGGGCCCGCCGCGTGGCGTGGGCCGCCGAACTTCTTGATCCCCACAACGGCCCCCACGATCATCGCTGCCAGAATGCCCACGACCATCACCAGGCGCAACAGCCCCGATTTCTCCTGGCCGGAATCCGGGATTTTGGGCCTGCTCGACGTCTGATACATGCCTGGCGCCGGTGCGCGAGGAAGCGGACTGTCACTGGTCGCCGGCGACTGCGCCGCAACCGGGGCGGCAACTCCCCGCGGCTTGGTCGGCTTTGGTTCCTCCCGAATCTCGTACAACTCATCCGACGCCCCTTCAGCCGCCAACGGTTCTGGCCGCAATGGCTCCGACAAATCGCCAGCCCCGTGCGCCTCGGCCGGATGTTTGGGGACGCTGATGATGTGCCCGCATTTGCACTTGACTTGTTTGCCGGCCAGTTCAGGACGATACCGCGCCGTACGCCCGCATGCGGTGCACACGATTTTCCGGGGCGTATTCTCGGACATGTGTCGCTCCTTGGCCGGTCACTTTCCGTCGAAAAACACAACCAGCGCGGCCGCGTCCTGCAACAACGCGCAAATCGCCGTCGTCAGCAGCGCCTCTTGTACGTCCAATGAAAAAAGCGTCCAGAAGCCCGCGAAGTAAATCAGGAATATCAAATTGATCGCCACGACCAATCCTTTTATGTCGTAATGACCCACCGTGACGATCAACGCCCCGCAAGCCCAGGCGAAGATCGCGATGCCGCAGAGTTTCAAGATCGCCGTGCCCACGAGCCCGAAATTCGTCCCCAGGATTTTGGCGGCGATAAGCACGCCCGCAATCATCAACGCCACCGTCAAAACAACCTGGAAAACCGCGATGGCCAGCGAGCCGCCGAGACTCACGCCCGACAGCGAGCGGTCGAAAGGGATCTCGGCAAAACGCGCCGCCAAGCCAAGCACCAGCAGAACGATGGGCGCGGCGATGTCGCGTGAAACGGAAAACTCGGCATCAGAATCATCCATTGCCGCCACGCGGATCGGCCGGCGCGGATAGGCATCGAAGGGCAGCGGCGAGGGGGTTGCCTTGGACAGGCCCATATCGCTTGGCTCCTGGGGCAAGGCGGGAGCGAGGAAGATGTTCCCGCACGGGCAAGCGATCTTTCGCTGGGCCACCCGAGGATTCAGCGCAAAGCGCGCGCCGCATGCGGAACAGGAGAAGCTTTGGCCGGTAGAGTCGCTCATGACAAACGACGTGCTGGAGAACAAGGATAGAACTGGCGGAGCCGCGTTACAAGCGCGGCCCTGCACGATCGTGAAACGTCTGTTCAATCAACTCGGCGGTTTTCACCAACGGATTTTGCCCATCAAATCGCTTCTTAACAACCAGACAAGCGGCGCGATGAATCGGGTCCATCACATATTCCAGCGCCGCGGCCGCAACTCGCGGCGAAAACCGCGTCGCCGGCAAAATCTCCGCCACTCCCAGCCGCTGTAATCGCATGGCATTATCCGCCTGATCAAATCCCATCGGCGCCGCAAGCTGGGGCAAGCCTGCGGCCAGCGCCTGCGACGACGTTCCAATTCCCCCGTGATGAACGATGGCCGCACACCGCGGCAGCAGCCGGCTAAACGGCGCATATTTCACATGCCGAATCCCCACCGGCAGACGCGCCGGCAGATGCCCCGCATGAAGCGACACCAGCAAACCCCGCCGGCCCAGCAGTCGGCACGCTTCCACCGCCGCGGCGAAGAATCGCTCCCCATGCCGCATCGCGCTGCCCGGCGTGAAGGCAATCGGCGGCTGGCCGCAATCCAAAAACTTCTCCAGTTCCGCATCAATCGGCGTCACATCCGCCTGGTCATACAGGGGAAACCCCGTCAAAACCGTCTGGGGCGGCCAATCGCTGGTCGGCGGCGCAAACCACTGGGGAAACATTCCAATCACGCGATCCGGCGAGTGAATCCACTGGCTGAGAATCCGTTTGACCGGCCCCAACCCAAGCGATGCCCGCAACTCATTGACTGGCCCGCCGAGCGCGGGATCGGTCACGAGCAAATCCACTGCCGCAAAGAGCAGGCGAATGCAGCCGTTCGGCAACCAGTCGGCCAAAGGCAGGGCGGTCTTGGCCCATGTTCGATCGCTGCGAAAAACTGCCGGCGAAAGATGAACGGTCACTGCCGGCACTGCAAGAACTTCCTGCGCCACCCGCCCAGCCAGCACCAGCGAAGAGAGCACGAGGATAGTTCGCCCCCGCTCGCAGTTGTCCACGATGGCCCGGTAATACTCCGGCACAAGTTCCCCGGCAATCTCAGCCACGACCAGAAATCCACGGCGCGGATGCCACAACTCTGCCCGCGATGAATGACGCTCGAAATGTTCGATTGATCCGACCGGAACAAAATGCAGGCCGATTGATCGGGCCATCGATTCGTAAATCGCGGGTGCGATGAGGCGCACGTCATGGCCGCGTTCCCGCAGCGTCCGCCCCAGCGCCAGAAATGGATGCATATCCCCATGGCTGCCAAGCGCGGCGATGAGAATTCGGAGCGGCGGAGGGGACATATCTTGGCATACTAACGCGGATTATTCACCGCAGAGCACGCGGAGACCGCTGAGAAAGATTCGGAGAAATGCGGTATTTGCCACAGATGAAAATCAGATGCATACAGATGAAACCGCGATCGGAATTGATTTTTATCTGCGTGCATCTGACTTCCATCCGTGGCTAATCCCGGCGCGCCGGGACTCCGCGTGTTGCTCCGCGGTCTCTGTGATCTCCGCGGTGAGTCTGAATCTTCCGGGATAAGAGACTTTTCCCAGATTCGGAGCGAAAAAGATGTCCCACTCGATCCCAAAATATCCCACAGGGGGGGAGGGGGGCGCTTCGCGAGAGAGTAGATAAGTTGAAAGTAGTACAGTAGATAAGACGAAAAAGGTCGATCCTGTCTCGGGAAGGGTGGGACATTTGTCGGAAAGTTGTTTTTTCATGGAAATCGGCGGACATAGCAGTGTCTCCCTGGCAGCGCGAGCCGAATTGAGCCCGCGCGCGGAGTCGGGCGCGAAGTTGCCTGTTACTATTGCGAACATTTACCTAACTTGCGTCAACTTTGCAAGGGAAAAATCTGGGAGATTTGTCGGCAAAATTTGCGGGAGATACTGCGGGAGAATCTTTGGGAGGAGGGCAAACTCGCGGATTCCACCGCGCCCTTCCTTCGCGGAATCAGCGAAGGGATCGAGCATATATACTTCTTCGCATACCTGTAAAGATCGGACGACGTGCTCCGAGACGAGTGGTAAGGAACATCGCGAGGACCGTGGGTCGACAAACTGCGTTGGAGATGTGAGCCTGCAGGAAGCCTATTTCGACAACTCCATGATTTGGCGGGCGTTTGCGTTTGGCGCATCAAGCGCTGCCGAGATGATGGTAACGGCCCGCATAATTTGTCGCCGACGATCGCGGATCATTTCTGCAATCGTCTGTTGCTCTTGGCGGATTGTGTCCAAGAGGGAAGGCAAATATTCCTCTGTAACAACGTCGATTTGGTAGGATTGTTCACGTTGGCCGAAGAAGGTGGTCTGCAACAGGCCCGCATGTTCAGCGGGGGAAATGTGAAAATCGGGTGTTTGTTTAACTGTGAGTAGCGGACCTTGAAGCACAAGAATTGGATAATAGAACTCTATGTTGAGTTTCTCTTTTGGGCCTCTCCGAAAACCGTCGTAGTAAAGTTTGGCTCTGTGCTCGACGGCGCTGCATAGGGCGTGGATGCTTCCGAAGTGAGCATCCTCGTGGAAGGCCATCCATTCCTTATCATTCTTCGCCTTCCTCTTGAAACTACAATATTGGGTGGCGACAGTCCCGGATTTGTAGTGAAGAGGAATGCCTTTGGAGCCAGCCAGAAATTCCAGAAGTGGCAGCTCGCGTTTCCGGTTATGAATCTTGATGGGTAGGCCAGCGTAATGCAATCGTTGGGGCGCGAAATACTCCAAATGCGCGGCGGTGTAGGTGAACAAAGCGAAAGGCTGCGGATTGTTGACACATTCGACAAGGTGAACTGAGAAGATGTAGCCGATGTTGCTGACTTCCGTCCCGTCCATCGCAAACACATCAAGTTCGCGTGAAGCCTCGCCGGTAGGGTCTAAATAGACCGAACTCGGCTCAACGTACGTGCTACGATCCTGAAATACGCGAGCAACGCGGGTTTCCAGTAGATACCCTGAGCGAATCAGCGCATTACGGAGTTCGTCATCACTGATTTGGTCTTTGTCTTTCATTGTTTGGTCAGGTTATTCTGTGAGAAGGCCCGGACTATACAAGGATCGGCGCTCGAGCAATTTCATTTCTGCCGCTTGGCCGCCTACACCGTTAGCAGCGATCCAACCATTGCTTTGCTCCGTACCGCCCGGCGCAAGTGTAGGTCCGGGGCCGTGCGATCCTGAACCCAGCCGAGGTTCGCAATTCGATAGCCGATCGCTTCACCAGATAAGCCGCCGAAATAGCCGGATATCTTCGAACCGATCCAGCCGCAAAGGTCACCTGGATCAACAATGAATTTTCGGATCGCCAGACCTTGAACGTCCAGCCAATAGATACATGGTTCATAGAAAATGAACGGACGATTTGGCCGGAATGTCTTCCTAATTGCGTAATTGACAAGCCAATCCGGGGCAGCTAGCCGCGATGCGAAAAGATTAGCCTGCCATTCGAGTCGGCGTTCGATGGATGCAGATAGGCTGAATTCCGTTACGTCAATCGATTCAAATTCACCGGTTAATCGGAGCTGTTTCCGCAACCACGAACCTTGAAGAGCCCCGTGGCCGGCCACCTCATGCCAGCATGTAAATATACGCCGCGGGTCGTTGGCCTCCCGCGAGATTGAACGATCCAAATGGGCCGCGTTGTCCGCCACGTCGTAGCGCCCGAGGAGCTGATTACCATCTGCATCCTTTCCCAAGTCATCATCTTCGTAGAGGTCGATGTTGAATTTCGGGAAAAGCAGCTTTTCGTAGACATCATCGAAATGAAGGCCATTCATCAAAATATAGTCCCGGCCGACAATATCCTCATACTGTTTGCCCAGGCGTCCGGCTGCGGCGACGATTTCTTCCTTCGTCCAATTGGGCGCGATCACCTTCGGTTTTGACGGCCTCATCGGGACCTCCGGTACAGGCTGAGGGCTTCCGAAGCTTTGCGTTCAATCTGATGTTCCGTCCGCTGCATTAGGTCCATCTTCGCCAGATCAAGGAGTTTCTCTGGTTTCTCTTGCAGGACCTCGCTAATCGAGCAGATGAGATCTGGTGACGGAATTTCGTCGCGAGCTTCGACGCGAGAGAGGTATCCCGGAGTTTTTCCTACAGCATCCGCGAGCGCGCGGATTGTGATTTCCCGCTTTCGTCTCAATGTTTGGATATGTTTCCCGAGCCGGCCCATCATTCGATAGTGTACCGTGTTTACTCAACTAAGTCAACAACCGGCACGTAAGTTGGGAGGGCCCCGAATCTCCGCGCTTTGTTCGCAATTCCGGTATGGCCGGGGTGCAACCTATTCTTGTGACTCGGCGGCCGATTGAAGTCAAATCTCACGCGGAGACGCGGAGCACGCGGAGAAGAAGGCGCCGGGTTTTTGCTCCGCGTCTTCGCGTCTCCGCGTGAGATCGTTCTCGGGTATTGGCGCCAATGCGATTTCGGCGGACCACAATTGGGCGCTACACCGCCCAGTCCGCAATTCCCGCCCATCCTCCTTGCAAAGCCATAAGGCCGTTCTTAGACTTTGCGGCCTTGTTTCCCATGCTTGGTTTTCTTTCATTATTGCAGCCCTTGGCGGTTGCCGGTTCGACGAATTACCTCATCGAGCCGATGGTCATCCTCGTTCTTTGCACCGCAGGGGGCGTGGGGACGCTTCTGCTGCTGCCGGGACGAAAACAATCGCCGAAATTGGGCTCTGTGCTCCTCATCGTCGCGGGACTGATATTGGGGTTGATTCTCTTTCGCACCGTCGTGGGACCGGCCAGTTCCGATACCGGACCGTATTTTTGGATATTCTCCGCCATCGCCGTCGTCGGGGCCGTTCGCGTGATCACGCATCCGCGGCCGGTTTACTCCGCGCTTTATTTCGTGCTGACGGTTTTTGCCAGCGCCGGGCTGTTTATCCTGATGTATGCGGAGTTTTTGGCCGCGGCGCTGGTGCTGATCTACGCCGGGGCCATTCTCATCACTTATGTCTTCGTGATCATGCTGGCGGCTTCAGCGCAAACTGTTGGCGACCGCTCGCCGCTGGCTGGTTTGGCCGAGTGCGACGTGCAGAGCCGGGAACCATTCACGGCCGCGTGCGTCGGTTTTGCCCTCATGGGCGTGCTCCTTTTCGTCATCCTCGACAAGGCGGAGGGACTGGAGCAGTTCAATATTTCGCCCCCGGCCGCTGGTTTATCCGCCGACGAACAGGTTCACGGCTCGACGCAATCGATTGGACAGTATCTGTTTCAGAATCAAATGGTGAACTTCGAGCTGGCAGGGTTGATTTTGGCGGTCAGCATGGTGGGCGCCATCGTCATCGCCCGTCGCCAGGTTGCCGACATCGATCAGAGGTTCGAGCCGAGCATCGAGACGATCTCGGCCAATGCCACGCCGGTCAACGACGATCCGCGGAGCATTCCGGTTTACGGCACGACCAATCCCAAACAAAAATCCTTTCCGCAGACCTGACTTGGCTATGGAACTTCTCGCGCTTCAACATTACCTGGCCGTCGGGGCGATCCTGTTTGTGATCGGCCTGATCGGCTTCATCACCCGCCGGAACATGATCGTCATCTTTCTGTGCACCGAACTGATGTTCCAGGGCGTGGCCATCAACCTGATCGCTTTCAGCCGGTACACAAACAACCTGGCGGGCCAGGCATTTGTGATTTTCATCCTGGTGATCGCGGCTTCGGAGGCGTCGCTGGCGCTGGGGCTGGTGATTTTGCTGTTTAGAACGAAGAACACGCTCGATGCCGATGCGTGGCGCGACTTGAAATGGTGAGGTGATGGACGCGCTGTTTGCGGTCAAATATTCCTACCTGATTCCGCTACTGCCGCTGATCGGCGCGATGATCGCCGGGGCATTGGGGGCAAAGGTGCTGCGCGGCCGATCGCACTGGCCGGTGTGGATCGGCGTGGCGATCAGCGCGGTCATGTCCCTTTCTCTGCTGCTGGCGATGTTGGGATTGTGGCGCGAGGGCAAGCCGCTGAACGGCGTGGTCGATTGGTACACGTGGATCGAGGCCGGGTCCTTCAAAGCCACCGCCGGTTGTTTCTTCGACTCCCTGACCGCCGTGATGCTGTGCGTGGTGACCGGCATCGGGTTTCTCATCATCGTTTATGCCGCCGGCTACATGAAGGGCGAAGAGGGCTATTTCCGTTTTTTCGCCTACATGGGCCTGTTCATCTTCTCCATGACCTGCCTGGTGATGGCGAACAATTTCATCATGCTGTATCTCGGGTGGGAAGGCGTGGGATTGTGTTCGTATCTGCTCATCGGCTACTACTACGAGCGTCCCTCGGCAGTCGCCGCCGCCAAAAAAGCGTTCCTCGTCAACCGCATCGGCGACTTCGGGTTCGGCCTGGGCATCATGCTGATCTTCCTGACGTTCGGCACGATCAGCTATTTCGGCGCGGGCGTCGGAACGCACAGCGGGGTGCTTGAATTGGCCACGCTGCCGCTCGAGCGGCTTCGGCTAATTCCGGGCGTCAATGCGTCATGGGTTCCCACGGCGATGAAATGGGTCCCGTTCCTGCTGATGCTGGGAGCGTTCGGAAAATCGGCGCAGTTTCCGCTGTACGTCTGGCTGCCCGATGCGATGGAAGGCCCGACGCCGGTTTCCGCCCTGATCCATGCCGCCACGATGGTCACCGCCGGCGTTTACATGATCGCCCGGTGCGGCACGCTGTTCGTCTCCAACAGCGCCGCCATGCTGACCATCGCCGCCATCGGCGCTTTCACCGCGCTCCTGGCGGCAACCATCGCACTCCGGCAATTCGATCTGAAGAGAGTCTTCGCGTACAGCACCATCAGCCAGCTTGGATTCATGTTCGTCGGCGTGGGATGTCTCGCCCCGGTCGCCGGCGTGTTTCATCTCGTCACCCACGCATTTTTCAAGGCCCTGCTGTTCCTGAGTTCCGGCGTGGTCATGCACGCCATGTCCGGCGAGTTGGACATGCGCAAAATGTCCGGCCTCAAGCGCATCCTGCCCAAGACGCATGTGTTCATGCTGGTCGGCTGCCTGGCGCTGGCGGGCTTCCCTCTGTTCAGCGGATTCTTCTCCAAGGACGAGATCGTCGCCGCCGCGTTTGGTCGCAGTACGTTTCTCGGGCTGGTCCTGCTCTTCACGGCTTTTTTAACCGCGTATTACACCTTCCGGCTTTATTTCCGGGTGTTCCAGGGTCCGCTGGTGGTTGCGCATCCACCGGCAGAAGCCCATGCGCAAAGTTCACGCGATCACCACGACGAGCACCACAATCATGAGCCGATGGTGATGATGCTTCCGCTGGCGCTATTGACCGTCGGAGCACTCTTGGCCGGCTATTTCAATTTCCCCAGACCGCATCTGGGCAATTTCCTGGGGACCAGCCCGTCGCTTGCGGGTTCTTACGAGATGGCGGTCGCTCACGCTGCCCCGGCCCCGCATCTCGTCGAGGGAATGGGACAACCTGCCGAAGCCGGCGCACACGTGCCGATCGTTTCCGCATTAATGGTCTTCAGCGGATTGATCTCAATCGCCGGCATCTTCGCGGCATATGTCCTGCACCTTAAGGATCGCGCCCGCGGCGAAAAGCTGGCCGAAGACCTCGGCCCGCTCACCCGTCTGCTGGAAGCCAAATACCGGGTCGATGAGATTTACCAGGGGGCGATCGTCAATCCCCTTCGCACGCTCGGCGAATTCTCTTATCGCTTCGACCGATGGATCATCGACACGCTGGTCAACATGGCGGGCTGGATTTGCCAGTTGACCGGCTATTTCCTGAAGTTTTCCACGCAGCGCGGTTATTTGCAGGGCTACGGAGCGGCGATGCTTTTGGGCCTGGCGGTGATATTGCTCATGATCTTCACGCACTGACTGAAATGGAAAGATGAATAGTCCTCTGCTGATCCTTCTGCTGCTCGTTCCCGCCGCCGGCGCTCTTCTCGGCGCGCTCTTGCCCGTCGCCGCCGCCAGGAGTTGGGCGCTGCTCATCAGCCTGGCAACGTTGCTTGTCGCCATCATCATCGCCTGCGCATTTCAATATGGCGGTTCCGGATTCCAATTCACGTTTGATAATGCCCATCTCGCGCTGCCGTTCAACGCGTCTTTTTCCCTGGGGATCGACTCGATTGCCCTCTGGCTGGTCCTGCTGACGGCCCTGCTGATGCCGCTGGCCGTTTGGTCCAGCTTTGAATCCATCCAGGACCGCCCGCGCGAATATTACTCGTGGATGCTGCTGCTCCAGGCGGCGATGCTGGGGGTTTTCGTCGCTCGTGATATCCTGGTCTTTTACATTTTCTTCGAACTCACGCTGATCCCGATGTTTTTCATCATCGGCATTTGGGGCGGTCCCGAGCGCCGGGGCGCGGCCGGAAAATTCTTCCTCTTCACCTTCACCGGCTCGGTCTTCACCCTGGCCGGCGCGATTTATCTGGGCTACCGGGCCGGAACGTTCGACATCGCCCAAATCGTCGATTTTGCGCGCAATTCGCTCAGCGATTCCGAGCGATTCTGGGTGCTGCTGGCGCTGCTGGCCGGGTTCTCCGTCAAGGTCCCCCTCTTTCCCGTGCACACCTGGCTGCCCCTGGCCCACACCGAGGCCCCCACGGCCGGCAGCGTCATCCTCGCCGGCGTTTTGCTGAAGTTGGGCACCTATGGCCTGCTTCGCCTGGCTCTGCCGATTGGAATCCTCGCCGCTCATGCCGTTGCTTTCCCGCACACGATCCACGTGCTGGGCATCTTGTGCGTGATCGGCGTGATCTACGGCGCGCTGGTCGCCTGGGTGCAGACCGACGTCAAAAAACTCGTCGCCTACAGTTCCGTGTCCCACCTGGGATTCTGCGTCCTGGGCATGCTCGCCCTCAACACCTACGGCATCGAAGGCTCCGTGCTCTACATGATCAACCATGGGCTGAGCACCGGCGCGATGTTCCTCGTCGTCGGAATGATCTACGACCGCTATCACACTCGCGACATCCGCGAGCTTTCAGGCCTGGCACGACGCATGCCCATCCTCGCGTTCTTCTTCGTCCTCTTCACGCTCGCCAGCATCGGCCTGCCGGGCCTCAACGGATTCGTCAGCGAGTTTCTGACGATTCTCGGCGCGTTCACTTCGCAATACCTCGGGGTCTGGTTCGGGGGATTTGCCGCGCTCGGCATCATCCTCGGCGCGGTTTACATGCTGCACATGGTCGCCTGCATCATCTTCGGCCCGCTCAAGACGCCGGCTGTCCACGAGCACGGACACATCCCCGGCGACATCGGCGCCCGCGAGATCGCGATCCTCGTCCCGCTCGCACTGGCGGTCGTATGGCTGGGCGTATATCCCTCCGGCGTTCTGCGCTCGATGAACGACGCGGTCACGCGCATCCAGGAGCCGATCCTGAATGCAACGGACTCATCTCAATGGGCGACCGCGATTCCGGGACATGGGCGGAACCCGCGGTGCTACGCACCGCCGCTAACTATGCATGATTTGTCCCTGAATAACGGCTCATCAATTCGCGGCGTTGGGCAGCGGCGCGTGCCCGTCTCTCCGACCGAACTGGCGCTAAATCCATGAAGGACCTTCTCATAGCCATGCTCCCGGAAGTCGTGCTCTGCACGGCCGCCTGCGTGCTGATGCTGATGGGCGTCTCGAACAAAGCCTCGACGCGGCGTGGCGCCCCGGTTCTGGCGATCCTGGCCCTGATCGTCGCGGGGGTTTCCCAATTTTCAGCCATCGCCGGCAGCGCCCCGCGGGTCGATCTGCGCTGGAACACCGTCCACATTTACGAATTCGCACGTTACATCAAGCTGCTTTCTTCGGCGATTGGCGTGCTGCTGGTGCTGCTGGCCTGGCCCAGCGACCGCGAGGCCACCGGCGGCCCGGCGCACCACTTCGGCGCCGAAGCCTGCGAGTTCTTCGGCCTGATGCTTCTGTCCATCGCCGGTATTTTCATCGTCGCCGGAGCCAATGACATCATGCTCCTGTTCCTCGGCATCGAGCTGGCCAGCATTCCCACCTACATCATGGTGAGCATCTCCGCCCCGCGGGCCATCGCCCAGGAAGCGGGCGTCAAATACTTCTTCCTCGGCGCCATGGCCGCGGCCATCATGCTCTTCGGATTCAGCTATCTTTTCGGGACCACCGGAACCACCCGGCTCGACGTGATTGCCGAGCGCATGGACTCCCTAACCCCTATGAATCCCTGGCAAATATTGGCGGTGGTGCTGCTGATCGCGGGCTTCGCGTTCAAGATGGCCGTCGTCCCGCTCCATTTTTACGCCGGCGATGTCTATCAGGGCGCGGCCACGCCCGTCACCGCGCTGCTCAGCTTCGTGCCCAAAATCACCGGATTCGTCGCACTGCTGAAAGTCCTCTTCGCCGTCACCGGCGGCACCTGGCACATCGCCCCGCAGATCGTCAAGCTGTTATGGGTATTGGCCGCCCTCACCATGACCGTCGGCAACGTCCTCGGGCTCGTCCAGGTCAACATCAAGCGCATCTTCGCCTACAGCTCGATCGCACACAGCGGCTACATGCTCGTCGGGGTCACCGCTCTGGTCAGCACGGCGGATTATGAGATCCAATCCACGGCCCTACAGGGAATCCTGTTCTATCTCACGGCCTACGGACTGATGAACGTCGCCGCGTTCGGCGTTCTGATCCTGCTGCCCAGCCGGCTCCATCAGCCCGCCACCAGCGCCGAAACCTTTGACGACATCGCCGGGGCCGGACGCGAGCACACGCTTTTGGGGTTGGCCATGGCGGTGAGTTGCTTCAGCCTCATCGGCCTGCCCCTGACTGTGGGATTCTTCGGCAAATTCTTCCTGATTCTGCCGGCCTGGAAGGCGGATTTGACGTGGCTCGTGGTCATTCTGGTGGTGAATGCGGCGGTCAGCGCCGGATATTACCTGCGCATCGTCAGCGCGATATTCCTGGCCTCGGAAACGCCCGGTCCCCGATTTCGCCAGCAGCCGGCTGTGAACAAGCCGATCCATCATCCCCTGCCCGTTCTGGTTGCCGTGGGGATTTCGATGGTCGCCGTCCTTTGGTTCGGCACGGTGTGGCCCGCCACTTCGCGACTGGTCACGCGCACCGCCACGGCGGCTCATCTGGAACCGGCCATCAACCCGGCCGTCGCCCAGCGATAACATTCGGCGCACAGCGCCCAAATATTTCTATTAGGCGTGTACCGTCTCCTGCAACACGAGCGACGTGCTGGCGGCAAATCCAACGGCGCCGTTGTAGACGGCGGTGAGATTGTGCGTGCCGAGGGTCAGTGAATTGGTGAATCCAATGGCCTGCTGAGTGGTGGGATCGATGGCCACGGTGCCGATGAGGGTTGAGCCATCGAAAAAGGTGACGGTTCCGGTGGGTGAAGCGCCGGCGGAGGTGACGGTGGCGGTCAGGGCGATGGTTTGGCCCAGCTTGATGGGGTTAGCCGATGCGACCAGCGTGGTTTTGGTGGTGACGGCGACGGGATCGACCGTCTGGCTCAAGACGGCGGAGGTGCTGGAGACAAAACCGGGAGCCCCGCCATAAACGGCGGTGAGGCTGTGCGTGCCGACGGAGAGGGATCGGGTGAAGCCGATGGCCTGATTGGTCAGGGAGTTGATGGCGGCGGTTCCAATGAGGGTTGAGCCGTCGAAGAAGGTGACGCTGCCGGTGGGAACGCCGCCGGCGGGAGCGGTGACGGTCGCGGTCAAGGCCAGGACCTGTCCGGCCTCGATGGGGTTGGCCGATGAGGCCAGCGTGGTGACGGTGAGGGTTCCGGCGGGGTTGATCGTCTCAGAGAGTACCGAGGAGGTGCTGGCGGCGAAGCCGCTGGAGCCGATGTAGCTGGCGGTGATGCTGTGAAGGCCGACCGATAGCGAAGAGGTGGAAAAGGTGGCCTGATTGGTGAAGAAGTTGATGGCCGAAGTGCCAATGACGCTGGAGCCGTCGAAGAAGGTGACGTTTCCCGCGGGGGACCCGCTGGCGGCGGTGACCTGGGCGCTAAACGTGACGAGATTTCCCACGATCGCCGGGTTTGAAGATGACGTCACCGTCGTGGTCGTACTCACCGCCGCGGCGTTGGCGATTTCCACAACCGGGCCGGTCTCGGCGGTGAAGTGAATGGTCGCCGAGCCGTACGTGTAGCTGCTGCTTAGCAGCACGCGACTTTCCAGGGGCTCGATGGGGAGCCGCGGATGTCTTTCGACTCCGGTTCGAGCGCGGAGGCTGGACTGACTGCGACCCCGGGAATTGAAGCTTGTCCGAGGCGAAAACATACGGCGAATCCTTCCCAGTTCGTTGGCGAGGCCAAGCCATTCCATGCGGCCAAGGCCATCTGGTCCCAAGGCGGTCGCCCCTATGGTACTGACTTGCCGAGATTGATAACAAGAGTTTTCTGGTTGCGGCTTCGCGACGGTTTTGGGGCAATTCGCCGGCGAAGGCGGCCGGATCGCATTAAGCGACCGCCATTACAAAAAGTCGCATAATCCAGTTCCTTCCCCGCTAATTGAGGCAATTTCCGCGTTATCGGACCACCGTCCCCCGAAAAAAAGTAGTCCTGCAAACCCTCCCTAACCGAAGGATGTAACGAGCGATCACCCCGGATCGCTCCGGAGGATCGCGCCAGGGACGGCGGCTTATTGCGTTTGCCGGGTTGAAGCGATTGCGGCGGTTTTTGTCCCTCCAAGGAAAGGAGCCCATCATGTTTGCGTCCAGACGCCGGGTGTGTCCGGCTCTCGTTGTGCTAGCCATCGGATTGGGAGCCGGCGCGGCTCGCGCCGACGATGCATCCACTCAGCAGATGCAGCAGAAAATCGATCAGCTTGAGAGCAAGGTCGAGGCGCTCGAAGCGCAACAGAATCAAACGCAGGCGCAGTCCACCTCCGATGGCGCGGCGACGATGAGCAAAATCCAATCCGACGCCAATAGCCAAAGCCAACTATTGTCGCCCGGCACCGTCGGCAGCGGCTACGATCCGGCCACGGGATTCCACATTTCCAGCGATGACGGGAATTTCTACCTTCATCCCTGGGTCCTGTCTCAATTCCGCGGCGCCATCAACGACCGTCAATCCATTCAGCCGGCGGCAAATAACCACCCCAACGGCGGCGCGGCCGTTCCCGGCTCCGGAAGCAAGGAAACCGACGGCTTCGAAATCCATCACCTGATGCTGGGCGCCAACGGCCACGTCATGAATCTCCAGTATTACCTCATGATCGACACCCCGTCGACCGGGGGCGGCGAAACGCTTCAGGACGCTTACTGCACCTATCGCTTTGGCGATACTTCCCCGATCAGACTAAAGGCCGGACAGTTCGTCGATCCGGTCTGGCACGAAAGCAATGTCGATGACGGCCACCTGCTGGCGGTCGATCGCTCCCTCGTGGGCGTGCTGCTGGGCGGCAACACCGGGCTGAACAACGGCGCTGAGCGCGTTCAGGGCATCGGCCTCAAATACGACAGCGATTTCATCCGCGGCGAATTCGACCTCACCGACGGCTACAACACCGCCAACACGCCATTCTTCAATACGCCCGCGGGCGCCAATCTTCCGGCGACGGACTTCGGCTGGTCCGGGCGCGTGGAAGTGAAAGTCCTGGGCGATGAGACCGCGTGGGACGGATATAATTCCCTCTCCGCGGAAGGCGACAAGACCGACTCGATCATCGCCGGCGGTGGTTTCGAGTGGACCGAAGCCGCCAACTTCGACAATATCTTCCTCACCATCGATGGCCAGTACACCAGCCCAACGGGCCTGAACCTTTACGCGGCCCTGCTGGAAAACTACGCCGCCTTCTCTGACAACGGCCAGCCGCCCCAATCCGCCTTGAACCAGGCCATTTCCGGGACTTATCCCAACTTCGGCTTCATCGCTCAGGGTGGGTACAAGTTCACTCCAGAGATCGAGGGGTTCGCCCGCTACGACCTGGCGATTCTCAACAGCCGCTTTGCCGATGTTGCCGCCTTCGGCAACAAGAATCCGGGTCCCGGCAGCAAGGCGACGGCAAACAATCACGAATTCACCGTCGGCGTGAATTACTACCTGTACGGATACCGTGCCAAAGTCACCGGCGACCTGTCCTTCCTGCCCAACGGCTCGGCGGTGGATGCTCCGGGTCTGGGGATTCTGGCCAACCAGGGTCACTCCGAATGGGTCGGGCGCGTTCAGTTCCAGTTGGCGATTTAAGCCCGGCCGGCGAAGGGCACTCGCGAATGACTGTGAATCGCAGGCTGAGCCATTGGACTCAGCCTGCGGCTTTTTGGGGAGGACCGATGCGTTGGGCGTTTGCAACTGCCGCCGCTTTGCTCAGTCTGGCCTGGCTGGCGCGGGTCTGCCCCGCCGCGACCCCGCCGGCGGCAACGCAACCCGCCAGCACGCAGGCGATGCAGAAAAAAATTCAGGACCTGCAAGCCAGGATCGACGCGCTCGAAAGCCATCCCGCCAAGCCCCGATGCGATCCAGCCGACGTGATGGGCGCAATCGTCGATGACGCCGACCGGCGAAGTCAGCTTCTTTCCACGAGCCCCGCGCCGATGGGTTACGACCCCAATGTCGGCTTCATCATCCAAAGCGATGACGGCGCTTTTTCACTGCATCCCAGTCTGCTGTTGCAGGCTCGCTATTCCGCGGAAGATCGAAATCGCATCCTTCCCGGCCACGGCGGAATCACCGGCAAGCAAGGCGATGACACCAAAAATGGTTTTGAGATCACGCGGCTTCGGCTTTCGGTCGACGGCAACGCGCTGACGCCGCTGCTGAATTACTACGTCCTGGTCGCCGACGACGCCGAGATGAGCCAGGCCAAGCTCCTCGACGCCTACGTGATGTATCGCGTCAGCGCGCAATCTCCCCTGGCGGTCAAACTCGGGCAGTTCAAGGACCCGCTCTGGCATGAGCGGAACCTTTTGCCCAGCCGCCTGATGGCCGTCGATCGATCACTGGTGGATTCCCTGATCGGCGGGGGACAAACCAATCGGGTTCAAGGCGGGGCGATGATCTATGACCAGGACCGCCTTCGCGGCGAGATCGGCGTGGACGATGGATACAACGGCGGGAACGACTCGGCGTATGGGGCCGCCGGCTCGGGAGCCGTCGTGGGCGCCGGGGCGGGACTGGCGCCCACGGATTGGGGCGCATTCGGTCGCGGCGAATACCTGGCCATCGGCGAGCGCGCTCCGGAAATCAACTCGTTCTACGAATACGATCAGTTCTCGGCCCGCGGCGACAAACAGAACATCCTCGTCCTCGGCGGGGGGTTCGATTATTCCGAATCCGGCGCCAACAAAATCCTCTTCCACACCGTCGATGCACAGTTCAACACGACCAGCGGCTGGGCCTTCTACGGCGCATACCTCGGGGCCTACCGAAACCTGTACACCAATCGCGGCGTCAGCCCCGGCAGCTATTACGATTCCGGGTTGCTCCTCCAGGCCGCCTATCTGGTCACAACCCGCTTCGAGCCGTTCATCCGATGGGACTACACCCATCTCGACGGCAGGGCAGAGCCGGGCATCATTCAGGACAACATCGATGAAATCAGCATCGGGGCCAACTATTATCTCTACGGCCAGACGGCGAAAATCACGATCGACGGTTCCTGGCTCCCTAATGGTTCTCCCACCGACGTGAACTATTTGGATATCCTTCAGAACAACTCGCACAACGAGTTCCTTCTCCGCGCCCAGTTCCAATTGGCGATCTGAAGATATGCATCCGGCCCCTTGCATCGTTATCATTGCTGCGACATGCACCTGGGGCCGCTCAACTTATCTTTGGGCAAGCATCGCCGGCGAAAGCTCCTCGCGGCCCTCGCCGCGGTCATCCTCGTTCTGCTGATCGCAATCCGTTTTTCCGTCGCTCCGCTTCTCAAGCATGAGCTGATGTCCAGCATCGAGAAGCGGCTCTACGCACATCTGATCATCGGCGATCTGTCCTACCATCCGCCTTACGGCGTCGTCGCCCGCAATTGCCAGCTCGTCGCCATCAATTCTTCCGGACAGGCCGACCTGCTGGACGTTGAGGAACTCAGCCTGAGGCTTGCGCAATTGCCGCTGCCGGGCGAGCCGCTGGTGGTGGAAGACCTCACCATCCGCGGGCCATCGGCGCATTTGGTCCGAACCCCCGAAGGCTTCGCCGGAGAAAGCGGCCTGCTCCGCCCGGATACCAGCGGCAAGCACCAGCCCAACAACCGGAAATTCTCCGATCTGCTTCGCTTGCGTCATCTGGCCATCGAGGACGGGCAGGTGGTGTATGAAGATCGCCGCCGCGGCAACGCGCCGCCGACCATCTGGAGCCGCTTGAGCTTCCACATCGACACCTCGCCTCAAGGGCCGGCCGATTACGGTTTCAACATCGACGCCAATAATCTTTCCGCCGCCCAATTCCAGGCCAAAGGCTCGTTCAACGTGGACGATCTGACGGCAACGATCGATCACTTCGCGGTCAAAGCCCAGGCCGGCGAAGAAGGAATGGACCAGCTCCCGCCGAAATATCAGGAAATTCTTCGCCGCTATCGCGTGGGCGGCACCCTCGTTCTGGAGGGGGCCGCACAAGGCGATGTCCATCATCCCCAGGCCAATTCATTTTCCTCGACGTTGTCGTTGCAGAACGGCGCCGCGTTTTCGCCGGAGATGCAGCTCAAGCTCGGGGACCTGCATTTCAAGATTCTGTCGGCGGCCGATGCTAAGGGGGCGTCGCTGATCATCAGCGATTTTGTCGCCCGCAGCGGGAACGGAATTTTCGCCCTCAAGCCGGGCGCCCGCTTCGACATCGATGCCAGACGTTGGACCTGGTCCCTCCAGAACATCGATGCCACGCTGAGCCGGGCCATCGATTTGCCGGCCACCGGCGGCCTCGATGTCTCCGGTTCGGCTGAATTCACCGCGGCGATGAATGGACCCGTCTCCCCGGACGCCGACTTGAAGGATGCCTCCGGAGGCGGCCAACTGGTATTCAACAATCTCTCGGTTCAGCCGCCGACTTTTCCCCTGCCCGTTTCCAATATCAGCGGTCCGCCCATCCGCCTGGCCAGGGGAATGCTCATCCTGCGGGATTTGCAGGCGCATTATGGAAGGGACCGATTCCAGCTCAGCTCCGCGCGTGTGGCGCTGGGCCAATTGAAGCACGGCGTGGTCCGCTGCTCGGATTTGAACGGCGTGCTGTCCTTCCATCCTCCCAATGCAGACTACCCGCCGCCGCTGGACGTCGCTTTCAGAAAAGCACAGCCGGGGGGTGAATTCTATTTTACCGGCCATGGGGCCTTCGACCGCGCCCGCCGTAAGCCGCTGGATTATGATCTGCTTCTTTCATGCGACAACACGACGGTGGCGGTGCTGAATCCCCGCTTCAATGTCTTTCAAATCAAGTTCGACGCCGAGGCCACGCAGGACTTGGTTCAGGTCCCCAATTTCCAATGCCGCACGCTCGACGGCAGGCTGCGGCTCGAGCGAGGCAGATTCGCGATGGCCGTCCCCAACGCGTTTTCCGCTAACGTCTTCATCGACCGCATCAGCGTCCCGAAGGTCGTTGCCCTTGCCGTCCATCCCAAATCCGGAGGAGTCAATTTGCAGGGATTGGCCGATGTCCACAGCTCCATCTCGGGCAAGGCGCATGGAGGCGCGCAAGCGGTCGTCGATTCACTTCAGGCCGAGGGACAGTTCGAGTTGTATGGGGGCGATCTGTGGGACATTCCCGCGCTCAAGAAGATCACCAGCAGCAGCCACCTCGCCAAAGATGCCCTGTCGATCGGGCAGGCAGCGGCGCTCTTCCGGGTCCGCAATAGAATCATCGAATTGCAGAACGCGGTGGTCAGCGCCCCGGCCGCGGGCGTGCAGGGATATGGCACGATTGGATTCGACGGCAATCTGAATATCTACGCGATCGTCGTGCTACTGTCCGACTGGCGGCAGAAGTTAAAGGGCACCAGCATGGACTTCCTCGCCGACACCCTCGGTACAGTTCAGCAAACCCTCAACGAGGCCACCGAGCACCTGTTGTATCAGTATCACGTGTATGGCCCGGCAAGCGATCCAGAGACAAAGGCCGAAGGCATTCCCGATTTGCAAAAGAATTCCGCGCAGGACGTGACGACAATGCTGCGGCACACGGACGCCGACCGTCCGATCACCCTATTAAACGCAAACGGCGCAGCACAATAAGAGCAATGGTTGAGCCGCGTGCCGGAAGGGCCGCGGGAAGCGTCGGCTACGCGTCCACCTTGGCGCGTTGTTGCTGCTCCATCCGTCTCAATACCCCGAGGAGCCCGTGCATATGAAGCGGCTTGAGAAAAACATGGACCTGTGACGGAGCCACCCTTCGCCGCCATTCGCGAAGCTGGGTATCGATTGAATCGGTGAAGACGGCCACCTGGTCCGGACGTTTCGATTCCGGCAACTCACAAAGCGATTCGAACAATTCACGATTGGCGCTTTGGGTGATATCCACTACCAGCAAATCCGTGTGATCGGAGTTGATCAGCTCCAGCGCATGTTCAGGGGAAGCCGCACGCGCAACATCGTGCCCTAATTCCCCCAACAGCCGCCGCGTTGGGGTATCCTGCCGATACGCATCGGAAGACGGAAGAATCACCGCTCGAAAAGCAGATCGTAGTTGAGCAGTCATAATTAGACCTTCCTGGAACTGATTTATTCGAGTGTATCCGCCGTTAGACCAACGAACAAACGTTTGGACAAAACTAACCTAATCTTAATGTGAGCAATAACAGAATAATGGAATAAGTATTTTAAATCAATGGTTTTACATTCAAATCACTATAACTCCATATGTGAACACATTTGATTTTAACTGTCCATATCAAACGCCCGCCTGCCCCCCAATCTGCTCCTCGGCGACGCGGAGCACGGCCTCAACCTCCAGCCACGTCATGCAACTGCAATGTGAACAGGTTCGCGAATAACACGGCATGCAGGGCAACTTCAGCCGAACCACGCTGTCCGCCCGTCCAAACGGCCCAGTGCGGGTCGGATCGGTCGGCCCATACGGCGTCACCAGCGGTATCCCCAGCGCGGCCGCCACGTGCATGGGTCCGGTGTCATTCCCCACCACCAGCCTGGCCCGCTCCAAGAGCGCCACGATCTGCCGCAGATTCGTTTTCCCCGTCAAATCGAACTTGGCGGGAATCCGGCCTGTCAGCTTGGCATCCTCGGCGGCGCCCGCGGCGACGCTTTCCAAGCCAAAGCGCTGTTTCAGCGGAAGAACCAACTCCGCGAACCGCTCCACCGGCCATTGCTTGGTTGCCCAATTCGTGCCCGGCAAGAGCACGGCGAAATCCGTTCCCACGGGAATCATTTGCTCGATGTGCCGCCGGTCGTCTTCGTCCACCGCAAAGCAAAACTCCACCGGGCCGTCGGCGCACCCCAGCGCCGCGGTGATCTTCAGGTATCGCTCCACGGCATGGTCATTTTTCCACGAGCAATTCACCAAGTCCGTATAAAACAGCGGCGCAAATTCGCGGGCGTTGGAGAATCCCACCCGTCGCGGCGCCCCGCTCGCCGCCGATACCCACGCGCTGCGGAACAGTCCCTGAAGATCGATGACCAGGTCAAAGTTCCGCCTGCGCAATTGGAGGATAAATCCCCCAAGGTCCCAAAGCGCTGCGGGGTTATGCCAGCCGTGGCCAAACCGGCCACGCTCGAAAAGGATCGCCTCATCCAAGAGCGGATGTCCCCGCACCAGCTCCGCGAAAGGCGGCGTCACCAGCCAACTCAATTGGGCCTCCGGCCAGCGCCGCCGCAATCTTGCCAAGACCGGCAGCGCGTGCACGATGTCCCCGATGGCGCTGGGCTTGATGATCAGCACGCGCCGCGGCGAAAACGATGGATCGTTCAGCGAAATCATTTTTCCGCTTCCTGGCGAATCTCCGTCCTGGAAAACGGCGCGTATCCCTGACACAGCGCCAGCGAGTCCTCCACGGTATATTGCGGATGATCGCGCATGCTGCGGAGCAGCCGCGAAATTCCCAGCGCCGTCCACGGCCGGAAACGAATCCCGTCCACGTCCACGAGCACCGGCTGAGAGCCGGTCTTCTCATCTTCCCGCACGATCCAGTTGCTGGCCTTGGCGTCGAAATGCCCCAGCCCAAGCTGATCGATCCCGCGCAGGACCCCGCCGGTGCGGCGCATCAGCCTATCGCGATCATCGGCGGACATGGCGTCCAAATCCGCCGCCGCCAGCGTCGAACCCGCCACCCGCTCAAAAACAATGACACTGTCCGTGATATAACCAAGGGTTCGTTTTTGCATCACGAGCAGCGGCCAGGCCGTCGGGATGTCCCGCGCCGTCAGCGCCCAGGCCTTGTGCCATGCCCGCCAAGCCCGGCTCCCCCGGCCGATCTCGTTCAGATAACGATACCAATGCCGCTTAAACGGGCGCTTGGCGACGATCTGGATGCGCCTCCCCCCGAGCGTCACCTCCCCCGCCAGCACGTCGCCGCTGGCCCCGCGCTTGATGACGGTCAGCTCATCGGCTTCAATCTGCCGCCAAAGCTCGGGCCAGGCCGCTCGCCAATCTTCCGCGCCCACACGAAGATCGCTGGCCGGCGCCCAGCGGCGCGGATATTTGTACTGCTTGAAAAAATGCCCGCGCCAGGCCCCGAACTTCAGCAAACCGAAATAGTCGTTTTCCCCTCGGGTGCGGGCGATGAATTTGCGCCACTGTCGCCGGCTCACCGGATTGTGCCGCGGCATTCGCCCGCCCGGCCCCAGTTCGTTCCACCCGCGCTGGCGCTCCGTTCGGCTCGCCACTCCGCGCACGCTGTGCGCCAGCTTCATCATGTGATTCAGCTTCAATCCGCCAAACCGTATCGCGTAGCCATCCAGCAGATAAATTTCCCCGTCGCGCAGCAGCATATTTCCCAGGTGAAGATCATCATGCCCCAGGCGGGCCTTTCCGAGGCGGTGCAGCAGCCGCAAAACCTTCTGCACCAGGCGATAGCGGTCGGGAATTTCTTCCCCCCTCATGTTGAACTCGGTGAAGTAGCGGTCCAGGGCAACCGCCGGCTCGATGGCTTCCAGAATCACCGCATCGCCGATTTTTCCGCCGAGTCTGAACCCCACCAATTCCGCGACCGCCCGCGGCGCCGAAACGCCGGCTCGCTGGAGCGCCTGAAGTCGAAAAAATTCCCGGCGCGCCGGGCTCCCCCGAAACAAACGTTTCAGCCCCATTCCCCGCCTGGGATAGAACTTCAGATAATATCCGCGTCCCTCGAAGGCGAATCGCCACACCTGGCGATAGCCGCGGTCTTTAACCAGCGTGCCATTTCCCGGCAAATCCCGCAAAAATTTTTCCAGCGCCTGGGGCGACACGTTGCGGAATTTATAAGCCTGCGGCGCGCATTTGTCTCGCCTCAGGACTCCAGCGTCCGCGGCCCATCGGTGATCTGCAAGCCCTCGGCGATCTGGGGCAGAATCCCGCGCCGCACGTAAACCGGCCTGATGAATTTGCGAATCCCCGGCAGGACGATCCAGAACCGCGCCGACGCCGCGAGGCAAACCGCGGACATGATGAGCAGCGTCCGCCGCGCCGCTTGCAGCGGATCGTGCGCGATGTGCGAGGCCATCGCTCCGGCGATGAGCACGCCAAACGGGGTCATTCCCATGAACGACATCGCGAAGAAGCTCATCACGCGGCCGCGTTTGTCGTCGTCCACGAGCGTTTGCAGGATGGTGTTGGAGGCGGCGAAATTGGTGATCATTCCCCAGCCAGCGAGGGGAACGATCGCCAGCGAGATCGCCAGCCGGTTGGAAAACGCGAACGCCGCGAGCGCCAGGGCGTAGGTCATGGAGGACATCGCGATCAATCGCCCGAGGCCCAGGACCGATTTGCGCGAAGCCAGGCGAATCGCGCCGACGAGCGCACCCAATCCCGAGGCCGCGCTGAGGAATCCATAAACCAGGTCGCCGCGGCCGGCTCCGCCGAAGTGAATGCCAAACAGCGGCATGAGCACCATAATGGCGGGAATGCCCGAGAGGCTGAATAGGGCCATCAGCAGGAGCAATTCACGAGCGGGCGGAAACCCCACCACGTAACGCAGCCCGTCGTAAAATTCGTGGAAGATGGACTTGGGGTGGCGCGGGGCCCGGGGCTGGATTCGCATCGCGATCAGCGCCGCGATGACGGCCAGGTAACTGAAGCCGTCGAGGAGAAAGCACCAACCCATACCGACCCAGTGGATGAGCAGGCCCGCCGCCGCGGGGCCGATCAGGCGAGCGCTGTGCACCATGGTGGAATTCAGGGCGATGGCGTTGGCGAGGTCCTGGCGGTCGGTCACCATCTCGACGAGAAACGCCTGCCGGCCCGGTATGTCGAATGCATTGATCAGGCCTTGAAACAGCGCCAAGCCGACGGCCAGCGGGAGATCGATGCGATGCGTCAGGGCGAGCCAGGCCAGGGCGAACGATTGAAGCATCGAAAGAGTCTGCGTCGTCACCAGCAGCTTTTGACGGTTGATGCGATCGACCCACACGCCCGCGACGGGACCGAGAATGAACAGGGGGATCTGCGAGGCGAAGAGGACCAGGCTGATGAACATCGCCTTGCGGTGGGGGTCGGTGGTGAGGGTGCTGGCGAGCCAGCCCATCGCCGTGTTGGTGAGGAACGTGCCGATGACGGAGATGAGCTGTCCCCCGAAAAAGAGACGGTAATTACGATGCCGCAGCGCCCGAAAAACCTGCCAGCCGTTGCTATCACCGTCCATTGGATAAATATTCTCAATTGTCCCGGCGTGTAAACACGCCGGGCTTTTGTTCCCCAAAATCAACTCGGCACTCAATGCGGACGCACCAGATACTCCGTCACATACGCGTAGATCAGCGAAAAAATGCCGACGATCACGCTCGCCCACAGCGTGATCTTCAGGATTTTGATGCGGTTGGCGATCTCCTTGTCGCGCCACTCGGCCAAGCGCCGGTCGATTTCGTCCAGCTTCCGGTCGATCCTCGCTTCGATCTCGTCGAGCTTCTGGTTGAGATACTGGTCGGCGCTTTTCTTGATCCGGTTGCTGATTCCCCCGAAAAGCCCGGATTCCTCGATCTCGTCCTTGATGGAAGTCGGCTTGGCCGATCCGACGGTCCCCGGATTCCCATCGCCGGAGTTGGGGTCCGGGAGGAATTTGTAATCCGACGGCGATTCGCTTTCGCCGACGATGGACGCCACCATCGCCCCCAATATCGCCCGCCGCTTGCGATTGAGCCGGCTGAAAACCCCCTCCTGGCGTTTGAGCCTGCGGACAATCAGCGGAGCCGGATCCTCCTCCGTCGCTTCCACGCCCCTGAGCCGCGCCAAAGCCACCAGCCCCCGATGCGATATCCCGCCGAATCTCATCGAGCGGATTCGCGCGATTTCCTGGGCGATCTGTTCGTTGCTGGCGCTAACGGTCACGGGCCGGCGGCCCCAGCGCACCACATCGAGCATGGCCTGCCGGTCCATCCCCGCGATCAGTTGCCGCCGGTCGTGAACGGCGCTGACCAAGATCTGCTGGGTCTTGAATCGCGTGGCATCCAACCCCAGGCTCTCGGCCAGATTTTCCAGTTCATCCTTCGGCAATTCCGAAATCTGGCGCGTGGGGGCCTGTCCCACGGCGGTTTGCCCCACGGCGGCTTGCGGTGAGGAGACCACGATCTCCCGCCCCGCGGCGGCGCTGTCATCGGGTTGTGCTAACTCTTCGGCCATCGGAATGAGAATAAGGATCGATCCGCGCCACAAGCTGGTGCGCGCGGAGCAGCAAAACCATAACCACCATCAGCAAAATGCAAATCAGCGTGTCGCCGCCGAACGCCTTGATCCGAAGCCGCAACCCCTGAAGCATGATATATCGCCGCATCAGGGAGTAATACCGGCCCTGACCGCTGAGATAAACGTACCAGCCGTACAAGGATTGCAGCGTGACGACGGTGGCGTAAATCGAGACTACCGTCCCCAGCACGTATCGGAAGAAATCAAAGAAATCGACGTGCATGGCTGGTATAAACGCTTAATCGCCGGCGTCGTCCGTCTCGATGACTTTTCCGCCGAACAGGGCGGTCCCGATTCTGACCATCGTGGCCCCCTCGGCGATGGCCGCCTCGAAATCATGGCTCATCCCCATGCTCAGGTGCCGCAGGGACGCGCCGCCGATCTTGTGCCACTTCAATTCCTCGAAAATCTCCCGCGCCCGCGCAAAGACGTGGCGAATCTTCTCCTGGGGCGCCTCCAGCGGGGCCATCGTCATCAAACCGGCCATCTGCAAGCCCGGCATGGAGTCGATCTGCTCGGCCAGATGGACGGCCGCACCCACCGCCACGCCGAATTTGGTCGCCTCCTCCGACGCGTTGACCTGAAGCAAAACCGGAACCCGCCGGCCGATCTTGGTCGCCAGCACATCCAGTTCCTCCGCCAGGCGCAGGCTGTCCACGCTATGAACCATGTGAAGGACGGGCAGGGCGGCCTTGGCCTTGTTTCGCTGCAAGTGCCCGATCATGTGCCAGCGGAGTCGCTGCGGAGCGGTCCCGTCACCACGGATCGCGCGCCGTTGAAAAAATTCATTGAGTTGTGCCGCCCGTTGGGTCAGAACCTGAACCCGGCTTTCCCCCAGATCAGCCACGCCAAGCTGGAGGATTTCCCGAATCTGCTCCGGCGAGGCGGTCTTGGTCACCGCGATCACGGTGATCTCCCGCGGATCGCGCTTCGCCTTCACCGCCGCCGAAGCGATCCGCTCCTTCAGTTCATCCAGTTTCTCCGCCAGCGGCGATCGCTTGGCCACGGGTGAGGCTCCTTCCAGAGGAATCATACCGCCGCAGATGATAAAGAGCGACGCCGCAAACGAATATGGGCTAGTCTGGCGTTCTATCCTTCAGGTGTGTCAAGCAGGGACTGGAGCCTCGACGCCAATTCAGGCGCGAAACGCGCCGGCCATGTCGCATCCACAAGGGCCACGTCGATCAGATCGCGGATATGAACCTTGTCCTTGTCACGAAAGGCCGTCAGCTTGATGCGCACCAGAGCCTCAAGCGACAGCACGCGAAATCGCTCGGCCGCCTCGGACTCGCTTACGTCGGGATTCGACGCCGGCTCGTGCGGGCGCACTTTCTCGTTGGCAAAGACGATATGGACGGCATCCCTCAATTTGGCCCCGGGCGCGTCCAGAAAAACTTCCATTCCCGCCGAATGGCGGTGAACGAAGCCCGCTTGCTCCATCGCCCGCTTGGCCGCTTCAAGATCGCGTCGGCGCAGAAGAATATCCACGTCCTGCGTATTGCGCACCGCCGATTCATCCACGCGCGAAACCCACAGCGCCACGGCGTTGCCGCCGGCAACCGCGTAGGGAATCTTCGCTCCTTCCAACGCCTCCGCCGCACGCAGAAGCCGCTGGCGAACTTTCTCCACGGCGTTCACCATTCGCTCCAAGGAAAATGGGCCAGGTACGACGGTCATGATCGCAACGTATCATCTTACCCGCCCAGCGACTGGCGATACCACTGCATCGTCGCATCCAGGCCGGTCGCGAAATCAACGATCGGCTCGTATTCCAGCATGCGCCGCGCCACAGTCACATCAGCCTGCGAATGCAACACATCCCCGGCGCGCTGGGGCAGATAAATCGGCGTGAGGTCCGCCCGTGTCAGCCACTGGGCCATTCGGCCGGCCAGTTCATTGACCGTGATCCGCACCGCGCAAGCGATATTGATGATCGCGCCGTCGAGCCTCTGCGATTGCATGGCGGCCAGAAGATTGGCGTGCACGGCGTTGTCCACATAGGTGAAATCTCGGGATTGCTCGCCGTCGCCAAAAATGGTCGGCCGCTTGCCCGCCAGCATCGCCTTGGCGAACGCCGCGATCACCGCCGCATAGGCGCTGTCGGCCCTCTGCCGCGGTCCGAAAATATTGAAATAGCGAAGGCTCACCGTATCGAGGTCCATCCCCGCGCTGTACGCCGCCGCCATCGCCTCGCCCGCCACCTTCGTCGCCGCATACGGACTCCGCGGCGCCGTCGGCATCGATTCAATCTTCGGCAAAGTTGGGCTGTCGCCGTAGGCGCTGCTGCTGGCCGCGAACATCACCCGCCGTACCTTCGCCCTCCGCGCCGCCTCCAACACATTCAATGTTCCGGTCGAATTCACCAGTTGATAGCGAGCCGGTTGTTCCATGCTTTGCGGCACCGATCCCATAGCCGCCTGATGAAACACCAGCTCCCGCCCCTCCGTGCATTTCTGCAAGAGCAAAACTTCCAGAATCGATCCGAGAACGAACTCGACATTTCCTGGCAGCGATTTCGGATCGCTCCCCGCGGAAAGATCATCCAGCACGGTTATCTTCGCCCCAAGTTCGTCCAGCGCCGTGGCCAGATGCGATCCGATAAACCCAGCCCCGCCCGTGATCAGGACAGGGCGGCCCTCGAACGCCGAGCCATGCAGACGCCGCCAATCGGTAATTCGTGCCATTGAAGTGGATCGAAGTATAGATGGAACGGTTGCGGCAGGGTAGTGGATCAGTTTGAATGGTTGGCGTTTAATTATTGCATGAACGATTCCCCCACAGCGCTGCCCCGTGCCGTCCTCTTCGACATGGACGGGACCCTGACCGAGCCGATGCTGGATTTCCCGCGCATCAAGGCGGAGATGGGGATCGGACCGGGCCCGATCCTCGAGTCGCTTGCCCAACTGGACGAATCCCGCCGCCCGCTGGCCGAGGCGGTCCTCCTTCGACACGAAAAGACCGCCGCCGAGCAGTCCCGCTTGAACGATGGCTGCCACGACCTGTTGGCCTGGCTAAGATCCCGGAAGATTGCCATGGCCCTGATCACACGAAACAGCCGGATCAGCGCGGCCACCGTCACCGCCCGCCACGCCTTGAACTTCGGCGCACTGATCACGCGCGAGGACGGGCCATTCAAGCCCAATCCATTTTCCCTCGCCCTGGCCTGCCGGCGCCTGGGGGTCAGCCACGAGGAAGCCTGGATGGTGGGGGATGGCCAATATGATGTGGAAGCGGCCCTCGCAGCGCAAATCCGCGCCGTGTGGATCAGTCATGGCAAGCCCCGGCAGTTTTCCGCCCAGCCCTGGCTCACCGTGGCCAGTCTGGCGGAACTCGCCGAACTGCTGCAAGCGCGGAGATTCTGACCAGGAGCAACATGCCAAGATGGACGATCGGATTCGGTTTGACGGTGCAATTGATCGCCGCCGCAACGCTGGCCACATCAGCCATCCCCGCGACCCAGCCTGCGGCACTGTCCACCCAATCCACGGCCGACGAGGTCCTCGACGCCCTGGATGCGCGCGGGAGGAGCCTCCAGGATTTCTCCGCTTCCGTCAACTTGACCGACAGCGACAATAGCACCGGCGATTCCACGATCAATATCGGCCAGGTTGTATTACAGCGCAAAGCCGAGGACGACGCCCGAATCCGCGTGGCCTTCACCCAAAAGCAACTGGGCAACAAAATTTTCAAGGTCGATCACGAGTACACGTTGGATAACGGCCTGCTCATCGAACGCGATTACCAGGCCAAACACGAAACGCGCCAGCAAATCCTCAAGCCGGGCCAAAAGCTGGATCTCTTCAAACTCGGAGAAGGCCCATTCCCGTTGCCGCTTGGCCAGAAGAGACAAGACGTATTGCAGTTGTTCGGAGTGCGGAAGATCGATCCAGCCAAGGACGATCCCCCGGCGAGCGTGCATCTGCAACTGACGCCCAAGCCGCGCACGCAGTTCGCCAGGCAATTCAAGACGATCGACATTTGGGTCGAAACCGCCAGCAAGATGCCGCGAAGGATTCAGACCGTCGACATAAACGAGGTGACGACGCGCACGACGGATTTGACGGACGTAAAGATCAACAGCGGGGCGACGGAGCAGGATTTCGCAGAGCCGCCCCTGCCGGAGGGCTGGGACGTGATCGAAGGGCCGTATGGGCAATGACCCTTGGACGGATAATTTTCAGCAGGCTTGCGGCGGACTGCCGGCTTCAATCGAGAGGTCCGGTCATTTTACCCCTTTCGGAATCGCATCAGGCTTTGATGAGCTTGGCGTGATCGCATTGATGCGCGTTAGCGCAAGCGCACCGGCCAAGCGCTAATAAATATTATTCACTCGCATCCGCGCCGGCTTCGGTTAGTATCTTCATCCAGAAGGCTTTCATCAGCGATTCTCCCTCCCCCTAGGCGTCGGAGTTGGCTTCAATAGCGGCACTCATTCACGAGAGGTTGTAATGGATCACTTTTTATTTCGTAACCCCGTCGCACTCCATCGGCCCAAGACGTCAGTTCGACCTGGCGCGCAAGCAATGGGGATGGTGGCGGGGGCGCTGCTGCTGGCGGGCGCTGTTTCGCCCGTGCGGGCCGTGCCGCAACTCGGCGATGTCTTTTACATTGCGATGGAGAATCATGATTTCACGGCGCCCAGCGGCGGAGGGGCCAACGCCGAGCAGATCTTAAATAACCCCGCGGCCCCATACATGAACAGCCTCCTCACTCCGGGCAATCCCAACGCCGCCGATGTTTCCTACGCCTCCAGCTACACCAATTCCGGCACCGGCGTGCATCCGTCGGAGGCAAATTACATATGGTCCGAAGCCGGGACCAACTACAACCCCGGAACCAATACGACGGTCCTCAGCGACAACGATCCCAGCGCGGGATCGGGCAACATCTTTAACAACGTCCCGCACCTGACCGGACTGTTGAACGCCGCCGGAATATCCTGGAAGAATTACCAGGAAGATTATCAAATTTCCGGCCAAGGCCCCACGGTCAGTTCCAGCGGCACGCTCCCCGGCGGAGCCACGAATCCCTACAACGGCTCGACGCAGTACAACTACGTTCCCAAGCATAATCCGATGGCATTCTTCAGCGACACGGCGAATCAGAACGTCTACCCGATCAGCCAACTGTCCAGCGATCTCACGGGCAACACGGTTGGGCGGTACAACTGGATCAGCCCCGATATATATAACGATTCCCACACCGCACTGCCCGGAGGCTTCACGTATCAAGGAACAAATTACACCGGCGACCAGGCCAGCGTGGCCCAAGGCGACAATTTCCTCTCCATCGTGGTCCCGGAAATCGAAGCCTCGGCGGCGTTCCAGAATAACGGCGCCATCGTGATTTGGTACGATGAAACAGAAGGCGGCGATACCACCGCCGATACGATCCCCGAGATCGTGATCTCCCCCCTGGCCAAGGGCAACGCCTACGACAGCACCGTGGCCTTGAACCACTCCTCGGACCTGAAAACGCTTGAGGAAATCTACGGCCTGGGTCTGCCGTATCTCGATAACGCGATCCCAACCGGCGAATACAGTCCGGCCGGCGGCCCCGGGACATACAACACGGTCAGCGGCTCGAACGACCTCAGCGACCTGTTCCGGCAAACCGTGATTCCAACAGCCATTCCGGAGCCGTCGTCGGCGGCGCTGCTGGCAATCGGCGGTTTCTTGGCCCTTCGCCGCCGTCGCCGCCCGGCATAGACGAATGCAATGAGTGAATTCGACCACTTTCCGAACGGGCCACGCACACAGCCCGGTCGGAGGGTCGGTAGCTTTTGTAGTCAGCGAATTCCTTGTCCAGTGTTGCTTCTCGTTTCTGAAGCCAAGATGTGCCGTAACCATCACCCACAAGAAACTTTTGGGCTATTTCATTCAGCTTGAACTTAGCGCAATCAAGTTGGTCCGAACAGGATGCACAGCAAGACCGTCCAGCCTGTGATATAATAACCGTAGCTCCATACTACGGAGCTGGCAAAACATGACTACGCAAACGCTAACCATCGGGAAACGCCGGTTCGTGGTAGTGCCCGAACGCGATTTCCGCCGCCTACAGAAACGGGCCGGGGAAGGAACGGTTCGCCCCGAGTTTGCCCAGGAAGCGATGTGGGAACTCAAGGCATACCGAAAGACCGGTAAATCGGCAGTCGTGCCCGCGTCGCCGAAATCTTGAACCGCAAGCGTGCCCTGACGCTGTCGATGATTCGCAAACTGCACAGCGGGCTGGGCATTCCCGCCGAGGTGCTGATTCGGGAAAATGGCTTGCGCTCGACCGGATAGCCGTGAATTTGGTGATGCGGGATTAACTCGGCTTAAGAGCGTTCGCGCGGTTTGCGAGCAAAAGAGCGGCGAGGGGCAAAAGAAGCCATCCGGTTTTCGCTTCGGGGATGCTGATTTCGTCGGCCAGATAGGGAATGAGGAAACCGGCCTTGGGCGTCCCCAATCCAGTGGCGGTGTCGTAACCAACGCCGGCGGCCTGACCGGTGCTGGTCGTGCCCAGGGTCACGTCATTGAAGGCCTGTGTGTAGTACGGCGTGTCGTACAAGTCGTAGAGTGATGGGAGGAGTCCGTTGACGAGATTGGAGCTATCAAGCGAGCCGATGCCGTCGAGCGCCCGGCCCTGATCGGCGATGGCGATCAATGCGGCCCACTGAGGCGCACCACAACTGGTGCCGTAAACATAGTAGGATTGACCCCCGACGATCGCGGCAAAGCCAGTGTTCCCGTCGGCATCATAGGCGACATCCGGCACGGTCCGCGATCCGGTTTGCTGAACGATGTCCTGATAGCCTGGCTCGCTTTCCTGGGTGCTGACGCCACCGCCGCCGCTTCCGTAGGAATCGTTCCAGGCGGTTTCGTAGCCGTAGCCGCCGCTGGAACTCAGGTAAAGCGAGGTGCCGCCCACACCCAAGACCGTCGGAGCGGCCGAGGGATGCCACAGCGAGCCGCTGTCGCCCGTGCAGGCGACGAACGACACGCCCTGATGGTTGCTGGGAGTGATGTAATTGGAGTCGTTGATGGTCTCACCGCTGTATTCGTCGCTGCCCCAGCTCATGGAGACCGCACATGTGCCGGCGGCATCGGCGGCCGTCCGCACGCCAGCGTTCAGGTCCGTGTAGGAGTTGTCATTGGTCTCCACCAGGAGAATGTTGGCCTGGGGCGCGATGGCATGGGCCCACTCGACATCAATGTCGGTCTCAAGCGCCCAACTGCTGTTGGTCCGGGTGGGCAACGTGCTGCCCCCCGTTTGATTCACGACCGAGAAGCTGGGAGGTGCGCTGATGCCGAACTTCGTGTCGAACGCGGAAAGGTCAGACCGTATCGTCGAGTTGTTGTACGCATCGACGATCGCGATGGTTTCTCCGGCCCCCGTTGCCGGAACGCCGTTGAACGTGATGCCGTTAAAACCGTACACGGTGCGGATTTGCGCGGGCGTGTACGTGTATTGCTGTGCCAACACCGGAGCCGCGGAACAAAAGGCCGCGCAGACGGCAGCGATCCAAATCCGCACCAGCATGCGTTCACCCATGTTCGACTTGGATTTCCCATCCTTTTTGGGGGTCACGGCAAACCTTCGAGAGGGTTGGTCAACCCACCCAAAAATGGCTTTTTCTCATTTTTCTCCCGGTCAATGAGTGCTCCATCCGCCTCCTCGCCGACGCCATGACCAGTAACAAAAACACACAAAGTCCGCCAAACAAAAATCTTCACTTTTCCCCAAAAAAGTGAGAAATTTGCAGGGTCCTCGGCAGAGGTCAGGCTCAAAAAACAATATCCCCCTCCATCAAAATTATGGACAAATCTCGCTTGTGACGCAGGATGTTCCCATCGGTGTCGTAAAATGGTTTTTCTCCAAGGCTAAAATGGAGAAAATGTGAGGGGGCTCTGCCAGATGGTTGGGATGCAGTCGAAGGTCCATACGGACAATGACGTTAGCTTGGCCGCGACCCGAAGGGGAGCGCGGCTGTTGAACGTCTCGCACTTTTGTCATCGCACCGAAAATGGGTCCCGATCCACCGCCGCGAGGCGAATCGGCGGCATCCCCGCCGTCTCCTCCATCCGCTTCTTGACCCGCTTGAGCACGGCCCGCTCGCTGTTGGAATGCAGCGTGCACACAACCGTCATTCCGCCGGCGGCGGCCTTCACGGCGTCGTGATGACGAATCTCGCCGGTCAAATACAGCTCGGCGCTGGCCTTCATCGCGTCATCCAGCAGGTCTCCGCACGCGCCGGCGCAAACCGCCGCGCGCGAAACGCTTCCCTCCGTCGGCCCGGCAATGAGCAGATGATCGATCCCGAGTTCGCGCTTGATGCGATCGAAAAGATCGGCCCGCGCCTTCGGCGGCATGGAGCCGATGCGCCCCTGTCCCTTTAATTTGATGCTTCCCCCAACGGCCGGGGCCAAAACATTCAAGTCAAACGCCGGTTCCTCGTAAGGGTGGCTCTGGCGAAGCGCGGCAAGGACGGCATTCACCCCGGCAATCGGCACAATCGTTTCCAGGCGGATTTCCTCGACCTGTTCCAGCCGGCCCGCCTCGCCGACGGCCGGCCGCGCGCCCTCCCGGCCGAAAAATGTTCCCGTCCCCGGCGAACGAAAACTGCACGAGGCGTAATTGCCGATATTTCCCGCCCCGGCGTCGAACAATGCCCGGCTCACTCGCTGGACCGCCTCCACCGGAACAAACACCACCAGTTTATATTGCGTCGCTTTCAATTCCCCCGGCCGCAGGGGCTGCCGATCCGTCAAACCCAGCGCATCCGCCAGCATGTCATTGGTTCCCCCCTCGGCCACGTCCAGGGCCGTATGCGGCGAATAAATCGCCACGCCCCGTCGAATCGCATCAAAGACCACGCTGCCCGCCAACAATCGCTTCAGCGGATGAAAAATCGGCGGATGGTACGCGATCACCAGATCGCATTTGCTGGCGCGAGCTTCCTCCGCGACGGCGGCCGAGTAGTCAATCGTGAGCAGAATACCGGAGATGTCCTGGTTTGGATCGCCCGTCAGCAGGCCGACGTTGTCCCACGATTCGGCCAGGGACGGCGAAGCGATTTCTTCCAGAATGGTAATGATCGTTGAGAGCTGCATGGTAGAGCTACAGGGGTAAGATTCGCACGCGGGACCTGTCCACGTCGATTACAGCCAAAGCGCCCGATTCGAGATCAGCCTCGTGTTGCCGAATTGTGGCGACCAGCCGTTCTTCCAGGTGCGACGGGAGGACGTCGCCCGCCCGCACCTGAACCACGCTTGGGCCCGTGCCATGAGTCAAAGCAAGCACGGCGCCGAAATCCAGATCGTGGGTAAAAACAACAAACTCGTTGGCAATCGCCCAGTCCATGATCGTCCGGTCTGTGGCGCGAGGATCGCCAACGGCCGACCAGTGAACCGCTGACAATCCATGCCTTTGCAGGACGGCCACCCAGTCCGGCGAGAGATTCATATCAACCAGAATCCTGATGCTCATGCGGGAACTTCGCGTTCCTCGACGCGCCACGCGGCGTAGGAAAGGGCTTCGTCAATGTCCCCCGGCTCCAAATACGGATACGCCTTGAGGATTTCCTCCCGCGAACGACCGGCCGCAAGCATTCCCAGAATCATCCCAACGGTGACGCGCAAGCCGCGAATGCACGCCTTGCCCCCCATGACGGCCGGATCGAACGTGATGCGGGTGAATTGAGTCATAATCGACTGGTTATAAGCGTATTGGCCGCGACACACCGATCACGAACGCTTGCGCACAATTATATCCAAAACTCCAGCCTAAAGCGCGCCCATTGATTCTCCAACCCCAGCGGCCTCAATCCCCGCGGCCCGGAACATCGCTTTGGCCTTCACCAGCGTCTCCTCATATTCCCCGCGCGGATCGGAATCCGCCACGATTCCGCCGCCAACCGGAATGTGAATTCGCCCATCCTTGGCGATCATCGTGCGGATGGCGACGTTGAATTGCATGTTTCCGAGCGCGTCGAGATAGCCGATGGCCCCGCAATACGGGCCGCGGCGAACGGGTTCCAGCTCGTCGATGATCCGCATGGCCCGAATCTTCGGCGCGCCGGTCACGCTGCCGCCGGGGAACATCGCCCGCAACAGATCGACGAAACCGACCTCGTCGCGCAATTTCCCTTCGACGGTGGCCACGCCGTGATAAACCGTCGGATGAGCCTCGATCACGCGGCTCTGGGCAACGGCAACGCTACCGACGCGGCAAACCCGCCCCAGATCGTTTCGCTCCAGGTCCACGATCATATTCAATTCCGCCTGGTCCTTGATCGAATCGCGCAGCTCGACATCCATCCCCGGCCGGGCCGGCCGCGTGCCCTTGATCGGGCGCGTGACAATCCGCCGATCGGGCGTGATGCGGAAAAATAATTCCGGAGAGTTGGAGACAATCGCGAAATCTTCGTAGCCGAGATATGCCCCAAACGGCGCCGGCGATTGGCGGACAAGCCGCCGGTAAATCTCCGCGGGATGGCACGTCAGCCCCGCCGAAAACCGCTGGGCGAGATTCACCTGAAAAACATCGCCCGCGGCAATGTAATTCATCACCCGTCCGACCGCGGCCTCGTATTGCGCTCGCGTGAAATCCGACGACAGCCCAAGGCCGCCGATCCCGTAATCCGCCTCGGCCCCGCCGGGGCGGTCAGCGGTGGGGCGGCAGTACGTGAAGACAAACAGCGGCAGGTTCAAATCGTTCGCCGCCTTCGACGGCAGCGTTTCAAACAGCCGGCCAAGATCGTAGCTCAGATACCCGATCCACCGTCCGTCGCCCGGCCAGAATGTGCCGGACATCCAATGTAATGCCTCCAGCGGATCGCTCCATTGGCGAATAACACTCGCGCCCGCGCGAGCCGTGGCCCGCAGCGTTAGCGAATCGCAGCGGATCGTGCACACGGGGGTGAGAAACCCGGTGATCCAGGGATCTCTGGCCTCGGCGCGGTCGGGCGTGGAGGAAAGATTGATCCGCGCAATAAACAAGTCGGGATTGTAATAAGGAAGAAGCACCGGATGTACATCCGGTGCTTCAACCGCGATATTACGATTCAACCTTTGTTCACTTAATGAACAGCATCTCTCGATACGTCGGCAGCGGCCAGAGATCGTCCGGCACGATTTGCTCGAGCTTGTCGGAGATCTTCCGCAGTTCAGTCATGGCCGGCAGCACCGCCGAACGCATGTGCTTGGCATGGGCGAACGCTTCGCCGTCGCCATGATGCGTCAGCGCCTTGTCCAACGCGCCGATGGCGCGAATGAAATCGTTGATCCCGCTGATGACGGTGGAGAGCACTTCGATGCCCGCCGGGGTGCCCGCGCCCGCCGCCTTGGCGGCCGCGACCGATTCTCCCAGCTCCTTCTGAAAGCGCAAAGCCGCCGGAAGGATGTACGTCTTGGCCATCATCACCGCGGTCAGGGCCTCGATATTCACGGCCTTGACGTACGCTTCGGAAAGGATGTTGAATCGGCTGGTCAATTCCTTTTCCGAGTAGACCTTGTACTTGGCAAACAGGTCGATGGTGTCCTTGCGGACGACAACCGGCAGGGCGTCGATGGTGCTCTTGAGGTTGGGCAACCCCCGCTTCTCCGCCTCGGCGTGCCATTCCTCGGCATAACCGTTGCCGTTGAACAGCACCCTCTTGCTTTCCTTGATGATCGACGGAAGCAATTCCTGCACCGCCTTGATGAGGTCCTTGCCCGCTTTCACGTCGGCTTCGAGCTTGGTGGCAATGAAATCCAGGCTCTCGGCGACGATCGTGTTCAGGACCGTGTTCGCCCCGGAGACGTTGGCGCTGGAACCCACGGCTCGGAACTCAAACTTGTTGCCGGTAAAGGCAAACGGGCTGGTGCGGTTGCGGTCGCCGGCGTCCCGCGGAAGCTTGGGAAGGATCGACACGCCGGTTTCAAACAACCCGCCCTGCTTGCTGCTCTTGGCCGGGCCCTTTTCGATCTGCTCGAAGATGTCGGTGAGCTGCTCGCCGAGGAAGATCGAAATGATCGCCGGCGGCGCCTCGTTGGCGCCGAGGCGGTGATCGTTGTGGGCGCTGGCGATCGACAGCCGGAGAATCTCACTGTACTTATTGACGGCCCGGATCACCGCCGCGCAGAAAACCAAAAACTGCGCGTTGTCATGCGGGTTATCCCCGGGGTTCAGAAGGTTCTCCCCCGAATCCGTGGACATCGACCAGTTGTTGTGCTTTCCGCTGCCGTTGATCCCGGCAAAAGGCTTCTCATGCAGGAGGCAGACCAGGCCGTACTTGTCCGCCGTGCGCCGCATGATTTCCATGATCATGTTCTGGTGATCCGTCGCCAGATTGCTGTTTTCAAACAGCGGGGCCAACTCGAACTGGCTGGGGGCCACTTCGTTGTGCCGGGTCTTGACCGGCACGCCGAGCTTGATCAATTCATTTTCGCTGTCGGCCATGAACGCCAGCACGCGCTCGGGGATGACGCCGAAGTAATGATCTTCCAGTTCCTGCCCCTTGGGGGGAGGCGCACCGAAGAGCGTCCGCCCGCAGGCGAGAAGATCGGGACGAGCCAGATAAAAATGCTTGTCGATCAGGAAATATTCCTGCTCGGCCCCGACGGTGGTGAAGACCTTGTGAACGCCGGTGTGTCCGAAAAGATTGAGGATGCGAATCGCCTGGACGCTCAGGGCGTTCATGCTCTTGAGCAGGGGGGTTTTCTTGTCGAGCGCCTCGCCGGTCCAACTGAGGAACGCCGTCGGGATGACCAGGGTGGAGCCATTGGGATGCTCCATGATGTACGCCGGGCTGGTCGGGTCCCAGGCGGTGTAACCGCGGGCCTCGAACGTCGCCCGCAACCCGCCGCTGGGGAAGCTGCTGGCGTCGGGCTCGCCCTTGACCAGTTCCTTGCCGCTGAACACCGCCAGCGCCCCCGAGCCTTCGGGGGTGAGGAAGCTGTCGTGCTTCTCGGCGGTGATGCCGGTCATCGGCTGGAACAAGTGGGTATAGTGCGTGGCTCCATGCTCCAAAGCCCAATCGCGCATCGCCGCCGCCACCGCGTCCGCCACGGTCGGATCGAATGGCGCCCCTTCCTTGATCGTCTTCATCAGGCTCTTGAAGGCCGACTTCGGCAGGCGGGCCTGCATCTCGGCTTCGCTGAAAACATTGGCCCCGAAAACATCCTTCAAATGGATGGTTTTGAAATCCACATACTCAAGCTTGTGCTTGGTCAAAGCGATAGCCTTGATCGCTTCTTGACGAGCGTTCGACATTGCCGGACTCCTAGTTGTATGACGGTTGGTTCGACCGCGGAGGACGCGGAATCATTACAAGTCGGGAGTCGATTGTCCAGTCACAAATTCAAAAACTTGAGTGTATATTTGATCGCGGCCGGAGGCCCGGAAAAACCGCCCGTGCAAGATGGGTGCATAACATGAATTTGACATCCGACCAGGTCGCTCGCGTCTGTTCCCATGCTTCGGGCGTTGAAGCGGGCATCGTGCAAACTTTCCTGGGCCGCCTGGAACCGGATTATCTGGGCGCCTTCGATCCCCCAACGATCGCCACGCATCTTCTGGCCCTGTTGAAACTGTCGGATGAGAAACCGGCGCAAATCCTTCTACAGCGCCTGCACCGGGGAGTCATCGAGTGCGTGGTATTGGCCTTTGACCATCCCTTTGAGTTTTCAAGCATCTGCGGGGTGATGGCGGGGACCGGCTTCAGCATTGAAAGCAGCGACGCATTCACGCTGCCGCGGGTGAAGTCTGCCGGCGCCCGAAGCCGCCGGCGCGATCCGCTGCCCCGCCGCCGCGATCCGATGAGCGACCCGGTCATCCTCGATCATTTTCTCGGAACACTGCTTGGCCCGCTGACGGATTTCGATAAATGGGCCGAGCTTTTCACGCCCGCGCTGCTCGAAGCGATGCGCCTGCTCGATCAGAAACAGGAAGAAATGGCCCAACGCGCCAAGCAACTGGTGAACGAGCGGGTGACGCGATGGCTCAAGGTCCGCCGTCAATCAAATCCGCACACGTCGCCGCCCCTTTCGCTCGATGTCGCGGTCGAGCAATTGCCCCGCTCCACGCGCCTGCGCCTGCGCGCTCCCGACACCCCCGCATTCCTGTATGCCCTCAGCACGGCCTTGTCCCTGCACGAACTGCAAATCAACAAAACCCGCGCGCGAACCGCCGAGGGAAGCGCCGTCGATGAAATCGACGTCGTGGACCGCAACGGCCAGCCCCTGTCCGATCCCGACGCCCTCCAGCAACTGCGGCGTTCGGTGCTGCTGACCTTGCAATTCGCCTATTTCCTCGACAAGTCCCCCGATCCTTTCACCGCCCTCCAGCGGTTCGATGAGTTGTCGCGCCAAATCGTTCAGATGCCGCGCGCGGGGCATTGGCTGGAAGTGCTCGGCAATCCGCTGACCATGACCGATCTGGCCAAGGTCCTGGGCGCCAGCAATTTTCTCTGGGAGGACTTCATTCGCTTCAAGGCCGATGCGCTGTTGCCCGTGCTTCAGCGGCGCGAGCGCGGCCAGGAGTTTTGCCCCGCCCTCGCGAGCCTGCCCCGGCGATTGGAAGAGGCATTGGCCGGCATCAAGGATTTCGAGCAGCAGCGAATTCACCTCAACGAGTTCAAGGATCGCGAATTGTTCCTGATCGATCTCGAACACATCCTGGCGGAAGAAAATCCCGATTCCGCGTTTCAGATTCTCTCTGAACGCCTGGTTTTTCTGGCGGAAAACCTGGTGGCGGCGGCGTCGCGGTTCGTGTACGTCGAACTCGTCCGCCTCTACGGCATGCCGCGCGACACCCGCGGCGACCCCGTCGGTTTCGCCGTCCTCGGCCTCGGGAAGCTGGGCGGCGTGGCCTTGGGATATGCCTCGGATATCGAGTTGCTGTTTCTCTTCGAATCAGATGGCGCCACGAGCGGCGGGACGCGCGGCTCGCTGGACAACGGCGAATTCTTCTCCATCCTCGCCCGCGAAACCGGCCACTCCATCCTCGCCAAGCGCGAAGGAATCTTCCAGGTTGACATGCGTCTCCGCCCCTTCGGAGCCAGCGGCCCGCTGGCCATCAGCAAACGCGACTTCGCCCAATATTACGGCCCCGAGGGACAATCCCACGAATTCGAGCGGCTGGCGCTGGTGCGATTGCGCTGGATCGCCGGCGATTCAAAGCTGGGATTCGAAATCGAGCGACTGCGCGACAAACTGCTGTACGAAGGCCCGCCCCTCGATCCAAAACCAGTCTGGGAAATCTCGCGCAAGATGCGCCTTCAACACGCCAAGGCCGGGAAAATCAATTCCAAGCACAGCCCCGGCGCGCTGGGCGATCTCGAGCAAACCATTCAACTTCTGCAATTGACGCACGCCAAAGAAGCCCCGCAGCTTCGCACGCCCCGTCTCCACGAGGCCATGCATGCCTTGCGCCGCGCCGGCATCCTTTCCGCCGAGGAATTCGAGGACCTGCTCCTGGCCTATCAATTCCTGCGCCGGCTCATCAACGCCCAGCGCATGCTGCGCGGCTCGGCTCGCGACCTGTTCCTGCCCGAGAAAGATTCCGATGAATTGGTCCACCTCGCCCGCAGGATGCGATACGTCTCCGACGACGACAGCGGCGCCACGATCCTGCGCGGATTCAAACGCCACACCGCCAACATCCAGCGATTCATCCGCGAGTGCTTCGGAATCAAATAAAAAAGCCCCCGGAAGGCCATCCGGGGGCTGGGAAATCGCCGCATCAAATGTCGTAATACATCGCGAACTCATAGGGATGCGGCCGCAGCCGCAGCGCGTCGACTTCGTTGATCGTTTTGTATTCGATCCACGTGTCTATCACGTCGGAAGTGAACACGTCCCCTTTGAGCAGGAAGGCGTGGTCCTTCCGCAGCGCCGCCAGCGACTCCGCCAAAGAGCCAGGCGTCTGGGCCACTTCCTTGGCTTCCTCGGGCTCCAGGTCGTAAATATTCACGTCCAGGGGCTTGCCCGGATCGATCTTGTTCTGGATCCCGTCGATGCCCGCCATCAGCATCGCCGAAAACGTGAGGTAGGGATTGCAGCTTGGATCGGGACAGCGGAATTCCAGCCGCTTGGTCTTGGGGTTGGTCGAATACATGGGGATGCGGATGGCGGCGGAGCGGTTGCGCTGGCTGAGGGCGAGGTTGACCGGGGCCTCGTAGCCGGGGACCAGGCGCTTGTAGCTGTTGGTGGTCGGCGCCGCGAACGCCAGGATCGCCGCCGCGTGCTTGATGAGTCCACCCGCCGCGTGCAACGCCATCTCGCTCAATCCCGCGTATCCCTTGCCGGCGAACAGCGGCTTGTCGCCCTTCCACAAGCTGAAGTGCGTGTGCATCCCGGAGCCGTTGTCCTGAAACAGCGGCTTGGGCATGAAACACGCCGTCTTGCCGTAACGCCGCGCCACCATCTTGATGATGTACTTGTACAGCGTCACCTTGTCGGCCATCTGAATCAGCGGCGAAAACCTCATGTCGATCTCGCACTGCCCGCCGGTGGCCACTTCGTGGTGCTGGGCCTCGATCTCGATGCCGCATTCCTCCATGAGCAGCATGCATTCGGTGCGGATGTCCTGAAGCGAATCGCTCGGCGGGATCGGGAAATATCCTTCCTTGTACCGCAGCTTGTTCCCCAGGTTTGGCCGGTCGCCGTCACATTCCCGCCCGGAATTCCAAATGCCCTCCGCCGAGTCGATGTGGTAGTACCCTTCGTGCTGGTTTTGGTCATAACGGATCGAGTCGAAGATGAAGAACTCCAATTCCGGGCCCATAAAGGCCGTGTCCGCCAGTCCCAGACCTTGCAGGTACTTCACAGCCTTGCGGGCGATATTGCGTGGATCACGCGTGTAATCCTCCTTGGTCACGGGGTCGAGAATATTGCAGATCATCACAAGCGTCGGCTCCTTGGCGAACGGATCGACAAAGGCCGTTTCCGCCACGGGAACCACGAGCATGTCCGATTCGTTGATCGCCTGCCAGCCGCGGATCGACGAACCGTCGAATCCCAAGCCGTCCTTGAAGGTGTCTTGTTCGATGCAATGCACCGGCACGGTGAAGTGCTGTTGCATGCCGGGGAAATCCATGAACCGCAGGTCCACCGCCTTGATCTTCTTGTCCTTGATAAGTTTCAAAACGTCCGCAGGAGTTTTAGCCGCATTCACAGGTACCTCTCTTTATTTGGTTAAGGGTTGGTATCGACCGCCATTTATCAGCAAAATTGGCGGCAAGTCAACTGGCCCGGCCAATCTGAACAGCCGCGGCCAAACGACAGTTTCAACGCCCGTAGCCGATCGTCAGGAGACGCACGAATCTCCAACTCCCCTGTGGCGTTCAGCCGCGACCCATAGGGGAGCGAGTCTTTTGACACTCGAGAATCGCGGACGCCCATTGAGAACCCGTCGCCAAGAGGACGAGGCTCTCTCCACCTCAAACAGATGATCTGTCAGCAGTTAACGCGGATTCCAGCCGTGCCATGTCCGCCACCGTTCAGCCGCGCCGCTCGCCGGTTCGTCGAGATCGTCGCAAATACTGGACAACGATAAGATACCATTAGCTTTTCGTTAAGAATGAGCATATCTATTCCGATTGGCTAACGGGATTTGTGCGTTTTGGTGCAAGACATACGACAAAACGGTCTCGCCGGGGACGAATATCTCACCTACCACTTCCGAGGGAAGTTCGCGCTCGCGTTTCCTGTTGTCGACCGGCGGATGCGTCTGGCGGCTCTCCGCAGATTTCCCTTTTACAGTTTCAAACGTCGCGCTTTCCGTCGGACGCTTCAAATCGCGATATTCCTGAATCTCGATTCTCTTTTCTCCCGTCGTTCCAGAATTCCCCATCCGCTGCTAAAAGCCCTGGACTTTCCCGCCTGGTTGGATCGCGTGAAGCAACAGTTGCAGCGGTCCGATCTTTTCCCGGTGGTTCATGCCCCCGTTCAAGCAAAGCGGCATCGTTTGTACGTGCATCTGCTGGATAAAGATGGCGAGCCGATCGCCTTCACCAAGCTCGCGCTCGATGACCTCAGCAACGTCCAACTGTTGCACGAGCTGAATATGGTGTCGCTATTCAACGCCAATCCTCCGGAACATTTCCGGGTGCCGACCCTTCTTTGCCAGGGTCTATTCCAGGGGCATCGGTATATCGTTCTTGAACCCCTGCCCGTCGGCGCTTCCGTCGCTTCCATGAGCTGGGAAATGCTCCGCGGTTATCTTCAGGACCTCTCCGGCATGGAGGCGCGGGTCCTGGACGTCAACGAGATGTGCGCGACCGCGTGGTGGCAAGGCTTCAACGAAATCGCCAGCCAGCTTTCGCCCCAGTTTATCGAGGAACTCCGAAGTCTGATCGGCGACTCTCTGCCGGTCGGACACGTTCACGGCGATCCCGGCGTCAACAACCTCGTCCGCGTCGCCGGCAAACTCTGGATCATCGACTGGGAGGGAAGCAGCGATGTCGGCCCTCGTCGAACCGACGAAATCGCTCATTATCTTACATCAAACCAACGACGGATCCTTCATCATCCAAGGCTTGCCATTTCTCCTTTCACAAATGTTTTTATGGCTCGCGCGTCCAGGGAGGATCGGCGGGACGTGATGGCGGCGCTGGCGTACCTCGCCGCCTCCCGGCTCGATGCCGCCTGGCAGATTATTCGACATTGGGATGAGATCAGCAAGGTCCGTTATGCCCCACGCGACGCCAGCCTTCAACTGACCCTTTCCAGCAAAGCCGCGGTCAATCTGGCGATCATTTCCGACGAGCCGACCCCACAACGCGCGCCTCTCCTCGATCGCATCGCCCGCGAACTGACCGAGTGCACCGTCCATAATATATTCACCCACAGCATCTCGAATCCGGCCATGCCCTGGGAAATGGGAGTCCCGACCCATCTCAATCCCGTCTTTTTTCCCGCCGTCCATCTCCCTCCCAAGGGCCATATCAGCTGGCGGTCGTTGCCCCTGTTCAGGAAAATCCGCGATTACTTGATCGAGAACGACGTGCGCCTGATTATTCTCAACGGGTGCGGCGACCTCGCCCACCTCCTGCTCATTCGCTGGGCGCGCAAGCGCGGCGTCTACGTTCTGCTGACCGGTGAAAACAATGTCTTCTGCGCCGCCCGCGGGCCGTGGCTCGGCCAACGGGCCAAGCGATACTATTACAAGTGGGTCTTGGGGGCCGTCGCCGGCGTGATGCCCATGGGGACTTGCGGCCAGGCGTATTATCGCACGTTCCGCGATCACGATCTCCCGGAATTTCTTTTTCCCTACGAGCCCGACTATGCCGCCCTGCGTAAGGTCGATCGCGCCCGCGCCAGGGAATTTCTCGTAACACGCGGGCTCGATCCGGGGCGCATACGCTTCCTCTTCTGCGGGCGACTGACGCCTTCGGCACGCGTCGACGTGCTGATCGATGCTTTCATCTCCGTCGCCGTCGCCCTGCCCGACTGGGACCTGGTCATCGCCGGCGATGGGGAGCTGCGCCGCGGTTTGCAGGCGCGTGTTCCCACGGCGTTTGCCTCGCGGATTCGCTTCATCGGCTACGTGAATCGGGACAGAATGCCCTGGTGCTACCAGGCGTGCGACGTTCTGGTCGATCCCAGCGACGATGAACCATGGGGGATCGAGATCAATGAAGCGGTCGCCTGCGGGCTGGCCGTGATCGCATCGTCGGTCATCGGGTCCGCCGTCGAATTGGTTCGCCATCACGATAACGGGCTGCTGGTTTCCCCGCGCAGCGTGTCCGCCCTGGCCCAGGCCATGCGGGAAGTCGCGCAGGGCGATACCCTCCGCCGCATGCGGAGGGCCTCCGCCAGCGCACTGCGAACCTGGCTCAATGTCGGCGATCCTTTGAACGGCGTGCGCAAAGCGCTGAATCACTTTAATCTTCTCTCGTATCAGGAAACGGCCCCGAGAAACGCTCCGGCACTTTTTGAAGTTAGCGACGAACCCCTCGAGAATTCCGCGGCATCTTCGATGCCGACCTCCGGAGCGCGGTCGTCTTCATTTTAGACTTGCAACGTACAATTGATTGACGCACAGCGGCCCCAGCAGCGGTGATTTTGCCGCCCGCTGTTCCCACCGCAGCGTTCTTGCAAACCCTGCCAAGCGAATCGCCTTGGGGCTGAAAAACCCGCTGGGAAGCACGCGATTCAGCCGCAGACCCGCCGCCTCAAGCATCGGCCGCAACTGCCCGGTGGTCAGATAATTCCCGATCGTGCTGCGCCCTTTCCCCATCCGCTTCAGCCGGTGATACGGCCACAAAAGCAATTTGTGACTCCACAAATTGCCGTGGTTATTGAAGACCAGCAAACTCCGTCCGTCCCGCAGCCGGGCCGCCAGCGCCTTCATCGCCACCAGCCGCAGCGAAGGGTCGGCATTCAGAAAAAATCGAAACGCCGTGATCAGGTCGTACTTTCCTTCGACCGGCGCATCGGCCGAGAGGATGTCGGCGCAAATGATTTTCGCCCGTTTCACCTTTTTGGCGGCGATGTCGCACATGGCCTGCGAGATCTCAATTCCCGTGGCGGCATCCACCTGATCCTCGATGAAAGCGGTGATTCTTCCCGTCCCGGAAGCGAAATCCATCGCTTCAATACGCGGCTTGACCGATCGCAAATCCGCAACAATCGCGCGAAGCTGATCCCGTTCGATATGCCACAACAGATCGGCATACGTGCCGGCGGCATACTCGCCGGTCTCATATTTCCGAGCGGAATCGCTTTCCTGGAAATGTGTGGAATAGCTTTCGGCCATAGGCTTCTGCTCAACGTCTTGCCGGTGTCCGAGGGGAGGCCACTTGGGGGGATGGTGCAGGCCCAAGGACCAGGCGATCCGTTGCGTCCCATGATCGCTGCCCAACGGGCTGGCGGCAAGTTCGCGGGCCAGAGCTCTGCCGAGATTCGGAGTGAAGAAAATGTCCCACTCGAACCCAAAATGTCCCACAGGGGGGGAGGGGGGCGCTTCGCGAGAGAGTAGATAAGTTGAAAGTAGAGCAGTAGATAAGACGCAAAAGTCCAATCCCGTGTCGGAAAGGGTGGGACATTTTTCGGAAAATTGTTTTTTCATGGAAATCGGCGGACATGGCGGTGTCTCCCTGGCAGCGCGAGTCAAATCGAGCCCGCGTGCGGAATCGGGTGCGATGTTGTCCGTTACGCTTGCGAACATTTACCTAACTTGTGTCAGCTTTGCAAGGGAAAAGCTGTGGGAATATGTCAACGGATATCGCGGGTGCGTTTCGCAAAAAGCGCCCGGGATCCGGCATTGGCATCAAGCTTGACTCCCTAAGCCTTTTATAATATGATACTACGGGTGATATCACTCGATGAAGCTTAGAAAATGCATTCTCCTGCTGCCGACAGCCTACAAGGACGGTTCTGAAGTGCCGCACGTCGTGCTGATCGGCATTCTTAGAGACATCGATAGGACGTTCGATGGGCATACGGTCGATGGGCTTTGCGATGGCGCATACAAGATGAGCAATGGGTCGATGGCGCATGACCAGTCATTAAAGGTTTGGATAGCGGTCGACCCGAAACGCGTGGGGGAACTGAAGAAATTGGCCGCTCGATTTGCGGGAGATTTGAAGCAGGAGAGTTTGTACTTCGAGATTACCGAAGCTGAGGTCGAGTTTGTTCGGCCTTCATTGATCGGAGATGTGTGATGAACCAAGTCAACGACATTCTCGCCGAAGCTCAGCGCTTGGCCGAAGGGTCGAAGACCTGGGCTGATTTGTCTAACGCCCTATTTGATCCGCTCGACGGGGTGGTGACGAAGCGGTTCCCAGACCCGACGGAGCGAGCCAAGTTTCGTCTCAGCGATGCTTACGAAAAGCTGCACGGGCTTGTTAAGCGGAAGATGCAGGAAACCGGCGTTATAGCCGGCGCTGAGCCGAAAAAGAGTGGACGTTTCGTTGTCCGTCTTCCGCGAACGCTGCACGCCGCTCTAGAACAAGAAGCTGCAGCTGAGGGAACCAGTTTGAATCAGCTTGTTTTGGCGAAGCTTGCGGTTCGGCTCGGGTCCCTTGCAACGGGTGGAACCGCGTCACTAATTCGGGCATTCGGTGAGGTTCGAAATGGCTACTCCGCAGACCGTGTTGTGGCTGATCCGGTCTTAAACCGAAAGTTCCTGCGGCGATGCCGAGAACTTGAGTTGTCCGGCACCGACTACGACCTCAATTGGCGACTGCTGAATGCTCGGAAGGGAGGACTTATGAGTGATCTTCCGAAAACAAAGAGATACACGGTCAATGAGAGCGACCGGTTCGAGTATGCGTCGGAACTTGCCGTCCGTCACCTTGAGCGGACCAAGGATGTGTCGCTCGACCAGATTATTTGCGATCCTGACCTCGCGCGAGAGTTTGACCAATATGCGCAAAAACTAGCTCCCGGCTATACACCGCTCGAGTATCGGTGGCTAGCGTTAGGGCTACGCAAGGCGGGACGGCTCCAAAGGGATGCGGTAGCTCGGATCGAGGTGCCGAAACTCAAAATCGTCGCGGGTATGGCGAAGTTGAAGACTTCGTTGCTGCCACAGACAAGCGGGTTGTACATGTTTTCGAGCCGAGGCAAGCCTGTCTTTCTGAGCCACACGGATGGCCTACGCCAACGGGTTGAAAAGCATATGGACGTGAGCGATTCTCTCGGTCTACCAGAGTGGCTTTGGAGTGAAGGTCCCTTGGATCTGTCACTCGCAGAAACCCCCGGCGTGCTGCGCGCATCGCGGCAAACCGCAGAACTTCTTTTGATCAAAGAGCTCCGTCCGATTTTAAACTACCAACGCGCGGCGTAAGCGGTTCCGAGGACAATAGTATGAAACGTTCTGGAAATAGGCTCCGACCTCCAGTGAAGTGGCATGGTGGAAAACATTACCTTGCGGAATGGATTATCGGCCAATTCTCAGCACATCGTGTGTACCTCGAGCCATTTGGTGGTGCGGCATCGGTGCTTCTGAACAAGCCGCCTGTGGAGGTTGAAGCATACAATGATCTCGACCTGAGAATCACGCGGTTGTTTCGTGTTCTGCAAAACCAAGGCGTAGAATTCGTTTCGCGCGTACGGTTTATTCCTTATAGCCAGAAGGAGTTTGAGGACGCGGGTAGTTATCCTGCCAACGCGACTGAAGTGGACAAAGCGGTCTCCGATTTTGTGCGGTGGCGTCAATCGTTTGGCGGAAAGGGAAAGAATTGGAGCTACACAACGGCTCGCGCCAGAGGCGGCATGGCAGGTGATGTAAATGCATGGTGGACCGCTATCGATCAACTGCCAGAGATCATCGAGCGGCTAAAACGAGTGCAGATTCTCCATCAACCAGCGCTGCAGGCTATCCGCCGGTTTGATTCGCCGGATACGCTGATCTACTGCGATCCCCCTTACTTGCATGAAACACGTAGCGAGAATAGCCGCAATATCTATGGCGTTGAGATGTCACAAGAAGATCATCGTCAACTTGCGGCGGTGCTCAATTCTTGCGCGGGTACAGTGGTCTTGAGCGGTTATCCATCGGCAGTGTACGATCTGCTTTTAAGGGACTGGCGTCGCGTCGAATTCAAAATAGCAAACCACGCGGCCGGCGGTAGGACGAAGTCACGCAAGACCGAAGTGATTTGGATCAAAGAGGGACATCGCGCAGACAACTTGGCATCTTGTCGTAGAAAACCCGATCAAAAACGTATATTTTCAGGCACCGGGCGACAAGTTCCGTGAATCTGCCGGGCAATCGAACGCAGTTTTGACGCTCCGCCGGCCGGTCGTTAGCATACCCCGCTCGCTCGTTCGGGCCCGATCGCGATAGCTAAAGAGGAAATATTCAATGTCCCCCGCAGATGTCCTGAAGCTTTGTAAAGAAAAACACGTCGAATTCGTCGATCTCCGTTTCATGGACTTTCCGGGGCTGTGGCAGCATACCACCTGTCCAATCAATGAATTGACCCTCGAAAGCTTCAATCATGGGTTTGGATTCGACGGATCGTCCATTCGCGGTTGGCAGGCTATCAACGAATCGGACATGCTGCTGGTCCCCGTGGCCAGCACGGGCAAGATCGACCCGTTCATGACGCACGGCACGTTGTCGATCATCTGCGACGTGCGCGACCCCATCACCAAGAAGGAATATTCGCGCGATCCGCGCTCCATCGCCCGCAAGACGACGGCGTATCTGAAGAAAGCCAAGATCGCCGACACCGCCAATTTCGGACCCGAACTGGAATTCTTCATTTTCGATCAGGCGTTCTACGATCAGGGGATCAATTTCGGAAAATATTACGTGGGAAGCCGGGAGGGAATCTGGGGCCGCGGCGAGGAAGACCCCACGAACCTCGGTTACAAGGTTCGGCTCAAGGAGGGTTATTTCCCGACCCCGCCGATGGACACGATGCAGAACATCCGCAGTGAAATGGTGGCGACGCTGATCGAGTTGGGAATCCCCGTGGAGGCGCATCACCACGAAGTGGCCACGGGCGGGCAATGCGAGATCGACATGCGCTATCAGGATTTGGTCACCATGTCCGACAACGTCATGATGTACAAATATGTGTGCAAGAACGTGGCCGCCCGGCATGGAAAGGTGGTGACGTTCATGCCCAAGCCGCTGTTCCAGGACAACGGATCGGGGATGCACGTGCATTTCAGTTTGTGGAAGGGGGACAAGCCGCTGTTCGCCGGGAACAAGTACGCGGGATTGAGCGAATTGGGATTGCACGCGATCGGCGGGATTTTGAAACACGCCCCCGCCCTGTGCGCCTTGTGCAATCCGACGACCAACAGTTACAAGCGTCTGGTGCCGGGATACGAAGCGCCGGTGAACCTGGTGTACAGCAGCCGCAACCGCTCGGCGGCCATTCGCATCCCCATGTACAGTGAGAACCCCAAGACCAAGCGGATCGAATTCCGATGCCCCGACAGCTCGTGCAATCCGTACCTGGCGTTCAGCGCGATAACGATGGCGGCGATTGACGGGATCGAAAAGAAGATGGATCCGGGTGATCCGCTGGACAAGAACATCTATCACCTGACGCCGGAGGAATACGAGCAGGTTCGCTCGGCGCCGGCGTCACTGGAAGAGGCCCTCAACGCCCTGGAGCAAGACCACGAATTCCTGCTCAAAGGGGACGTATTCACCGCGGACGTGATTCACTATTGGATAAAGTACAAGCGCGAGAACGAGGTGGATGCCATTCGTCAGCGCCCGCATCCATATGAGTTCTGCATGTATTTTGACATTTGATGGGCGGGCGATTCCCCGGGGCGTCGAGTAAGAACGCGCGTCCCGGCGCGCCGGGACGCCGCTAAACATTGGGTTATTATTCACTCGTGATATTCCCTGGCCTGATCCACTATCCGCAAATCGATCCGGTAATGGTTCATGTCGGTCGGCTGCAAATCCGCTGGTACGGCATGGCCTACTTGACCGGGTTCGTGCTGGCGTATTTGGTGCTCGGCCGGCTGGTGCGAAAAGGGGTGCTGCGAATTTCCAGGGAAGCCTTGTCTGATGTGGTCGGGTGGCTTGCCCTGGGCGTGGTGGCGGGGGGGAGGATCGGTTGGTGGATCTTCTATCATAAGCTCGAAGCGACTGAAGCGCCCGAACCCTGGTGGGAACCGATCGCGATCTGGCATGGGGGAATGTCCTTTCACGGCGGCCTGGTCGGCGTGCTGCTGGTCCTGTGGATCTGGTCCAAAGTCAATCGCGCCCCGCTGCTCAACATGGCCGATTGCCTGGCCCTGGTCACGCCCATCGGGTTGTGTCTGGGACGAATCGCCAACTTCATCAACGGCGAATTGGTCGGGCGCATCAGCCAGGCGCCCTGGGCGATGATTTTTCCGGGTTACACGGAGGCTCGGCATCCCTCGCAAATCTACGAGGCGATCCTGGAAGGCCCGGTATTGCTGTGCGCGGTGTGGGCGGTCAAGGCGCTGAAGAATCGCCGCGACGGCCAGATCGCCGCCGCGTTTGTCGTTTTCTACGCCATCTTCCGATTCACGGTTGAGTTCACGCGCGAGCCGGATAAGCAACTCGGCTATATCGCCATGGGCTGGCTGACGATGGGGCAATTGCTTAGCGTGGTCATCGGGCTGGTGGGCGTGGGGTGTTGGATGGCGCTGCGGCGACTCCCGGCGCAGCCGTCGCAAAAAACGCGCTCCCCTTCGGGTCGCGGCTAAACGCATAAGGGGATTCGAGAATTGTGCGATTGTATGTGAACGTTTCCGGTTCGGGATTATTGCCCGCTGGGCGCGGTCGTATCGGCGCCGGTTTGCTGGGCCGGCTTGGCCTGCGTGTCGTCGGCCAGGATATTGGTGGCTTCGACTTCAACCCGTCGATTGAGCGCCTGGGCATCGGGGGTGTATTGGCGCTGGGTCAGCGGCTCGAAGGTGGAGCAGCCCTGAACGCGGAGGATTCTCTCTTCCACGCCTTTTTGCGCCAGGTAATCCGCCGCCGCCTGGGCCCGCCGCAGCGACAGGTCCATTTTCTTCTCATCGGTGGCGCCGTCGGGGAAATCGTCCAGCGAGGTGTGACCTTTCACCATGACAATATTGCGATGCCCGCGAACCACATCCGCCACGGCGTCCAAGTCGGACTTCATTTGGTCGGTCAGCAGGAAACTCCCCTGGTCGAAGAGCATTTTTCCGCCCTCGGTGGCGTGGTTGGCCGGGCGGATGTTGGTGACCTCCGGCTCGCTTCCAACCGCGCCTTTGGGCTCGGTGTCGGTTTTGCCGCGCTTGCCTTGGCCGGCCGGACGTGTTTTGGACATCCCGTTGATGATCATCTGCATGTCCACCGGATCGCGGCTGGTGGGGTTGGGAACATATCCGAATCCCCCGCGAATCGACGCGGCAATCCTCACCACATAGTCAGCCGATTCGCTCTCGCCCTTTTTCCCCGGTTGCGGTTTGAGCACCCACAGAATCACAAAGAACCCCATCATGAGCATGACGAGGTCGGCAAAGGTGAAGATCCACTCGGGGCATTCCTCACAATGGATTTCTTTGCATTTGCAGGCTTTTTTGGCCATCCGGATTCTCTCACCTAAGCGGCCTTGGGAATCGCCGCCTGCTGCTTGCTGCTCAAAAAGCTCATGAGTTGCATCTCGACGATGCGCGGATTGTTGCCGGCCTGAATGCTGAGCACGCCCTGGAGCATGATTTCCTTGGTGACGGCTTCTTCATGGCTTCGCATGCCGAGTTTTTCCGCCAGAGGGCCCGCCACCAGGTTCTGGAGAATGCAACCGTAGAGGGTTCCGGTGAGGGCGATGGCCAAGGCGCTGCCGATGACGCTGGCATCGCCGGCGAGGTTGCGGAACATGGCGACCTGGGCGATGAGCGTGGCCATCAGGCCGAAGCCGGGGCCGAACTTCGCCAGCGTTCCGAAAAAGTGTTTTCCATGTTTATGACGTTCGGCCATGGATTCGATCTCGATGCGAAGGATGCGTTCGATAATGTCCGGATCGGTGCCGTCGATGGTGAGTTGCAAGCCCCGTCGCAAGAATGGATCGGCCGCCTCGCGGGCCACCGATTCCAGGGCCAGAACGCCGTCCCGGCGAGCGGTCTCGGCATATTGCACCATCTCCTTGATGACGTGTTCGATGTGCGTTTCCTTGTTCAGGAAGCATTTCTTGAGATATGCCACCACGCCCATCACGGCATGCAGCGGCATGGACAGCATCGCCGCGCCCACGGACCCGCCCAGAACCAGCAGGATTTCATTGGGCTTGAAATACGCGCCCATCGCCCCTTCCGAGGCGTGGAACATGGCCCAAAGGACCGCAGTCCAGGCTAGAACCAGACCGATGACCGTTGCCAGGTCCATAGCCCGTATTTCGGCAGAATCAGCTCGGCGCGATGAGAGTTATTGGACGGTAATCGCCGCGGGCATTGAAATTACAAAATGTTGTGAGGACCGCGTTGTCCGTCACGGTGCATCAAATGCTTAGTGCGACTCCATGGCCGCGGTGATGGTTGGCGGGGAAACCGCATCGATCACTTTCTGAAGCCGGGCCCTGCCGACATCATTCACCGCGGATAGGGCATGATTCAACATATGCAGGGACTTGGGACCCATTTCCAGAAGGGCGTGCTCCGCCTGATCCAGCTCGGTGTCGTCGGCGGCGTTGATCAGAGTTTGCACCTGCACCTTTGCGTCGTCGGCGCTGAATTGCGCCTCCGCCTGGCGGGTTGAAGAGATCGTGTATTTGGCATCGGCCAGCCCCTCGGCGCCCAGGTCATCCATGGATTCCAGGTGAACAACCGCAAAGGCTTTTAGATTATGCACTTGTGTCGTCCGGGGATCAGGCCTAATTTTGCTGTCACTCCAGCGAAGATCGGCCTCAGGGCGAAGCAGAAGCAGAAATGATTTGTCGATCTGGGCGGTGGTCAACTGCTGGCCGCAAACGGAGTTCGCCTGCGTGTCCGGCTCCATCAAAAATCGGATGATCGAAACAGAATCTCCCGGTTTCTTTGTGCCGTCGAGAGCGGCCGTAACCTCAAAATCATATAACTGCAATGATGTCACGGAGAGGGACGGACTATCGTCCGCCGGCGGTGTCGCTGGTGGGGTCAACGGCACGGGGCGGTGAATCCTGCTCAATTTCGCGACAACGATCAATTTCGACCATTGGACCGCGCGATCGTCGAGGGTATCCCGCAAACAGGCCATGCTCGGCCGGGAGACGACCGCCAAGACCAGAGTCCACGCGCCGATAACAGGCCATAAAACCATATGTTTACGCATGGTAAGCTCCGTCTGCGACTAGAGTAATGTACGAGGAATACAACGCCCGAGGCAAAAATATATCGGAATTATGCACTTGACATAGTTGCCAAGAAGGGTAACGTTTCCGGCGTTGGCAACGTGGCCTCACCGCTTTTTCTTGCCTGGACGGCTGGCGACGATCCGCGTCACATCGGCCTTGCTGATCTTGAAAATGCCTCTCACAAGCTGATCGGCGGTGAGCGGGGCGGCGCTCACGCACAAGCCACGTCGGCCTGGATGTTTGGGCTTAGAAGCCATATATTTTCTCAGAAGCGGGGTCTTGCCATGACGATACTTGTGGTATAATCATCGCGCGGACCAACTCCCGGTATTCCGGTAGACGGGAGTCGAACCCGCAAACAGGTGGGTCTAGCACCTGTCCAACGCGGTCCCAAACCGCGAGCGTGTACCAATTTCGCTACTACCGGCCAGGGCTGTAGGAACAAGAGTAATGGGCCTTGGTCGCCCATTACCGGCGAGATACGCGATATCTCGCCACACAAAGCGCGCGCTTCGTGTCTTGTCCTACCGCCACGGACAAACGGGCCGCTCTCCTCATGGGGATGCGGCCCGTTCGATTTTTTGATACGTTCCAGCCCTTCGGCCCACGGCCTTGACTTTTTCAACCACATTGCCTTGGTCGCGCTCCTCTCGGAATAATCGGCGGAAAACGTGCAGCTTTAGGCCCTTGCTCAAGGCTAGGGCTTTAAGATCAGACAGCACAAATTCGGTCGGCATCTCCGAAATCGCGTTTCGCAAAATGATCCGCTTTTTCCCGTTTTTCGGGCGATTAGCGAGATACTGGCCGTTGGCTGATCGCAAGGCCGCTTCAGCTTCACGAAAAGACGTTGCCAACTTTTCAAAGCGATCTGCTTCTGCTCGGTGATATTTTGCCTGGGCCATAAGGGCCACAAGCCCGGATTCAATTGTGTGCGCGCCACGCCTCATAGATAAGTAGAGGGTATCCCATTTCGGGAGCGTTGACAAGGGATATGTCCCACAAATTTTTTAACGGACAGGAATTCTGCACCACAAGCAGAATGGACGCGAAATTGTCCAAAAAGCATCGCCTCAGCGATTTACTCCGCCGCCTGTTCCGCCTTGCGGAGCGCTAGAAACGCCTCTTTTAGAGCCTGATTAACGCCGCTTTCGGGCTGTGACAGTACAAGCTCCTGATAGGCATCAAGAAAATTGGTGCGTAGTCGGTGGAAAAGGTGAAGGAAATGGCGTAGGAATCCAATGCAATCGAGAATTGCAATCTCTACTCCCCCGAGCTCTTTGTACTGCTTGGCCGCATATTCCCTTACGTCTTGGCTGATGCGCTCCGTCGTCACGAAGATGTAATTTTGGATGTTCGCGCCGTCGGCGATTTTCTGAATTGCAATGTCGATGTCTCCAATTGTTACCGCCTTGTCTTTCATCTCATAGGTGGTCACAACTCTTTCATCGTTCGCAAGCGTAATCTCCACGTCGCCCAGCGCTCCAGTTTGCTTGTCGGCGGCGTTGTGGGGGTGAAGGCGCAGGACTTTTTCGCCCAACCTATCGGCCGCCGCCGTGTATGCCGCTGCGATGACCAGCACGGGCAACCGCGCGGCATTCTTTAAGGCAAGATGTCGTTCGATGAGCTTGACCGTATCTTCGGATGACAGCGGCAAATCGTCGCATTGTTCCTGTAGATTCTCTTTCAGCTTTTGCAGGCGTTTTGCGCGGGTATCGCGCTCTATGATGAGTATACGGATCGTCTCGCGTAGCGCCGCATCGGCGCGAATCTTGCCTGATTGAACCGCGCCCAGCACCCCAAGGATAAACTTGTAAAGTTCTGGCGGTCGGCCGCGCAGTTTTTGATTCGCGTCGAGAACGATGTTCTTGGTGCGGAACGCTGGCGTCAAGAATGCCGTTGTGGGGCTACACGGCAGCTTGTGGCGTGTGATGAAGTCGAAAATGTATTGTTCATCATAATTGCGGCCAGGATAAGCATCGACCTTCTCGGTGTCTGGATATGCCTGAATGAATGGCTTGCGAATATCCACGTTTGGATGGTGAATTTTCGCCAGTGTCGCGGCCAGTAAGAATCGAGCGCCCGCCCGGTTGCTTGGGCAAAGCGCAGCGTAAGCGATATGGTTGCCCGCCTCGACATCCCCGACAAACGCTTCCGACGGGTGTGCGGTGGCGTCCTGATATGCGGACTCAAGAATCTCGGAACATGTATCCGCTGGCATCTTGTTTCGCCGTGGATGTTTTTGCATCGTAATTCATCCAAAGCCCCTCGATTCGCTTACCTTTGGTCGCGTGATTCGTCCGCGCAGCGGTTACGATCTTTCGCCATTTCGGACTCGGATACAGGGCGTCCATTAACTCACAGGGATAGTTTGATATCGCTACCATGCCTTGCACGCCGTTCAACACTTCCGCAAGTTCTGCGTGCTGCCCGTCGGTCATTTCGTGGCCGTAGGCTTTAGAATCTCCGCGCGTTTCGTGGATGTATGGCGGATCGCAGTAAAAGAGCGTGCCAGGCGAATCGTAAAGTCGAATGACGTGAAGGGCTGGGCGATTCTCAATTTGAACGCGCAGTAGGCGTTCCGCAATGATCGTTAAATCCTCGACGCCCCCAAGCCAACGGCTGATTACGCCGCTCATTCCGGCGCGGCTTGTATTTTTGCAGTTCGCCCAGCGGCCCAGCGTTGCGGTCTGCGCCAGCCCGATTCGCACTTGCCGCGCTCGGACATAAAAGCGCCGCGCCCGCTCAAACGGCTTTTCGTTCGGATCGAGCTTGCACGCGGTAGAAAATTCTTCGCGGGAAAACGGCGTGAGGCCGATTGCCCTCACCAGATCGCTCCCGTGGTCGCGCAGCACGCGAAAGAAATTAACGACTTCACCATCAAGGTCATTGTATGATTCAACGGGTGACGGGGGCCGGTTCAATAGCACGGCTCCCGACCCGGCGTATGGCTCGCAGTAATGGTGACATTTTGGCAAAAGCGGAAGCAACCAATCAAGGTGTGAATATTTCCCGCCATACCACCCAAACGGAATGACTTTGGGTTGCCGCAAAGACGATAGCGGCGGGGGTTTGGATTGCCGCGCTACGGGTCGCGCTGCTGCGGTCTGCATCCTGGCAGGCTAACGGCCTTGGCGGAAGTGGTCAAGCCACAAGATGGGTTCCGCCGATTGGCGATTTGTACATGAGCCGTTTCCCTTCCGCGCCCTTGATCGCTTCGTCCCGGCGATCCGCGTCGGTCAATGTCCGCCCGTTCCACCGGAAATCAAACTCGCCGCAATAGCGGTGAAGGTGCTTTTTGCTCATCTTGTGATAGACGCCGTAATGGCCGCGCTTGAGCAATGCGAAATAACTCTCGGCGGTGTTGGTCGTTTCGCCGTTCGGGCCGACGTACTGCCCGGCGGCATGATTGACGCTGGTATGTCCGCCCTTGAAGTGTGAACCGATGCCGTTGTAAACCGCCAGTTCATCCGTGAAGATCGCGGATGAATCGGCAACCATTTCGCGGATCGTTCCCTTTGCTGTATCGCCGTCAACGCTCTGGATATAGCGACTGTGGGCCTGTCCGCCTTCCCCGCTTTCGACCAGAACCATAACCGGAGCCTTGGCCGTTCCGCGTCCGCGCTTGTGCGGGCCAGTACCAGGACGGGGCTTGCCGCCCACATACGACTCATCGACCTGGACCTTACCCTTGAGCATTCCGGCCACTGGCTCGGCCCGCATGGCTTCGCGGATGCGATGGCCCATGAACCACGCGGTACGATACGATCCGAGGCCAAGGTTGCGCTGAAGCTGGAGCGCCGAAAATCCCTTTTTGCTGCTGGCGATCAGGTGGAATGCCTTGGCCCAGAACGACAACGGCAGGTGCGAATCTTCCATGACCGTGCCAACGGTGACGGTGAAATTTCCCTTGCAATCCCGGCATTCAAGTAGGCCGGGGCGTTGAGACTGGCCGTTGAGCCGATAGACATTGACTGAGGCGCAATGCGGGCAAAACGGCCCATCTGGCCATCGGCGCACTTCAAAGAATTCGCGGGCTTGATCTTCGGTGAAGCTTGGTACGTTCTGGCCTTTTTGAGATTTGGTGGTAATCTTGTTCATGCCGGAATTTTACCACGGATTGCCAACTATGTCAAGTGCATAATTCCGAAAATATATTGATTTCATCACGGACAATTAGGATAATTTGCTCCCGTCCATTTCTGTGGCAGGGAAAGTCTGATGGGACCTGAAGAGCCGCTCGCTTCCGATGGTGCGCCTGTTGCCGTGGCACAGAAGGCCAAACCCGCCAAAAAACGAAAGCCGGCTCAGATGCCGCCGTATCATGTCGTTTTGCTGAATGATGACGATCATACGTACGATTATGTCATTGAGATGTTGAAGGTAATCTTCGCCTACCCCGATGAAAAGGGTTTTCAATTGGCCAAGGCGGTTGACCGGGACGGGCGGGTTATCCTGCTGACGACCCACCGCGAGCTGGCGGAATTGAAGCGCGATCAAATTCATGCCTACGGGGTCGATTCACGGGTGGCGACTTGCAAGGGTTCCATGTCCTCCGTGATCGAACCCGCCGAGGGATGAATCGGGCATGACGCTTGTTCTTGGCTCCGCTTGCCGCAATTCCAATTGCCTATTCGCTTTTCAACGTTTTGACCTTTCGCGTAAGTTCCTTAGTTTCAAAGTCAAATTGAACCGCAGAGCACGCTGAGGCCGCGGAGACAGACGCAGAGAAGAGGGCGCCTGACGGTCTTCTCCGCGTTTGTCTCTGCGATCTCCGCGTGCTCTGCGGTTCAATTTCTATCTGGAAACGCCGGAGAATTATGGATTTACATTGAAGACTGAAAATGTTGCCATTGAGGAGAGGCAAGGGCGCAATGGGCAATCGTCCCCGAGCCAAGAACGGGCGTTACACCTGATGAATCACCAGACAACCAGAGGAAGATAAGGCGCCCCACTCTCGGCGGCCAATTTGGCGGTCGCGGCGTTCACGGGCATTTCCTTGGCCGCCAGCGGCTGTCTGGCCGGCGGCGCTGTTTGAGCCGCCGGCGCTGTTTCCGACGGCCCCGACAGGTCGTCATCCCCCGCGATTTGGTAATCGACCGCCTCACCCGTCGCCATGCTTTGATCGTCCATGGGCGTCATTTTTGGCATCGAAACGGAGATCGGGGCCGGTTGATTCCCCATGGCCCGCCTCGGGACCGGCTTTTGGTCGATGTTGAGGATCACCAGGGCCACGATCCAAAGCGCCGCCACCGCCATGTGCAAACTGGGCCGAAACCCTGGTTTTCTGGGCGGTTTTGGAAGGATGACGGCAAGGGTCGCCGGCTGCTCTGGCGCCGGGGCGAGCCCCGCTTCGGCCGGCGCCCCCGCGGCGGGATTCGCTTGCAGCGACAGGTCCATGGGTGACCGCGGTCGCACCCGCCGAGCGACAATGGCCTCTTCACATACCGCACGCTCCTGGTCGCGCATCGGCTGACGAGCCTCGGCATAGACCGAATCCCAACTGCTGGATGCAATCGCCGACAACAAAGTCTGCAATTCTTCTTGCCCGTAAGCGGGGGGGTCCTTCGGCCGCGGCTGCGGGCAGGGCATGTTCTCCGGATTCTCCCCCTCGCCGGGCAACAGAAGCGTGAATCCCGACAGGGTGCCGGCAAGCGAATCTCCCGGATCGACCGGCCGCGCCGGCGTCAGGATGTGATCGGCGATGTCCTCATCCGGCAGGCCGGCATGGAAAATGATCTTGGATCGCCCGAGACGGACGACATCGTTGTCGTGCAAAACCCACGGGCCGCGGAGCCGTTCGGCATTGATGATCGTGCCGTTTTTGCTTTGGAGATCGTGCAGGGTCCAGCTTTGGCCGTCCGGTTCCAATCGGCAATGCCGGCGTGACAGAAGAATGTCGCGCAAGGTCACATCGCAATCGGGAGCGCGCCCGATGACGATTCCACCGCTCAGCTCGTGGCGGTCAATCTCCTGGCCATTGGACTTGATGACGATATAAGGCACTTCGGGATTATCGAACGGCCGGGGGTTGGAAGCTCAATTTTCGTGCAAGCTCTTTGATTCTAAAGGCAAATTGAACCGCAGAGCACGCAGAGATCGCGGAGACAGACGCGGAGAAGAAACACAAAAACAAATTTTTCCCAAGTCTTCTCAGCGATCTCCGCGTGCTCTGCGGTTAAAAATTGGATCGGAAGGGTGATAAATCATGGGGTTGCGGTGATTGCAATTAAAACCCCCGCTGGGCGATCTCCACGGCTTTCAGCATCGCCTTGGCCTTGTTCATCGTCTCTTCGTATTCGGTTTCCGGAACCGAGTCGGCAACCACGCCGGCGCCGGCCTGGACGTCGAAAATCCCGTTCTTCCAGACGATCGTCCGCAAGGCGATGCACGTGTCCATGTTCCCGGCGAAATCGAGATAACCGACGGCTCCCCCGTACGGCCCGCGACGAGTCGGCTCCAGTTCGTCGATGATCTGCATGGCCCGGATTTTCGGCGCGCCGCTGACCGTGCCCACCGGCAGGCTCACCCGCAGCGCATCCAGGGCCGTCAAACCATCGGCCAGTTCGCCCGTGACATTGCTCGTGATGTGCATGACGTGGCTGTAGCGCTCGACGGTCATCACATCGCTGACCTTCACGGTCCCGATCTTGGCCACCCGGCCCACATCGTTGCGATGCAGATCGACGATCATGACATGCTCGGCCCGCTCCTTGGGATCGGCCAGCAGTTCCCGCTCCAGCGCCGCATCCTCCTGCTCGGTCGCGCCGCGGCGGCGCGTCCCGGCCAGCGGCCGGCTCGTCACCATCCGATTGCTCACCCGGCAGAGGATTTCCGGACTCGATCCGATCAGCGTGCAGGCCGGGCTTTTCAGATAAAACATGAACGGCGAGGGATTGATGATCCGAAGGGCCCGATAGACATCAAACGGATCGGCCGATGAGTTCACCCTCAGCCGCTGGCTGGGCACAAATTGAAAGATATCACCGGCCCGGATGTATTCCTTGCCGGCACGCACGATCTGCTGGAATTGCTCGCGGGTGCAGTTGGCGGAAAACGCGAGGTTGAGCGGCCCGCTGGTATCGATTTCGCCGATGGAGGAAACCGGCGGCTGCTGCAAGCGGGAGACGATCTCGTCGATTCGCCGGCCCGCATCCCGATAGGCGCTCTCGGCCCCGCCGGGCCCGATCCGGGCATTGGCCACCACTTTGATCGTCTTGTCCACGTGATCGAAGATCACGAGTTCGCCATAAAGCCCGAAGAGCAAATCGGGCAATCGGCGGTCATCCTTCGGCGGGGATGGAAGGCTCTCTTTTTCGTAATACCGAATGGTGTCATACCCCGCATAACCCACCAGCCCTCCCGTGAACGCCGGCAGTTTCAGGTCGCGGTGATAGGTTTCCGCCGGCAGGAGCTTTTGCAGATCGGCCAGCGGATCGGTGGTCGTGAATTCCCGCGGATTTTTCCCCACGTCCTGGATCGAAGCCCATCCATCACTCACCTGATAAACCAGTTGCGGGCCGGCGGCGATGAAGCTGTAGCGTCCGATTTTTTCACCGCCGACGACGCTCTCCAGAAGAAAGGAATGCTGCTCGCGCCCGAGCACCTCGATGGCGCTGACCGGGGTGAGGCGGTCGGCGAGGAGTTGGCGATAGACGGGAATCATCGTCGCCTTGGCGGCGAGGGCGGAGAATTCATCGAAAGTGGGGAAAAGGCGTCGCACGATTGCGTTCAAGGTAAGTCTGGAGCGGTGCAAAAGTCAAAAATGAAAGAGCCGGAGGAAGGTCGATTAATGAAAAGTGGGTGGATCAAGACGGAGCGGGCTGAAGAGGAGCATGATCGGTTACAATTTTCGTGACGGCCGAAATCGTGGGCTCGAATATAACAGGCGCTGCCGCCGCGGACACCGCTGGCTGCCCCGACAATGTTCCAGCAGGCCTTTTCGAACCGGGGATCCAACAAAAGGGGTCATAAGCCAATTTCGTCATTGCCGCTGATGGCAGGTCAAATTCGCGCATTCGTATTAAATGGCTTATGACCCCCGTTTTCCGGCCCAGGATTCTTGAGAAGGGTCGAAGAGCATCGCAATTCGCTTCCGGATATGATGCTCACCCGGCCGTAAGATAAGCCGGCAGTGGACGGAGCAGTTCCTATATGTCCAATCAGAATCAGATTCACAGAAGAAAGAAAATATGGCTCATTGTGATCCTGATCCCGGTCCTGCTCATCGGCGCGTATGCGGGGTATATGATCTGGTATCTTGCTTCCACTCACGTAAATGACCCGGCTGGAGCATCGACACGCGCCGACGTCACCTATTACACGTCAGTGCCGCCCCCGCCGGAAGCGCACGATATCCGGGTTGCGGCGTTTGAGTACGTTCAAGCTCGGCTCACCTTCGTAAGGTTTTTAGCACCTGTGGATATTTGCGTGAAATATGCGGCTGCGGTAATGCCAAACACGACACTCAAGCCTGTGAACTGGGATCAAGAGTATCGCGACTTGGGGGCGATTTATGCGGGGGCCAATAAATTACACGATTTGCGTTGGTTTGATCTTCCTTATGCAAATAGCTATTGGACTATACAGTCAGGACAACCTGTGTTCCGACAACCTTCACCGCAAAACCCGGAGGCCCCAGAGATCGTGGGTGCGGACGCAAATACAGAACAAAAAGGCTATTTGACAACCAGTGTTCGTGTAGACGTATCACGCGGCGTATTTTATTTCCTGCAGGAGAATTGACAGTCCGGGGAGATGGAACGGGGATGCAAACGATTTACCACAGAAATCGGGACGGGCGGGCCGGATCGGCAATGGAAATCGCGGGGATTTCGAACTAGTCTGTTCAGCCATGGCGTTTCAGATTTCTACAATCCGGCGGTTTTCGGCGAGGCATCAACTGCGGCTCTACGATGGGTCGATCGAGCCGGTGCATGGACATGATTGGACGGTGAAAATCACCGTCGCGGCGGGAAAGCTCGACTCCATCGGCGTGATCATGGATTTTCACGAACTGGAACGGCTGGCTGATCTAGTGGTTGTTCCGATGAACGGCCGGCATCTCAACGACCTGCCGGAGTTCGCGGCGGTGAATCCGACTGCGGAAAACGTCGCGAGGCATATCGCCTCGAAGCTCGAGCTTCCGCCGGGGGTGTGGCTGGTTTGCGTCGAGGTTTGGGAGACGCCGGAGAATTCGGCGATTTATCGGCCGTGAGGAGCTTATCGCCCTTATTCCACAAATGTTTGACCCGCGCTAAGCCGACCCATAGGATGAAGCACAAGCCATGAAATGTGAAAAGTGCAACAGGCCGGCAACGGTGCATCTCACGGAAATCCGCGGCGGCAAGAAGATTGAGAAACATCTCTGCGAGCAATGCGCGGCACAGGTGGAAGGATTCCCCAGCAAAGCCCACACGCCGATCAACGAATTGCTGACCAATTTCGTGCTGGCGCACAGCGGGCTGGCGAAGGAGCAATCCAGCGTTTGTCCGGAATGCGGGATGGCGTGGGCCGATTTCGCCCAGACGGGGCTGCTGGGATGCGAGCATGATTATACGGCCTTCGACAAGGACCTGACACCGCTGCTTCAGCGGGCCCACGAGGGAGCGACCCATCACCTCGGCAAGGTCCCGACGCGGCGCGGGGGAACGAGCGTTCCGGTGAAGCGGCAGCTTGACGTTGCCCGCCTGCGCAAGGAGTTGAACCGAGCGATTGAAGCCGAGGATTACGAACGCGCCGCCAAGCTCCGCGACCAGATTCGCGACGCCGAGGGCCAATAAGGCGCAACCATGGAACTCAGCGATTTGACGACCCAGGCAGGCGAATGGCTCCGCGGCAGCGGGCCGATGAGCGATATCGTCATTTCCTCGCGCATCCGGCTGGCGCGAAACGTGTCGGGGTTCCCCTTTCTGACCCGCTGCACGCGAACCCAGCGGAAGACGCTGGAACACAAAGTCCGCGACACGATCCTGGCGGCGCGTCTGTCTCCCAGGACGCTTTACGTCGATCTTGAATCGGCCCCGGAAATCGATCGCCAGCTCCTGGTCGAAAGGCATCTGATCAGCCGGCCGCACAAGGAAGCCGAGGGGGCGCGCGGGGTGGCCGTCGGCGAGAACGAAACCCTCTCCATCATGGTCAACGAGGAGGACCACCTGCGCATCCAGGTGTTGCGCAGCGGCTTGCAGCTTGAAGAGGCCTGGGAGCAGATCAACGCGGTGGACGACCAGCTTGAAGCGACGCTGGATTTCGCGTTTCACCCGCGATTCGGTTATCTGACGGCGTGCCCCACGAACGTCGGCACGGGGATTCGCGTCAGCGTCATGCTCCACCTGCCGGCCCTGAAACTTACCAGCGAAATCGAAAAAGTCTTTCGCGCGGCGAAGGAGTTGCGTCTGGCGGTTCGCGGCCTGTATGGCGAAGGGACGGAAGCCACCGGGGATTTCTATCAAATCTCCAAGCAGACCACGCTGGGCAAGAGCGAGGAAGAGATCATCGGCGAATTCAAGAATCTGGTGATCCCCAAGATCATCGATTACGAGCACCACGCCCGAAAGGCCCTGCTCAGCGAGCGGGCGGTGGCGCTGGACGACAAGGTTTGGCGAGCGCTGGGCCTGTTGCGCTCGGCGCGGCTGATGGAGACGGAGGAAACGCTCGTCGCCCTCAGCCACGTCCGCCTCGGCGTCAATCTCAAGCGCGTGAAGGACATCGAGATCAACAAGGTCAACGAATTGTTCCTCCTCACCCAGGAGGCGCACCTGCAACGAATTCTGGGCAAGAAGCTCGAAGGGGACGCCCGCAAGGCCGCCCGCGCCGAGTTCATCCGTCAAAGGCTCAGCGCTGATTGAATCTCCGCTATCCCATTTATTTCGTCCATCGCGGCCTGTCCAAATGGCCGGAGTTGATCGGCGCGACCCAGTGGATCGACCCCGAGAGCTGCCCGCAGCGCTTCATGGTTGGCCACGATATTTGGACGATCCAGGCTTTCCTTCGCCTCAAGCGCCGCGGCAATGCGGTGCATTTGGCGGCTGAGTTCGTCCCCGGCCAGATCAATGTCGTTTATTACGATGATCTTCTTCTGAAGGCGCGGCCGGATCGGGCGTTCATCGTCGCGATTGCGCCCGACCGACCGCGTCCCGCCGCTTGCGATCTGCGGATCGTGCAAAACAAGCTACAGGTCCGCACGAGCAAAGATTATTTCGTCGTTCACTGGCCCCAGCCCGGCCTCCGGAGGCGCGATCCATCCCGAAACACCCTGCACCGGCTCGGCTATCTCGGATTGGCGGTTTACCTGAGCAAGGCATTCCAGGACGACGCCTTTCGCCGCCGGCTGGCCGAGCTGGATATCGAGCTGGTCATTCGCGAAAAGGATTGGACGGATTGCAGCGATCTGGATGCGATCCTGGCGGTTCGCCAGGTTTCGCCCTTCGATCTCACGATCAAGCCCGCGAGCAAGTTGATCAACGCGTGGCGCGCCGGTTGCCCGGCGCTGCTGGGCGCGGAGCCGGCTTACCAGGAGATGCGCACATCGCCCTTGGATTACTTCGAGGTCCATTCGCCCGATGACGCCCTTGCCGCCCTGGGCCGATTGCGCGATGAGCCGGGTTTGATGGACCGGATGATCGCTAGCGGCCGGCGGAGAGCCGAGGAGTTTTCCGCCGACAACATCGCCGGCTGTTGGGAATCGCTTCTGGCCGGGCCGGTCAGCGACGCCTACGAGCGGTGGCAACGGGAACCGACGCTGCTGCGCACGATCCGTTTCGCGTTCCGATCGCTGGAGCACAAGCGGCAGCGTCGCCGATTCTTCAAGCTGATCAAAACGTGATTATCCCCGCCGCCGCCGCGGATTCCCGGCGCCGCCGCGGCGATCGGGTCGCGTTCTTCACACCATCGCGTGGGTCGAGGAAGCCCGCGTCGCGGGATCCTGAAGCGACTGGGGAATCGCCGCGCCTCGCCGACGGCGAATGAATCTTCGCACGCGCTTATACCCCAACCGGGCAAAACCGAAAAAGAAGAACAGAATCAAATTGGCGTCGTTCCACGGCATGTCGGTCGTTACCGCGCCGACAAGCCACTTGCCCAGCCCGATCAGGTCGCGGTCGGTCAGGCAGCGGCGGACATCCTGTGGGAACATGTGAATGACGGGCCTGTCGCGGGTGATCAACCGGGGGCGCTGGACGGTAAACCTGCCCGCGAGAAAATCCCCGACCGCCCGCTCGTAGCTCACGGCGACGTGTTTTCCGAGGTGATACGTGGCGATGGCTCGGCCGTTGAACTCGATGACGACGAACTCGCCGGTCTTTTCGTCCTGAACCCAATCGAATCCGCAAAGGCCGTGAAACCGGGTCGTCGCCCCGATGCTCTCGGCGATCGTTTCCAGCCGAACATCGCAGAAATATTCGCGGATGCAGGAGGGCCCGAACGGCCCCGGCCAGGTCCGCTTCGCGTAGGCGCTGGTGTGACACATCAGCCGGCCGCGGCTGTAGAGCGTGTTGGTTTTGCCGACGCGGCCGCGGACCGCTTGCTGAACAACGACCGGACCGGTATCGGACAATTTGTCGTAGGCGGGTCCCACGTCGGCGGCGCCAAGCACCTGCACCACGCCGGCCCCGGCGCAGTCCACGTCGCGCTTGAAGAACAGCGGCAACTCGAGCTGTTGGGCCGCCGCCAGAGCCTCGGCCCGTGACCGGCAGACGCGCATCGGCGGAATGGGAATCCCCGCCGCCTCGGCGGCTGTCATGAACGCCGCCTTGCGAAAGATCATGTCGGCGCCTTGCCATGGATCGACGGGAAAGGCGTCCTTGAGCCAACTTTGCTCGCGGCAGAGAATCCCCGCCTGAAGCGCCAACTCATCGGCGAAGATGATCCACGGCCTGTGCCCGCGATAGGTTTCGACCAGCTCGCACAGCGCCTTGGCGGCCGAAGCGGGGTTGATCGGGCAGGGGATCATGCGCTCGATAAAGCGCGAGGCGCCGACGGGGGCGCTTGGGTTGCCGAGCACGCTCACCCTGCAACCCGTTCGGTACAGCATCGACGGGATTCGGGCCAGGCCAAATCGGTCTTCCAAGGCGAAAAGGATCACTTCGTGGCGGTGACTCACTTGTGCCCCTTGGTACTGCCAACCCAACATACCCACAGTATCGCCCTTTCAGGGGTTTCGCTTAAAACGACGGATGGCGCACGGATAAGAAATTGACCGCGATTTCCGAGCGAAAATTGTCTATATTTGGCAGGCGATGTCCAGAAAGCTCATTGTCATCGCGGTCGTTCTCTTCGGCGGCGTGGCCTGTTTCGGCGATCAAGTCACCGTCTCCGCCGCCATCAGCCTCAAGGAAGTATTGACCGATATCGCCAACCTTTATCAGACCGATACAGGGAACAAGGCGGACCTGAATTTCGGGGCCTCCGGCACGCTGGCCGTGCAGATCCAGCAGGGGGCCCCGGTCGATCTGTTCATTTCCGCGGGGAACAAGGAGGTGAACGCGCTGTCGGCGGCGGGGCTGGTCGATGCGGCGACGCGGCAGGTCGTCGCCGGCAACCGGCTCGTCCTGATCGTGCCCAAGGATTTTGCCGATCCGCCCGCAAGGTTCGCTGATTTGCTCGACGAGCGCTTTCGGCACGTGGCCATCGGCCAGCCCAAGGTCGTGCCGGCCGGACAATACGCGATGCAGACCCTCAAATCCGCCGGCCTGGATGAAAAGCTTTCGTCGAAGCTGATCATGGGGGAAAACGTTCGCCAGGTGCTGTCGTATGTGATGCGCGGGGAAGCAGAGGCGGGAATCGTCTACGCTACCGACGCCGCCGCGGCTGGGGATGCGGTTCGTGTGGCGATCCGAGCCGATGAATCCAGCCATGACCCTATCGTGTATCCGGCGGTGATCGTCAAAACAGGGCGATATCCGGCGGCGCGGCAATTCCTGAGCTACCTTGGCGGAGAGAAAGCCCGCCAGGTATTTCTGCGCCATGGATTCACAGAGCCGACGGGGCAACCGGCGACGCGAAACTAGCAACTGGAAGCCGCGGACTGCAAACTACATAGGCATGCGCGATTCTCGAACATCCCCAAGAACGCGCTCCCCTTCGGGTCGCGGCTAAACGGGATAGCGGGTTCGAGAATTGTGCGCTTCTGTATAGTTGGCATTTATGGATGCCCTTTGGCACCCGCTGTTGCAATCGTTGCGGATCGCCTTGCTGGCGACGGTCGGCGCCGGGCTGGTCGCCATTCCGCTGGCGTACCTGCTGGCGCGGCGGCAGTTTCCGGGAAAGGCCATAGCCGAGACCCTGCTCACCTTGCCGCTTGTCCTGCCGCCTACCGTTGTCGGGTATTTTCTGATTGTCTTACTGGGCCATAACGGCCTGCTGAGCCGTCCGTTTCATTTCAGCATAATCTGGACGTGGTACGGGGCCGCGGTCGCGGCCGGCGTCGTTGCCTTCCCGCTGCTTTTTATGCCGACTCGCGCCTCCTTTGAGGGAGTCGATCGCGAGTTGGAAGACATTTCCCGGCTGATGGGCGCCAATCGCTTTCAGGTCTTCTGGCACGTGAGTTTGCCCCTGGCCGGGCGGGGAATAGCCAGTGGGTTCCTGCTCGCCTTTGCCCGGGCGCTGGGCGAATTCGGAGCCACCGTCATGGTTCTGGGCATTCGCGACAGCACCCGGACGCTGCCGATCTTTGTCTACGACGAATTTGAAGACCTGAATCCCGCCGGCCTGGTGCCCGCCGTGGTTCTGTTGCTCGGGGTCACCCTGGTGGTGATCGTCCTATACAACCGTTTATTCGTTCGGGAACCCAAAAAAACTTAACCGTGACCAACTTCACAATCTTTCAGACGTTTTATTACGTAGAAGATGGTGAGGAACCGACCCGAGCAGGGATTTTGCGGGGAATTTTCTGCCGGGCTGAAGGGTTCATTCAATGGAAGGCGTGCCGGTGGCACGAGTTTTGCCCCCTTTCAGCGGCCAGGTCTGCCGTGCCAGGGAATAGCGGAGCAGAGACCATGATTACGATCAAGCACTTCATGGACGCGGTCGAGAAGGACGATGGCAATCGAATTTGGGTGGAGCCGATCGGTCTGACCACCGACCTCAAACAATGGTGCGATGTCAACCACACCTTGTGCCATGTCGCGCCGCCGCGGGACTTGTGGGATTGGTTCGTCGCTCATCCGGACGGATATGAATTCTTCCGGGCGCGCTACCACGAATGGCTCAGCAAAAGCCCGTATAAGCCGGCCCTCCAGCAGTTGGCGTGCGCGGCCATGCGCGAGGACATTACGCTGTTGCATCAGTCGGATGACCCCGAGCATAACTCCGCGACGGCCCTGCACGAATTCCTCTCGGAACTCGAAGCCTATTGCCCGCCGGACTTGTAAATCAGACGATTCGGCTGAAAGCAACGCAACCGCGAAGACGCGAAGATCGCGAAGACAGCCGCGAAGAAATTCAATTTGGCTTTTCTTCGCGGCTGTCTTTGTGACCTTCGCGTCTTCGCGGTGCATTTCTTTGCAGTTCGCGCGGAGAGCTAAAAAACCCCGGGCTATTTTCACCGGCTTTGTTCGCCCGGATGACCGCGATATAGTTGGGACGTGACGGCAAGCGCTTCCCAGCCCCATTTGCTTTTGGACGGTCTGACCGATCCCCAGCGCCGCGCCGCAACGCACGTCGATGGCCCACTGCTGATCGTGGCCGGCGCCGGCAGCGGCAAGACCCGCGTCATCACGCGCCGCGTCGCCTATCTTCTGAGCCTGGGAATCGACCCCCGCTCCATCCTGGCAATTACCTTCACCAACAAGGCGGCCGGGGAAATGAAGCAGCGCATCTCCGCCGCTTCCCCCAGGCCCCTGCGCGATTGGGGCCGGCTGGATCAGCCCTGGCCGATCATCTGCACGTTCCATTCCCTGTGCCTGCGAATTCTCAAGCACTACGCCGGACAGATCGGATTGCCGCCGAATTTCACGGTTTACGATTCCTCCGACCAGACGCGCCTGGTGAAGGAGGCGATGAAGGCGCTTGAGGTTCCCGCGATGAATTTCACGCCGGGCGCCGTGCACGGGACGATCAGCAATGCCAAGAACCGGCTCATCGGTGCCGATGAATATGCCCAGTCCGCTTCCGACCACTACTCGCGCACGATCGCCTCGGTCTTCAAAAAATATCAGCAGCTTCTGGCGGCCAACAACGCCCTGGATTTCGATGACCTGCTGATGCGGGCCGTCGAGACCATGCGCGATCATCCGGCTCTCCTGGCCGAATTGCAGGAGCGGTTCCGGTACATCCTCATCGATGAATACCAGGATACGAATCACGCGCAGTACGTGCTGGTCCATGCCCTGGCCATGAAGCACCGCAACCTCTGCGTCGTCGGGGACCCGGATCAATCCATCTACGCCTGGCGCGGGGCCGACATCGCCAACATTCTCGATTTCGAGAAGGATTATCCCGACGCGGTCGTCATCCGCCTGGAGCAGAATTATCGCTCGACCAAGACCATCCTGGCGATCGCCGACCGTCTGATCTCCCACAACAGCCAGCGGAAGAAGAAGGGATTATGGACCGAAAATGACGCCGGCGAAAAGGCGCTGGTGCTGCTGTGCGGCGACGAGCACGACGAGGGCTACGCGGTGGCTCAGGAACTGGCGAAACTGCACGATCAGGGGACCGATTGGAGCCGGATGGCGATTTTCTATCGGATAAACGCGCTGTCGCGCGTGATCGAAAAGGAGCTGGTGCGAAAGCAGATTCCCTACCAAATCGCCCGCGGCGTGGAATTCTACAACCGCAAGGAAATCAAGGATGTTCTTGCCTACCTCCGCGTGATTTCCAACCCCAGCGATGAGGTGAGCCTCACGCGGATCGTGAACGTCCCCAGCCGCGGCATCGGCGACGCCAGCGTCAGGCTCGCGCAGGCGCACGCCGTCGGCGCGGGCGTCTCCCTCTGGCAAGCCATGCAACAGGCCGGCGAGATTTCCGGACTCTCCACCCGGGCCGTCAATTCCATGGCCAATTTCGTTCGCCTGATCGAATCGTTTCGCAAGGATCCGGGCGGCGTTCATCGGACGATGCGCTCGCTCATGGAGGACGTCGTTCGCCGAAGCGGCATCGAGCAGATGCTCCGCAAGCTCGACCCCGTCGAAAAAGTGCAGCTTGCCAACGTCGAGGAATTGATCTCCGCCGCCGCCGAATATGACAAGGAAAATCCCCAGGGATCGCTGGATGATTATCTCGGCCAGGTGAGCCTGGTCAGCGATGTCGATCACATGGCCGGAACCGGCGGGGCGGTCACGCTCATGACTTTGCACGCCGCCAAGGGATTGGAGTTTGGGGTTGTGTCGATCATCGGCCTGGAGGAAGGATGTCTTCCTCACAGCCGCGCTCAGAACGACGCGGATCAGCTTGAAGAGGAGCGGCGGCTTTGCTTCGTGGGGATCACGCGGGCGCAGCAGCGGCTCATTTTGTCGAAGGCCGCGCGGCGAACGATTCGCGGCTTATCCGGGGCGACGGTGACCAGCCAGTTTCTCGCGCAGATGCCGAAGGAAATGCTGCGGATCGTCAACCATGTTGAGGATGCGTATGAGCAGTCCGAGCCGATCCACGCGGATTTTCATATTGGCCAGGCGGTGAAGCATCCGACGTTCGGCCTCGGCAGGATCGTGGACCTGTCCAAAGCGGGAACCAACACGCGAGCGATCGTGGATTTCCGGGTGTCGGGCCGAAAAACGCTGGTGTTGGAGTACGCCCGGCTACAGCCCGCCTCGTGATCCAAAACAACCCAACCTAACGGATTCGGCGGAGTTTTGCGCCAAGCGTGCTCGGCAACCCCTTCCTGCGACAATTTGCCACGTCATTTGCAGAGAAATAGGCAATTCCCCTATTGAAAAATCGAGCGATTGTGGGAAAATGTCAACAGCACATCAGTTCTTTGGCCGGGGGGGCAAAACTGGCGAGAGAGGGACATGCGCTTGAGCAGGATTTTATCTCCCGGAGAGTTATCCGCGATCAGTCTGGCGGTCTTCATGTCATTGCACACCGCGCCAAGGCGGGCGTCGGCAGGCAGACGGTGAGGTTCAATGCTGTCTTTCAGAGACGATGAGAGAGTTTTCCAGTTCCGGAGCGGGATGGCCGAGCCACGGGTTTGGGCACGAGGCGACTTCAATTCCAGCGCCTTTACGTTGGTCGAACTCCTTGTTGTCATTGGGATCATTGCCGTATTGGTCGCGATTCTGCTTCCCGCTCTAAACCGGGCTCGCCAACAGGCCCAACTCGTCCAGTGCCAGTCCAATCTGCGGCAAATTGGCCAGGCACTCCAAATCTATGCGGCCGATAATGGTGGATCATTTCCCGAGGGCGTTTGGAACGGGAAAAGTACTCCAAAGTTAAAAATTCCCTGGCCCACATTGGGCTCCGATTACACCCAGTATGTGGATTGGACGACGCTCATTCAGCATGAACTGAACGGCTCGATCGGCTCCGCCTACAATAACGGCTCTCAGTCGCAGCGGCAGCTTTTAAGCGGCATTCGCAGGGTTTTCCTTTGTCCCACCGCGCCTCCCGGTGGCGATACCGATTATAATGACATCCTTTATCAGTATGTCTGTCACCCCCGGCTCATGCCGTACCTTGGATCCCCCGACTTAGTCGGCCAGCTCTACGAGAACCTCGGAAGCAATAGTTTACCTCTGACCCCATACAGGCTATCCGACGTCAAACACAGCACAGATATCGCCTGTATTTTTGACGGAACCCTCGCACACATGGCGGATGGAAACTGGCGCGTCGGTGGAGATCCGGGCATCCCGTGGGGGGGCGCCATTTGCAACGGCTGGACAGGTTGGACCTCAAATGGCTGCCTCACCGATGACTACAGCCTCTATCGTGGGCAGCCAGTCACCTCGGCAACGCCTGTCACTATGAGCCCGGGTTTCGGTCCCGGCGGCGATCCGCGCGCGATCAACACCGATGATGGCGACTCATCCAATAATGGGGCGAATGAGAAAAACCCGTTCAATATTCGCTTCCGCCATATGGGCGACACCGTGGCCAATGCCCTGATGGTTGACGGACACGTTGAAACTTACACGTACAACCCCAAGACCCGAATGACCTCGTTGCTGATGCACAACATTTGCGTGCCTTGGAAACCGCCGCGGTTACCAACTAAATGACGTGATGAAGCAGCCAAACGGCGGAATGAAATTCGCTCGAAAAGGAAGTTCAACGGCGTAGAGGAGAAAGATCACAAGAAGACAGCTCTTAATTTGGAGGGTTGCAATGCGTCGCAAGAAGAAGACTTTGGCGGCAGTAGCTGCGCTGGCATCGTCGATTTCGGCGGTGGCCCAGGCGGGTTCGGTGGTGATCGGAAACTGGGGGAGCCAGACGCCTGATGGCTGGTTCGATTGGCCGACAAGCGGAGGTACAACCTATACTCCTCCGCCAAGCTTTCCCGGCGGAGGCGAATACTCCTACAGCACGATCGGCGCTACGATAGGCCCTTACAGTCTTGCGTTGAACCCCGGAGGCGGAGGTTACACCCAGAGTTTGGCCATTAAGCTGGAGTATGTAAAGGACGGCAACGGCAACAGCGAGATGCAGGACTTCCTCAATAATACGGAGTTCTCGATTGATGAGACGATGAATTCCCCCGAGTGGTCTGATGGCACCTACGCGGTGACCAAGCTCATTATTAATGCGCCCGGCATTGGATTTGACGATGTCGGTTTACCGACTTCCGATACGAGAAACGCCGGTTACCCGGGCGGTTATACCGCTTCCATTTACTCCGGCATTTCAACCGGCACGTTCACGTGGAATTACGCGTCCCTTCTGCCCACCATCGGCGCCAATCCCGGATATGTCGAATTGGTTTTTTACACGGAAACGGACTACTCCACCATCGGAAACTGGTATTTTGACAACGCAACCCTGCACGGCCCGGCGGTCAACTCGACCTGGAGTAACCTCGCCGGCGACGACCTTTGGACCAGCGGCGGGAACTGGTCGAGCGGCGTGCCTTCCAGTGCAGGTGACACCGCGACTTTTTCTTTCGCAGCTATCGCCGCGAACACAACCGTTTCCCTCAACGCCAATCAGACGGTCGGCACGATGAATTTCAACGACGCCGGCCTCAGCTACACGATCGCGCAGGGAAGCGGCAATGGAACATTGACGCTCAGCAACGGAACAGGCAGCGCCGTAATCAACGATCAGTCCGGAAATCACACGATCTCGGCTCCGGTCTCCATAGCTGCGGGCGGCCTTACCGTCGCCGTGGGCCGCTCCCAAGACACCTTCACAATTTCCGGCAACATCAGCGGCGCGGGCGGGATCACGCTCACCGGCACAAGCCTCGCGCAGGCTGTCGGCACCGTCGCTCTGAGCGGCACAAACACGTACCAGGGCGCAACGACGGTCAACGGCGGCACCCTGCTGGTAAATGCCACCGGAGCCCTGCCGTCCACGACCAACTTGACGATCGGCACGGCGACCGCGACCGCTCTTGCACAGCTCGGCGCAAACACCGGTGGCCAGACAATTTCGGGCCTGACGATCAACGCCGGCAGCGATTTGGATGTAAGCAACAATCACATCTTTATTGACTACGGTTCGAATCCCGATCCGGTAGCGGCGATCCGCGCATACCTGATCAACGGCCGCAACGGCGGAACATGGAATGGCACCGGCGGCATCGACAGCTCCGCCGCCGCCCTGCCCGCCAATAGCGCGTACGGCGTCGGCTATGCCGATTCCGCCGACCCCGGCAACCCTGCCGGACTCGCCACCGACCAGATCGAAATCAAATACACGCTGCTCGGCGATGCGACTCTCACCGGCACGGTCACCGGTACTGACTTCACCATCTTGGCCACCAACTTAGGCAAGACGGTGTCGGGGTGGGACCAGGGCGATTTCCTGTACACCGGCACGGTCACCGGCTCCGACTTCACCGCGTTGGTCACCAACCTCGGCAAGACGGCCAGCGGGGCTGACGTGGTGTTGCCCGCAGCCGACTGGGCCGCGGTTGACGCCTTCGCGGCCGCCAATGGATTGATGGCCGATGTTCCCGAGCCGGCGTCGGCAGGCCTGCTGGTTGTGGCAGGGCTGGGCATTCTGTCACGGCGTCGCCGAGTTCGGAAGGCTTGATCGCCTCGCAAGGCCGGATTTATGATTGATCCCGAGCCCCGTCGCCAAGACGGGGCTTTTTTCATTGCCGGTGCGCGAGCTGCTCTGTTGGGTGAATTGGGTCAGGGATGCTGAAGCGGCGTCGGCATGGGATCGAGCCGATGGATCGGGGACCGACCCGCCGCTTAATGGGTTGTCTTGGGAGGAAGTTTTGCTTGCTTCGATCCGGAGGCGAAGGCCGGAGCCGCATAATTAAATTCACGCTTGCGAGATTCCGTAAGCATAGATAGTATCCATGTCCAATCATCTTAATCGGCATCAGGTTTTTTTTGGAGAGATCATGCAACGAGGAAACCGGTGCGGCGGCGATTCGGACTACTCTATCAATCAAAGCAAAAGAATTGCGGCGAATACTAAGACTCGCCGGCGGGCGCTGGTCGCGCTCTTTGGGGCCATTGCGGTGGTGGATTTCACCTCCCGGGCCGGGGCCGCCACGCAGACATCCACCTGGGTTGGCAGCTCTAGCGCAAACTGGAGCGCTGCCGCGAACTGGAATCCGAGCAACACGGATCCGAACAACGGCAACGCATCGATCAGCGATTTCGACGTTGTGATCAATTCGGTCGTGACGCCCAATGTCGAGCCTGTCCTCGACGTCTCTGCCACCATCGACACCCTGGCCCTGGGGACGGGGGCTACGCTTGACATTCAAGACAACACCACGTTGACCGTCAACGGGCCGACGCTGACCAATAAGGGGACGATTGTTGTCAATTACAATCAGTCCTACCCCTCAACCCTGGACTTGGTCAGCGGGACGCTCTCGGGTTCGGGAAGCATCACTTTGGACAACAGCGGGACCAACGCCGTCCTGGCCGGCACGTTCACGCAATCGAGCGGCCACACGATCAACGGATACGGCACTGTTACTGCGGCATTGACCAACAACGCGACGGTCAACGCCAACGTCAACGGGCAGACGCTTACTCTCCAAACCAACAACATGACCAACAACAGCGTCATGGAGGCGACCGGCGGTGGGAATCTCACCATCAACGGCATCACGATTACCCAGGGGAGCGGTGGGCAGATCAGCGCCGCCGCCAATAGCACGGTCGATCTCATCAGCGCCACCATCACCGGTGGAACGCTCCTCAGTTCCGGCGGCGGAATTATTCAAACCACCTCCGGCACTACCAATACCATCGGCAGCCTGACCAACAACGCCACGTTCAACGTCGCAGGCAACTCCAACTTGAACGTCACGGGAAACCTGACCGACAACGGGCTGATCACCGTCAACAACAATCAATACTATTCGTCAACGCTGGATTTCAGCGGCGGAACGCTCTCGGGTACGGGCACCATCACATTGGACAGCACCGGCGCGGTTCTGGCCGGCACCTTGACCCAGTCGAGCGGCCACACCATCAAGGGCTACGGCGAGATCACCGCCGCCCTGACCAACAACGGGACGGTCAACGCCAACGTCAACGGGCAGACGCTAACGCTCCAAACCAACAACATGACCAACAACAGCGTGATGGAGGCGACCGGCGGCGGAAATCTCACCGTCAACGGAATCACGATTACCGAGGGGAGCGGAGGAACGATCAGCGCCGCCGCCAACAGCACGCTTGATCTCACCAACGCCACCATTACTGAGGGCATCACCGGCCAGATCAGCGGCGCCGCCAACAGCACGATCAATCTCAGCAGCGCCACCATTACGGGCGGAACGCTCATCAATTCCGGCGGAACTATTCAAACTACCGCCGGCACCAGCATCATCGCAAACGTGACCAACAACGCCACGTTCAACGTCGGAGGCAACTCCAACTTGAACGTCACGGGAAACCTGTCCGACAGCGGACTGATCACGGTCAACAACAATCAATACTATTCGTCAACGCTCACTTTCAGCGGCGGAACGGTCTCGGGTTCGGGAACCATCACCTTGGACAGCAGCAGCACCAGCGCGGTCCTGGCCGGCACCTTGACGCAATCGAGCGGCCACACCATCAACGGTCAAGGCACTGTTAATGCGGCGTTGACCAACAACGGGACCGTCAACGCCAACGTCAACGGGCAGACGCTTACTCTCGAAACGGGGCCCATGACCAACAACAGCGTGATGGAGGCGACCGGCGGCGGGAATCTCATCATCGACGGCATCACCATTACCCAAGGCAGCGGCGGGACGATCAGCGCCTCGGGCAACAGTGGTGGGGGGAGCCCCACCCCAAGCGTCGTCGACCTCACTGGCGCCACCATCACCGGCGGAACGCTCCTCAGTTCCGGCGGCGGGATTATTCAAACCATCTCCGGCACTACCAATACCATCGGCAGCCTGACCAACAACGCCACGTTCAACGTCGGAGGCAACTCCAACTTGAACGTCACGGGAAACCTGACCGACAACGGGCTGATCACCGTCAACAACAATCAATACTATTCGTCAACGCTGGATTTCAGCGGCGGAACGCTCTCGGGTACGGGCACCATCACTTTGGACAGCACCGGCGCCAACGCGGTTCTGGCCGGCACCTTGACCCAGTCGATCGGCCACACCATCAACGGCTACGGCGAGATCACCGCCGCCCTGACCAACAACGGGACCGTCAACGCCAACGTCAGCGGGCAGACACTTACGCTTCAAACCGGCCCCATAACCAACAACAGTCTGATCGAGGTCACCGGCGCCGCGGGATTGAATATCGGCAGCGTGACGATCACCCAGGGAACCAACGGACAGATCAGCGATGCGGGCGGGACGGTCACTCTTACCGGCGGCGCTACCATTACCGGCGGAACGCTCCTCAGTTCCGGCGGCGGAATTATTCAAACCACCTCCGGCACTACCAATACCATCGGAAGCCTGACCACCAACGCGACATTCAACATAGTAGGCAACTCCAGCCTGAACGTGTCTTCAAACATCGTGAATAATGGCACCATCACGCTCAACAACAATCAATATTATTCATCAACGCTAAGTGCCAGCGGCGCGATCACCGGCACCGGCAGTCTCGTTGTGAATCCCAGCAGCGCCGTGCTTTTCGGCAAGAACGTGGGAGGCAGCAGCCAAGGCTCGCTCACGATTACGGGCAGCGGCTACCTGGATCTGAACAACAACCACTTTTATATCAATTACGGCACGAATCCCGATCCCGTTGCCGCGATTCGGGCCTATCTGATCAGCGGCTACAGCGGGGGGACATGGAGCGGAAATGGGATCGACAGTTCCGCCGCCCAAGCTAATGCCGCCTATGCGTTGGGGTATGCCGATTCGGCCGACCCCGGCAACCCCGCTGGACTCGCTACCCACCAGATCGAAGTTAAATACACGCTGTATGGCGATGCGACGCTCACCGGCACGGTCACCGGCACTGACTTCACCATCTTGGCCACCAACTTAGGCAGGACGGTGTCGGGGTGGGATCAGGGCGATTTCCTGTACACCGGCACGGTCACCGGCGCCGACTTCACCGCCTTGGTCACCAACCTCGGCAAGACGGCCAGCGGAAGTGACGTGGCGTTGCCCGTCGCCGACTGGGCCGCGGTTGACGCCTTCGCGGCCGCCAACGGTTTGATGGCCGATGTGCCGGAGCCGGCAGCGGGTGGATTGTTGCTGATGGCGGGCGTCGGGATTTTGGCTCGCGGGCGGAGGCGCTCTTCAAGAATCGGGTGAAGGAGTGAGGCTTAATTAGCGGCCCGGGAAATGGCGATTGGAAAGGCTTCGCTTTCAGGTGATTCTGTCTCAATAGTTAAGGCCCGGCGCTTCAATAAGATATTTTTAGTAGTGGCAATTCGCGAAATGCGAGTGTAGAACAGACCTCGGCATGACGGCGCGTCACTCGAGAGAAAGCGCCGCCCACCGGTAACAGTCGTCGTCAGGCTGCCGACAATTTCATTTCAATTCGTGCGCTCTTTTTTAGTAGGTCCAAACCTTTTGCCTCGAGGAGGTTGTCATGCGCCGCGCTCATCAGAGAGGACTCGGTTTTTCCCGTTCAAACCACCGTTCAATTTCACGTCGATCGGTATTGGCGACGGCCATTGCCGCTTCGATGGCAACGATTACCGCGCCCTCGGCGCGGGCGGATGGGACATGGGTGGGCGGGGTGGTGTCGTTCCCGCCACCATACCGGTCGTGGACCAATCCAGGCAACTGGAACGGAGGGGTTTTGCCTGGAGTCGCCGATCCCCTGTTTTTCGAGACCTGCGGGGATGGGAGCGTCGATCTGGGCGGGGTAGTGCGAAGCAATCCGTCCGTGTCTTTCGGCGACTGGGTCACCTACACGCTGACCGGCGCGCCGCCGGCCGGCAGCACTCTAAAGCTTACCGGGGCGGTAGCTCCGCAGATCACGGTTGGAAACACGGTTCAAGCCACGTATGGCTCGGACTATTTCGCCAACGGGAATGTAATCGCGACCAACCTGGATCTGGAATCCGCCGGGGGCACCACGATCGACTTTACCGGGATCAATGGCGGGGTGCTCAACCTCGAGGGCGCGATTTCGGGGCCGAGTTTCCTCACCCTCACCGAGTCATCGTCTATCGGCACGGGAGAGGTTTATTTTGGCAACGCCAACGGCGGCTACGCCGGCCTGGTCACGGTCAACAGCGGGACGGCAGTTCGGCTTCTCGATGGCGGCAGGACTGGCGCCGGTTCGGTCCAATTAAACGGCGGGCGCTTCGATATTCTCAGCAGCACCGGCGCGCAAGGGATGGGCAATACGATCAATTCCAGCACTGGATCGGTATTCGCCGACCTGAACTGGTCGGATCCGGCGGTTCCAGCGCCGGCGCCCACCACGGACTCTATCGGGCCGGTGCTAGTGGACAATCCAGGCGCGCTGGGGGGCACGACGGCGGCGAGCATTGGATTCCAGGCGGACAATGAGTTCAACTTCGAATCGTCGGGATTGTTTTTGGGCAATTCCGCGGGGTTTGTAGCCCCATCGCGAACGATCAGCGTGAAAAACGGCGATCTCCGCGAGGGGATAGATGGCAGCACTCTGCAAACCGGGCCGAACAACCTTAATAAAGTCGTTGTGACGGCACAGATGGATTCGCTTTTCGACCTTAGTGGGGGCGGAGGCTTGTCGCTCGTGAAAAGCGGCGGGGGCGTGCTGGCGATCGGCGGGGACAATGAAACAACCTCCGAAGGAGCCAAGTTCGTCCTGGGCGGTACGTTGCGGTTTCTGACGGGCAAGTCGTATGGCACCGTCCTTGGCGTGGTAGGCGGCGTTCCGGTCACGGTGACGCTGGAGCCCGCCGGCGGACCGGGCACTCCGGTTGGGGACGCGATGGGAATCGGCTACGCGGACCCCGCGGGCGTTCCCGTAAACTTGGCCACCGCCGGCACTGTGCCGGGACAATCCGGAGCGATCGACATTGATGTCCTTGGCGATCCGGCGGCGGTGATTCTTCCTATGGTCAATACGGCCGGAGCGCTGACCGCGCTGCGCGTGGGGTCCAGCGGCGTCGGGTCGCTCACGGGGGCGGTGATTCCTTATACGCCCGTCGGAGGTGGATTTAGCGAATATTACCTCGGTGGAGGCGGCGGGTCGCTGACGATCACGGCTCCTTTGGGGGCCGGGGCTGCGGGCGCTGCCCTCACCACCGCCGAGATGGGCACGACGGGCGACCTGCTGCCCGGCGAGGTGACGCTGACGGCAGCGGTAGGATACCACGGCGCGACTTCCATTAAGGCCGGAACCTTGCATATCCCGGGCGCTGGTATTTTGAAGCCCTCGGCGGTGACTCACCTTGGCACGTATTCGAAGGCGATCCTGACCGGCGCGGCATACGGTGGCGCGCCAGCCGGAACCCCTTACAACGGACCCGGCCAACTGCTTTTGTCAGCCGCCGGCGGATTCGGGGCCTACGCGTATGGCCCGGCTGGCAGTTTCGGAGCGGGAGGGCTTCTCCTGGATGGCGGGGCTGTCGGTTATGACGGCGCTATCGTATTGCCGGCCATTCCAGGCACATACGGCGCGGCAATCCCCTCGACGTTGTACGAATCGGACTTCCTCCCGGCGGCCCCGGTGCCGACCGATATCCTGCACCTCGGCGGCGAGAATAGCCTCGGTACCATGACGGTGGCCTTTCCGATCACCGACTCGGGCCCAACACCTGTTGCGCTGATCAAAAGCGGCATCAACAGCGTTCTGGACCTGACCGCGATGCCCGGCGCCAACACGGCCACGGGCGGAACCGGAATCATGGGCGGCGCGGTTGCGGTAAACGCTCCAACCCAGCTTGGGCCGGCGGTGGTGACCATTGCCGACGGCGGAATCCTGCACGTTAAGGCGGGCGGGCCGTCGCCAGTGGCGTTCACGCAAATTCTTCGCGTTGCCAACGGGCCGGGTCGGCGCGGCAGCGTCGTCAACGTGGATGCGGGGGTTACCGCGACGTTCGACATAGGCGGCGGACCCGGGGCTGGCGGCACGCTCCAGGCGGACGCCGAACAATCCGTGCTCGAAAAGGAGGGCGGCGGCGTGCTGGACATTCTGCCCGGTTTCCTGTTCCCCTCCAGCGATCCAACCAACACCTGGGGCGTGAAAGTGGATTCCGGCTTGCTGGAAATCAACCAGTTGCCGGGGATCGCCACGCCCGCCAACGGCGAGGCGATCTTTGCGGGGAGCGCTGCCGCCCCCACCCCCGCCGTATTGCATCTAGTGGGACCGACTTCGCCGGGCGGCATTCCCATTCCGGCGTCGACACAGTACAGCCCCAACTACGGCTTCTCAGGCATCTCGACGTATGCCGGAACCAACAGTTACTTATTCATCGACAACGCGGCTTTCTTCCGCGTGGACGGCTTTAATCCCAGCAATTTGATGGGAAGCCTGGCCGTTTATATGGGTCCCACTTCCGTCTTCAAAGTCTCCGGGGCCCCGGGGGGTGGAACTTTAGACACCTCCGGCACAGGCAGCGTGGATTTCAACGGCGGCAACGTGCAGTTTTCACCGACCGATACTCATTTTCTGCTTCCCCAGGATGGAGCATTCTCGCTGCACCTTAACGGCACCGCCGCCAGTCCTGTCCTTTTCAGCGGCTGTGCAAATTCCGACATCAATGGCAACCTTTATTTCAACGATGATGCGGGTTCGAGCGCGGTGGCAATTGATGGCGCGACAGTCGATAACACGCCGACTCCATTCTCGGCGACGTGGACCGTCGGGGGAACGGGTTTAACCAGTTGGAATGGGACCGTGATCAAGGGCTCGACGCAGGCGGTGCCCGGCGGAGGCGGCCCGTTCACGACCGGGACCGTCGATATCAACCATTGCGCCGGCGCGCCGGTGAATGTCGCGGCGGGGTCTCTACTCATCGTCAGCGCCGGCACCTTTGAAGCAACCGGCGGGACCGACCCGTTCACCGACAATAGCACTGGAGCCACCCACGGCAATCATGTGGCGGTCGTTAACAACGCGGCCTTTGAGGTGCTGGGTGTAAATGCGACCATCGAGGGAATCACCGGCACCGGCACGCTTACCGTCGGCGACGGTGTGACCGGCAACACCCTGAGTCTGGCCACGAATAGCGGCGGAAGCTCTCAAGACGCATTGTCCATCGCGGGTCCATCCGCGCTGGATATCGAAAATAACCACATCTACATCAACTACGGCGGAGGCCCCGATCCGGTGGCGGCAATCCGCGCATACCTGATCAACGGCCGCAACGGCGGATTATGGAATGGCACGGGCGGCATCAACAGTTCCACCGCCGCCCTGCCCGCCAACAGCGCCTACTCCCTGGGCTATGCCGATTCGGCCGACCCCGGCAACCCCGCCGGACTCGCTGCCAATCAGATCGAAGTCAAATACACGCTGCTCGGCGATGCGACTCTCACCGGCACGGTCACCGGTACTGACTTCACCATCTTGGCCACCAACTTAGGCAAGGTGGTGTCGGGGTGGGATCAGGGTGATTTCCTGTACACCGGCACGGTCACCGGCTCCGACTTCACCGCGTTGGTCACCAACCTCGGCAAGACGGCCAGCGGGGCTGACGTGGCGTTGCCCGCGAGCGTTTACGCTGCGGTTGACGCTTTCGCGGCCGCCAACGGCCTGATGGCCGATGTTCCGGAGCCGTCATCGATAGGATTGCTCACGCTGGGCGCGATTGGCCTGCTGGCGCCGCGGCGCCGGACGCGCTTGGCGATGCGTAATTGAAGCAGCGACTGGGCGGATGCGCCCGCTGACGGCGATCGTAAATCACGGCCGCGATCGCGCCCGCTCGTTCATCGCCGCCAGCAGATTCCGCATTGCAGTCGCGTTGTGCGGATCGATCGTCAGCGCGTTTTGTAGCATCGCGATTCCCGCATCAACGTGGCCCTGCTGGGCCAGAATCGCTCCCACGCTGGCCATCGCATCGGCATTCTCCGGATCGAACTCCAACACCCGCCGATATTCAGCCAATGCGGCGTCCAGCTTGCCCTGCGCGTAAAACGCTTTGCCCAGATTCGTGTGGGCGCTGGCGGATTCCGGGTCTTCGTTCAGTACGATCTGACACTGCTCGATCGCTTCCGAAAGCTTGTTCTCGTCGATCAGCAGTACGGCCAGGTTCGTCCGTGGATCCTCATATTCTGGAAACAGATCGATTGCCCGCTGATAGGCTTGCGTGGCCGCGAGCCGATATTGGCGGGCCATCACGGCGCTGGTCGCCTGCCGGGAGAGACCCTGGTAGGCCGTGCCGAGTTGAAATTCCTTTCCGGCGCGGAGCCGCTGAAAGACCGGCTCGGGGGAATCCGGGGTGGCGGCGATTGCCTTGAGGTACATGTCGCGCGCGGCGGCGAAATTTCCCTCGATGGCGAAGCATTGCCCAAGGCCCACCCAGTCCATCGCATCGGGCCGAAGGTTCATGGCGGCGCGGAACTGCGCCTTGGCCTCCTCAAGCTCCCGATCGTGCATCAGCTCAACGGCATAATTGTTATGTGCCATCGGCGAATCCGGGTTCTTCGCCAGCGTGTCGGCCCAAAGCGTCCGGCGGTCGAGGTAGGCGCGAGCGCGCAGATTGCTCGCGGCGCACAGGGCGATGATGAGCAGGACCGCCAACAAGCGCATAGCACCGGATGTACATCCGGTGCTTAGGCTTCCAACAATCAGGGCGATTGGGCCGATGCACGCCAAATACTGGAAATGATCCGCGACGTAGGAGTAGCGCATCGGGAAAACATTTACAAAGCCCAGGGCGGGAAAGAGGGTTCCGACGAAAAAGAATGCCGCCGCCGCGGGACCGCGGCCCAGCCGCCGCCGCAGCAGCCACAGCGCCATCAGCGCCGCTGCCGCGAATAGCGGAAACAGCAGTTGCCACGGCTGCCGCAGCGGATCGATCTGCCAGCGCGGATAGATGAAGCTTAGATTTGCGGGCCAGAATAATTTGGCCAGATAAAACCAGACGGCCCTGCCGGCGATGGCGCAGCGATCGAGGGGGGTGAGGAAATCAAAATCCGGCCCGATCGCGCCGACGACGTGTTTTTCCATCCACCCGGTGAGACATCCCATCGCCGCCCCGGCCAAAACAAAAGGCGCGAGGGGCCAGACGTCGGCCGCGCGAATTTTTCCTCGCCGCCACCAGAGCAGGAGCAATATTGCCGCCGGCAAGGTGGAGGTGACCGATTTGCTGAGCAGCGCCGCCAAAAACAGCAGCAGGCTCAGTGCATACCATGCGAGCCCGGGTTTGCCGCGGCAATCGTCGCTGTAAATTCGCCGGCCCCATCGCGTGTGCAGATAGGTCCAGAGCGCCAGGAGATACAACGTTCCGCTGAGGACGTTTTTTCGTTCCGTTGCCCAGGCCACCGATTCCACCTGGACCGGATGGACCGCGAAGACCATCGCCGCCACGAATGCCGCCGGAATCTTGAGCCGCAACAGCAATCGCCACACGAGCAGCGTGCTGGCGAAATGCAGCAGAAGGTTGTCGAGGTGATATCCCAGCGGCCGCAAGCCCCAGAGGTGATGCTCAATCCAGAAGCTGGTGTGGGTCAGCGGATAATATTGCGGCTCGGCTTTGAGCGGGCGCAGCCAGATTCTTTCCAATCCCGCCAGCGTGCGGAGCTGAAGGTTCTGCTCGATATATCGATCGTCGTCCCAGATGAAGCCGTTCTTCAGGACGGGAAAATAGGCCGCAACCGTGATGACGATTATGATCCCGACCTGCCCCAGTTGCCGGAAGATGGACCCGTGCGTTGGTGCGCTCATGGCGACGGCTGAGACGATGGGGCGGGTTGCGTCGTGGGCCGCGTGCTGGCGAGCATTTTCAGGGCCAGGTCGAGGTTCTTTTTCGCGCCGGACAAATTCGGGTCCTGCTTCAGCGCCTCGCGAAACGACTCGACCGCCGCCTCGTATTGGGCCATGTTCGTCGGCCGGGATTCCAGGATCACACGCCCGATCTCGTTGTAGGCCAGGGCATTATTGTGATCCAGGTCGCGGAGGATGGCGAGGAGGTTGACCTTGGCCCCGTCGAGATCGCCGATGTTTTCCAGCGCCAGCGCCAAGCGGTAGCGAGCCTCGACGCTGTTGGGATTGAGCTGAACCGCCGCGCCAAAGTCCGCCGCAGCATCGCGGCTGAATTGGTTCTCGGAATTCACGTCATTGTGCTGGTGGGCAAACGCCGCGAGCGTCCAATCCACGTTGCCCCGCTGAAGCGTCGCCAGCGGCAGCACCCGCAGCGCCTCCGGAGAGGTCCGGGGCGAGTTCAGCGCGGCGAGCGATAGCTCGGTCGCCCGGCCGACGTTCTCCCGCGCCTTCTCGAAGAGATCGATGAATTGCCGCTCCTGGGGCGTGGCCGGCCGGGTCGTCGCCGATGTCGTCGTTGCCTCATTCTCCGTCGCCCCCAGCCGTTTCTGAAGCCGCTGCGCCTGATTCAGATCGACAATGCCCAAGGTGTAATAGGGCAGCGGATCGGCTTGGGCGGCGGCAAAGCTCAATGCGTGGGTCAACTGCCCGGCCGCGTCTTCCAGCAATTTTGACGCATCCGACTCCGGCGCCAGCATTCGCGTGATGTCATTTTCCGCCGCCGTGTCGTACGCCCTGTACTTTGCGTCCTCGGGCGCGAGCGGATTGTCGAGCACCATCCGCACCAGCCGGTTCGATTCATCAAGCTCTGCCAGGGCTTCGCCAGCCGATGCCTTGGATGAATCCTCATCCTTTGCCTGGAGATAACTGGCGGCATCTTCGAAGCTGGCGGTCGCTTGGCCTCGTTGAACGATGGCCAGGTTGTATGCCGCCAGCCAGCTTTGCGGATTCTTATCCGGCTTGAGCACGTCCTGCCAAAGGGTGAGCGGTTCGGCGAAGACCGCGGCGCGATTCCACGAGGCGATTCCCAACACCAGAAGAACGGCGGCGATCACGGCCGCGATCGGGGCCGATTTTCCAACAACCGGCCGCTCCGTCAGCGCCTCGCGCGGCATCCACAAGGGCGCGGCGATTTTCGATACCAGCCAGACTGCCAGAACGATCAGCCCAATCCCCGCGAGGTATTGATAGTGATCGGCCACAAATGAAAAGCGGAAGGGATAAACATTGGCAAATCCCAGGGCCGGAAACAGCATCGCGATGTAGCAAAGCACCGCCGCCAGCGGTCCTCTGCCCAGCGTCTTGATCCCCACCGCCAGCGCCGCCAGCACCACCGCCGCCGCGATGAGCGGCAACCACTCGGTGATGTTGAGCGGGGTGGGAACGTGCCGGGGATATATAAACGACTGGTGGATCGGCAGGAGAAGTTTGCCGACGTAGAACCACAAATCATTTCCCGAGATCAGCAGTCGCTGCGCGAAGGACAGTTGCCACTCGGGTCCCGACGCTCCGATGGGGCCGCTGGGGTCGGTCTCCAGGCGCGACGTTTCCCAAGCCAGGGCAGCGCCAATCACCAGCATCGGCGCCAGGCCGAAAATCGAAATGGGCGAGAGCCGCCGCTTCCACCACAAAATGATCAGGATGACCACGGGCAAGAAGCAGACCGCCGTTTTCGACAGCATGGCCAGGAGAAAGAAGCCGGCGCTGATCGCATAAAGGTGCCAGTCTTCGGGGAGGTCCCAGAGTCGTCGCTTGGAATCGGGATCGCGCATGCCTGTGAATTCCAGATAGAACAGGACCGAGGCCAGGGCGAGGATTCCGCTGAGGATATTTTTGCATTCGCTGATCCAGCAGACGGATTCGGCCTGGAGGGGATGGATGGCCCAGATGGCCGCCGCCGCCCAGGCCCCGGGCACCGACAGCCGCCGCAGGATTCGCCACAAAATCAGGGCGGCTCCCGCGTGCAGGATCAGATTCACGACGCGATAGCCGAGCGAATTGTTCTCCCAAAAGTGGTGCTCGATCCACAGCGCGGTGAAGGTCAGCGGATAATACTGAATGGTTCCCGGCGGGATCTTCCAGATTTGCAGCAATCCCGAGGAGTCCAGCAGGGCTTTGTTCTGGGTGACGTACTGATCGTCATCCCACAGGAATGTCCCGCTGATCGCCGGCCAGAACGCCACCAGGGCCAACAGGGCCAAAACCGCCGCCCACAGATACCAATCCGGTCCCGAGGCCGGATCATCCGGCAACGTAATGACAAACGGCTGGAGGTCCTCCGAAGCAGGCTCGTTTGAATCGATCGGCGAATCGGGCGGCGGATCGGGCGGTTGCGTTGGCTGGCTCATCGGTTCCTCGTCTTGGGTCACTTTCGGCGGCGTGACATTGGAGGGGAACTATGATTACATAACGGCCCGTTTGGAGCAACTGAATGACTGGGGGGTGCGGTTGGGTTGAAATTGAGGAGCCGGGGCGTGTCGCCCCGGTCCGGGCCGGCACGGCCCGGCTCTGTAAGAGAATGCGAGCCGACGCGCCATCGAGCCATTTAACCCATGAATACCGTATCCATCCCAGTTGACCTCTCCGATCCGATCAACGCGCGGATTCTGGCCGTGTCCGAAGACCGAATCGCCGGGTTTTCGCGCGACCCGATCGCTGACATCGCCCGACAAAGCGGCACCGAGCCGGCCGTCGTCATCGAGCGCATTACTGCCATGCTCCGGGCTGGAACCATTCGCCGGGTTCGCCAAACGCTGATGGCGACCAATCTTGCCCAGGGGGCGCTGGTGGCGTGGGCTGTGCCTGCGGATCGGCTGAGCAGCGCCTTCGATTGGATGTTCCAGCACGATCCTTTTTCCGGACACGTCGTGATTCGCAGCACCGATTCGGCCGTCGCGGGCAGCAAATATCGACTCTGGACGACGCTGAAGGTGCCGCAGGGATATTCGATGGATAAGCATTGCCGGCATCTGTGCGCCCGGACCGGGGCCGAGCAATTCAAGCTCATGCCCGCCAAACGGCTGTTCGCGTTGGGCGTGGGACACGTTCGCCGCCGCGGCCTGGAACCCGGAAGCAAGGCCGATCAACCGGCGGACGTGCTGCAAACGGGCATCGTCAAATTGAGCGAGTTGGATTGGCGGGTGCTGATTCCCCTCAAGCGCGAAATCGAGCCTGAGGAAATCTCGCAAAACCTGTGGGCCGCCCGCGCCCAGGAAGCCGGCGTTTCGCTGGAGGAGTTTTGCCGTGTCGCCGAGGATTTGAATCGCCGCGGCGTCATCGGGCGATTCAGCACATTCCTCGAACACGTCAAGCCATTGGCCGACGGCCAGCGCGTGACCAAATTCAACGCGCTGTTTCACTGGGCCGTGCCCGCGGGCAAGGAAATCGACGCCGGGCGGGAGGTGGGCCGATTCCACATCATGACCCACGCGTACTGGCGCGAGGGCGGGGCGGAATTCAATCACGTCAACATCATGGGCGTTGCCCATGGCACGGATAAGGAACTGGTCCTGGCTCACAAGCGGGCGATCGATCAGCATCTCGCCGCCGAGGGAATATCCGTCAGCTACACCAATGTCTTCTGGGGCGGCCGAAGCGAGATCAAGCCGAGCGAAATCTCGCCGTTCGAATACGAACGCTGGTGCCGGGAGCAGGGGCTGGAGCCGGCGTCGCTGCGAGAATGAGGCGGCGGGGCAAAACGCTGCCGCGCGCCTCCTCCGGATCGAGCAAATGAATGCCAATGTTCGCTACGGCAAGCAGACGATAGAATGCTGGAGTCCGGCGGGATGGACATCCCGCGGCTTTTGTGAATGAAGACTGCCGCTCGACCGATCTTCCGATTCCTCCTGGCCGCCGGTTTCGCGGCGATCCTGGCCGCCTGCGCTTCGGACAAGCCTCAGTCGGTTTCGCCGCAGGATTTCTATGCCCAGCCGGCTGCGCCGGCGATGCCCGCGTCGCCCACGACGATGGCGGCTGGCCCCGGCTTTTCGCGGTCGCCGGAGCTCGAAAATTCCCCGGCGCAGCAGAATTCCGCCGCCGAAGTCGTTCAGAGCGAACTCGCGTTAAAGTCGCGGCCGACCACGTCGCCCGATCTGGCGCTCAGCGCCCCGGCCACCAGCCCGAGCACCCTTCCCGCGATTGCCGGCGATCAATATCTGACGCTGGGAGGGGTGGTCATGGTCGTCAACGGCCGGCCGATCTATGCCGACAAGGTGCTGCGCATGGACGCCAACATCCTTCGTCAGACGGCGCGGCAGATGAGCATGACGGATTTTGAGGAGGCGGCCCGCAACCAGATCGAGCGCACCGTCGGGGAGTTGAGGGACAACGAGCTGGAAATCGCCGCCGCAGAACGAACCCTCGATCCCAAGGACATTCAGCTTGCCAAAGTCCTCACCGCCCAATGGAGCAAACACCAGATCAGCGAAGTGGGCGGGTCCGAGCAACTCGCCCGCGTCCGCGCTCACGCATCCGGCGAGGAATTCCAGGACCAGGAGCAGGACCAATACCGCCGTTACCTTCAGGACCTTTATTACTATCGCAAGATCATTCCGCAGATCGACATCAGTCCCGAAGACGAGCGGCGGTATTACCGCGCTCATATCGATGAATTCACGACACCCGCCCAGGCCGAGATTATTCTGATCGAAGCCGACCCGGCGAATCTCAACGGCAACCGGCAGGCGGCGATTGACAAGCTGCGCAAACTGCGGCAGCGGACCCTCGGAGGCGAGGATTTCGCCGCCTATGCTCGCGATCAGAACGATCTTCCCAGCGCCACCAGAGCAAACGGCAACGGCGGCCATCTGACGATCAAGCCCAACACGTTCGTTTACACTGCCGTGGAGGGGCAGGTCTGGAAAACGCCGGTCGGAGGAATCAGCGAGGTCATCGAAGACCGGGATGTTTTTTTCATCTTCAAAGTTCTCACCCGCGACGAGGGGGGCACAAAAGCGTTCGCCGACCAGGCCGTGCAGGAGGCCATCTACAAGCGGCTCTTTGACCTACAGCGCCAGCAGCGCCGCGAAGCCGAATTGCGCAAGCTGGTTTTGGAGGCGATTGTTTACACCGATCCGCACATGATCGACGCGGCCGTGGAAATGGCGATGCAGAATTACCCGCGATGGACCAAATGACGAGCAACGTTTTTCATCAATTACACACGCTCATTAATTTCAACGTTTAATTGAATCCCGATGTAATCGGGAAGACCGCAGAGACAGACGCGGAGAAGAAACACGAGGAGAGGTTTGGCTTGTTCCTTCTCAGCGATCTCCGCGTTCTCCGCGGTTAAATATCCACGTCTTTACGAGAGGGTCGTCGGTCCGATCGCCTGCACGATCCTGGCCGCCACTTCCACCGCGTGGAGCCCGTCCTGGGCCGTCACCACCGGCGTCGATCCATTGTTCACCGCATCGACAAACGCATCCAGCTCCGCTCTCAGCGGCTCGATGTCGTCGATCTTTAGATTTTCGATATGCACCAAATCCTGGAAATTCAGCTTGGAAAGGTCCTGCACTTCCCCGCGGCGTATCTTGGCCGCGGCGTTGCGGACCGCCTCGATGTTCCCATGTTTCCGAATCACCGCCCCCTGCCGCTTTTGATAATCGATTGATACATACGCATCAGGGCTGAACACGCGCAGGCGCCGCTCGGTCTTCATCGCGATCCGGCTGGCGGTCAGGTTGGCCACGCATCCGCTGGCGAAGGTGAGCCGGGCATTGCAGATGTCCTCCACGTCCCCGATGACGCTGACGCCGACGGCGTCGATCTTTGAAACCGTGGAATTCGCCAGTCGCAATACGATGTCGATGTCGTGGATCATCATGTCCAGCACCACTCCCACGTCGATGCTTCGGAAAGTCATCGGACTGATGCGGGTGGCCTCCATGAACCTGGGCTTGATCTCCAGCCGCGACATCGCTCGAATCGCCGGATTGAACTGCTCGATGTGCCCAACCTGCACCGTCACCTTGTGCTTTTGGGCCAGTTCCACGATCTGCCGGGCTTCGGCCGCGTCCCGGGCCAGGGGCTTTTCGATCAGGCAGGCGATCTTCCGCTCGATGCACTGACGCGCGATGGCCAAATGAGAGAGGGTGGGGACGGCGATGGTCACGGCGTCCACCTGCGGGAATAGTTCGTTCAGGTTTTTGATCGCCGGCGCCGCAAACTCGGTGGCCACCGCGGCCGCCGCGTCCGGCGATGCGTCAAAAACGCCGGTGACCTTGACGCCTGGGATCTGGGAATAAACGCGAACGTGCAGCCGGCCCATCCGCCCGCAGCCGATGACGCCCACGCGGAGCGGCTTTTCCGGTTTGTTAGATGAAGTGTTGCTCACGACCGAATCCTATCACAGGCCGCGACGCAGGCATATATCGCGGCCACCCGCTCCCGGCGGCTTTTTCATGCGCGGGTGGTAGGATGTTCCCATGCCAAATGAGCCGGGACTGTGGCGTATATTTGTTCCGCTCATCCCGTGGGTGGCAATCTTGATATTGATCGTCTTAGCGGTATGGGCGATGGCCCGTATCGTTCGATGAAGGCGCAAAATTCAAATTAGGGCACTACCAAGCTTTCCGGTCTGGTCCCGATAATCTTGACATCCCCCCTTCAAGGTCTATCCTTCTGCCCTTCGTAAACCGCCAAAGCTTGGGGAGACATCCCCAAGCGCGGGGAACCCATCGCGGGGCGAGTGCCTCGCGCAGCTCGACGGGTTGATTTGTGTGGGCCGGGCAGCGTTTCCGAGTGGTTCGGAAGCACGCAATTGCCCAGTTTACCAGATGAACTCTTCCGAGCAGGGGCGAATCGGTCTGTATTGGCCGAGGGCGACTTTCAACGCCCAGCCCGTCAGCTAACCCCGTCGGCATGTGAAAGGGAATTTACGCTTGGGTACAATCGGGTCCTTGCGGGACAACCCACTTGAAGCGTTCCCCCCTTTAGTTATTTCGCTTTCGCTCCGATCGACCGGCTCCGGTCTTGGTCCGGCCTGCTGTGGCATTCGATTTGCGCTTTGCAAATCGACAGGCTCGGATGGGAGTTTGCATTTTTATGGCCTCGGTTCCCGGCTCCAGCAGCGGTTTTGACGTAGCCCAACTTCCCGATGCGACCCCGCGGCGGGCGATTAACGTGCTGGTCGTCAGCAGCGTGGCGCTGGCGTTCATCAGCTTCTGGCGTGCGGCGGCAATCGTCTTGTGCGATCTGGCCAGCACCGCCTATTACATCGGCGGCATCTCCGAGGAGGCCATCGGCAAGGCCGCACCCTGGTTCATCCTCGGCGTCATGCTTTTCAGCTACGCCGTCCGCTCGGTCTATGTCGAAAGCTGCACCATGTTCACCCGGGGCGGCGTTTACCGGGTGGTCAAAGGGGCCGTCGGCGGGGGGCTGGCCAAGCTCTCCGTCAGCGCCCTGATGTTCGACTACATCCTCACCGGCCCGATCAGCGCGGTGTCGGCGGGGCAGTACATGGTCGGGCTGTTCGTGAACATGTTCAACCTGATTTTTCGACACTATGGGTTTCATCCCATCGACCCCACCGGCGAAGCAACCAAACGGCTGATAAACGGCGGGGCCGTGCTCCTGGCTGTGTTCATCACGGTTTACTTCTGGCGGGCCAATATCATCGGAATCCACGAATCCAGCGACAAAGCCCTGCGCATCATGCAGCTCACCACGGTCATGGGCGTGCTGATCATCGGATGGAGCCTGCTCACGATGGCATTGCGCCATCAAGCCCTGGAAGTCCCGCCGATCCATCCCGTTTTCACGGATTCAGGCATCGGGGGTAACGAGTCGTCGAAGGGATGGCTGGAAGCGTTCCCCCGAATCGTCGGCGCCTTCGGCATCCTCATCGCCTTTGGCCACACGCTTCTGGCCATGAGCGGCGAAGAATCCCTTGCCCAGGTCAATCGCGAGATCGAGGCCCCCAAGCTCAAGAACCTGCTCCGCGCCGGCTTTGTGATTTTTCTCTACTCCATGCTGCTGACCAGCCTCATCAGCTTCTTCGCGATATTCATCATTCCCGACGGCAAGCGGGTGATGACGATGGTGGTCGCCAACGGCCACGCGGCCCAGGTCCAAGGCTCCGATTATGTCGAGGTGGATTACCTCCGTCGCCATGATGCGGACCATCCCCACGACTGGGGAAAGCGTCTGGTCCGCTGGGTGGACAACAAAGGGGAGGAGCATCTTGATAAAACCAATGACACCGTTGTCCTCGACGCCAATCATCACGTCCAACGCGAGGACGGCGGTTATCGGGACAACCTCATCAACGGCCTGGTCCAATACCTTGCCGGCCCGTCCTTCATCAAAATCATCATGGAATGCTTTGTGGTGACGGTCGGCTTCCTCATTCTCGCCGGGGCGGTCAACACCAGCATGGTCGGGTCCAACGGCGTGCTGAACCGATTGGCCGAGGACGGCGTGCTCACGCCGTGGTTTCAGCATCCCCACGCGCGGTTTGGCACGACTCACCGCCTGATCAATCTCATCACCGCGCTGCAGATCATCGTCATCGTCGCGAGCCTGGGCGATGTTGACACGCTCGGCGAAGCCTATGCCTTCGGCGTCATATGGTCATTCGTCTTCATGACGATGTCCATGGCGGTCCTGCGTCTCAAGGACCACACGCCTCGGCAGTTTCGCGTGCCGCTGAATTTCCATATCCGGAACAAAGCGGGCGAAATCGATATTCCGATCGGCATTTTCACGGTGTTCCTCATCCTCATGAGCACCGCGCTGATCAACCTCCTGACCAAGAAAACCGCCACGATCTGGGGCGTGGGATTCACCGTCACCTTCCTGGCCGTGTTCATCCTCGTGGAGCGGATTTCGCATCGCCGTCATGGTGGAAAGCACGAACACCTCGAGCAATTCAACGAGCGTCAGAGCGATGGGGTGAGCATCGAGGCGATCGGACTGAAGCACCCCAAGCCGGTGGTGGTGGCGGCCCGTGGCCCGCGCAGTCTGCCCGTCCTGCAAAAAGTCCTTCGGGAAATCGACACCGATCAGCGCGACGTGGTGGTCGTGACCTGCAAGGTCCTGCCGCCCCGAACGGCCGGCGTCACGCCCGAGGAAACCAGCGTGGACGACAGCGACCGCGACTTGCTCACCAAGATCGTCACCGTCGCCGAGGAAGTCGGCAAACAGGTCCATCCCGTCGTTCTGCCGACCAACAATCCGCTGTACGCCATTGCCACCGTCGCGCGGGATTTGAAAGCCAACGAAGTGGTCCTGGGGGTGAGCGAGAAGATGCACGCCGAAACCCAGCTCGAGCAATTCGCCCTGGCCTGGGGCAGCGCGACGGCCGATCCGATGTATTCCGACATCGCCCACGACATGACCGTGCGAATCATCGGCCCGCAGGTGGAGATGAGATATGAGATGGAGTAGGAGGAGAATGCCGAATGCCGAGTGCCAAATGCCGAATGGGAGGAGAATGCCGATTGCCGAATGGGGAAAGAATGCCGAATGCCGAGTGCCAAATGCCGAATGGGAGGAGAATGCCGATTGCCGAATGGGGAAAGAATGCCGAATGCCGAGTGCCCAATGCCGAATTTGAATTCAGGGGGTTTGGGTGCGGTTTCGGGTTGCGGTGATTCTGGATTGGGCGAAGATTTTTTCCAGCTCGCGGGCCTCTTTTAGAAGTGGCTCGACGCGTTGGCTGGGCAACACGTTGGCCGCGATGATCAGGTCCAACCAATAGACGGATTCGTTGGTTTCTTCCTCAACAATGCCGATCTTCGAGATGAATTCGGCGCGGCTTCTCGCCTTGCAGCAGGCGCGATAGTTGGCCCCGACGGAAGTGCCGCAGCGCACCAATTGTCCGCCGATGGCGCGACCTTCCACCGTTTTCGGAATCGCCCGAACCACCCGAACGATGCGCAATGCGAAATCAAATGTTCGCCGCTGTAGATCCTCCCCCACGCTTGGTTTTTCACTCGGCATTTGGCATTCGGCATTCGGCATTCTCGCCTACAACTTATGCCCCATCTTCGCTTTCTTGGTTGCCAGATACTTCCGATTATGCTCCCCCGGCTCCACGCGGATCGGCACTTCTTCCACCACGCTTAGGCCGTATCCCTCGATGCCGTAAATCTTCTTCGGATTGTTCGTCATGATCCGAATCCGACGCAAGCCGAGATCGCGCAGAATCTGGCTGCCGATGCCGTAATCCCGTTTGTCCACCGGCAATCCCAATCGCTGATTGGCCTCGACGGTATCCAGCCCCTTTTCCTGAAGCGCGTAGGCGTGCAGCTTATTTGCCAGGCCGATTCCCCGGCCCTCCTGGCGCAGATAGACCAGGGCGCCTTTGCCTTCCTTCTCGATCATTTGCATGGCCGTGGCGAGCTGCGGACCGCAGTCGCACCGCCCGCTGCCGAACACATCCCCGGTCAGACATTCACTGTGCACGCGCACCAGCACGGGCTCCTCGTGGACGATCGGCTTGCCATCCTTGTCCAGTTCACCGACGCCTCCCTTGCACAGCGCCAAATGCGGCTGGGGATCGATCGCGCTTTGATAGGCGTAAAGTTGAAAGTCGCCCCATCGCGTCGGCAGCGAGACGCTTTGAATCCGCCGAACGAACTGCTCGCGCTTCAGGCGGTAGCTGATCAGCTCCGCGATGGTGCACATTTTCAGGCGATGCTTTTCACAAAACGCTTCGAGTTCCGGCCGGCGCGCCATCTCGCCGTCTTCGCGCATGATTTCGCAGATCACCGCCGCCGGTTTCAAGCCCGCCAGCCGCGTCAGATCCACCGATCCTTCGGTCTGACCGGCGCGCACCAGCACTCCGCCATCGCGCGACCGCAACGGATTGATGTGTCCGGGGCGGAGCAAATCCTGCGGCTGGGCATCCTCCGCGATCGCCACGTGAATGGTCGTGGCCCGGTCCTTGGCCGAAACCCCGGTGCTCACCCCGAATTTCGGATGTGCATCGACCGTCACGGTGAAGGCCGTCCCCAGCCGGGCCGTGTTCCGGTCCGATTGCGGATGAAGCTGCAACCGATCGCATCGCTGGGAGGTGAGAGACAGGCACATGGTTCCCCGCCCGTGAGTGACGATGAAATTGATCGCCGCCGGCGTCACTTTTTCCGCCGCCATAACCAGGTCGCCTTCGTTTTCCCGGTCCTCATCGTCAACCAGAACGATCATTTTTCCGGCTTTGAGTTCCTCGAGAATCTCGGGAATCGGGCTGAATGGCATAAACACCTCTAGCCGTTATTGTATCCCGACGATTGCCCCCGTGAAAATTGCTATACTGAAGTCCGTCTATCTTAGCGCGAGGATTCAGTGCCAATACGCTCGTTTTGCCTTTGGTTCCGCCATTTTCCCCTCGCACTGGCGGTTCTCACGTCCGCCGCGTTCGGCTCCGATTACACGGGCAAGGTGCTGACACCCGACGGCAAGCCGGTCAAAGGCGCGACGGTTTATGATGTGGAACTCAATCGGCCGGCTTCGGCGTACACGGGCGCGGATTTGCCCACCACGCGGAGCGACGACGACGGCGTTTTCCATTTCCCGAACAAGGATTCCCACGGGGCCGAATTCATCGCTGTCGCCGATGGCTACGGCATGTCCTGTGAATTCAACGGCAGAGGTCCGATCCAGATTCGTCTTTGGCCGCGAACGGATCTGACGCTGACGTTTCTCACGGCCGCAAACAAGCCCGCCGTCAACGTGCGTGTCTCGCTCCAGCAAATCGTGATGCCGATTCGCATGCCTGAGGGCGTGCTGCAGAGGGTTCTGTGGCTCCCAGAAGGCTCTGGCTCGCCGTTGTCGGCGACGACGGATGCCGGGGGTGTGTGCGTGATGCCGGGGCTGCCGCGGGGCGGCCGGCTCACGCTTGGCCTCGACGATCCGCGCTATGCGAAACTTTCTCCTGACGATTCCGTGCAATTGAGCGGCAGCGCCCAAACCCGCGCCCAGCCGATTCATCTTCAACTCGCCGCGTCGATCTCCGGCAGAGTAGGGTATGAATCGACCACCCGGCCGGCGGCGGGAGTCGTCGTGCTCGCTCGTTGGAACGATGGCGATATTGAGCATGCCGTCACCGGCGCCGACGGATCTTATGTTCTCAAGCGCCTTCGCGCCGGCGAATACAATATCTGCCTTAATCTCGGCGGCAGCATGCAAGAATCCTGGACCGCCGCGGCAAATGTAAATCTCGCCGTCGCCGCCGGCGAAACCAAAACGAACGCCAACTTCACGCTCATCCCCGGCGTGGTTCTGAGCGGCAAAGTCCTTTCCGCGGATGACTCCAAGCCGATCGGCGGGGTTCCGCTGGGAATTTACGATTTGGCCCACCCGCGAAACGGCGGCTTGGTGCAGTCAATTTCGACCGATGCCAACGGCTCATTTTCCATTCGCGTCCCTCCCGGGGAGCAAAACGTCTACATCATGTCGGACACGCCCGCCAATGGGTTCGGCAGGCCGATCAACGATGAAAAGGACATCACGATCCCCGCCGGGGGCACTGCGAGCATCGAATTCCGGCTGCCTCGAACCATCATGGCTTCGGTGAAAGGGAAGGTCGTGGACCCTGACGGCAAGCCCGTTGCAAACGCAAGCGTCTACCTGTTTTCCGAGGAGCCGACATTACGTTTCAATCGAAATGCCATCACAACCGGTGCGGACGGGACTTTCCAAACGCCGCCGGTCATGCGTTCGGCCAGGATCGAGATCCGGGCCAGATTCCAGGACATGGCGACTGGCAAGTCGATCGTGGTCCACGGCGGCACCAGCGATGAGATCGTGGTCCAACTCCAGAAAAACGCCCTCGGCGCCATCACCGGCCGAGCTGTCGACCAGCAAGGCAAGCCCCTGAAGGACGCGCGAATTGAACTCCTTTATCCTGTTGGTCGCTATCGGTTCGGCGACGACGTCGCCACCACCGACGAAAAAGGGAATTACAAAGTCGATTCGCTCTGGGCTGATATGACCTACACCGTGGAAGCCGATCACGATGGCTACGGCTTTGCACAAAGCAGCGACAATCTCCGCGCTGGCGCCGGGCAAAGCACCAGCGTTCCAGACCTAACGCTCTACAAGCGCGATTCCACCGTCGCCGGCGTCCTGCTTGACCGCGACAGCAAACCCGTTTCCGGCCAGCGCATTTACGTCCGCGGCCCGCGGAGCGGATCTAGCAATCTCACCACGGATCCCAGCGGCAAATTCCAATGCGCCGTCGTCAGCAATGACCGCCTGACTATTTATTACAATTTCAATACGGATCGATTGAAGCAGCAGACCGCCAAAGCCGGCGACCTGAACGTCGTTCTGCACACCGTTCCGCCGGTCGCCGCTCCGCCGCCGGTAGCTCCGGCGCCCGCTCCGGTCGTTGTTAGCGCTTCCGCCGCGGCGCCAGCTCCGCCAGCTCCCGCGCCCGTTTTCGACCCCGGCGATGCGATTACCTGGACGGGCTGGTTCTGGGCGGTCATTCTTGTGCTGGCCGGAGGAGTTGTGACCATCATCGTCAATGCGATCGGGGCAATTCGCGGGCGCAAGCAGAGGGCGTGAATTCGGCAGGCGGGGGAGGGCAATCGCGTGTTCTCCCTCGCCCCATGTACCAACATCATTCATCAATCGCGCAAGTTCCTTAATTCCAAAGTCTAATTGAACCGCAGAGTGCGCGGAGGGCCTGGCGCGGGCTTCGCCCGCAACCCAAATAATTAGGCATTGCTCGTTAAGGTACGGTGCGTGTTGCGAAGCACTTACCGTCCTACAGGAGCAATGCCATGGAGGCTTTT
>JBEKHH010000002.1:0-162033 GCA_050012375.1 Tepidisphaeraceae bacterium
CGCCAACGAACGGGGTGAGCGATGCACGCGTGGCGCCGCTACCCCGACGGCGCCGGATTTCGCCGTTTCCATTCCTCCGGCAACCACTGGCTGATTTGGCTGATCGGCGTGGCCGGAAGGTTGGTCAGCAATTGCGTCAAGTAATGTTGCGGGTCAATGTCCTGCCGGCGGCAGGTGCTGGTCAGGCTGCTGAGAATCGCTGCCGTCTGACCGCCGAGTTCGTTCCCGACAAATGATACGGTTCCTGCTTAATTCCCGCGCGCATGTTCGGCGCTTGTTCGGTTGCGCGATCGCGCCAGTCATGGCAAACTGCACCGCATCACGCACGGAGGTGCCTTCGCCATGCACGTTTTGCTTCACGATTCAACAGACCTTGATCGGCTCGGCCAACTCGCTGCCGCGGAGCGGCAGGCGTTCCAGCGGGACCGATACCGGTCCGTTCTGTTTGCCGTCGATGGACTCGAAGGTGACGGTGTCGCCGAACGTCTCGGCCGTTCGCCACGGTTCGTTGACGAATGGGTCGGCCGCTATCGGCGGAGCGGGATCGCGGCGTTGACGCCCAAAAAGCAGCCTGGCAAGCCGCCCAAGCTCACGGCCGAGCAGGAGGCCAAACTTAAGGCCCGTCTCGACGTCGAGCCCACGCCCGCCGACGGCGTCTGCACGGTGCGGGGCAAAGATATCGTCCGAATCCTGGAGCGGGAGTTCGGCGTCAAGCACACCCTCGGCAGCATCTACGGCGTGCTGGCACGCATCGGCTATTCCTGCCTGACGCCACGGCCACGCCACGAGAAGGCGGACCCCCAGTTGGTTCGACAGTTCAAAGAGCAATCCCCCTTTTTGTCCGGATCGTGAAAGACGCGATCGCTCCGCACGGCGGCAAGGTCCGCGTGCGGTACATGGATGAGGCACGCTTCGGCCAACAAGGCACGATCACCAACATCTGGGCGAAGACCGGCTCGCGTCCGACGGCCGTGCGACAGACGCGGTACGAGTGGGTCTATCTCTACGCGGGTCGCCGCGGCGACCAACGGGAGAGTCGGCGGCACTGGTAGCCCCAAACGTCAACACGGGGACGATGAACGCATTCCTGAAAATCCTGGACGCCGAACGGAAGCCCGATGAGCACTTCGTGCTGATCATGGACCAGGCCGGGTGGCACAAAAGCGGGGAGTTGAAGCTGCCGGAAGGGATCACGACGTTGCTGCGGCCGCCGTCCTCGCCAGAACTGAACCCCGTGGAAAACCTCCGGCATTACCTGCGGAGCCACTGCTTGAGCAATCGCACCTACGAGGACTACGACGCGCTGATGGCGGCGGGAACGCAAGCTTATCGCAAACTCACGCCGGAGGTTGTTCGAACCGTCTGCGCCTGCTCGTACATCGAGCGCGCGAATTAAGCATGATCCGTATTATTGGAAGAATGCGGTTGCCCGCCCGGCTGTTCGGGCAGATCGGGCTAACGCGCCGCGCGGGAGGAAGCGGCCTCAATAAAAAACCGCGGGGGAGTAACCCGCGGATTCTTCATCTCAAATACCCTAACCTCTAAAACTTACACAGATCGCCGGCGGCGGACCAAGACGCCCATACCTGCGATAAGGAGTAGGCCGGCTGATGCCGGCTCCGGAACATCAGCCATCAATCCATTGGCTGCGGCGAAGGCATCGACCGCAGCATAATCGCTCGCGGGCAACACCACATCAGCCCCGTTTGCCTGCTTACCAAGGTTGGTGACCAAGGCGGTGAAGTCGGCGCCGGTGACCGTGCCGGTGTACAGGAAATCGCCCTGGTCCCAGGCTGCTGCCGGCTTGCCTAAGTTGGTAGCCAAGATGGTGAAGTCAGTTCCGTTGACGATGCCGTCGAGGTTCGCATCGCCGAGGAGCGTGTATTTGATCTCGATCTGGTGGGTAGCGAGTCCGGCGGGGTTGCCGGGGTCGGCCGAATCGGCATAGCCCAGGGCGTAGCTGGTATTAGCATGGGCGGCGGAACTGTCGATCCCATTTCCGCTCCATGTCCCCCCGCTGTAGCCGCTGATCAGATAGGCCCGAATCGCGGCAACGGGATCGGGATTCGTGCCGTAATTGATATAAAAGTGGTTGTTGTTCAGATCCAGGTAGCCGCTGCCCGTAATCGTGAGCGAGCCTTGGCTGCTGCCTCCCACGTTCTTGGCGAAAAGCACGGCGCTGCTGGGATTCACAACGAGACTGCCGGTGCCGGTGATCGCACCGTTTGCGGTTAGCGTGGCTGCGTAGCTCACATTGCTGTTGACCGTGATGGCGCCATTATTCACGATGTTTGATGACACGGTCAGATCGGAGTTGTCAAGGATGTTGAAGGTCGCATTGTTGGTCAGGCCGCCGATGGTGTTGCTGGTGCCGGCGGCGTTTTGAAAAATTCCGCCGCCGGAACCGAGGAGCGTTCCGCCGGTGATGGTTGCGCCGCCGGTAAGAGTGACCGTCCCGCCCGCGGCGCTGATCTGTCCGTTGGTTCCTTGGGTGATCGTCACGCTGCCGATATTCAATCCCGCAATGCCGGTGGCCTCAATCAGATTGTTGTTGGTCATAGGCCCCGTTTGGAGAGTAAGCGCCTGCCCGTTGACGTTGGCGTTGACCGTTCCGTTGTTGGTCAAGGCCGCGGTGATGGTGCCGAAGCCGTTGATGGTGTGGCCGATCGACTGGGTCAAGGTGCCGGCCAGAACCGCGCTGGTGTTGGAATTGTTTAAGGTGATGGTTCCCGAACCCGAGAGCGTCCCGCCGCTGAAAGTCAGCGTCGACGGATAACTTTGATTGCTGTTGACGGTGATCAGACCATTGTCGGTCAGGTTTCCCGTGACGTCCAGGTTGGTGTTGTCAGTGATGTTGAAGGTCGCGCTGTTGGTCAGGCTTCCGATGGTGCTGGTGCCGGAGGTCGTTTGAATAATTCCGCCGCCGGAACTGATGAGCGTTCCGTCAGTAATGGTGGCGCTGATGAGATCGACCGTGCTGTTGGCGCCGGCCGCGCTGATTTCACCGGCGCTGCCCTGGGTGATGGTGATTCCGTTGATCGTGAGATTCCCGCCGCCGGTCGATTCCATCAGACTGTTGTTGGTCACGTTGTTGGTTTCGAGCGTAATCGCCTGACCATTGACGTTGCTGTTGACTGTGCCGTTGTTGATCAGGGCGGCGGTGATGGCGCCAAGGCCGTTGATCGTCTGATGCGTGTCGAGGGTAAGGGTGTCACCGGTGCCGGTAGCGATAAGGGCACTCGTGCTGGAGTAGTTCAAGGTGACGGTGCCCGAACCCGTGAGCAGCAGGTTGGAGTTCACCAAAAGCTCGGACGGGTAGGTTTGGTTGCTGTTGACCACGATCGTCGCGTTATTGGTCAGGGTGGTTCCAATCAAAGTCACGATATTGTTGTCTGGGATATCAGTGGTGGTATTAGCGGAAAAAGTAACGCCGTTTAAGGTGGCGGTGTCGAGGGTGATGACGCTGGGGCTGACGGCGGTGATCGTCCCGCCGGTGATCGTTGCTGCATTTTCGATGGTAACGCTTCCGCCATTGTTGAGAATCGCGCCGCCGGCGTTGGCGATGGAGGTTCCGCTAATGACAATCCCGCCGCCGGTGGTGGCTTCGATAGTTTGGGCGTTGCTCAGGGTTGACCCGGAAATGACGATCGAGCCGGAGGCGTTGTTGCCATTGACGATTCCATTGTTGGTCAAAGCGGCCGTGATTGAGCCAAATCCGTTGATCGTGTGGCCGCTCGACTGGGTCAAGGTGCCGGCCAGGACCGCGCTGGTGCCATTGTTCAAAGTGATCGTTCCCGAACCCGAGAGCGTTCCGCCGCTGAAAGTCAACGTTGATGCGTAAGACTGATTGCTGTTGACGGTGATCACCCCATTGTCGGTCAGGTTTCCCGTGACGTCCAGATTGGTGTTGTCAGTAATGTTGAAGGTCGCGCTGTTGGTCAGGCTTCCGACGGTGCTGGTGCCGGAGACGGTTTGAATAATTCCGCCGCTGGAACTGGTGAGCGTTCCGCCCGTGACGGTGGCGCTGCTGAGATCAACAGTGCTGTTGGCGCCGACGGCGCTGATTTCACCGGCGCCGCCCTGGCTGATGGTGATCGCGCTGACGCTGAGATTTGCGCCTGATGTCGCCTCCATCAGGTTGTTGTTCGTCATGTTGTTGGTTTGCAGACTGAGAGTATTCCCGCTGACGTTGGCGTTGACCGTCCCGTTGTTGGTTAAAGCCGCGGTCACAGTGCCAAGGCCGTTGATGGTGTGGCCGCTCGATTGGGTGAAGGCGCCGGCCAGGACCGCGCTGGTGCCGCCGTCGTCCAAAGTGATGCTTCCCGAACCCGAGAGCGTCCCGCTGACCAAGTCCAGGGTTGAGGGGTAGGACTGATTGTAATTGACGATGATCATCCCGTTATTGGTCAGCGTCGGCCCGTTGACGGTCAACGTGGTGTTGTCTTGAATGTCGAGCGTAGCTCCCGTCCCCAGGGCCAGGGTGTCGATCGTGGCAGAGACGTTGAGGACAGGCTCGACATTGGGCGTCAGGACCGAATTGATAATAACGTCGAAATCGCTGATCGATGCGTTGCCATTGCTCGGATCCGTGTTGCTCGGATTCCAGTTCGCGGCAGCGCTCCAGTTTGCGCTAGAGCTGCCAACCCAAGTGGATGTCTGCGTCACGGCCCCGGCCCGGGAGGTGAAATCCACTACCGCAATGGCCCCAACGAGCGCGACCATCGCCCGCCGGCGAGTCTTAGTATTCGCCGCAATTCTTTTGCTTTGATTGATAGAGTAGTCCGAATTGACGCCGCGCCGCATCCCTGATTGCATGATCTCTCCAAAAAAAACCTGATGCCGGTTAAAATGAATGGGGTCGGATACTATCTATGCTTACGGAATCCCGCAAGCATAATTCCTGACCCATTCCACCCAACAGAGCAACTCGCGCAGGGGCAATGAAAAAAGCCCCGTCTTGCCGACGGGGCTCGGGATCAATCCTAAATCCGGCCTTGCGAGGCGATCAAGCCTTCCGAACTCGGCGACGCCGGGACAGAATGCCCAGCCCTGCCACAACCAGCGGGCCTGCCGATGCCGGCTCCGGCACATCGGCCATCAAACCGTTGGCGGCGGCGAAGGCGTCAACCGCGGCCCAGTCGCTCGCGGGCAACACCACGGATCCGCCGTTGGAGGTCTTGCCGAGGTTGGTGACCAACGCGGTGAAGTCGGAGCCGGTGACCGTGCCGGTGTACAGGAAATCGCCCTGATCCCACCCCGACACCGACTTGCCTAAGTTGGTGGCCAAGATGGTGAAGTCAGTGCCGGTGACCGTGCCGGTGAGAGTCGCATCGCCGAGCAGCGTGTATTTGACTTCGATCGTGCCAGAGGAAAGGCCGGCGGGGTTGCCGGGGTCGGCCGAATCGGCATAGCCGAGGCTATACGCGCTGTTGGCGGGCAGGGCGGCGACGGAACTGTTGATGCCGCCCGTGCCATTCCATGCCCCAAGGTTGCGACCGTTGATCAGGTATGTGCGGATGGCCGCCACCGGATCGGGATTCGCACCGTAGTCGATGGTCATGGTGTTGTTGGTGAGGTCCACCATGCTGGTGCCGTCGATGGTCAGGCCCGCGATTACGCTGCCAGCGGCATTGGGCAAAAACTGAACCGTGGCGCCATGATCAACTGCGAGGGCGACGTGATTCCCAGCCGTTGCACCCGTGCCGGAGAAGGGATCGATGGCGCCGCCGATCTGTACGGCGCCGTTGGATACCTCGAAGCTGGCGCCGCTGTAAACATTGACCGCGCCGCCGGTCCGGGCCCAGGTAATCGTGCCGGGACCGGTCTTCTGCAGGTTATATCCGTACCAATTGGTCGTGCCGACGCCCGTGAGCGCGGCATTGACTACGGCGAGGTCGGCGGCGCCGATGGCGGATTCACCATCGACCTGTTGCACGGCCGCCAAGCTGATTTGCTCGGTCACCCCGGTCACGGGAGTCGGCGCAACCGCCGCCAGAGACTGCGTCTGGTTCTCGTAGCTCCAGCCGTTGTATTCATCGACAATCACGGCGTCGTTGAAATCGACCGTGCCGGCGCGAAGGACGTCGGCCGAGTTGAATGCGTTGGCGCCCGTGGGATCGTACGTGTATTGCTCCAGTCCGGTGATGGGGTCCTGCGTACCCAAATCGGTCGCTCCCGCGGGAACGGTTGCCCCGCTCAGGACCGCCGCCCCGGTTTCTTTGAGGAATGTGGCCGCGGCGGTGTAGCTGGTGGTATTCAGGTAGTTCTGGATATAGTCCAGCGCCGCATTTTTACGCAGGACGTCGTTGGGATTTCTCAGCGCGTCGGAGAACGTCGTGGCCGTGGCCGTTAGCGTGTTGGAACTGGTGCTGTCCGCCAGGGACGCGCCGAGGGCCAGCAGATAAAGGTCCTGCCCGTTGAATTTGCCGTCGCCGTTGTAATCCCCCAGGACAATCAGATCCCCCTTGTGGTTGGTGCCAGTGGTGACCCACCCGGGAGTTCCGCCGGAGTTATCCAGCGAGGGGATGACCGTGCTGTTGGTCACTCCGCCGTCCTGGGTGAAGATGCTGTCCTTGCCGCCGTTTTGAACGACATCGACCTCGGCCAGAGAGAGGGCGGCGTTGACCGCCTGCTCGACGGCGGAGAAATCCCGCACGCCGTTCTGATTGAAGTTCCCGAACAGATAGTTTCCACCCGGCCCGATTGTACCGTTGCCGAGCGGATTGCCGCTGGCGTCCTTATCCGTGATGGGAATAGCGCCGTTGATCGCGGGGGTGCCACTGGCGTTGCCGGCGCCGTAGGTAGCGGCTGGCCCGCTACTCTCGCCGGTCGTCTCATCGTTGGAGGCGAACGAACTGGGGTTTATCGAATTGTCCGTGGTGAAAAGGTTCCCGTAGTTGGAATTGACGGCGCTCTGCTCGTTCTGCTGCGCAGTGGTCAGGGTAACGGGCGTGATCGTCCCGCCATCGGTAACGCGCGTCCAATCCAGCAGCCCGGCCGGGAGGAAACCGGTTGCGATCAGACCGTCCGCCGGATTATTCGCACTGGCGGCGGTCAGCCCGGCATTGGCCGTGCCCACGCTGTTGACGATGTTGCTGATGAACGCGGCAACGTCGCCGGTGGTATCACCCTTGATCCCGGAAACGGGAGTGGGGGAGATGCCATCGGTTTCCGCCACCGCGGGATTGTAGCTGGGAATGGCCGCCCATGCCGTTTGTTGCTGCGCCGACGTCGTGTTGGATTGATTGCTGCCCGCGCCATAAAGGGCCGCCAATTCTGCGTTCAACGCGGTGGCATTCGGAGATTTGACCGTGTTGTAATGCGAGATCAGCACGGCCTGGTACCGCGAACTGGAGTTGCTCACGATGGTATTGAAATTCGCCTCGATGAAATCACTGTCAACGGTCACCCCGCCTGACGTTGGATCGGTCAGGTCGTTGAAATCGACATTCAAGGCGCGGATCGGCGCGGTGCCAGCGGCGGCGTTGGCTTCCGGAACCGACAAAGCGCCGACGGCCATGCGGCTCTGGGCGATCGTCTTCTCAGCCTCCGAGCCGCTGGTCTTTCCGTCAAATCGCAGCGAGCTGCCGATCGAATGCTGGGCATTGGCGTTGGCGGAGGAGGTGCTGTTGCCGTCGTCGTTGCTTCCAACCGCCCAGGACGGATCGACGCCGGTGTTCAGCGCGAAAACGGCTCGCTGCCCCGTATCGACGGTGCGCGCAACGACGTTGAACAGCGCCCCGTTTTGAAGCCGACCGGTTGTTTGCAGCCACTGGGCATCGCCCTTGTTGACGCGCAAAAGTCCGGTGCCGGGATTGGCCGAGTACGTGACGGCGGTCGCGGCGATCGAGGCGCTTGAAATATTGCTGGCGCCGGCGGTGTTCCACGGTCCGGACGCATAGGCCGCATCCGTTTGCGGGTCGTCAATGCTCGTCGATTCGTTGGCGATGGAGGAAGACTGAAATGTCTGGCGGGTTCCGCCCACACCCAATGCGGTGAGCGTGGATGCCTGTCGTAGTGCGGGATTCCCCTGGCCATACCCCGCAGAGCCCGCGGTGGCGTTGGGGCTTGGAGTTCCAGCGACGGAGAACGCTTCGGTCGGATATTCGCCGACCGAGAATTGAATGCGGTTTTGACCGCCCAACAGATTCACTCCGGTCGCCTGGTTGTAGACGGTGGTGCTGTACGTGTCGGCAAGATCATCGCTGCCGGAGTTGTCCAGAGTGAAGCCCTTTGTGGTGCCGCCGGCGCTGAACGAGTTGGTGTTGATCCACGTGGGATTGGAACTCGAAGGCGTCCGCTGGGCTTCAACGGAAATTGGACCGCTCGTCTGGTTATAGCCGACTTCGTCGTTGATCAGATCGTAAAATCCGTCGATCGAGCCTTGCTCGTGCCATTCCAGACGAATGGCCGAGGCAGTCTGAACATTGGCCGTTGACGGACTCGATGGCGTGCCCGGATTGAAATCCGGGGTCGTGAAATTGGGGCTGGCAAGCTGAACGGACGTCGAACTGTTGTTGGGCGCGATGTACTCCACCGCAGCGCCATTCGTCCCATCGTGAAGAATGATGTCGGTTCCCGGCTGTAGCTCGGTGATCGACGGCGACGTATCAAAAGTTCTGAGCGCCGTCTGCCCGCTGAAGGAGATGGTGACCGCGGGGTTGTTGACTCCGCCATTTTGGCCCTGTTGAACGGGGCCGCTGGTGTTGGTTGAAGTGCCGGCCAACGCGCTGAAATCGAAACCAACGGTTGCAGCGGCGGCCACGAGCGCAAAGGCGCTTCTCTTGCGTAACGAATTCATGGAATTTCCTCTCCCCATTTCAGAAAATGGGTAACTGTAATATTGAATGCTTGATAAAAACGGACCCTGATTTAGCTGCGCGGACAACGGCAGCAATAACAGTAACAGGTGTGATTCATGGCAAGACTCCTCTCACTTGCGAGCAACGGTTCGATCATGGCGTAATCGAGTAGAATTCGTCGCCCCATTCACTCTTGGGATAAATCGTGTCGACTATGTGCTTGATATCCACATGGCCATCGACGTACAGAAAATTAGTCCGGCGTAAATCCCACCCGCCGAGCGTGGAGCCCCCCACATGGCCGTAGCTCTTGGGATACCCGTGATTGCGGCCCACATAATCCAGGGTGGTGAAGCCAGCTGGACCATTCTTCTCTGGATCGGGTGAAAGATGATCCGGCCATGTCTTCAAAAGATTGGGAAGTTCAGAGTTGGGAAAAGATTTCAATACATAGAACTTGTCCGGCGTTGGAGCGGAAACGCCGGTTATGTCGTAGTCGCTCACCGGCCGACGGCTGTTGCTGACCATCGATGTGCCATCGAACTGCGAGGTCGTCTGCGCAGCGCCCTGGAATCCCCACAGTTCCGTCGCCAGGATTGTCGTGGCACTATGTTTCACTTCCGTCGCGCGGACGAAGTGGTAGGGGTAAGCGAAGACACCCATTTCATGGGGAGTGAATCTTGACCGGGGGCACAGCGCCTCGTTGACCGTGTACGCCAGCCGCGGAGCTTGAAGATCCAGGTAATTTCCCGGCGCCTCATTGGCAAAGCCATCGCTGTTCGCCGGAAAGGTGTTGGCCGGCGGCAGCCCGCCATTGATCAGCGACGGGCATTGAAACTGTTCCCAGCCGGAAGTATTCATGAACGCCGCAAGCTGAGGCGCACGGTAGGTCGGGTTAAGATTGGTCGAGAGGTAATCCGATGCCGCCATCCATTGGTTGCCCTTGATGAGCGCCGACCAATGCGTGTAGCCGTAGTACGGCAATTGAGGATTTTGCACCGTGTGATTGGAACTGATCGTCAGGCCGGTGTAAAAATTCGACGGCGGGAAAACACCCTGGTTCTCATCCATATATTCCTGAAACGCCTGGCCGATGCTGCGCAGATTCGAGGCGCACTTCACGGTGTTGGCGCTATCCCGGGCCTTGCTGAGCGCCGGCAGCAGAATGCCAATCAATAGCGCAATAATCCCAATGACAACCAACAACTCAACCAGGGTGAATCCGAGCTTTCTCTGAACCTTCTTCATTGCCTTCTCTTCCCAAAACCCCGATCGGGGGCCGATCCCTGAAAAGGTGTCGCCGCTTGAGTCCCCAAATGACTATCGGCAACAATTCCATTCTTTCCTACATCATTTATAGACTATCTTGAAATCCAGGGTTTGTCAATGGGTATTTATATCCTAGATTTATCATATGTTTCATAAAGCTATTTAATATAATAAGTTATAAAGTATATAAAATACATATATTTTATAGATAGCGATATTTGGAAAGCATGGAACGGCGAAAGGCCAGCCCGCGTCGTCTGAAACTATGCCGACGCCGCGTCATCACCCAAAAACGTTCACCGGTGGCAGAATCGCCGGATCGGGAACACCTGCATTCGAGTCGTTCGTCATGGCGAAGAGATCCGGCTCCGCCGATTCCTTGGCCGGCGGTCCGACACCCGCCGCCGGGAAGTTCAGCGAAGTCCAGCACTCAAAAATCGATTTCCCGCGCCACGCAACGGTCGTCTCGCGGCAATCCAACCGCGATGGTTCTCGCCCTGGCCAATTAACCATTCCGCGGCCCCCAAGGCGCGATGCCGCTCTCCCAAGCTTGTCTTACGCCGAAGTACCGATAATCTCATCTGTTACCGATACGACGGAAATTTGTATTTGACGAAGAGTTCGCTAACTTAATGCTCGGGTAGGGCGGTGCAGAGGCGCCGCTTTCGACGAATAGGACTCGTAACCCCTTGGTGCAAGGGACGGAGTGAACATGAGGCTTTGGAATGGATTCGCAAGACCTTGGAATGGATTCGCCGGCCAATTATTGATGGTGGTTCTTACCGTTTGGGGGGTCGCGCTGGCGGATGACACAAATTCAAATTCGATGGGGGGAAGCGATCAGAATCCGAATTCCGATCAACTGGAAAACCCGGCGCCAGAAACGCCGCCGCCCGTCGCCCCCGCTCCCACCTCCTACGGCGCGATCATGCAGGGATTCGAGAAGATCGGCATCGGTAAGCCGATGGAAGACCTCGGCTTCAACATCCACGGTTATGTGGATGTCGGCTATCTGTACGACCTGACGGTGCCCAAAGATATCACGCCGGCCAAGACCGCGCCGGGCGATGACATTTTGTTTGCCGGTCCGTACAAAAATGCGATCGACTTGGATCAGGTGGACCTGACCATTGAGCGGGACATGGTAAACCTGAGCAAAGGAAGTTGGGACGTCGGCTTCAAGGTCGAGGGGATTTACGGCCGCGATGCTTTCTTCACGCATTCCAACGGGATTTTGGATCAGGACAATAAGAACGGCGGGCTGTCGGGACCTGACGATCAGCTCGATCTTCTCCAGGCGTACGTGCAGTTGGGGATTCCCGTTGGAAGCGGAATCACCGTCGAGGCGGGGAAATTCGTCAGCCCCATGGGCTTCGAATCCATCGATCCCACCCAGAACCTTTTCTACACGCACAGCTACGAATTTTCATACGGCAAGCCCTACACGCTGACCGGTGTCCTAGTCGATTACACTTTCAGCGACACAGCCACGGACAACATGCTGACGCTGACCGGTGGCGTCACACGCGGATGGAATCAATCGACCTACGCCAATAACGGCAATCCCGACGGGATCTTCCAGATACATGATGTGGCTGGGAGTATTGACTGGACAGTGAATCTTCTGATCGGAACCGAAGGCGTGCTGCCCTACGGCCCGGCGGACTACACCGACCTCTGGGTCGTTCCCGAGGGGATCCTGAACTGGAAGGTGTCCGACCAGTTCACCATCTCCGGCGATCTCCTCTACGGCGATGCCAACCACCAGCAGGGCGGTGGGGCGTTGGTCCAATGGTTCAGCGGGGCGCTCTACGTTAAATATCAAATCATTCCCCAGCTGGCGATCAATTCGCGGTTTGAGTACTACCACGATGGTGGCGGCGTCACCACCGGCGTCGGCGGGAATGACATCAATTACTGGGAAGGGACCGCTGGCGTGGCTATCACGCCCCTTCCAGACAATCCGCTATTTCAGTTTCTAACCATCCGTCCGGAAGTGCGATATGACTATGCGGATGAGGCCGTTTTCGATTTTTCCCAGTTTGGCCAGTTGACCGCATCCATGGACGTTTACTGGAGATTCTAGGACGTTTCTGAAATCGGCATCGTCCTTGTGATGACCGGAAGATTTATTGGCGACGTGGGTCGCCGGCGCATATAATATCCGCGCTTTTAAACGGTATTCGCGGCGAGAGGAAAGGTCTGCTGGGGATCAGTGTGTGCTCCAGTAACGAACATGGGGCAAACTCTCCAGTCGCCTCCCCTTAGGCTGCACCCTAGATGTTCTCTTGAGGCGCTTCCAACAGAGTTTTTTACGAACAAAAGGTGTGCGATGTTGAGGAAACGTGCTACGCGGCGTTTGTCCAATCGGCTTGCTCGGTTTTATCAATTGGCCAGCAGTGTCCAGATCGAGATGCTGGAGAAGCGCGTTTTGCTGTCGGCAACCAACCCGATTGCTCCTCCACCATTGCCGGACCAACCTGAGCCTCTCCAGGGCGTCGTGGGAACTCCCCAAAGCCTCGATCCAGCGATGCTGAACGACGCCTATGGCTTCAATGCCATTTCGTACGATTCGGGCGGACTTGTTCCCGCGAATGGCACAGGTCAGACGATCGCCATCGTGGACCCATACGGCAGCCCGACGATCATTCAGGACTTGGAGACCTTTGACGCCCATTGGGGTATTAGCAACAATGATGGGACAGGCCAATTTGCCCTGACGATCCAGCAACTGACAACCCCCGCCGGTCAGGCGATGGATACCAACCCAAGCGATTATGCAGGCTGGGCGAAGGAAACATCTCTGGATGTGGAATGGGCTCATGCGGTTGCGCCAGGGGCGCACATCTTGCTCGTGGAGGCGCCGCTGCTGCAAACGCTCAACGCGGACGGGTCGCCGAACTTCCTAGCGATTTACCAACAACTTGTTGACTCAATGGATGCCGACGTCTACGCCGCGTCATATCCCGGCGTGGTGGACGTGTCCATGAGCTGGGGGATAGATAATGGGGCGGTGCCGGGGCCCGGTTCCACCGCTACCATCGCTCAGTACATTAACCCCGACGTATTCGACGGGTATATGGTGACGCCCACCGGTCACCTAGACAGCAGCGGTATACCCGGAGGAGTTGCGTTCCTTGCGGCCTCTGGGGACACCAGCACCCTTAGTTGGCCCTCAACCTCGCAGGAAGTCATTTCGGTCGGCGGGGAGTTTACGGACGTCGGCCTCAACGGTGTAGTCCAAACCATTGGGCCCTGGGGCCTCAGCGGAGGCGGCGACAACCCCAACTATACAACCCATTGGAACGTGGCCATAGTGGCGCTGGATGCGGATCCATTGACCGGGGTGTGGGTCTATGATTCCACGCCGGATGAATTTGGACAGGTGGGCTGGGGCGTAGTCGGTGGGACGAGCTTCTCATGCCCAGCTTGGGCGGGCCTGATTGCCATTATCGACCAAGGCCTGAGCTATCGCCGCATCGGGTCGTTGACGACCGGAGAGGCGCTTGACGGCGGCTATGATGAGCGGCCTGCGGGTTACGACGGCATTCTGGGCCTCATGGAGGCAGGCATAGTGGATACGCCAAACACAGCCCTCCAGGAGCCGGATGGACATTACACTTTCCAAGACCTGGACACCCTTAATCCGCCCCCAGGGACACCGCTGACGTCCTATCCGCTCTGGAACACGACGACTGGACCGATTCCGGACATTACCAAGACGCCAGTCAACGGCAATACCGGCTGGGGCGCCCCCGACAGCGGGGCATTTCATTTCGTCGAAGATATGGTTGGCGATGAACACAACGCCAACGACGCTCTCAACCTTACCGTTCCCGACGGATCTTTGCCCCAATTGGAATTTTCCGTGCAGCCGACAAGCGAGACCGCGGGACAGGTTATTCCCGCAACTGTTACCGCTTACTTAAATGGCACCGTGGATGCGTCCTTCACGGGAAGTGTTACCCTAAACCTGCTTGGCCCTCCGGGTTCCACGCTGACCGGCATTACAACAGTAGTGCACGCTGTCGGTGGCGTTGCGATATTCAGCAACCTGACGATCGATACCGACGGCAGCTACCAGTTGATCGCCAGCGGTAACGGGGCGAACGGCGCGGATTCCGCCGGGTTCGTTATTTCCTCCGGCCCAATTGCTCAGTTGAATTTCATCGATCAGCCGACCTCGCTTTGGCAATATGGCTCACTCACCGGTCCGCTTATCCTCGGGATCGAGGACCAATTTGGAAATGTCGTTACCTCTGTAAACTCCACCGTGATCCTGGCCATCGCCGTTGGGCCGCTCGGCGGCACAATTATTGGAAACACTTCGGCGGTTGCGTCGAATGGTCAGGCCACCTTCACAGGCCTCAAGTTCAACGTCCCAGGCACCTATAAATTGATTGCGACGGATGGCTCTCTATCGGTGACCTCCAACGCGTTCGAGGTCGTTCCCATCCCGGTCCCGCTGCACTATACGTTCAACGGCGCCGCATTGAGCGAGCCGGCGATTTTGTTCGAGCAGTTACGGAATGCGCCGCTTTATACATCCAAGAGTGCCCCGACGGCGGCGCAGATCGCGCAAGTCTTCGCGGCGGACAACAACCTGCAATCGCTGACCGGCGAGTCGGTCGTTTCCGCCGCCGTGCAGGTCGCTCCGTCCACATTCGCGGCCGCCAGCACGCCGATCGGCGACTCCTCCGACAGTGTCGCCGCGCAACTACTGGACACCAACAATTCGGGAGTCAATCAGCTTCTCGATAATTGATGGACATCAACCTTCTCGTCCTTAACGTCGGCAATTCGCGCCTGGCGGCGGGCGCATTTGCCGTCGGCGAATTGCTCCATTCCAGCCGCGTCGCCAACGCCGATCGCCGCCAGTGGGCCGAATCCATCCAGCAAGCCTGGTCGCGCATCGCTGATTCGCAGTCTCCGGCCGTCGCCGCGGCCAGCGTTCAGCCCGATCTCGATCCGGCTCTCGAGGAGATCGTCCGGCGCGAAACAGGCCAATCCATTCAATGGGTGGGCCGGCAAATCGATGTGCCGATTGAAGTTTGCACGCAGAATCCTTCGGAAACGGGGATCGACCGCATCCTGAATATCGCCGCCGCTTACGACCAGATGGAAAAAGCCTGCGTCGTCGTGGACGCGGGCACGGCGGTTACCGTCGATTGCTGCAATGACAACGGGGATTTTCTCGGCGGAGCCATCGCACCGGGCCTGGACATGATGCTCGATGCTTTGCATGAGAAGACGGCCAGGGTGCCGCGCGTATCGTTCGCCGTGCCGGGGCCGGGATTTGGTGAATCAACGGCGGCGGCGGTTTCGCAGGGAGTCTTTCACGCCATTCGCGGATTGGTTAAGGAAGCTGTGGAGAATTACGCCGTGCAGCTCGGCTCATGGCCGGAGATCATCGCCACCGGCGGCGACGCCCGGCAACTTTTCGAGGGCTGGGAGCTGATCCACGCCATCGCACCCGATCTGACGCTGTACGGTATTGCGCTGGCGTACACCGATCACCATATCAGGCACGATGCCGGGCCATAGCATTATCGCTCGCGTCTCCGCAAAGCCCCGGGATGGCCATCCCTGGGCTTTTTCTCAATGCAAACCCGCCGCCCAGAAGTTAAAAAAGCTCTAACCGTGCCAATTCCCGCGCTCAATACAGCCATTCTGTTGACGCCGCCCGCGGCCGCGGGGGGTTCGGCGATCGCCGTCGTCCGCCTCCGCGGGCCGTCGGTCGCGCAATTCCTCGCCCGATGTTTCTCCAAAACCCCGCTGCCCAATCGCTGCGTTCACGGCGAGCTGCGCGATGGCGATTCCATCATCGATGACCCGGTCGTCGTTCTGGCCGCCGATGGATGGTGGGCCGATGTCTGTCTGCACGGCGGGGCGTGGGTGGTGGAATCGGCGCTGGCCCTGGCGAAGCGCGAAGGGTTTGAAATCCTCCGCGGCGGCACGCTTCCCCTGCCTGATGCGGCACTGGACGATGCGTCCTCGCTCTTCGAGCGGGAAATGTTGGCGCATCTTCCGCTGGCTCGGACCGGGCCGGCCATTCGCATGCTTCTCGATCAGTCCAATGCCTGGCATCGGGCCATCGATGCGGGCCTGGATGCCCGGAGCATCTTGGCGGACCAGACGCTTTGGCGGCTGCTGAACCCGCCGAAGGTTGCGATCGTCGGCGAGCCGAACGTCGGCAAATCGACGCTGGCGAACCAGCTATTCGGACAGCAGCGTTCGATCACAGCCGATCTCCCGGGAACGACGCGCGATTGGGTGGGCGAGATCGCTAACATCGATGGTCTGGCGGTTCTGCTGGTGGATACGCCTGGCGAGCGCGACGCCTGCGATGCCATCGAGCGCGCCGCCATCGCGGCCAGTCACGAACAAATCGAAGCAAGCGATCTGATTCTCGTCGTGTTCGACGCCACGGCCCCGCCGGCGAGCGCCATCACCCATCCCCGCGCGCTTAGGGTCGTCAACAAGACGGATCAACCTTCGGGCTGGGACTTTCAATCGCTGGATTCGATTCCTATCTCAGCCAGGACAGGCCACGGTCTCGACGAGCTTCGCCGCGAAATCCATCAGCGATTGGGCATCGTGGCGCTGAACGATTCGGGCCCACGTTGGTGGACCCAGCGCCAGAAAGCCATTCTTGCCGAGTCAATTCGCAACTCCCAGCCGCCGGATCAATTGGGGCTCTGAAATTTCTTGCGTTTCCGCGAGCTTTATCGTTAATTGCCGCTGGCGTTGGACTTCGCCGGCCCGCGCGGGCGGCAAAGCATTTAATTGCCGATCGAACGGAAACTCTAATACCCCGCCATCCGCGCAATATCCTGAAACGTGACCATCAGGAACACGCCCAGGATCAGCACCAATCCCACCATCTGCACGATCCTCTGCGCATCGGCCGACAGCGGCTTGCCCTGAATCTTTTCCAGGATCAACAGCGTGAACAGGCCGCCGTCCACGATGGGGATCGGCAGGAAATTCACCACCGCCAGGTTGGCGCTGATATTGCACAGGAACCAGAGCAGCCAGGTCGGTCCGCGGCTGGCGACCTGAGCGCCCAGGTGAGCCATGCCCACTGGTCCCATGACGTTCGACAGCCCCACGTCCCGGGTAAGCATTCGTTGCAGCGTGACATAAAACTCCAGGATCAGGTCGTGTGTTTCAATCACGCCCCATTTCAGCGCCACCAGCGGATTATGCGTGTGCAGCGGGCTGACCATCTGCCGCAGCGCCAGGTAGTGCGTCAGCGTCACTTGCTTCGCCAGGTCGATGTCCTGCTGCTCCAGTTCGATTTTCGCGACGGCCGGCTTGGCATCCCTGTCCGCGGGAACGAACGTAATTGAAATGCTCTGGCCCACCTTGGCGGAAGCGATGGCGCGGCGGACTTCAAACCAATTGGTGATCGGCTTGCCGTCGATGGCGGTCAAGGTTGCCCCCGCCGGGATCTTGCCGGCCGCGGGGCCGTTGGGCAGCGTCTGCGCCACGACCAGATGCATCTCGTCGCAGCTGAGCGCAATCCCCAGCCCCATCCGTCCGCCGCTGCTGGGGATGCGGTAAGCGCTCAAATCCTCGACGAACCTCGGCTTGGATTCGCCGGGATCAAGCACCGTCAGGGATATCTTCATATCCTTGTCGCCCGCGGCCGAGAGCGTGCTCCGGATCTGCTCCAGCGTGGGATTCTGAAGATGGTCCGTGCCGCCATCCACCGCCAGGATCGTGTCGCCCGGCCGAATCCTGTCCAACACGGGTGATTTATCGAGCAGCCCCACAACCATCGCCCGCGGCACCATTCCCAGGAAATTCAACTCTTCCCCGCCCATCGGCTCGCCGAAATGCGGCGTCACCGTCTTGTGCGAGATCTTTCCGTCCCCCGATTTCACCGTGAGATCGACCGGCTTGCCGTTCGATGCTTCCATGGCCGCGTAAAGCTGCGCGATGGCGGCATCCCCGTTCGCTTTCACATCCTGGCCGGCGATTTGGGTGATGACATCCCCGGGCCGCAAGGCGATGAGATCCGGCATATCCGTCTTGGCCAGCAGGGCGTAATCCGGCGGATCTTCCGGATCGGCATCCATCGCCGTCAGGGCAAACGGTTGGGTGAGCCCCAACTCCACCAGCCCTTTGTTGTCGCCGGGTTTTACAGGCGTGGCGTAAAGCGTTTCCTGCCGCCCATCAACATGCTCCACGAGGATCGGCACGCGCGCGCCGTCGTGCGTGAGGGCGACATCCAATTGAATCCGGCTGTAATCGCCGTACATCCACTTGTCGTTGTACTGGATGATCTTGTCGCCCGGCTGAAGCCCGACGAGCGTTCCATCCGCGCGCGTCGCCCGCGCGGCCGGGCTCATCGACACAACGCCGCCCACCGTCGCCGGCGGAACCGGATACCCCATCATGAACACGATCATGAACCCGATGGCGGCAAGGATCACGTTCATGATCACGCCCGCCGAAACGATCAGCATCCGCGCCCCGACCGACTTTTCGTTGTACGCGCGGGGATCTTCAACCGTCGCGCCCGGCTTCATGTCGTCCTGCCCCAGCATCTTCACGTACCCGCCCAGCGGAACCCAATTCAGGCGATATTCAGTCTCGCCAATCCCCAGCTTGGCGCCGATGTCTCTCGCCTGAGCCTCCGATATCGGCGATTTATATTCAATTTCCTTTTGCGGCGGTTGCCCGGCGAGGAAATTCTCTTCGATGATCCGGTTATACGCGGGCGTCGTCGTCCCCCAGTGGAATCCCAAACCCTTTCGCCAGGCGAGAACGGCCGGCCCAAAGCCAACGGCAAACTGCTCGACCTTCACGTCGCAATATTTAGCGGCGAGAAAATGGCCGAGTTCATGAAAGAAGATGACAAAGCCCAGGCCCAGCACCAGCAGCAGATAATCCATCGCGGTGTGAAAAACAGCCATGAAATCAACCCATCCACTTTAAGCCAAGGGTGCGCACGCGCCGGCCGGGCCGGCCGCGCCAGCCGCGCCAGCCGCGATACAAGTTTCCGCACACTGGCGAGCCCAACGGTCCGCTTCGAGCAAATCGTCCAGAGTGGGGCTGGTCTGAATACGATGTTGCGAGATTGTAAGTTCGACAACCCGGCAAATCTCGCCAAACGCGATTTTCCCGGCCATAAAGGCCGCAACGGCCGCCTCGTTTGCCGCGTTTAACACCGCTCCGGACGTTCCGCCCGCCTCCGCCACCTGATACGCCAGCTTCAGGGCGGGGAACTTTTCAAAATCCGGCGGCTCAAAATGCAGGGATTGCACCTTGGTCCAGTCCATCCGCCGGCTACAGCCGTTGGCGCGCTCCGGATAGGTCAGGGCATATTGTATCGGGGTCCGCATGTCCGGCGGCGAAAGCTGGGCGATCACCGAGCCGTCGATGAATTCCACCATCGAATGGATGATCGACTCGGGATGCACCACAATCTGCACCTGCTCGGGCCGAAGATCGAACAGCCAGCACGCCTCGATCAATTCCAGCGCTTTGTTGAACATCGTCGCCGAATCGATCGTGATTTTGCCCCCCATGCGCCAGGTGGGATGATTCAGCGCATCGGCCGGCGTCGCGTTGTGGATTGCTTCGCGCGGCGCGTTGCGGAACGGCCCGCCGCTGGCCGTGAGGATCACCCGGCGAACTTCGCGCGATCGGCCGCACGCCATCGCCTGGAAGATCGCCGAATGTTCCGAATCCACGGGCACGATCGCAACCCCCCGGCGACGCGCTTCGGGGATCAGCAGCGAACCCGCGACAACCAGGGCTTCCTTATTCGCCAGCGCCAGCTTCTTCCCCGCCCGCACCGCGGCCAGCGCCGCGGGCAACCCGGCCGCCCCAACCACTGCGGCCACGACCACCTCCACGTCGTCCCGGCGCGCCAGATCGACCATTCCGCTTTCGCCGACGTAGATTTTCGGTCCCCCGGCGCCGAGCAGGCGCCGCAAGTCATCCGCTCGCGATTCATCCGCCAGCGCCACCGCCCCGGGCGAAAATTCCCTCGCCTGCGCGGCCAATTTTTCTGCTTGCCGATGCGCCCCCAGAGCCGATGCCCGGTAGGGGGGCCCAAGATGCCGAATCACATCCAGCGTGCTGCATCCGATTGAGCCGGTGGACCCCAGAATTGCGATGCGTTTGCTCACGACACACAATGATAACGGCTAAGTCCCGGATGTACATCCGAAGCCCTACGGCGAAGGCGGCGGATACCGATTGCGGTATTGCTGCAACGCCATCTTCAAAGTGTCCACGATCCGCGGCATGTGGGGCGCGGCCGTCAAAACCCGCGATGAAACCGCCGCCGTCGGGTAAAACCCGGTAATGAAATCAAAGAAGAACTCGGCCGGCGAATGCCCGATCATCACGCTGTTGGCATACGCCCCGCTCATGAGGTCATCGGAAAGTTTGAAATTCTCGTAGATCTCGGCAATGGTCGGCCGCCGCTGCGGCGGCTTGGGCAGCGCCGGCGGCGGGCCATACGTCTCCGTGTATTTGGCAAGGTTGTCGGTGGCCCCATTGACGATCTGTTCCATGACCTGCGGCACGACAACCACCCGCGCGACGATCTGATACGGCCGGGTCAGGCTTTGCAGGAAATCGAGCACGAATTCGTGCGGACTGTCCAGAACCAGCACGCCGGTGGTGATCGCCCCGCGCGCCAGTCTTTCCGGAACGCGAGCCGAAACAGGCTGATGCTGAAACTGCTGCGCATACGTCCCCAGATCGTTGGGGGGCGGATTAGCGTCCTTATTGGCGTCGTTATTTCCGCTTTCCATATCACCGAGGGTAATCCCGCAACGGCATTTATTCCACATCCGGGCAGGGGACTAATGCGGGGTCACAAGCCCAATTTGTCCGGCCGGCGCCATCGCCTGTTTCGTTGTCCGTTAGCGATTTTATTGGACGCGAAGCGTCCAAAATGCAGCACCGCGAATTGAGCCACACCTTTCATTAGTCGATAAAAGACGCGGTGCGCGGGTCTTGAGAAGCAGTTTCTAATACGAAGCGAAAGCGAGCTGGGTGTGCCCAGGTCTGTTCGACGGATGCAGCGGCTGATGGCGGTGTGCTTGCTCCCGCTTTTCTGTCTGCTTGCGGCCGCCCCCCTGTACCACTTCCAAAGCGATGCGAATGCTTGGGCTCGCCTTGTCTATGAGGTGTTGCTGGCATCCCTCGCGATCGCCTGGAGCTGGTGGTACGGTCGGCGGTGCGCCCGGCGCGTCGATGAAATTTGCCTGCAAAATGTAAGGATTCTGCGGGAAGAGCAACAACTCTCTCAAACGGTCATAGGAAACATTCCCGGCTTGTTCCACGTTCTGGGGCGGGGTGGAGAATTTTTCCGCTGGAACCGCGCCTACGAGACGCTGTTTGGGATTACCCCCGAGGATTTGCCGCACACGCGATTCTCGGAACTGGTTGCCGAAGCGGATCGTCCCGCGCTGGCGGCGCACCTCGATCGAGCGTTTTCTCAGGGCAACGCATCGGGGGAATTTCGCTTCCGCACCAAGCAGGGAACTCGGGAGTTTCTATTCACAAGCGCGCGCATCGGTGTGGACGGAGCCGACCGCGTCATGGGCATCGGCCTGGACCAATCCGATGCCAAGGCGATCGCAGCGCTGCAGTCAGGGCTGAATCGCGTCCTGGTCTCGCTTGCCACGGGCGAGGGGCTTGAGCAGGTTCTGTCCACGCTCATTCTCGCTGCCGAACAGCAATGTGAGGGAATGTTGGGATCGGTCATGCTTCTGGATGAAGAGGGAAAGTACCTGACGCCCGTGGCCGGTCCGAGCCTGCCGCGGGATTACTTCAACGCGATCGGGCATCTGCCGATCGGGCCCGAGGTCGGCTCCTGCGGGGCGGCGGCATATTTGAAGCAGCCGGTGTTTGTCGAGAATATCGAGACCCATCCGAACTGGATCATGGCGCTGGAGCTGACGCGAAAACATGGTTTGTGCGCCTGCTGGTCGCATCCGATCTTCTCCACCGAAAAAAAGGTGCTGGGAACCTTCGCGATGTACTACCGCAAATCGAAGAAGCCGGATGAGACGCTGCTGCGGATCATCACGTCGGGCGCGCACTTGGCGGGACTGGCGATCGAGCGGCATCGTGCCGTCGCAGAGTTGAAGCGCGCAAAAGAGGCCGCCGAGGCCGCCAACCATGCCAAGAGCATGTTCCTGGTGAACATGAGCCACGAGCTTCGCACGCCGCTCAATGGCGTGGTGGGCGCGATCGATCTGCTGGAGCGTTCGGCCCCGAATCCGGGGCAGGAGCAATATATCCGAATCGCTAAATCGTCGGCTTCAGCGCTGCTGAATTTGATCAGGGATGTTCTGGATTTCTCCAAGATCGAAGCCGGGAAGATGGAGCTGGAGGTCGTACCCTTCGCTCTGCGGCCACTGATTCGCGATGCAATGGAAACGTTCCAGCTTCGCGCGCGGGAGAAGATGATCGCACTCAGTTCCTTTTTGGCGTCGGACGTCCCGGAACACCTGCAAGGCGATCCCACGCGGCTGCGCCAAGTCCTCACCAACCTCCTGGCAAACGCCCTGAAATTCAGCGACCACGGTTCGGTCGATTTGAAAGTGGCGGTGCAGGAAGCCTCAGCGTCTCATGTTCTGCTTCGCTTCGCGGTGAGCGATACGGGCATCGGCATTGCGCCCGAGGTGTGCCAGCGCCTGTTTCATTCCTTTACCCAGGCCGATGCGACGACGACGCGGAAATACGGCGGATCGGGGCTCGGTCTGGCGATCTGCAAACACCTGACCGAGATGATGGGCGGAACCATTGAACTCGAATCAATCCTGGGCCGTGGGTCCACCTTCACATTCACCGCTCGATTTGCCACGGACGTGCCGGTTCAGATGCCGTCGGCGGCCTTACCGCAGCCGGAAAAATCACCCACGCGGCCTCTGCACATCCTCGTGGCGGAGGACAACGATGTGAACCAGATCGTGATCACGGCATCACTTCAATCCGGGGGTTACACCTGCGACATGGTCGCCAATGGCAAGCTTGCGATTGAGGCGCTGGAGAAGAAGTCGTACGACCTGGTCCTGATGGATTGTCAAATGCCGGTGATGGACGGGTATGAATCGACTCGGCTCATCCGCCAGCGCGAGCAATCAGCCGCGGCGCCCGGCGCGCCGGTGACTCATATTCCGATCATCGCGCTGACAGCCCACGCGATGCAGGGCGATCGCGAGCGATGTCTGAAAGCCGGCATGGACGATTACGTAGCCAAGCCGCTTGAGCTACCCATGCTCTTCTCCGCCATCGGCCGCCACGCTCACGCTCGGACGAAGCCGACAGGCGCCCAGGCCCCCGCTTTGCCCAAGCCGGCGTTCCCCGATCCGCTGGATGCAGACAAAATTCGACAACGGTTTGCCGGTACGCCGCGGATGGTCCCGGAGATTCTGGATCGGTTTGAAAAGCAGATGGAAGAGTTATGCGGAATGTTGCGGTGCGATGGCGCGGACGAAGAGCTGGCAGCTCTCCTCCGCCCGTTGCATGCCTTCAAGGGATCCTGCGGATATCTCGCATCAGACCACGTGGTGCAGTTGGTCACGCGCTTGGAAGGGGCGGGAAAGTCCGGCGATTTGCAAACGCTGCGGGATGGGTTGGCGGATTTACAGGCGGAGATCGGGCGATGCCTGACGCACCTGCCAGAAGTTCGCCGCCAACTTGCGCTTCCTGTTTGATCGACGCATAACGGGGGCCATAACTTTCGGCGGAATGCTAAAAAATCCGATGGAGCCGGAATGGCTTACTGTCCCTTTCCGCGCCCCCCTTCAATCCCGCTCCCCGAATCGCGTTCCGGAAATCAAGTTATCGCCTGTTCATCTCCGGCTGTTTACCACGGCGCAAAGCGGACACAATAAACCGGCGGAAGATCGGCGCTCAGCCGATGCCACGAATCGCCCGCGTCGTCGCTCGTCCAGAGCGAGCCGGTCGTCGAGCCGAACGCCAGACATTGTCCGGAACCGTCGATGTCCAGGCTGTGACGATACACCAGATGATACGCCTGTTGCTGGGGCAGTCCGCTCGTCAGAACGTCAAACGTTTTGCCCCCGTCGCGCGTGCGCGTGACGACAACCTTGGAGTCGGCCGGAATGCGTCGCTCATCGCTGATGGCCGGCACGAACCACGCCGTGTCAGGATCGCGCGGATGAACGACAACCGCGAAGCCAAATGAGGAAGCGCCGGGAACCCGGATTTCGTGCCACGTTTGCGATCCGTCCGTCGAGCGGAAGATCCCATTGTGATGCTGAGCCCAAAGTACGTCCGGATTCGACGGCGATTGCACCAAACGATGCGGGTCCTGGATATTCGGATCATTTTGCCGATCCGGCGGCATGTATCGAGCGATCATCCCATTCGCCCGGCAATCCCAGGTTCGGCCCGCGTCGCGGGTCTCCCACACACCGCCGCAGGAAACTCCGACCCTCACATGATCCGGTTGGCGCGGATGAACGCAGATGGAATGGATTCCCGGCTTGTCCATTCCGCCGCCGAACCATTCGTGCCGTTTGGGATTGTCCCAAAGCGAATCGACGAGTTGCCACGACTGCCCGCCATCGGCGGACTGGAATAAACCTCCGGGCACGGTTCCCGCCCACAGCGTGCCCGGCGTCGCGGGCCGGGAGGCTTCCAGCGACCAGATGAGTTCCACGCTCGCCCCCGGCTTTGCCGCGTCCGCGGTTGTCGCGGCGAACGCCGGAGCGGCGCAGGCGCTCCAGGATTTTCCCCCATCCGTCGAGCGGTGAAGTTTCGGCCCAAAATGGCCAAGGTACAGCGCCGCATAGATCGAACGGTCGCGCGGATCCGGGAAAAACATCGGCACCTGATCGCCCAGAAATGCCGTCTGCGTGATTTTCCAATCACCGCGCCCGTTCAGGCGGGAGAGGATGAACAAACCCTTTCGAGTGCCGAGGAAAAGTTGCGAATTCATGGCTGTGAGGAGCCTCCGGAAAGAGCCTGCATGACGTAAACTTCGCTGCCGGGCCGCACCGGATCAGACAGGCCGGCGCGATCGGCGATCATGTTGCCATCGACGAACACGACCACGTGCTTCCGCAAGCCGCCCTGGTCGTCGAGGATATAACCGCGGGCCTGCGGGTTGGTCGCAAAGACGACGCCCAGAACCTGTCCGACGGTGTTTCCATCCGCGCTGCTCGGCGGGCAGGCGAGATGTCGTTGCAGGTTGCCTGTAAACACCACTGTGGCCATGATCGCGGCTGGGATTCTACCAAATCGCCTTCGCGCGGCTCTCAAAATCCCGTGCGTTTGAACTGCTTTTCCAGATCGCGAAGCGACAGACGCAAAGTGGTCGGCCGCCCGTGCGGGCAGTTGCTGCTCCGGTCGATGAGATGACGCCGCGACAGCAGGGCTTCGATCTCGGCGGGGGAAAGCGGGTCGCCGGCCTTGACGGCGGCTTTGCAGGCCATCATGTCGAGAATCTCGTGCAGGAGTTCTTCCTGGTGCAGATCGAGGGCTTCCTGCTCGCCGCGCTCCAGGAGTTCACCCAGAAATTCGACCGGGTCGAGCCGCTGGAGGAAGCTTGGAAACGCATGAATGGCGACGGCGCCCGGACCGATCGCGGCCGCTTCGATTCCGAGGCGGTTCAGCAATGGCTGAATTTGCTCCAGCAATTCCTGTTGGCGATCGCTAGCCGGGACGGTGAGGGGAATCAAAAGCCGCTGGCTCTCGAGCGGCCCGCGCGAGATTCGCGCGAGCAAATCCTCATACATGATCCGCTCGTGCAGCGCATGCTGGTCGACGATGATCAAACCATCCTCGCTCTCGGCCACGAGGTAACTGTTGTGAAACTGGATCGCCGGAACCGGCAACTCACCGATGGGGGAGATTGGCTGCGGTGGCGGCCCCGGCGGCGGAATCGCCAGCGAGGCTGATGCGGGAGGCGCCTGTGTTGCAGCCGACGGCGGCGATGTTTCAGGCAAAGCGGATTTAAAGAAATCCGCCAGCTTTTCCCGCAGGTTTTGTCGATTGGGGTCATCGAGCGGACGCGAAAGAAACTGGCGCGCGGGAACGGCCGACGGCGCCAGATCGCTACCGAGAAGTTTTTCGCGCACAGCCGACAGAACCAAGCCGTGAATTCGCGAGCTGTCGCGAAAACGAACCTCGCTCTTGGTGGGATGGACGTTCACATCAACATCCTGGGGCGGCATGGAGATCAGCAAAATCGCCGCGGGATGCCGCCCCGGCTCGGTCAGCCCGCGATACGCCTCCCGCAGCGCGTGTTGAATGAAACGATCGCGGATCGGCCGGCCATTGAGGAAGAAAAACTGATTTTTCGCCACCGGCCGGGCCAGTTCGGGCAATCCGATCAGGCCGATGAGGGATATTTCCGCGTCGTGGGATTCCACCGGCAGGTAAAGGTCGGTGAAATCCTCCGGCCACGCCGCCAGCCAGCGCGAGCGCGGCTCAGCGCCCGGAAGCTCCAGAACGCTGCGTCCGTTATGAATCAGTTGGAACGAAATCCGGGGGTGCGGAATGGCCAGGCGAAGCAGGGCCTCGCTGACGTGGCCGAATTCCGTCCCGGGGCTTTTGAGAAATCTTCGGCGCGCCGGGGTGTTGAAAAAGAGATTGCGAACCTCGATGACGGTGCCGACGTTGCCCGCCGCCGCCTGCGGCTCGTCGATCTGTCCGCCGATATCGTGAATCTCGTAGGCGATGTCCTGCCCGGCGACTCGGCTCAGCAGCCGGGCCTGCGAAACCGAGCCGATGCTGGCCAAAGCCTCCCCGCGGAACCCCATGGTGCCGATGCGGAAAAGATCGTCATCGCTTTGCAGCTTGCTGGTGGCATGGGAGGCGAAGGCCAGCGGCAAGTCGCTGACGGGAATACCGGAGCCGTCGTCGATGATGCGGATTAGCACTCTCCCGCCATCTTCGATCTCAACGGCGATGTGCGATGCCCCCGCGTCGATGGAATTTTCGAGCAGTTCCTTAACGACGGAGGCGGGGCGTTCGACGACCTCGCCCGCGGCGATGCGGTTGACGAGCGCTGGAGGCAATTGCCGGATCGGATTTCGAGCCACGCAGGCGATTATAGCGGGAAAGGAAACAACCGCGAAACCGCAAAGCGTTTCATCTGTGGCAAAAATGACTTCGCATTTTTCTCAGCTTTAGGCGATGGATCGCACGACCCCGCCATCAACGCGCAGCGCAGCGCCGTTCGTGGCCGAGGAAAGCGGGCTGCAGACGAAAGCGACAAGGTTGGCGACCTCCTCCGGCTTGGCGAATCGTTGCAGCAAAGACGAGGGACGAGCGGATTTGAAGAACTGCTTTTCGACTTCCTGAGGCGAGACCTTCTGGCTGTTGGCGAGTTGGTTGACCATCGTATCCACCCCTTCCGACGCGGTGGGGCCGGGGAGAACGGAATTGACCGTCACATGCGTGCCGATAGTCAACTCAGCCAGCCCGCGGGCAATGGCGAGCTGGGCGGTCTTGGTCATGCCGTAATGAATCATCTGGACCGGTATTTGGAGGGCCGACTCGCTGGAAATGAAAATAATCCGGCCCCAGTTCCGCTCGAACATTTTGGGCAGATAAAATCGGCTGAGGCGGACACCGCTCATCACGTTGGTCTAAAAAAAACGATCCCAATCATGGTCGGAGATTTCCACGAAGGGTTTCGGCTCGAAGATGCCGGCGTTGTTGACGAGGATATCAACCTGGGCGAGAACGGCGGTGAGCTTGTCGCAGCCGGCCGTCGTCGAAACATCCGCGTCAATCCCGCTCACGTTTGCGCGCGGATGCGTTTTGCGGATATGGCTCACCGCCTCGTCCACGCGCTGGCGGGTGCGGCCGTTGATGGTTACGACAGCCCCCTCCGCCGCCAGGAGTGATGCGATTGCCAGCCCGATGCCGGCCGTGGAACCGGTGACGAGGGCGGCTTTTCCGGTGAGTTGCAGATCCATAGCGTCGCTCCTTTGCGGTGATGCGAATATGCTATGGTCGGAGCCGGAAGGGAAGTCAAGAAATCGTTTATGGAGCATTTGGAAGGACGACAATCCGTTTTAGCGGCGCTGGCGGCGAGGCAGCGAAGATTTGAAGTCATCCTCGTCAATCAGGCAGCGCACGAGGAGAAAATCCGGGAGGTGTTGGAAGCCGCTCAGGCCGCAGGGGTGCCGGTCAAGAGAGTGGCAGGGCGGGAACTCGACGCGATGGCGCACGGGGCCACCCACGGCGGGGTGCTGGCTTTGTGCTCGGCCAAGCCGCTGACAACGGGAGCGCAGTTGCTGAAGGTTCTGGAGCAGGATCGCAGTCCGCTGCTTCTGCTGATCGAGGGGGTGGAGGATGCGAGAAACCTGGGGTTCACCCTGCGCAGCGCCGAGGCCCTCGGGGCCCGGGCCGTGCTGATCAAAAAACATCTCTGGAACTTCGATCCGATTGAAGTGGCCAGACCGGCGTCTGGGGCGTTCGAACGATTGCCCCTCGTGCAGGTCGAAGACACCCAACTGCTTGAAAACCTGCGGTCGCGGGGGTTGCGTCTTTTGGGATGTGTCGGCGGGGCCAAGCGAACGATTTACCAGGTGGATCTGACGGAAGGGGTCATCCTGGCGATCGGCGGGGAGAAGCGCGGGCTCTCGGGCGCGGTGCGAAGGATATGCGACGGGATCGTCGCGATTCCCACGATGCAGGGGACGGCCTCCTTGCCGATGTCTCATGCCGCGGCCGTGGTTCTTGCCGAGGCAAATCGCCAGAGGCTCGATTGCGGAATCAACGGGTGACTTTAGCGGTCCGGCGCGTATGATTAAGAGGATATTGCTTAGGGAGAACGAGGTATGTCCAAGGCCAATGTAGACCCTGCTGAATTGCGACGATTTGCCCAGGATCTCAATCGATTCAACAACGAACTGCACGGGTTGGTTTCGGGGCTGAATGCCAAGCTCCACGGCCTGGAAGCGACGTGGCGCGACCAGGAGCAACGGAAATTCACCGAAGCGTTCGATCAGACCGTCAAGGCGATCGGGACCTTCCTGGAAAACTCAGGGGAACACGTGAAGTTCCTGGCGAAGAAAGCGTCGGCCATCGAAGATTATCTCAAGACGCGATAAGCTTGCTCGCTTGTCAGATCGGAGCGCCCCATGTCCACCGCCGCGCGTGTTGATTCAACCGATGCGATCAAGGATTTCCGCGTTTACCTGACGAAGTTCCAGGAGTCGGCGAGCCTGGCGATGGGCGATGCCGACTCGGATATGAATCGAGCGGTCCGATGGCTCGAAGGGGAGGGGCTGAATCTTTGGACGTCCACCATCCGCAAACGGCAGGAGGAGTTGGCCAAAGCCGAGGAAGCGTATCGATTCAAGCGTTTGTACAAGGATGCCAGCGGCTCGATGCCGTCGGCGGTGGAAGAGCAGAAGGCCGTGCAGAATGCCAAAAAAAGGCTGGCCGAGGCGCAGGAAAAGCTGGCGAACGTAAAGAAATGGACTCGGCAATTGCAGAAGGAGATCGTGCTGTATCGCGGCGGAATGTCACGGTTTGCCGGCACGGTAGCCTCAGGCGTGCCGGCGGCGGTGGCTCACCTGGGCACAACGCTGGATCACCTGGACAAGTATATGGAGATTGCGGCGGAAACGGTCGGCGAAGGCCCCGAAGCCGCCGCCGCCGCGGGCGGTGCCGTGCGCGAGGGACCGGGTGCGTCGATGGCCCGGGCGCCCGAAGAAGCGGTTGTGCCGAAGAAGGCCGAAGCCGTCGATCCGGCCGCGATCCGAGCCGGCGCGCCCTCAGCCCAGGCCATATTCGCCGCCAAGCCGCAAGAAGGAGGGCCTGTCAAAACGTCCTGCGGGGTTGTCACGGGTGAGCAGGCCGCGAAACTGGCCGCATTCGCCGCCGCCGCGCCGCCGGGCGACGACGATCGCCTCGTCATTTCGCCCGCGGTGATGGGCTCGGGCAGAATATATCTGTTGCGACTCAGTGCGCCGGGCGCCGGTTGGTGTTTAGGCTCGGTCGATGGGCCGGACTCTGGAGTGTACAATACGGTGACGGCAGGCGATCTGAGGGAGGGACGTCCCGATCTGGCCCCCTTGCTCAAGCTGCCCGCCGGCTCTTTGGCGATCGTCGATTCAAACGGGTTGTCGGCTGTCTTCAACGAGCGGAACGAAAACATCCTGCAACCACCGGAATCGGCCGGCGGCCCAGCGACGTAAAGACCTGAAAATTCGGAGATCCCATGGGAATGCACGAAGGCCGGGCTCGGTTGAATAAATCCGTCAAGGAACTGATGATGCATTGGAACGAGACCAAGTCGCAGTGGAACGACGGCACCTCCCGCGCCTTCGAATCCAAATTCCTGACCCCGCTGGAGCAGGACGCCAAAACCGCCGTCGGGGCGATGGATCACATGGCTCAGATTCTCCAGAAGGTCAGGAGCGACTGCGAATAGTCGCTTCACGGGGGTGGACCCGTTGAGAGGTTATGGTTGATGGACCCGATTTTTGACGAAAACGACCCGCTGCGATTCCTTTCCGAACCGGATATCCCCACCGAAGCGCCGCAGGAGGCTCCGCCGCCGGAGCCCGTTCCCACGGATGCCGAGATCGACGCCGAAGAAGCCGCCGCCGAACCCAAAACCCATCGCGACCAGCAACGCGGAGCGTTGGAGGAGCTGTTGGAATTGACGACCGAGTGCGCCGGGCGCGAGGCCGCCATCGAACAGCAATTCCAAGCCGCTTCATCTGAAACGCAAGGCGCCGGCCATCGAAAACTCACCGACGCCGAGCGCAAATACAAGAGTCTTCAGGAACAGGTCGCGGCGAAATTTCAGGAAAAGCACGCGCAGATCGACGCCCGATACCAACAATCCCTCGCGACCTTGAAGATAAACGATCAGAATCTGCGCCACCGCGCTCGCACGGAATATGACCAGGCCCAGCAGAAGGCCAAGAAGGATTACGACCAGGCGATCTGGCTCGCCGAGAGCGTTCTGGAGGCGGAGGAGCAAAAAGCCGCGGAGGAGCTGAAGAAGGCAACGGAGTTGAACGGCGCTCAGACGGAATTCCTGGATACCAAGGAGCAGGACCAGAACTCGCTATTGGTTCGATACAACCAGCGTCCGCCGCCGGGCGAGGCGCTGGCGGTGATTAAGGACGCCGAGGCTTCCGCCGACCCCGTCATATCTTTCAATCAGCACAAAGAGATTATCGAGGCGAAGATTCGGGCGCTGGCGGATCTTTCAGTGCCGCGGATTTTTGTCGGAGCGACGCCTGCTTTGATTATCGTGCTGGCATTGGTGATCGCCGCGGCGATCCCGCAAGGCATCGCCGGGACGCTGACCCCGCAGTGGCAGCAACTGGGGATTTGGGCCGGCGGGGCGCTGGGGGTGGTGATCGTATTTTTGCTCGTCATGCGCTCGGTCGCGCGCAAACAGGTGGTCGCCGTTTACACGCCCCTGCGCCGAGCCTTGGACGCCGCGCGAATCGCCAACGACAACATGCTCAGCCAGGCCACTCTCAAGCACGATGACGATCTGGCCAAGGCCAAGCGTCAGCAAAAGGGTGAAACACAGGCGGCCCGCGACCGCGCGGCTCCGATTGTTGATGCCGCGACCAAAAAGCGCGACGCCGCCCTCCGGGCTGCCCAGGCCGACCTCCAGGCCAAGTCGGCGCAATACGCCACGCAAAAAAAGAAATCCCTGGCCGAGTTGGAGCAATGGCGCGATCGAAAGCTTGAAGAGGTCAAGAAGCTATTCGACGCCGAAACCGTAAAACTCGGCGACCGCGCCTCCTCCAGCCAGAGCCAGTTGGAGCAGCAGCACGCCGCCGATCGCGCCGCCCTCGAAAGAACCTGGAGCGATGGCCTGAAGAACATTCAGGAGCCGATGCGCGAGGATGGCGGATCCTATCCCGCCTGGAATGATCCCGTCTGGGACAACTGGAAGGGGCCGACCAAATTCCCGGCGACCATTCGGTTCGGCCAATTGCAAGTTGATCTGAAATCGATGATCGCCGACGTCGCCAAGGACGCCCCCTTCACGCTCCCGTTGCCGGAAACGTTCAGCGTTCCAGCCCTTCTCGCCTATCCGAAGCAGTCATCGGTCCTGATTCACACCGATCGGCCGGGCCGGGCCGACGCGATTCGCGGAATGCAAATGATCATGACTCGGCTCCTCACGTCGATCCCGCCGGGCCGGGTTCGTTTCACGCTCATCGATCCGGTTGGATTGGGCCAGAACTTCGCCGGCTTCATGCACCTGGCGGACTACGACGAAGCCCTGATCAGCAGCCGCATCTGGACCGATTCCGACCAGATCGATCAGCGCCTGGCGAATTTGACCGAACACATGGAGACGGTCATTCAGAAATATTTGCGCAACGAGTTCGCGACGATTGACGATTACAACGCCCAGGCCGGTGAACTCGCCGAGCCCTATCGCTACCTGGTCATCTCTGATTTCCCGGTGAATTTCAGCGACGAAGCGATGCGCCGCCTGAGCAGCATCGCCAGCACCGGGGCGCGCTGCGGCGTCTATACCCTGGTCATGCGCGATACGCGGGTCAGCACCGCCGGCGGCACGATCCATCTGGACGATCTGGAAGCCCACAGCGTAAACCTTGTGCGTGAAGGCACGCGATTCGTCTGGCGCGACCCCGTCTTCAATCGATTTCCGCTCTCCCTCGATCCGCCGCCGACCGATGATGAGTTGAGCAAAATCCTCCACCTCGTCGGCAAGGGCGCGCGCGAAGCCAAGCGCGTCGAGGTCGCATTCGACCTCATCGCCCCCAAGCCCGCGCAATTCTGGACGCTCAAGAGCGACGCCGACGTGGAAGTCGCCATCGGCCGATCCGGCGCCACCCGCGTCCAAACCTTCCGCCTCGGCAGAGGCGTCGCGCAGCACGCGCTGGTGGCCGGCAAAACCGGCTCCGGTAAATCCACCCTCCTCCATGCCCTGATCAGCAACCTGGCGATGTGGTATTCGCCCGATGAAGTCGAACTCTATCTCATCGACTTCAAGAAGGGCGTCGAATTCAAGACCTACGCCATGCACAAATTGCCCCATGCGCGGGCGATCGCCGTCGAAAGCGATCGCGAATTCGGACTCAGCGTCCTCCATCGCATCGATGTCGAAATGGCCCAGCGCGCCGAACTCTTCCGCCCGCATAAATCCCAGAACCTTCAAATGTATCGCGAGGCTTCCGGAAAAAAGATGCCGCGAACGCTGCTCATCATCGACGAATTCCAGGAATTCTTCACCGAAGACGACAAGCTGGCGCAAGATGCCGGCCTGCTGCTCGACCGCGTCGTGCGTCAGGGCCGTGCCTTCGGCGTCCATCTCCTGCTGGGATCGCAAACGATCGGCGGATCTTCGGGATTGTCGCGCAGCACCATCGGCCAGATCGGCGTGCGCATCGCCTTGCAAACCAGCGAGGCGGATTCGCAGATGATCCTCGGCGACGGCAATTCCGCGGCCCGATTGCTCTCCCGGCCGGGCGAGGCCATCTACAACGACGCCGGCGGTTTGGTCGAGGGCAACAGCCCGTTCCAGGTGGCCTGGCTCCCCGACGAGCAGCGCGACCATTATCTCGATGCCGTCAGCGCCAAAGCGGTGCAAGAGCATGTAACCCTCGAGCCCCCCATCGTCTTCGAGGGAAACGAGCCGGCCGATTTTCGCCAGAATCCCGCCCTCGCTCAGGAGATGTCGGCCCCCAAATATGCCTCGACTAATCCTGCCCCGGCGATCTGGCTTGGCGATCCCGTCGCGATCAAGGCGCCCACCTCCATCGCAATCCGCCGCCAAAGCGGCTCGAACGTCCTGATCATCGGCCAAAACGAAGAAAGCGCCCTCGCCATCACCGCGCTCTCCATGATCAGCCTTGCCGCCCAGCTTTCGCCGGCGTCGGCGAGCTTTTATCTGTTCGATGGCACGCCCGCCGACGCCGCGACCCACGGCTATCTCGCCAGCGTCGCCGCCGCTCTTCCGCATCGAACCAAGCTGGTCGATTATCGCGCCGTCCCCCAAGGCATTCACGAACTCGCCCAGGAATTGGAGCGGCGGCAGTCGAGCGACGCGGCGAATTCACCGTCAATATTCGTGTTTGTTTTCGGCTTGCAACGCTATCGCGCCCTGCGCAAGTCGGACGATACCTTCAATTTTTCCTCGAGCAGCGGCGATGAAGAAAAGCCCTCCGATCCCGGCAAGGAATTCGCCGACCTGATGCGCGAAGGCCCGGCCAACGGCATTCACCTTATGGCCTGGATCGACACGGCCACGGCGTTGGATCGTTCAGTCGACCGCGGCTCGATGCGCGAGCTGGACAATCGCATCCTCTTCCAGATGAGCGCTACCGACAGCAGCAACCTGATCGATTCCCCCGCGGGGAACAAATTAGGTGCCAACCGGGCCCTGGCCTACAGCGAAGAGCAAGGATCGATGGAAAAGTTTCGTCCCTATGCCCTGCCGAACGCAAAATGGCTCGCGGAAGTGAAGGAAAGACTAACGACGAAAACCACCGCCAGCGGCATCAAGCCGGGCGACTTCCCGCCGGACCTGGCCCAAGCCGCAGCGGAAGCGGCCCAAGCCCCAGCGGATCCGGCCGAAGCCGCGGCCGAACTCCCCGCGGATAACGATGACGACAAGAACGCGGCATAGCCCGGAAATTTCAAGGCCGATTAAAGTCGGTGCCGAGTTAAGTCGGGATTCACCGCCCGCGGCAAAGGGGGCAAAGGGGCACCCATATTTTGCCCGGATAGTTCAATCTCCAGCCGGGCAGGCAAATTCTAACCCGCCGCCCAAGCCTAAAACCGCCGATCCAGCAGGCGATATTGAATCGCCTCCGCCAGGTGATGCGGCTGGATATCGGCGGCTTGTTCCAGATCGGCGATGGTGCGCGCAACGCGACGAACCTTGTCATACGCCCGGGCGCTCAGCCCAAGCTCATCCATCGCCTGCCGCATCAATAGCAGGCACGCCTCGCTCAAATCGCATTGGGATTTGAGCTGCTTGGAACTCATGTGGGCATTCATCGTTGCGTCGCCGAAGCGCTTTCGCTGGATTTCGCGGGCTGCCAGAACGCGCTGGCGGATCGTCTGGCTCGCGGTGCCGCGGTTTTTGCCGGTCAGTTCCGGATAGGGGACGGCCGGCACCTCGACGTGGATATCGATGCGATCCAGCAGCGGCCCGCTCAGTTTGTCCAGATACCGATCGCGGGCCCGCGGATTGTCGGAGGCGAATCCGCGAGCGGTTGGATTCATCGCCGCAACCAGCATGAAACGGGCTGGGAATCGCATCGAGCCGTGCACGCGGGCAACGGTCACTTCCCCGCTCTCCAGCGGCTGGCGCAGGGTTTCCAGCACATATCGCCCGAACTCCGGCAGCTCGTCGAGAAACAGGATTCCATGATGCGCCAGGGAAACTTCACCCGGGCGCGGAACCATCCCGCCGCCAACCAGCGCCTGAGCCGTCGCGGAATGGTGGGGCGTACGCACCGGGCGCTGATCCATCAGCGCCACCCCTTCCGGCAATAAACCCAACGCCGAATAAATCCGCGTCGTCTCCAGCGACTCACTGCGGCTCAGCGGCGGCAACACACCCGCCATCCGCTGGGCCAGCATGGTCTTGCCCGTCCCCGGCGGCCCGATCATCAGGAGATTGTGTCCGCCCGCCGCCGCCACCATGATCGCCCGCTTCACCGACTCCTGTCCCCGAACGTCCGCGAAATCCAATTCCGCCGATTGCGAGGATGCCGTGTATTGCTCCCCCTCCAACTCAAACGGCTCCATCGGCAGTCTCTCATTCAAAAACGAAACGGCCTGCGAGAGTTGACTGACCGGATAAACCTCGATGCCTTCAACAACCGCCGCCTCGCGGGCATTTTCCGCCGGCAGAATCAGGCCGCGCAACTTACGTTCCTTGGCAAGAAGCGCCAGGGACAAGGCGCCCTTGATCTTCCGCACCCGGCCATCGAGCGCCAGTTCGCCGGCAATCAGGAATTGCTTGTGAAGATCGGTTTCGATGGATCCGCTGGCGCGAAGCAGCCCGATGGCAATCGGCAGATCGAGGCTCGGCCCTTCCTTCTTCACATCCGCCGGGGCGAGATTGATCAGCAGGGCATGGCCCGGAAACGGGAATCCGCCGTTGATCATCGCCCGCCGCACGCGTTCGATGGATTCCTTGACCGCCGCCTGCGCCAGGCCGACGATCGTCGTCCTGGGCAAGCCGCGCTGGCTCACGTCCACCTCCACTTCGCAGAGGATGGCGTCGATGCCGGTCAAAACGTAGGAGTGGACCGTGGCGAGCACGGGGGAATGGTACCGCGAGGACAGCCGCAAAGACACGGAACACCTGGCGGTGCTTCTGGCCGCAACGAAAAATGCAACCGCGAAGACGCGAAGGGCGCGAAGACAGCGCGAAGGAAATTCATTGGCTGATTTCTTCGCGTCCGCCTTCGCGCTCTTCGCGGCTTCGTGGTCCAATTTATTTCAGTATTTCTTCGCGGGGGCTTTCCTTATGATGCGCGCCGCCACATTCCCAAACTTAAGAGGGGCGGAATTATTCACCAGTTTGGTCCTGTTCTCTGTATAATCCGCGAATTGGCGGAGATTGGCTGCTCCGCTGTTGCCTTCAACCTCGATTCAAAGGAGACCTCCATGTTTCGTCCCGGAAAATTTGCCGCCCTCGGCGCCATTATGATCTGTCTCGCATGGGTAGCCATCGCTCAGGCCGACGATGACATGATCGACAATCCCGCCTACCAGTCCTGGGCCAAATACAAACCCGGCACCTGGGTGAAATATCAAACGGATTCCGAGGCGATGGGCAGCAAGAACACCATTATCACCACGCAAACGCTCAAGGACCTGACTCCCGACAAGGCCACCGTTGAGATCCTGAGTTCAATGTCGGTCTCGGGCAACAAGATGGACATGCCGCCGCAACTTCAGGAAATTACCGCCAAGATCAAGCGGCCCCCGGCTCCCCCGGCCAACAGCGAAGCTCCGAAGACCGAACAAGGTACGGAAGACCTCAAAGTCGGCGACAAGACCTATTCGTGCAAATGGACGAAAGTGACAAACGAGCAAAACGGCATGAAGATCACCGCCAAAACCTGGACCTGCGACGACGTGCCTGGCTTGGTCGTAAAAATGGAATCCAGCACCTCCGGGTCGATGACGGCCACCAACACCATGGCCCTGGTGGAATGCGAAATTAAATGACCGCGGCTTTCAGTCAGCGGTCACCAGGCATGCGAGAAGGATCAGCGCTGCGGGCTATTTCTTTTTCGCCACGAAGCAAAGCTGCGCGATCGCGTGTTGCAGGGTTTGATCCAGGATCCCGCAGTTGTAATTGAAGCCGTGATCTTCCAGCGTGATGCGGATGGGCTCCAGCCCCAGCGACGTCATCAGCGGAATCATGTCCTCGGTGGTATGATAATGATTGGGCCGCTGCACCTGCCGGCGCGAAATGAGAACCGAAAAGCTCTGCTTGTGGTCCGTGTTGAACATCGACGGCCAGGTCATCTTCTCGTAGAGAAAGTATTCCGGCACCGCGAAATAGAGAAACCCGCCGGGCTTCACGATGCGCGCCCAATGGTGCAGCGTCGTCGGAACATCGCGCATATGTTCAAGACAATGGGATGAGTAGACGAAATCAAGTTCGCCGTCAGGCACGCCGGCCATCACCTGTGCGTCGCCGTCGGGAATATCCCAGGGCCGGACGGAGCCATTATCAACCTTCAGCGGATCGTTCCCGCAGCCGATGTCTATTCCCCTTCCGCGGAGGAAGTTGTCAAAATCCCCGCGAGCCTTCCGAAGGGAGTAACATTTTGATGTTTCGCGCATCGCTGAACTGTCGATCACGCGCCCCGGCATGTCAAGCCTTTTCTTCGGCCCCGCCGCGCCGGGACGACTAAGCAATGGGCAATCGGCAATGGCGGCTCTCCGCCTGACCTTGAAGGATGTGATGGTAGTGATAAGATCAGGTGCGAAAATGGTGGCCGTAGCTCAGTTGGCAGAGCACAAGGTTGTGGTCCTTGGGGTCGCGGGTTCGAGCCCCGTCGGTCACCCTTCACGAGACATATTCGATCTGGCGCTTCGGCGATTCATCGCCCCAAAAGCAATCGCTCGCCGAACGGTTGATGAACGCGGCTGGCAAAACCTCCCGGGCATTTCCAATTTCGTTAACCGTTAGACCAACAGAAGCGGAGAATTCATGTTCGTGGTAAGCGTGACGATATTCGTAAGGCCGCAATTCGTAGCACAATTCATCGAAGCCACGCTGGACAACGCCCGCAACACCCGGCTCGAGCCAGGCAACGTTCGCTTCGACCTCCTGCAAGCCGAGTCGGATTCGAACCGCTTCCTGTTGTATGAAGCATACAAAACCCCGGATGATTTCTCCCGCCACCAACAGACGGATCACTATCTACGCTGGAAGAAGACCGTCTCCGATTTCATGGCCCAGCCGCGCCAAGGCGTGAAACACAACGCGGTGTTTTTCGGAGAGGAAGCCGTTTGACCGCATTCGAGTTCTACGGCATCGGGAAAATCATCTTCGGCCGTGGGACCGTCGCCCGCGCCGGTGAATTGGCCGCGGGACTCGGCAAGTCTCCACTGTTGATCCACAACAGTGACGCCGCGGTCGATCGTCTGCTTAAATCCCTCGCCGGCCTTTCCGTTACCACCCGCCGCCAGCGCGGCGAACCCACCGTCGCCGACGTTGACGCCGCCGTCGAACAAGCCCGCCAGTGCAAATGCGACTCCGTGATTGCCTTGGGTGGCGGCAGCGCCATCGACGCCGCCAAGGCCACCGCCGGCCTTCTCACCAGCGTCGGATCGGCCGTCGATTACATGGAAATCGTCGGAAACGGCCGGAAAATCACCCGCCCGGCGGCACCCTGGATGGCCATCCCCGTCACAGGCGGCACCGGCGCCGAGGCAACGCGCAACGCCGTAATCGGCCTTCCCGCAAAGCGATTCAAGGCCAGCATCCGTAGCGAACTGCTCCTTCCGCGAATCGCCCTGATCGACCCGGAATTGGCCGTCACCGTCGGGCCATCGATCACCGCCAGCTCCGGCATGGACGCCCTCTGCCAATTGATCGAGTCCTACACGTCCACCGGCGCTTCGCCGCTGAGCGACGTTCTGGTGCTCCGCGGCATTCACCTCGCCGCCAGAAATTTGCCGCGAGCATTCCAGGAAGGAAACGATCTCGATGCGCGCGAGGCCATGGCCATGGCCGCACTGCTCAGCGGCATGGCGCTAACCAGCGCGGGCCTCGGCGCGGTTCACGGCTTGGCCGCCCCATTGGGCGCCAATTTCCCCGCTCCGCACGGAACGATTTGCGCCGCATTATTGCCACACATAATCGCCGCCAATATTGGGGCGCTTCGCAAGCAATCGCCGGCAACCGGCGCGCCAGCCCTGACGCGATACGCCGACATCGGCCGGCAATTCCCCGGCTTGGAAAACGCCGCCGACGCCGAGGCCATCGACGCTTGCGTGCGGTTCACGGCCGATTTGGCGAAAGAGATGAAAATACCGCCGCTGAGCCAGTTCGGCCTTAGTCGCGCCGACGTTCCAGAAATGGTCGCCCTGGCCCGCAAAGCCAGCAGCATGCGTTTCAATCCGGTCGTTCTGTCCGACGCCTCCCTATCCGAAGCCCTGACCGCCGCGATCCATGGCGGGAATTAAGAGTTACTCCCGATACAAAGCCCCATTTATTGACCGCTGGGACAATATTGCGCGCCGGCTATTGCGCGACCCTGCTGAAAATGGTGAATGGAGTTCGTTTCAGTTGCACATCCATTTCATGTATATTAAATGCATGTCTCGACCATCTTGGCGGCTGCTCTGTTCTCTTGTCTTCTGTGTTGTGCTCTATGTCCCCTACCCCGCCTTGGCCAGTGGGGGAACGTACCCGATGCTGGAAGCTGCCTTTGAGTTGCCGCAGGTTCAGGGCAATCCGTTCGACTTCACGCAAAACGATGTGACGGTCACTTTCGTCAATCCGGACGGAAGCCAACTGACGCTTCCGGCATTTTTCGACGGCGGCCAAACGTGGCGCGTGCGCCACACGCCCACTTTGCCGGGCAAATTCACCATCCGGGCCGTGGCGCTCAATGGCCTTGATGCAAAGCCGCAAAACCTCCAGCCAACCGCATTTGAGGTAAGCGGCACGCCCAGGCCGGGATTTGTTCGTCTCGATCCCCGCAACAACAAGCGTTTCGTCCTGGATGATGGATCGCCGTATTATCCCGTGGGTTACAACCTGTGCTGGCGCGATCTGGACGCGCCGCCGCTGACCGATGCGATCGCGCGCATGGGCAAGGCCGGGGCGAACTGGACCCGCATCTGGATGTGCTACTGGGACGGCAAGAACCTTGACTGGGCCAAGGATCCCACCGATCAGCCCAAGCTCGGTTATCTCAATCTCGCCACCGCCAAAACCTGGGATCAGATCGCCAGTGCCGCCGACGCCGCGGATGTCCATTTTCATCTCGTCCTTCAGCACCATGGCCAATACAGCACGGAATCCAACCCCAACTGGCAGCTCAATCCATGGAACAAGGCAAACGGCGGATGGCTAGACGGTCCCGAGAAATTCTTCACCGATCCCAAGGCCATCGCCCTCACGAAGAGCAAATTCCGCTACATCATCGCCCGCTGGGGCTATTCCCCGGCCATCATGGCCTGGGAATTGTTCAACGAAGTGGAAAACACGGATGCGTTCAAGACCAACCTCGACGGTGTCACCGCCTGGCATGTCGCGATGGCCAAATTCATCCGCGAGCAGGATCCGTATCATCATCTCATCACGACCAGTTCTAATGTGAGGGAGCCGAAGCTTTGGCCGGCCATGGATTATTACCAGGCGCACATCTATCCCCCTGACATTCTCTCGGCCATCGCGGTGCTTGCGGATGATCACCTTGACCGGGCATATTTCTACGGCGAATTCGGCGAAATGAAGCCTCCGCCCTCCGAGACTGGAGATGTGCTGCATCGTGGCCTTTGGGGAAGCATAATGAGCCAGGCGAGCGGAGCCGCCGAATGCTGGTTTTGGGACGAGGTGGACGCGAACAACCTGCTGTTCCACTACACGGCCGCGCAAAAATTCATCGAACAATCGGGCCTGCTGAATCAGCAGGACATGAAGCCGATCGAGGTCCTCGCCGAAACTGCAACCCGCGGGCCGTTGCGATTCGGCCCCGGCACCAGTTGGGCGCCGGCGCGGGTGAAGGATTTCACGGTCAAACCCAGCGGGTTCGTCGAAGGAATCGGCGGCATGTCATCCTTTCTCCAGGGCACCGGTACGAACAACTACCAGATGTTTCCTTTCGCCCTATTCCACGTCAATTACCCGGCCGCGGGAACTTTCGCCGTTCGCATTGACGAGACAGCGCCTGATGGCGCTCGACTGGAAGCGGAACTGGACGGCAAACAGGCGGCCACGCTTAACCTCGGGGCCGCGCCGCCTCCGCGACCCGGGCCCGATGGCAAAATCCCGCCTCCCAGCACTTCGCATCTCAATGCGGCCTTGGAGTTCCCCATTCCCCAGGGCGAGCACACCGTCCGCCTGAAAAACACGGGCGCGGATTGGGCCCACATCAGCGAATTCGTCCTGACGCCCTACGCGCCCGAGGTGGCCGTTCTCGCAAAAAGCGGCCGGGACCTGACCGTCCTGTGGGTCTACAATCGCGTTTCGGACAGCGGCCAGGTGGTTTCGGGAACGTTGCAAGTCCCGGGATTGGCCGCTGGTTCGTATCATGTCGCCTGGATGGACACGCGCACCGGAATGATCGTCTCTGAGGAAACACTGACCGCAACGGGCTCCGAGCCCCTGAAACTGACCACACCGCCGGTTTGGAAGGATATCGCAGCCTGGATCAAGCGCCTGGAGTGACCTCTGTTTCGTCGCGCAAAAGAAACCACAGCACAGCGGTAAGAGACAGGCCATCCTTGATCGCGCCGTTGCGGACCATCGCGGAAATCTCCCGCGGATCAAACCATCCGAGACGAATGACTTCGTTGGTATCCTGAATATCGCTCCGGCGGATCAGCTTGCGGGCAACGCAGACATGAAACACATGGTTGCATAAGCCGTTGACGGGAAAATAATTCCCGAGATATTCAAAGTTCGCGGCAGTGTGGCCGGTTTCTTCGAGCAACTCGCGGGCGGCGGCGGATTCAGCGGTGTCACTCGCTTCGAACCGGCCGGCCGGGACCTCCCACCCCGTCGTGCCCGTGATGAATCGGTAGTGTTCGATCAGAAGGATGCGGCCATCGTCGCCGACGGGAACCACGCCAACCGCCGGAGCGGGAACTTCAACGACGTGGTGTCCCTCAATGACGGACCCATCCGGCAGGCGAACGTCGTCCCGGTGAAGGCGGACCCACGGACTGTCATAAACCGTAACCCGACGAAGCACTTGCCAATGCGGATTCTCCATGCCGCGCGATCATCCGATGCGGCGACAAGACACGCAAGGATCAAGCAACCCTCGGCTTGATCGCTTTCCCACAATCACTTAGATTGCAATCGTGGCGATGCGAGACTTTGCGAGGTGGATTCATGGCGGCATTGTCGGGCCATGGGCTGCTGTGCTGCTCTTACAGATCGGTGCGATGAATAGTCCAGCGGCGGAGAACGAATTGGGTCCCGTAAATTCCTGGGTCCAATTCAAGTCCTTCAGCTACAGCGGCACAGACGATGCGGCGACTCTGCTGAAATCCCCGCAAGAGCAGTTTCTCAATCCGATCCTCGCGGGGTTTTATCCCGATCCCAGCATTTGCCGCGTCGGCGACGATTATTACTTGGTGAATTCCTCGTTTTGGTATTTCCCCGGCATACCGATCTTCCACAGCAGGGACCTCGTCAATTGGAGGCAAATCGGATTCGTGCTGGATCGTGTTTCTGATTTCGAATCGATGCACCCGGCGGACGTTTCACGCGGCATTTTCGCCCCCGCCATTCGATACCGCGACGGCCTGTTTTATGTCATCACCACAATGGCCGACGGCGGCGGGAATTTTTATGTCACCGCCAAAGACCCGGCCGGACCCTGGTCGGACCTGCATTGGCTCAAACCAGTGGATGGAGTGGATCCCTCGTTTTTTTTTGATGACGACGGCCGCGCTTACATCGTTAACTGCGCCCCGGCTCCGGATGATCGACCGCTTTACGACGGCCATCGTACCATCCGCATTCACGAATTCGACACCAAGACCGGCAAAATCACCGGCGGGGATAAGGTTCTCGTCAATGGCGGGACCGACATATCCAAGAAGCCGCACTGGATCGAAGGCCCGCACATCTTCAAGCGAAACGGCATCTATTATCTGATCGCGGCCCAGGGCGGAACGGCCGACGCCCATTCCGAAGTCGTCTTTCAATCCGATTCGGTCTGGGGACCCTTTGTTCCGTTCAAGGGCAATCCGATATTGACCCAGCGGCAACTGCCGGCCGATCGCCCCGATCCGATTACATGCACGGGCCACGCCGATTTCGTCGAGACGTCCGGCGGCGAGTGGTGGGCCGTCTTTTTGGGATGCCGGCCTTACCAGCGGAATCGGTACAACACGGGGCGCGAGACGTTTCTCCTTCCGGTGCGGTGGGAAAACAACTGGCCAATCATTCTGAAGGACGATCAAATCGTGCCGAGGATCGTCCCGCGGCCCAATCTGCCGGCGCAGCCGGAAGCTGAGTTTCCGCTGCACGGGTCATACTCCTGGACAGACAGTTTCGACGGCGATCGGCTGAATTTACGTTGGAATTTCCTGCGAGCGCCGGCGCAGCAATGGTATTCGCTGAAGGAGGGTTCCCTGCTCATCGCGCCGCGATCGGTCGCGCTGACGTCGCTGGAGAATCCCTCGTTCATCGCCTGCCGACAGCAGCACGCGGATTTTACCGCTGCCGTCGTCGTCATGGTAAATCCCGCCACCGCCCCGTGCGACGCGGGCCTCGTCGCGTTTCAGAATGAATCCCATTATTTCTTCCTTGGTATTGGGATCGATGGCGGAGGAGCCCGGCAAGTATTCGTCGAGCAGGTTGCCGCCAGCGCGGCCGGCGCACGCTCCGGGCCAGACATAAAGGTCCTCGCCGCCGCTCCCCTCCCGGAGGGATCAGAGCGTGTTGAACTCAAGATCGAAGCCGCCGGCCGACCTTATTCTTTTTTCTATCGCGCGGGCGGTGATTTTAAGCCGCTGAAAGAAAAAGTTGATGGAAGCATCCTCAGCACCGACGTGGCCGGAGGATTTCAAGGCGTCATGCTGGGAATATATGCGCGCAGCCGTTAAGGAAAACGCAACCGATCATCCTCTTCTGCATCCATTTGCTCGGGCCGATTGCATCACGCACCCACGGGTTCACGGTTCGCGAAATGATCGCCCTTGCCGTTGAGTCTTCGCCGACCGTCTTTATAATCCCATCTCCCGTTTACAACGCGGAGAAATAGTGGACCGGGCATGGCGTTGATCGTTCAGAAATTCGGCGGCAGCAGCGTCGCTGATGCGCAGAAAATCCATCAGGCGGCGCGCCGGGCCATCGCTGAAAAGCAAAAGGGCAACCAGATATGCGTCGTCGTGTCGGCCATGGGAGATTCGACCGACGACCTGATCGCGCTGGCCCAGCAGATATGCCAGAATCCGCCGAAGCGGGAGATGGATCAGCTTCTGGCCACGGGCGAGCAGGTGACGATTGCGCTGATGGCCATGGCAATCCACGCGCAGGGTCACGAGGCGATCAGCTTCACCGGCGGTCAGATCGGACTGATTACCGACAACGCGTTCAGCAAGGCCCGGATTCAATCGATCAACAAGCAGCGGATTTTTGACCAGCTTTCAGCGGGGAAGATCGTCATCATCGCCGGTTTTCAAGGGGTGACGCCCGAGGGGGATTACACAACCCTGGGACGCGGGGGGAGCAACGCCACGCTTGTGGCCATCGGCGCGGTGTTGAAGGCGGACGCGTGTGAAAACTACACGGACGTTGACGGCATCTTCACCGCCGACCCGCGGATCGTCAAAAATGCCCGCAAGATCGACCGGATCAGCTACGATGAGATGCTGGAGTTGGCCGGCCTGGGCGCCAGCGTTTTGCAGACGCGGGCAGTTGAGTTCGCCAAGAAATACAACGTACCGATCCACGTGCGCAACAGCCAGAATGAGAAGGAAGGCACCTGGATCGTCGCGGAGACCCCTCACATGGAACACATCGTCGTATCGGGCGTGGCACTGAAAACGGACCTCATCCGCGTGACGGTGAAAAACGTCCCCGACCGCCCCGGCGCGGCGGCAAAGATTTTCGGCGACATCGCCGCCGCCAACATCGTCGTCGATGACATCATCCAAAACGTCATGGACGACAACACAGCCAATATCAGCTTTACCGTCGAACACGGCGATTTGCATGAAATCAAGCCCGTGGTGGATCGCGTGATCAAGGAACTCGGCGGCAAAACTTCGCCGATTTACCAGGATGGCCTCGCCAAAGTCAGCGCCGTCGGCGCTGGAATGAAAGTGCACACCGGGGTGGCCCAGCGGATGTTCAAAGCGCTGGCCGATGCGAAGATCAATATTCAGAACATCACGACCAGCGAGATCAAGATCAGTTGCATTATCGGCAAGGAAGAGGCGAACCGGGCGCTGCAAATCGTGCATGATGCGTTTGAGCTGGGGAAAGCGAAGTGATTTGCCAACCAGCTTTACGCGAGTTATCGTCGCGCGGCCATGGGCGTTTATGTCGCCAAATGGGATGCGGTCACGGCGGCGTCGCGTTTGCGAAACGGGCGGCGATGGCGTCTTCTGGCATGGGGTGTGGTTGGCCTGATTCTTCTCTCAAGCCTGTTCGACCATCTCCGAGCGCAAAACCGACGCGGCGACGATTGGCTTCGCTTTGATGGCCATCAATTTGCGTTCGCCGGCGCGATCGACGGAGAGTCGATTGCCATTCGCGAAGAACCTGGCGGCTCTGTCACGGCGGTCCGACTCCTGGGCGTTGCTTCGTTTACAACCCAGTGGGATCGCCTCTCGGCGCGGCGGCTGAATTCGCTTCTGGCTGGGCGAAATTTGATTCTGCTCCTGGAACCCACTCAGACGCGGGATCGCCAGGACCGCCTTCTGGCTTTCGTTTTCACCGATGAATTACAGCCGCTCAGTCCTCAGTTGGTGGGGGAGGGCCTGGCCTTGGATGACCGGCGGATGCCCTTTGCGTTTCATGGGGCCGTCGATCAGGCCGAGAGCCAGGCGAGGCGAAAGCGCCTGGGGTTGTGGGCGACGGCAACCTGGCGAAATATGCCGGCGTGGCGTGAGGCGTGGTTTGAGCAGCGAACGAATCTGGCTTTGGGTGCGTTTTAACAACCCTTCGCGCATGAAAAAGCCGCCCGAAGGCGGCTGTTTGTTTTTGGTCAGGGAGCGGTCTATCCCACTTTGGACGGATAAAACGGCGTAGCCGGCTTTTCCGTCGAGGACGGATGCGGAATCGCAACGTCGTTGGCCCGCGGGTGGGCCTGATCGTACACCTCTTTCATCCGCTGCGTCGTCAGATGAGTGTAGATCTGCGTGGTGCTGAGGCTTTGGTGGCCCAGTAATTCCTGGACGCTTCGCAGGTCCGCGCCGTTGTTGAGCAGATGCGTGGCGAAGCTGTGCCGCAGGGTGTGCGGGCTGATGCCGGGGTCGAGGCCGGCCGAGAGGAGATACTTATCCAGTTTCCGGCGCACCGACCGCGTGGAGAGCGAATCGCCGTGCTTGTTGAGGAATACCCGGTGGGTATGCGAACTTTGGCAGCGAGAATCGACGGACCGAAGCTCGAAATAGCGGTGTAGCGCCTTGATCGCCTGGCTGCCGATGGGGGTGAGGCGGTCCTTGCGTCCCTTGCCGCGAACACGCAGAACGCCTTCCTGCAAATCCAGGTCGGCTATTTCCAGGTCAACCAGCTCGCTGACGCGGATGCCGCTGCTGTAAAGCACTTCGAGCATGGCCTTGTCGCGGGCGCTGAGCAGATCGGCGTCGCCAGGCGCTTCCAGCAGCCTCTGCACCTGCTCCAGGTCGAGGCATTTGGGCAGGCGCTTTTCCTGCTTGGGTGTTCGAATCGTGGACAGGGGATTCACGCTGACGATGCCGCGGCGGATCAGGAATTTGTAGAAGCTGCGCAGCGTCGCCAGCTTCCGAGCCGTCGTGCTTTTCGTGTAATTCTGGCCGTAGAGATAGTTGAGGAATTCGCGAATGGTGAGGGCGTCACACTTGACGTGGCGCTCATCGGTATTTTGCCCCGCGGCGGGCTGGCGTTCGCCGCGGCCGATTTCCCCGCCCAGAAACTGGGCGAATTGAATCAGGTCCGCGCCATAGCTTTTGACGGTGTAGTCGCTGAAGTGCTTCTCGAGCTTGAGGTAGTCGAGAAACTGGCGGACCAGGGGGGAGAAATTCTTTTCTTGCACCAATACGCGGCTGGGCGCAGCAGCGAGGACGGACATTTCGTTCGTGGGGTTCATAAAACCGGTTACATGGGCGAGAACTCTGGCACGAAACATCTGCCACCGCCCGGCAAGTTCCGGTGGCCCGCTGGTGAGACGGTCCCCGTCTCACTGTGAGATCTAAACCGTCTCACGGTTGGCCGTCCTCCTTGACGACCCGATAATCCTTATGCAACCTTTTTCGGCAAAAAGGCCTTTAATTCTTTTGCCAAATGCTGGCCAAGTTGATGAGAGAGGATCGCGGCGTCGAACCAATCGAAGCAAACGTCCCTGCGATTCACCAGTTCCACCAGGGAATCCAGCACTTTTGCTTCCTGCCCCGCTTCATAACGAAAGAAGAAGCGATGGCGGCCTTTTACCAGGCTTAGCGTTTTCATAGTGTTCATCAGGACTCCTCAGGTATCGGACGTATCTGGCTCATGGGCCCCACGGCGGCGCCGTGGGCTTTGTTCCGGTTCATTGGGCGTTGGCGTCCTGTATGTTGTTCAGCATCGTGACCAGCAGTTCGTGGTAGGCAAACCCGCAGTAACGGTCCATGGTGACGGTGATCTCATTGGCGCTTAGGGGTCCGTTGGGATCGGTGCGCCCCTTGGCATAGGCGGCGACCCGGTCACGCACGGTTCCGTCGGAGGCATCGTAAAGATCCACCACCTGCGTCATATCTTTTGCCGCGGGCATCGGCGGCAGGGCCGACGCCGTCGGGCTCCGCTCCAGCGCCCGCGGATCCACCTTTGGAAGCCGGTTGAACGTTCCCGGTTTCACGAACAACTGGAGCGACGCTCCAAATATCGGCGGATCATATGGGTCGTATGCCGTCACCGTCGGAATCACCAGGCCGTCACATCCCAAGAGCTGGCAGACCGCATAGGCCTGCTGTTCGGATTCGACCCGATTGATCTTGAGACTCGCGTACACCTCAACCACGCGATCGACGGGAATCACCGTCAGGCCGTGAACCTGCTGAAGTTGCTGGTACACCAGATCGCTTTGCAAAAGCGGATCGATCTGGCTTTGCCCGCTGATATTAATGGTCGGGGCGATCGCCCAGACCTGGCGGTGCGCTCCGGGCAAAAACAATTGCTGTTCTTCGCCATAGGGCTTGGGCTGATGGCTGCATCCGGGCGCGATCGCCGACGCTACGATCATCAGCAGGCCGATTGCAAATTTTTTCATCGCTTCATCCTTGAAGCTGGAGGCGGTAGGGCAAGCCCTCCGCAGCGGAAGGCCAAGCCCTCCGCAGGCGATCATTCGCCCGCGATTCCGGTCGATCCCACGGCATCCTGACCGCTGGGTTTCTCAGCCGGCTTTTCCTGAAGTTGGCTCGGGGGCTGGCTCGCCACCGGCGACGACTCGCCTGTCTGGCTGGCGAAGCGCGAGGGTTCGCCCGTTGCGTCGGCCTGGGCGGACCAAATGCATTCAGCGCCGCCCCGATCGCTCACGAAGAATATTCGATTGTTTGCCGCCCAGCACGGGCTGAGGTTCAGGCCCACGCCATCCGTTACCCGATGGCGGCCGGTGCCGTCGCTGCTGACCGTCCAGATATCCTGCTGCCCAAGCGGCTTTGCGCCGGTGGAGTTATTCGGTTCGGCAATTGTGGCAAACGCGATTTGTTTGCCGTCGGGGCTCCAGGTTGGGCAGACGATGGCGGCGTTGGAACTGGCCGCCACCTCGGTCACCTTGCGCGACTCGCCGTCAGTCAAATCGAGCGTCCAAAGGCTGAACCACCGGCTTCCTCGCTGGCGTGCCCGCTGAAACGCGATGCGATCCACGTTTTTCGCCGGGCACCAGGTCGGGAACAATCCAAAGCCGATCATCCGTTTTTCGGAAGTGGCCAGGTCAACCGTCCACAGCTCCCACTGCCCGCTCTTGCCGCCGAGGCAGCAATACACCAGCCGGTTCCCCTCCGGGCTGAAGCTGGGATGAATATGCTGCATGGGATCATTCGTCACCTGAACGACGTTCTTGCCGTCGATGTCCATGGTGTAAATGTCCCATTCGCCGGCGCGGGTGGAGCAGAAGGCGATTTGTTTGCCGTCGGGGCTGAAGACGGGCGAGGCATATTCCGCCTCGTCGTTGGTCAACTGGATGACCGACACGCCATCGACTCGTTGCAGATATATATTGGGGTGATCGCTGTCGCGGGTGCTGGTGAAGACCATCCACTTTCCGGTGGGATCGAGGCTGACATCGCTGTCGAAACCTTCGTCGAGGTAAGTGTGTTCCTCGAACCCGCCATTGCCGTGGGCCTTGGCCGGGCCGTGTTGCACGCCGTCAAATTCGCCGTAGACGTTGACGTTTGGCGCCGCGCCGGTTGCCGTATCGTTAGAAGAAACGGGGGCCAAAACCGAAGAATCGGAGGCCATGGCGATATTGGTCGATCCCGCCGGCGCCGCGCTGGCGGAGTTGGCGCTGACCGCCGGGTTGTCGGCCATCATGCAGCCAGACAGGTTAAGGACCGACAGAAATGCCCCGCCGGCGAGCATCCACCGAAGGATTTTCCAATGCCAATGAATCATCGTAAGCCTCCGAGGGCGCTGCAAAAACGTAAGCACGCCCTTCGGCGCTATCGGCAGGAATCCTGCGGCGCGTGAGCCGCTGACGGAGTATCCCCGCTGATTGCTTTATCGGACGAAAACACTGACGCGCTTGAATGGCGGGTCCGAAGGCTTGGCAATGGTTAGCCGGCGCGCTTACCTGCTGCCTGCCGTGCCGCGGTCACTGTCCCGGCGGGGATTTGATTGGCGGGAACTGATCGGGAATGTTGTCGATCTGCCACGGGCCGCCATTTGCCTTGCAAAAATGCGCCGCCAGCCGCTCTTCACCTTCAATGCCCTTGAAGTGAACCTTGATGACCGCATCGGCCGTTTGCGCGCCGTCATCACCGGAATGAAACTCGGCCCGGCCGTTCCAGGTAATGCCGTCGATGGGCGGAAGTTCGCTGTAGTGCTGAATACTGGTCAGATGAACGATAAAAGCTTGTTTGCTTACTCGATACTTGAAGTCGGAATCGAACAGGTCATAAGCATCGTCAAACTTGTCTTGCGCGATGAGTCGGCCGTATTTCCACGCCAGGTCCGCCACGGCCTGTCGATCTGCCCGCTGGTGGAAGTATTGCACCAGCATAACGCAGAAAATCGTCGCGGTGATGATTCCAGAGAGGGCCAGCCCGAGTATGGCCAGCCCCTTTCCGGTCTGGGTGCCGTTGCTGTTGACGATTTGCCCGAGGGCGATCAGGCCAAGAATGACGCCCACGATTGGGAATACCAACAAAACCGGATTGGCCATCGCCAGGAGGCTGGCCAAACCGAACACAACCGCGACGACGGAGGTGACGTTGACCGCGACATAATCCCCGGTTCCCACGCCGGCTGTCGTGGACATCCTGTGCAGGTGAAGCAGGGGGTCGGTGTCCGCGGCCGGGTCGCGCGGGGCCAAGCCTTCGGTTCGTGATGATGGCGAATTCGTCTGCGTCATTGCTGCTAGTTTCAAGTCAAAACGGCCGCTGGACCGATCACATTATCAGCCAGCCCGTTTGGCATTTTCAACGGCCCTTTTTGAAAGTATGTCTGTCATGAACAAACGTCAACTCATCGATGACATTCGCCAATACAATACCACGGCGTCTGTCGAATTCCTGTCCCAATTCGACGAAGCAGCCCTAAAGCAATATCTGGAACATCTGGAAGGGGCAAAAAATCGCGGTACGCGAATCGCTTCGTGGGTTCGCAAAACGCCCCGCCTGCGGCTGGTTTCCTAGAAACGCCCCACATCACAAAACAAAAAAAGGCCCCGCCAAGGGCAAGGAAGCGCTGGCGGAGCCTATTGTATTTTCCCAGGCACAGAAAGCGGGCCACGGAATTCGGGCGCGGCGGGCAAAACACCGGCCTTTAGTCCCGATGATACACGTTCCAAATCGATTCCTGATTGCTGGGACGAAACAGCATCATTCTGTCGATGTCGTCGTTGATCGCCTCGGCCTCAAAGGTATTGTTCCGATGCATCTGGGCAAAGCGTTCCTTGGCGGAATACGCGGGCGTATTCGCCGAACAGCCCGCCAAAGCGATTGCCGCCACCAATAATGACAAACCGGTGAGAAGCTTCATGACCTCGCCTTCCTCACAAAAAATGGTTTCATAACGTTCCGGCTGAAATCAGTTTAACGGCCGATCGAAGCAAATGTCAAAAGGATTTGACGTTTACAACTGAAATCCCATCGCCTGGCACGCAAACCGCCATTCCACATATGCATAGGGTATCGACATATCCTTATGCAGGTCCTTGAGCCGACCATGAAACTCCTCGTAAACCCCCTCTTGCCATTCGGTGCTGGAGGGGTCGCAGAAGAATACCCTGCAGCCCAGAGGCCGGATCGGATGCACCCGGCAGATTTTGCCGGATTGGAATGCGCACAGTCCCGCCCCCGCGGTCGTCTGAGGGAGCGCCGGTAAATCGGCCAACTCCGCGACGAATGCGGCCAACTCCATCGTCGTTGCGTAAAGCCGATGGCCGTGTTCGTCAAACCGGCAGCATCGGCCGGACATTACGCACAGAGGCCGCCGCTGGTCGATCCGAACCTGCAAGTCGGCATAAAGGCGGCGTACTTCCTCGCGCACGCGCGGCTGGCTCGCCGCCTCCAGCACCCATTGATTCAGGTCATCCGCCATCGCCGTCACCCGCTTGCAAATCCAACGCTTCTGCCCACAATACCGCCGGATTTTCCCCGCGCCTTGGGCTTTAGACCCGCAGGAACCGCTCATGCGCAGATTGCTCGTCGCCAACCGGAGTGAGATCGCCATCCGCGTGTTTCGCGCGGCCACCGAACTGGAACTCGGAACCGTCGCGGTTTTCACCTATGAGGACCGCTTTTCACTCCACCGGTTCAAAGCGGATGAAGCATACCAGATCGGACCCCCGCATGGCGGCGAGCCCGTCAAGGGCTATCTCAACATTCAGGCCCTGATCGACGTCGCCAAGGCCAATCGTGTTGACGCGATCCATCCCGGCTACGGCTTTTTGGCCGAGAACGCGGAGCTGGCGCAGGCGTGCGTGGACAACCAGATCGCCTTTGTCGGTCCCACGCCGAAGCTGCTGAAGATTTTCGGCGACAAAATCGCCGCCAAGAAACTCGCCCAAGATGCCGGCATCCCCACCATCCCAGGGACCGACCGCGCCCTGACCGACCCGGCCGAGATTCGCGCCGTGGCAAAGGAAATCGGCTTTCCCCTGATCATCAAGGCGAGTTTCGGCGGCGGCGGGCGGGGGATGCGCATCGTCGAAAAGTCCGACCAACTCCTGCCGCGCCTCGAAGAGGCCCAGCGTGAAGCCGGCAGCGCGTTCGGCCGGGCCGATGTCTTCATCGAACGTTACATCCGCCACGCCAAACACATCGAAGTGCAAATCCTTGGCGATCATCACGGGAATATCGTTCACTTGTGGGAGCGCGATTGCTCGGTGCAGCGCCGGCATCAGAAGGTCGTCGAGATCGCTCCGAGCATCAACCTTCCCCGCGCTCTCCGGGAGCGGATCTGTGATTCCGCCGTGCGCTTGTGTGCCGCCGTCAACTACCGCAACGCCGGAACCGTCGAGTTCCTGCTCGATCTCGATCGTGAGGCGTTTTATTTCATCGAGGTCAATCCCCGCATCCAGGTCGAGCACACCGTCACCGAGGTGGTCACTGGATTCGATATCGTCAAGAGCCAGATTCTCATCGCCGCCGGACACAAGCTCCACGAACCGCCGGTCAATATCCCGGCCCAGGACAAGATCGAACCTCGCGGCTACGCCATCCAATGCCGGATCACCACCGAAGACCCGCAGAATCATTTCATCCCGGATTACGGCCGATTGTCCACGTACCGCTCGGCCGCCGGATTCGGCATCCGCCTCGACGGCGGCACCGCCTTCAGCGGGGCGGTCATCACGCCCTATTTCGATTCCCTCCTGGTGAAGCTCACCGCCTCCGGCCTGACGTTCGAGGAGGCGAGGCACCGCATGGTTCGCTCACTGAGCGAATTCCGCGTTCGCGGGGTCAAGAGCAACATTTCCTTCCTCGAAAATCTCATCCAGCATCCAACGTTCCTCAAGGGTGAGGCGACCACCACGTTTATTGACGCTTCGCCGGAACTCTTCCGCTTCCGCGCCAAGCGCGACCGCGCCACGAAAATCCTCAGTTACCTTGGCGACGTGATCATCAACGGCCGGGCGGACGTGTTGGGGAAGATGGACCCCAAGCGTGAATTCATCGAACCGCCGGTTCCCGAATATCCCCGCGGCGTCCCCCCGCCCGATGGAACGCGGCAGAAACTCCAGCAGCTCGGGCCCCAAGGTTTTGCGCAATGGGTGCGCCGGCAAAAACGCCTGCTCTTCACCGACACCACGTTCCGGGATGCGCATCAATCGCTGCTCGCCACGCGCGTGCGGACGCACGATCTGCTCGCCGTCGCCGGGGCCGTGGCCCACCTGGCTCCGCAGCTTTTCAGCCTCGAAATGTGGGGCGGGGCGACGTTCGACACCTCCATGCGATTCCTCCAGGAGGACCCTTGGGACCGCCTCGACGAGCTGCGAACCCGCGTGCCGAACATCCTGTTTCAGATGTTGCTGCGCGCCAGCAACGCCGTAGGCTACACCAACTATCCGGACAACGTCGTCACCGAATTCGTCGTTCGCGCCGCCGAGCACGGGATCGATGTTTTCCGCGTCTTCGATTCGCTCAATTGGACCCGGAACATGAAGGTGGCCATGGAGTCCGTCCGCGAAAAGACCAATGCCGTCTGCGAGGCGGCCATTTGTTACACCGGCGACATCCTCGATCCCAAACGGTCCAAGTACGACCTGAAGTATTACGTGAAGATGGCCAAGGAATTGGTGCGGATGGGCACGCACATCCTGGGAATCAAGGACATGGCCGGGTTGTGCAAGCCGTACGCCGCGCATGCGCTGGTCAAGGCGCTTCGCGACGAGGTGGACGTTCCGATCCATTTCCATACGCACGACACCAGCGGGATCAATGCGGGGAGCATTCTGCGGGCGAGCGATGCCGGCGTGGATATCGTCGATGCCGCCATCGCCAGCATGAGCGGTTTGACCAGCCAGCCGAATCTCAATTCCCTTGTCGCGGCGCTCCAGCACACGCCGCGCGACAGCGAGCTGAATCTCGACGCGCTGAACCACCTGGCCGATTACTGGGAGGTGGCGCGCGAGCAATACTATCCGTTCGAGGAAGGCCTCAAGGCCGGCACCGCGCACGTCTATCACCACGAAATGCCCGGCGGGCAATTCACCAATCTTCGCCAGCAGGCCAGGAGCCTGGGCCTCGAAGACCGCTGGAACCAGATCGCCGACACCTATGCGCACGTCAACGAACTCTTCGGCGACATCGTAAAAGTGACGCCTTCGAGCAAAGTCGTCGGCGACATGGCGCTGTTCATGGTGACCAATGGCCTCAGTGCCCTGGATGTCCTGAATCCAGGCAAAAAGCTTCATTTCCCCAAGAGCGTGGTGGAGATGATGCAGGGAGCGATCGGTTTCCCGGAAGGCGGCTGGCCCAAGGTGCTGCAAAAGATCATTCTCGATGCTTCCGGCGCAAAGGCGATCAAGGGCCGGCCCGGCGCAGGGCTTGGCCGCGCCGATTTCGAAAGGACGCGAAAGGAAATCGAAGCCAAAGTTGCCGGCGACGTGCGCGACGTGGACGTGCTCTCCTATCTGCTCTATCCGCAGGTTTTCCTGGATTTTAAGAAGCATCTGCGCCAGTACGACAACACCTCGGTCCTTCCGACGCACGCGTTTTTCTACGGCCTGCAAAGCGGCGAGGAGATTTCCGTCGATATCGAGCCGGGCAAGATGCTGATCATCAAGTATCTGACCCGCGGCGAAATCCACCCGGATGGGACGCGGACGGTGTTCTTTGAACTCAACGGCCAGCCGCGCGAGGTCGTCGTCACCGACCGTTCGCAGGAAGCCAAGGTGCCCCGGCATCCCAAGGCCCACCCCGACAATCCCAATCACGTTGCCGCCCCGATGCCTGGAAAGGTTTCCAGCGTCGCCGTCGTCAAGGGCCAGGCGCTGAAGGCCGGCGATCGGTTGCTCTCCATCGAAGCGATGAAGATGGAGACGGCCGTCTATTGCCCGCGCAACGCTTCCGTCGGTGACGTGCTGGTCAAGCAGGGGTCTATCATTGGGGCGGGAGACCTGCTGGTGGTTCTGGAAGGGTGAGGAATTGACGTTGGTTGTTTGTCATTTGTCACTTGTCATTTGTCACTTGTACGCACGGCGTCCACTATGGAAACGTATGACCAATGACGAATGACAAATGACAAATGACATTTCCTTCAACCTTGCCCGTCTGAAGACGGAACTTCGACCGTTCCGGCTTCATTGGTTTCCTCGCCTGCGAAGCACCAGCGATCATGCGGCCGTGTTGCGCCGCCAGGGCCGGCTGTATGCCCCCGCGGCTGTCTTGACCGGCCGCCAAACCGCCGGCCGCGGACGCGGCAACAACACCTGGTGGTCAAACGCCGGCGCGCTCACCGTCACCTTCGCGCTTCCCATGCGCGATCGCCTCCCGCCCCAGGAATTGCCTCTAATCGCCGGCCTGGCCGTCCGCGCCGCCTGCGTGCAACTGACCGGCGAGCGAGATATTCAGCTGAAATGGCCCAACGACGTTTTGCACGACGGCCTGAAACTTGCCGGACTCCTCTGCGAGCGCGTCAGCAACGTGGACCTCATCGGCATCGGCCTGAACGTGAACGTCGATCCCGCCCATGCGCCCCGGCCGCTGCAACGGCGGATCACCTCCCTGCTTTGCATTGCCGGCAAATCGTTCGACATGACCGACGTCCTGATCGCGCTGGCCGCCAGAGTGCATCGGGAGATTCGCCGAAGGGTCGAACTGCCGTTTTCGGATTTTGCTCGCGAGTATGCACATCATGATGCGCTTGCGGGAAAAATGGTCACGATCACCAGCGGCCCCGGCGAGCCGGCCATCGTCGGGAGATGCGAAGGCGTTGACCGCTCCGGGCGGCTGATGGTCCGCCAGCGCGGAAAGCTGCAAACGATTGTCGCGGGAACCGTCGAGATCGCACTTGGGCACTCGGGGGGCGGCACATGATGCCAAGCAGTCTTCCCGCCGTGCTGGTGGGTCTGATCGTCGCGACTTATTGGGCCCGCGTGCTGCGTCTCATGCGGAAAATCCGCCGGAAAGCAGGGCATTCGGCAAATGTCATTCCACCCGGCATCCTCGGAGGGTTGACCCGGGCGCTCTGGCTTCCCGTCGTTTTTCTGTGGATTCTCCTTTCGCTGCTCGGGCCGTTTATTCAGACGCGCTTCTGGCTGTTGCGGCCGCTTTTCGAGCTGCCGGCTTTGGGATGGGTCGCCTTTGCCGTCGCGGCAAGTTCCCTTGTTTTAACCTGGATATGCTGGAACCAAATGGGCTTTTCGTGGCGGATGGGAATCAATCCCGCCGAGAAAACCTCGCTGATTGTCACCGGGCCATACGCGTATATCCGCCACCCGATTTACGCCCTGTCATCGGCCCTGATGCTGGCGACCGTGGCCGCTGATCCGGTGCCGCTGATGTTCGCGGTGGCGATAGCGCACATTCTTCTGCTCCAATTCGAGGCTTGGCGCGAAGAGCAATATCTCGCCCGCGTCCATGGCCAGCCGTATCTGGATTATTGCCGGAAGGTGGGACGCTTCATTCCGTCTCGCCGGTTTCCGTCGCAGTCAAACATGCAATTGCACGGAAGGGACGGGGGCTGAGATGCGTGTGCCGCATTCGGGGCAGCGGTCGGCGTGGAGCATCAGGAGCATGTAATCGCAGGAGGGACAACGGGGGGCGCGCAGGCGGATGGAGACGATCAAGCCGCAGCCGGGGCAGGCGATTTCGCCGACGCCGTCGTTGATCGGCACGGTTTGTTTTTTGTGACACACCGGGCAGACCAGGTCGATTTTCGTGGCGTCCATTTCGCCGGTGGGGCGCGGGGCGTTCCGCCGGTTGAACGCTGTGAGGATCGCTACCGCCACGGTTCCGCAGCCGGCGCAAATCCCCGCCGCCATGGCGATTCGCCAGGTCAGGTCGTCGTTCAGGTTCTCCACGATGGCGTAGTCAAACATTGCCCCCGCGGTCCATGCGGAAGTTACCGTCAGCCACCGCAGGGGCCGCTGTCCCGGGTTCAGCTTGCACAGCCAGAGCAAATTGGCGTGTCCGATGAGAATGGCGAGCGTCGTCGCAACCGTGAACAGAGTGGAAACCCTCTGCACGTTGTTCCAGATATCGTGCAGGGCCAGCGCAAAGGCCAGGACCGCGGCAGCTAGGCCGATCCATCGCCAATGCCGCTGATCGAGACCGAAACCAGCCGAGCAGGCCGCGGCGGCGAAAGCGAAGAACCAGCAGGCCCAGCCCGTCTCCCAGTAGACCAGTTCCATCTCAACGTGCCCCAGCCATTGTCGTTCGGCCCAAACACCCAACAGGAAAAAGATGAGGGCCAGGCCGCATGCAACCATTCCGAGCAGCCCGGCGAATCGGCCGCCTCGGAGCTGACGGACATGAAAAAACATCGCGGCCGGCACCCAGGCAACGGGGAATATCACCGCCGTTAGTCCGAGGGACTCATCACTGCGGAAACTCCCCGTCATCCGTAGTGGGTCCCAAAGCGCAATGAGCACGAGGATGAATTCCGCGAGGATGAAGGCCATGACAAGAAGGCCAGTCCGGCGGTATTTTTCCGAATCGAGAAATTTGCATGAAGCCAGCAGAAGGGCCGAAGCGATGGTCGCGGCAATGCCCATGCCGATCATGTGGAACGAAAGCTCGGTGTCCGAGTTGACCAGGACGCCGAGAACCGCCAGCGCGGCCGAGACCGCCAGCGCCCCGAGCATGATTCGAAGTATCATCCGACGGAGGCCAGCCGTGTCGTCCAATCGCATGATTGTCCGCCTCGCTTTCGCTCACCCAAAATCAACGATCCGCGCCCCGCAGGAAATATTCCATCAATTCGTGGCCTTTTTGGATGAACAGTCCGCCGTCTTTTGCGTGCTTCTCGCTGTAGCTTGCAGGATTGACGCATTTCACGCCGCTGCCGGCCATCGCGAAAAGCGTCGGCGCGTATCCGTGCTTTCGCGTCGCGATGTTCGTGGGATGATCCGGCATGACCAGAATTCGCCACTCGGGAAATGTCCGCAACTTCTCCAATACCGGGCGGACGATGAACTTGTCGATGTGCTCGATCGCCTGAACCTTCGTCTTCCAATCCGCCTGATGGCTGGCTTCATCCGGCGCTTCGACGTGGCTGAATACCAGGTCGTATTTGTCCAGCATCCTGGCCGTCTCCCGACCTTGCCCCGCATAGTTGGTGTCGTGATAGCTGGTCATTCCTTCGACCTCGTGAATATCCCAGCCCAATAGCACCGCCAGCCCGCGCAGAAGATCGACGCCGCTGATCATGCAGCCGCTGCCGACGCCGAATTTGTCCTTGAACTTCGGCATGTTCGGGGCATGGCCCTGACCCCAAAGCCAAACCTGCGTCGCCGGATTTCGTCGGATTTGCCGACGCGCGCGGTCGACTTCGTGATCGGCGAAAAACTGCGCGGACTGGTCCATGATCCGGCGAAGGATTTCGCTCCCCTTGCCCTTGGGAAGATGATTGGCGATCGGCTCGTCGGGGATTTCATGCGGCGGCCGGGTGGTCAGCTCAAAATCCTCCCGGCCGCGATACACCAGCAGATTGCGATAGCTTACTCCCGCGTGAAATTCAAAGCCGGGCAATTTCAGGTGCGTGGAGAGATCGGCGATCAGCCGCCTGGCCTCGGCATCGGTGATCCCGCCGGCCGAGTGATCCTTCATGATCCCGTCGATGACGGTTACGAGATTACAGCGAAAGACCCAGTCGCTCGGCGAAAGCGGAATGTGCTGGGCGGCGGCCTCCAGCGGCGCGCGGCCCGTGTGATAAACTTTAGGATCGTATCCGAGCAGGCACAGGGTCGCGACATCACTGCCGCTTTCAAAACCCTCGGGGATGGTCCGCACGATTCCCTGCCGGCCTTCCATGGCGATACGGTCCATGTTCGGAATATGGGCCGCCTCCAGCGGGGTCTTGCCGCCGAGTTCTTTCAGCGGCTCATCGGCCGCTCCGTCGGGGATGATGATGGCGTATTTCATTTTGGATGCTTCCGAATCGCACTAACTTGCAAACTCCACCGGCTGATCGAGGATCCGCAAACAAACCGTCGGCGGGGCAATCGCCTGTAGTTTGTCGATCTCCTTCAGCGCCGCCTGGACCGATCCTTCGCGGGCCAGGTGCGTCGTGATGACCACCGGCACGGTCTGACCGTCATTGGCCTCGTGCTGGAGGATCGCGGAAAGACTGATCCCTTTTTCGCCGATGATTCGCGTGACTTGGGCCAGCACGCCCGGCTCATCTCGGGCCATCAGCCGAAGGTAATATCGACTCGTGAACTCCTCCGCGGCCAATACGTCGGCGGGGGGGATATGATCGGGGAAAATCTTCAATTGCCGAAATGCCAGCGGCGTGACGCCGAGCGCGATGTTGATCACATCAGCCACGACGGCGCTGGCCGTGGGCATCTGGCCCGCGCCTCGGCCGTAGAACAGCGCGTGGCCCAAAGCATGGCCATAGACGCTGATCGCGTTAAAGCTGCCGCCGACGTCGGCAAGCACATCATCGCGCTTCACCAGCGTCGGATGAACGCGAAGCGATATCTTCGTCCCAACCCGCCGGGCAATCGCCAGGAGTTTCACCACATACCCTAATTCGCCGGCGAATTTGATCTCGGCGTCCTGGAGCTTGTCGATGCCCTCGAGGTAGATGCTTTCCTCCTTGACCCGAACGTTGAAGGCGAGGCTGGCCAGGATCGACAGCTTCTGTGCAGCGTCGCGGCCGGATACGTCCATGGTCGGATTCGCCTCGGCAAATCCGAGTTTTTGCGCTTCGCTGAGCGCCTGGGCGTAGGACCAGCCGTTGCGGGTCATCTGCGTGAGGATGAAATTGCACGTGCCGTTGACGATGCCGGTCAGCGCGTCGATGCGGTTGGCGATGAGGTCGCGGCTCAGCGCGGCGATGATGGGAATGCCGCCGCCGCAGCTTGCTTCAAAGCCGATGCACGCGTTGTGATTCCTGGCCAGGGCAAATAGCTGCGCCCCCCTGGCTGCCAGCAAACTCTTGTTGGCGGTGACCACGGGTTTTCCAAGGCGCAAGGCGCGCTCGACGAATTTGCCGGCGATTTCCGTGCCTCCGATCAATTCGATGACCACGTCCGTCCGGGGATCGTCGATGGCCGCTTGGGCATCCGCATGAAAAGGAAATTTCCCAAACGTCGGCGCCTTGGCCGGATCGAGGTCCACAACGTGGCGCAGCTCCAGATTCAGCCCGGTGCGCTTGGCGATGAGTTCACGCTGTTCATGAATGATGCGAACCACGCCGGTCCCGATGGTTCCGCAGCCCAGCAGGCAGATTCCGATGGATTGGTCGGCCATGCCCTAAACAGTAATCGCTCAGCGTTAATATTTCACGCGCTGACGCCGCCGAACCAGATGATCCAGGGGTCTGGCAATTCTTCCGGGATCAAAGATGACTGAACCCCGGCGCGCCGGGATGAAGGACACTGCCGAGACGCCAAGACGCATCGATGTCCCAAATGGCCTCAAATGCCCCCGGAAATTTTTATTTCGGCCCTGGGACCTCTATCAGGATTGGCCGGCTCGGAGACTGCCTGAGAGTTGAAGTCGGTGAACATGGATGCTCCTGGAAAGTGAATTGCCGATTGCCCATTTCCAATTGCCTATTGAAGAGGAAAAAAGCGCTCCCCTCTATTAAAGGGTCCATTGGGTGAAGGTTTTGGACGTGTTTTGGAGAAATCCGGGGATTTTTTTACGATATTTTTTTGGAGGGGCATCAAATTGGCCATGTCGGCAAAGGAGCCGGGGCGATCCTCGCCGCACATAACCATTATTACCGACCCCTGGAGTCATTGGCAGACCCATCATCCAGCGAAAGGGACGGCCCCTCAGGTGGATGAGCTTGCGGAAAGGGCAAATTCGTAAAGCCGCGCGGATTCGGTCGGCTGTGGCATCGCTGGACCCAAACATTGACCGAAAATTGGTGCGATTTCAACGAGAAAATCTGAATTCCCTTTTTCCTTCACTGCCTCCAGAATTTGAACCGGCTTAAATCAATCCCCCAATGGAGAAAATGGTTCAACAACCAGCAAAAAGCGAGGCCGAAAATGAGCCAAAATGCTATGGCGAAGTACTCCTTTCCCTTGTTCGTGACTTCGCCGAACGGCCACAACAGCGATTTCCATATTGCAGCAGGTGCATGGTAGTGATTGGGGACTTGTCCCGCGCCCGCGACCGGAATCCCGATGAAATTATCAGCTTCGCGACCTCGCCTCTCCAAGGTTTGCCATAACTCTGCAACCCGCTTTTCCTCGGCATCGGACAGTTCCGTCTTTGCGTCTGAGCACTGGCCGACTACCAAAGCTGTCAGTTCGTTTACATCTCGCCGCAGTCGAAAATGCCATTCCTCTGCGGACACACCGTCGACCGGGTGTGGGGGCAGAATTTCCAGGGCCAAAACCTTGTCCCGGTGCGACTGGACAATCTTCCGCCCTTTCTCGAGGTCCGCTCGCAACTCGTGAATTGTCCCCCGAAGCCCACGATCCTGTTCACCCGACCGCAGCAATAGCTGAAATCTTTCATTTCTTTCAGCAAGCCGACGTTGGTCAGCGGCCATACAGCCGACGTCGTGTAGAAATGAATGGATCGCTTCCGCAAGTGCTTTGTATTTCACCTTTCTTCTATCGGACCAATCACGGTCGGCCGTTGAATGGGACAGGAAGGTACCGTTGCCCTTCATTCGCCCATCGCATGCCGATCAATCCGCGCCCATCCCTGTCAATATCGGATTGGTTCCACTCACATCTTCTGGACATATTCCTCGTCGAGGATCTCCTGCACGGTGAGAAGCTTGATGATTCTACCGGTGCGCTTGTGAAATGCCGCGCATTCCTGCTCGGCATCGTGGGAGTAGCCGAAGGACACGAAGAAGCCGCGCTGACGGTTCTCTCGCTCCATGACGGCCTCGAACTGGTCGATCGACGGCCGCCCGACTTTATCGCCCTGCTTGACCTGAATCGGGAACCAATCGTCGGCAAACATGTGATCCGTCTCGCCCTTTTTTCCCTTCGCGGCAGCTTCGGATGGCTTGGTGCCGACCGGGTAGATGCGCCCGTCGATTCCCATGTCGCCGACCTGTACTTTGTTGGGAATCCCGCCTAACGCGATGACGGCCCAGTTCTCGAATTCAAAGTGTGGGATGGCTTTTAGCTTCTCAATCGTCCATGGTAGATCGCGTACGACGAACCCCCGCCCGACACGCCAGAGCTTTTCGTTTTCCGGAAGTTTGCAAACGTCCCGCAGACGCTTGGCCATGACGCGGCATGCCGTCGGCGAAATGTCGATGCCGATCCATTGGCGGCCAAATTGCTGTGCCGCGACGAGGGCCGTTCCACAGCCGCAGAAGGCGTCGAGTACAATGTCATTTTCGTTGCTGCTCGCCTTTATGATGCGTTCGAGAAGGGCGAGTGGCTTTTGGGTAGGGTAACCAAGACGCTCATCGCTACCGGAGATCACAGGCTTGATGTCGTCCCAGAACGTTTGGAGAGCGACGCCTGGCATCTCGTCCAAATAGTGCTTTAACATTGGCATGCCGGTGGTGCGATAATAGATTAGCCCCTTGGCCTCCATCTCCTTTATGTTTTCCTTCGAATAGGCCCAATACCGTCCTTTGTATGGCCGCACTTTCTTCCCGTCGGGTGTCGTCCATTCGTAGGATACATCCCCGCCCGGTTTGTTGGCCGTCATGTCTGAGACTCGGAAGAGGCGGCCCTTTTCGTCCCTGTATCGGTAGTTCTGCTCGACGTACTCCGATCCGTACGGCGTGTACTGAATGTTCCACGTCCACTTGCCGCCGTTTGAGTAGAAGAAGATCGTGTCGTGATTGGCTCCAAAGCGCACCGAATCGTTATGAGCGCTACTCCGACGCCAAACGATATCGTTCTGAAAATTATTTTCACTAAAGATCTGATCCAGCATCACCTTCACATAATGTGACGCATGCCAATCGCAGTGATAATAGAAGCTGCCGGTCTTCTTGAGCACGCGAGACAGTTCCACGCAGCGAGGGCGCATATAGTCGATGTATGCCTGCGTGCTGGCATGCCGGTCCTCGAAAGCACGCTTCTCCTTCGTCTCGCCCCAGAATACTTCGTAGTTGCGGTTGGAGTTGAATGGCGGGTCGATATAGATCAGGTCCACGCACGCATCCGGGAGCTTCTTCAATTGCTCGAGACAGTCGCCGCAATAGATGACGCGTGTATCAAGGAGCGGGGAGGGTCGTCCGACCGGGGCCGAAAGCGCTGCGGCAATTGCCTTTCGTGGGTCTTCGGCGAGGGGCTTCGTGACCCGCTTGCCGGTGCCCGCATCCTTTGCCATGCAAATGAGCGTAATGGACGGGGCTTGGCGTGGCAATGTGCAGGATTACCGTTCCGGCCACCATTGCTAACCACTAACCACCAACTTTTTACGCCGTCGATGAGCTTGCAGAAAGTGCAAATTCGTAAAGCGGCGCGGATTCGGTCGGCTCGAAAAGGTCGGCCAGAAGCCGTTCGATGCGACGGAGCGTCTCGGGTTCGAGAAGCACGTCGCCACAGACCTCGGCGGGGAGGTGGTCAATCACGATGATATGGCCGTGCCGGCGGACGGTGTGCGTCACCTGCGTGCGATCATATTCTCCGGTGCATCCCGTCATTGAGCAGTTCATGGCTCTTCTCCTCCGCCCCTCACCCCGGCCCTCTCCCCATGTGTACATGGGGCGAGGGGGAAACGGGGCTGCCGCTGAGAATATCGCTGATTTCCAACGGTTGATCGGGCCGCTGGCTGTTGGCCTCCTCCAGCTTCTGGCGGCTGGAAGTGACGCAGACTGAGGCCTTGCTGAAATTCGATTCAAATTGCTCGACGAGCACGCGGCGAACGTCGGCGAGGGTGACGCCGAGCATGGCGGCGTGGCGGGCGTCGCGCCGCTCGGGCGTGTCACCGATGAGATATCGCCACAGGGCCGTGCCGACCGATTGCGGCGGACGAATGGGCCGCTCGCCTTCCTTGGCCGTTCCGATGATCGCGCGATCCACATCCCCCTGCGACCAGCCGGCGTCTCTGACGTGCTGGAGCGAAGCCGAATAAACGTCCAGCGTGCGGTTGATCCATGGGTCGCGATAGGATTGGAATGTCCAGACCCCGCCGGCGCCGTTGTATCCGCAGCCGCCGCCGTAGGCGGTGCCTTTGAAGCGGACTTCTTCCAGCACATAGCCGAGGCTAAGAAGTCGCGCCGCCACCGCCAGGCGGGGGCCGTCCGGGTGCGAGATGTGCCGCGCGGGCATGACCATCGTGCAATAGGCCACGTTCATCGGTGCGGCCAGGCCCTCGCGCGGCGGGGAGGTCCAGGGCCGGAAATCCGGATCGATTTCCCGGATCGGCTGGCGCTGCATGGCCGCGCTCCATTCCGCCAGACGATGCCGAACAAGATCGGCCGGCTTGTCCGCGCCGGTGAAGCTGACGTTCATGCGAGCGGGGTTGAGGAGGAACTGCCGAATCGCGTCGATGCGCTTGAGCAGCGGATCGGGCGCGGCTTCGGTGATCTTCTCGAAGAGATGAACCTGCGGCACTCCGCCGAGGACCTCGTTGAGATGACCTTCGAGATTGATGCCGCGGGCGGCGTGGCGGAGGGCCAGGCCCATGCCGTCGCTGGTCGGCCGCATCCGCTGATTCGCGCGGGATTGCAGCAGAACGTCTTTGAGCCGCGGCACGTCGCGCGGATCGATCTCGAAAATCAGATCGCGCAGAAGCGCCAGGGCGTCCGGGGCCTTGTCGTCGAGGAATTTGGTGGTGAACGTGGCTTGCCGAATGATTCTGTCCGGATCGTCCACGCGCGTGCTGAGGGCAACGGTGAATCCGACGCCGCCGGTGAACGCGGCGACGCGCTGAGCGATGGCGGCGTAATCCTGCCCGGCCGCGCCCATCTTGTGCACGCAGTCGCCGAACAGCGGCAGATAAGGATAAAGCTCCGGCGGCAGGCCGGTCAGATCGAAACTCACCTGGAGATAATTCACGCCGTTGGCAAAGACATCGTTGTTCAGCAGCACGCCGCCGCCGGGAAGGTCCTCGACGCTCGTGCGGATATGGCGAGGTTTGCGCGGCAAATCCATCACGCGAAGCTGCGGCAGCGACGCGATGGCCTCCGGCGAATTCGGCTCATCCAGCAGGGCATCCAATTCCTGCTGGTTCCGGCGGACCTGCTCCAGCTCGATGGGCGTCATCGACTCCTTCAGCTTTTTCATCTTCTGGGCGAATTCCGCGTCGTTGCGGCGCTGAATATCCCGGTCCGGCTGAACGACGAGCATCAGGCGGTGCGGATTGTCCAACAGCTTGCGCCGGATCAGATCGCTGAAGAGGCGCGGGCCGGCCGCGAAATCGTCCTTCAATTTCTGAATATGCTCCTCGGCGTGCAAGAGCGTCAGGGGGTCGGCGCCATGCATCCACATGCTCGTGACGTAACCCAGCAGATGCAGGGGATAGGAAGGGACGATCTCGAGATAGCGATAGGCCAGTTGCTGCAAGGCGGAATCGAACTGATCGCGCGATACGCCGCGCTCGGCGACCTCGCTGAGGGTATCGCGCACGAGTTTGAGCAGGCGCTCGGCGCGATCGCCTTCGCTGCCTTTGAGGCCGATGTGGAAAGACGTGTCGATGCCGTTGGTCCCAAAGCCGCTGTGCGACAGGTCTTCGCCGAGCTTGGAATCGATCAGCGCCTTGCGGAGCGGCGCGGATTGGTTGCCGAGCAGGATTCGCTCCAGGGCGCTGAAGGCGAATAGTTCGCCGGCATCGATGCCCGATCCGGTCAGCCAGTTGAGGATGATGAACGTTTTGCCCGCCGTCTCATCCGTGGGGGCGACGGGGTAAACGTCCGTGACGACGCGCGGCTGAGTCCAACGCGGCTGAGGCGGCAAATGAACGCGCACATTGGCGCGGGCCAGCTCACTGAGCCGGGGACCCAGAAATTCCAGATGATCGGCCGTCGGGATGTCGCCGTAGAGGAAGATGAACGCGTTGGCGGGCTGATAGAATCCGCGATGGAAGTCGCGCAAACCTTGCCAGGTCAGCTCGGGGATTTTATCCGGATCGCCGCCGGCATCCTTGCCGTAGGGCGTGTCCGGCCAGAGCTTTTTTTCGATCAGGTCGCTCACCCTGGCTTCGGGACTGGATCGCGCGCCCTTCATCTCGTTGTAAACGATTCCCTTGACGATCAAGTCGCTGGCGATGTCTTTTTTGTCGGCGAATTCGAGGTGATGTCCCTCTCGCTGGAAAGTCTTTTCGGTCAGCAGCGGATGAAAGACGGCGTCCCAATAGACCTCGGCGAGATTGTAAAAATCCTGGCGCACGTTGCTGGCAACGGGATAGACCGTGTAATCGCTGCCGGTCATGGCATTGATGAACGTAGCCATGCTGCACTTGACCATCTCGAAAAACGGGTCCTTGACGCGATACCTGCGCGAACCGGCCAAAACGCTATGCTCGAGGATGTGCGGCACGCCGGTGTCGTCGGGCGGCGGCGTGGGGAATGTGACCGAAAAAAGGTTCTCGGAATCGTCGTTGTGAAGGTGCAGGATGCGGGCCCCGCTCGGCTCGTGGAGAAGCTCGTAGCTGGTGCCGCGGAGATTCTCCATCCGCGTAACACGCCGGATCAGGAAACCGTTGATGCGTTCGTTGGCGTTCATAGCGGAGATAGTAGGCGAAAAAACCCGAAATCCGAAACCAGAATGACGAACCAACGGCTAAAACCCGAAACCAGAAACCAGAATGACGAATGAATGACCAAAACCAGAAACCCGAAACAAAGACCGTTTCAGTCATTCTGGTTTCGGGCTTGATTCGTCCCCGGCGCGCCGGGACCTTCGGCATTCTGGTTTCGGGTTTCTGGTTTTGCCGGCGTCTCCGGCCGCGCTTCGACCAGCGATCCGAACCGCCGTACCTGCGGCCAGATCACCGTGGTTGCCAGCACCACGACGAGCGTTCCGATCCCACCGCCGACGACGGAGATCACGGGGCCGAAGATCCGGGCGGTAAGCCCGCTTTCGAATCCCCCGAGTTCGTTGCTCGCCCCGATGAAGATGTTGTTGACGGCCGAGACGCGTCCGCGCATGGGGTCGGGCGTCAGGAGCTGCACCAGCGTGTGGCGGACCATCACCGACACGTTGTCGAAAACGCCGGCGAGAAAAAGCATCGCGATGGAGAGCCAGAAACTTGTGGACAGTCCGAAGATGATGGTCGCCAATCCGAAACCGGCTACGGCCAAGAGCATCGCGCGGCCGGCGCGCTTCATGGGCGGAAGGTGGGCCATCAAAATAGCGCCGAGCAGAGCTCCCAGCGCCGGGGAAGCGCGCAGCCATCCGAAGCCCCTGGCGCCAACGTGAAGAATGTTCTGGGCAAATATCGGAAGGATGTAAGTTGCCCCGCCCAGGAGGACTGCGAATAGATCCAGCGTGATAATGGCGAGGATTAGTTGCGTGTCGATGACGAATCGGATGCCGGCGGCGAGGCTTTTGAGCGTTGCCGGCTCCGGATGAGTCGGCGCGCGGCGCGTGCGCATGGGGAGGATCATCAGGATATAGACCGCTCCGCAGCCGGCGGCGACAAAATAGGCGACGGTATGGTTCCAGGCCAGGATCAGTCCGCCCAGCGCCGGACCCGTCGTCGCGGCGATCTGAAATCCGCTCGTGTTCCAGGCGACGGCGTTGGCGAAAATTTCAGTCGGCACCAGCGATGGCACCAGCGCCGAGCGAGCGGGCCAGCCGAACGCTTTGCCGACCGCGCTCAGAAAGAGAACGGAATAAATCGCGCCAAGCGGACCGTGATAGTAGGCGAGAATTCCCAGCCCAATCGCGCAGGAAGTCGAGAGCACCTGGGTACCCAGCATGACCCTGCGGCGATCGAAACGGTCGGCAAGATGCCCCGCCGGCAAGGCGAAGAGGATGATGGGGATCGCGCTGACCAGGCCGACCCAGCCAAGCGTCATGGCGCTGTGGGTTCGCTGATAAAGGTCCCAGCCGACGGCGAGTTCAAGAATTTGGCTTCCGACGACCGAAGCGACCCAGCCGATCAGAAAAAAGCAGAAGTCACGATATCGCAGGGCGGCGTAGGGATCATGGCGGGCCGGAGCGGAGGCGACAACCTCCTCTGACGGAGCGGCCGCTGAGGCGGGCCGCTGATCATCGCGTTGCTCGTACGCCGGCTTTGTCGGTGTGTCTGGGTCGGACATAAGGGCGGCGAAACGCCGGCTTCGTTCGACTCGTCTGATCGCCGGTCGAGCAAGTCTAGCGGCGAGGAGATAAATTGGCCACGCCCGGCGCCGGTTGCGCATCGTTGAGGGGCGAAACCAACTTGAAATTACAGGGCCGGGGCGTGACTTCGGCGAGTTCAGTCGAGCCGTCGTCCTCCGGTCCGGGCGACTCGGGTGCGGCTGGTGTCCTTCGCTGTTCCTTTTCATCCGATTGGCATAAATTACCGCCGGTTGGAAATCTGAAAGGAATATATGTCGAACGTTGAAGAGCTGGAGCGGAAGTTTGGCATAAACGGGGCGGTGCGGATCGAAGCGGGGCTCGGTTCCCTGCCGAGGATCGTGGTTTCGACCCAAGAGGCGTCGGCGGAAATTTATCTGCACGGCGCGCACGTCGCGCATTTTCAGCCGCACGGTTCGGCTCCCGTATTGTTTCTCAGCCGTTCGAGTTTTTTTGACGGGCATAAGCCAATCCGCGGTGGGATTCCGCTGGTGTTTCCCTGGTTTGGCCCCCGGGCCGATTTGCCGGCGCTGCCGCCGCACGGATTCGCCCGAACCCGGCAATGGGAAATCGAATCGTGCGATGCGCAACGCGATGGATCGGTCCGAATTGTCCTGACGACCGGCCAAGACGAAACGACATTGCCGCCATGGCCGCATTCCTTTTCCCTGCGATTCATCGTGATGGTCTCGGGCGTTCTGGATGCGGCGCTGGAAGTCACCAACACCTCGCGGGCCAGCGTGCGTTTTGAGGAGGCGCTGCATACGTATTTGGCGGTCGGGGATATCCGCAAGATTTCCGTCGAGGGTTTGGACGGAGCGGATTACATCGATCGCACCGACGGCGAGAAGCGAAAGAAGGAGCAGGCCAAGGCGCTCGGATTTGGCGCTGAGACGGATCGACTTTATTTGACTTCCGCCGCGAACGTGACGGTCCGGGATCCCGTGATGCGGCGGTCGATCGTTGTCGAGAAGCAGCACTCGAACGCCACCGTCGTCTGGAATCCGTGGAGCCAGAAGGCGGCGCAGATGGCGGACATGGGGGCGGATGAGTGGCAGAGGATGGTCTGCATCGAAACAGCCAACGCCCGCGCCTGTGCGGTCGAATTGGCCGCGGGTGCAACGCATCGCATGAGCACGCGGATCGGCGTTGAGGCGCAGGGAAGCTAATACAACCGCAGAGACGAGGCGGAAAACCAGAAAGTGCGAAACCAGAATGACGAATCAAGCCCGAAACCAGAATGACGAATCAATGACCGAAACCCGAATGACTGAAGCGGGCTTCGTTTGACCACTATGGGGTTAAGTCTTTACCATGCCTATTGTTTTAGTGTGGAGACGCAGTGCGGCTTTCAAAGCGTACCGAATACGGCCTGCGAGCGGTGGTTCAGTTGGCTCGGCTCTGGCCCACCGGGTTCGTCCAATCGCGCGATCTCGCCCAACCTGAAGATTTGCCGAATAAATTCCTCGAGGCGATCCTCCTTGCCCTCCGCCGAGGCGGATTTCTCGAAAGCAAGGTCGGCAGCGGCGGGGGGTATCGGCTGTCTCGATCGCCGCGCGAAATCGCCGTCGGCGATCTCGTTCGGCGGCTCGAAGGGCGGCTGTCCATCAAGGAAAAAGAGGGCGTCATCGCGGGTGATCTCTCGCCGGGCAAGGCCGCCGTCCGCCTCGTCAATGAACGCCTCACCGAGGCAACCGATGCGGTCCTCGATAAAATGACCCTGGAACAACTCATGGAGCAGGTGAGCAAGAACTCCAACCTCCAGCAATCCATGTATTACATCTGATGCTCCCTCTTGCCGCCTATTTTGAGGTCAACACGGTGAAATTCTGGCTCCTCAAGGGGAGCTATGGCGCTTTGTTCGGGCTTTTGTTTTCGTGCGGCCTGGGCTTTCCTCTGCCTGAAGATGTGCCCCTGATCGCCGCGGGAATCCTGATCTACCATCACCACATGCATTTGGCCGTGGCCGCGCCGCTGGCGTGGCTAGGCATCATCGGCGGAGACTGCATCCTCTACACGCTGGGATATTTCTATGGTGAAAACATCTCGAAAATCCCAATCATCGGCAAGCACATCACGCCCGCGCGACTCCAGCGCGCTGAAAATCTTTTTAGAAAATACGGCGCGTGGATGGTCGCCGTCGGCCGGTTATTCATGGGCATCCGCGGGGCGATGGTCGTAGCCGCGGGCACGAGCCGGCTGAAATTCCACAAATTCATCATCGCCGACGGCCTTGCGGCCATCGTCAGCGGCGGAATGTTCATGTTCCTGGGATTCTGGGGAGGTGAATTCGGCCCGGAGATGGTCCGTCGCATCCGGACATTCAAATATACGCTGTGGAGCACGGCCGCCGTTCTCGCCATGATATTGATCGTCTTCTTCTTCCGGCGCGACCGCCGCCGACCCGCCGAATCATGAAGTTCCGCGCCCTGGCCATCGAAACGTCCGGCAGCATCGGCTCGGTAGCGCTGGCGCAAGACGGCAAGATGCTGCTGGAGGACACGTTCCCTCACGGCCTACAGCACGCCGCCCGCATCATCCCCGCCATCGACGGCCTATGTAAAAAACTCAACTGGACCAGCGCCGATATTCACGAGATTTACGTCTCCGCCGGGCCGGGATCGTTCACGGGACTGCGTATCGGAATCACCCTGGCCAAAACGCTGGCCATGGTTACCCACGCATCCCTCGTAGCGGTGCCGTCGGTGCGCGTCCTGGCCGAAAACGCGCCAGCCGACGCGAAAAATGTGGTGATCGTCCTCGACGCCAAGCGCGAGCAGATTTTCACGGCCGCCTTCGCTCGCAGCGCGAGCGGCTGGACCCAGCTCCAGCCGGCGCAGCTTTCCTCCTTAACTGAAATGTTGGCCAAATGTCCCCGGCCCGTGCACTTGATCGGCGAGGGAATTCCCTATCACCGCAAATTCATCCCCGCGTCCGATTCCGGCATTCACATCGTCGAAGAATCGCTTTGGAGGCCGCAGGCACGCATCGTCGCGGCCCTGGGCTGGCAAATGGCGCGGGAAGGAATCTTCACCGACGCATTGGCCCTGCGCCCGATTTATATTCGCCGGCCCGAAGCGGAGGAAAAATTGGATGGGATTGCCGGCGGTTAAGGCGCGATTCACGCCAGCTTTTGAAACAGATAATTCGGGTTCTTCACGACAAACCGGTAGTTGGCCAGAAGCTTGACTTCCTCAATGACCCGGCAGACTTCCCAGGGCGATCCATCGGCGGAATCGTCGAATAGGACGAATCCGCCCGGCTCGAGGAATCGATCGGTGTTGAGAAAATCCCGGCGCGAAAAATCGTAGCCGTGGTTGCCGTCGATGTAGCAGAAACTGATCGGACCGCCGAGCTGGGCCGGTCGGCCCATCACGTCCGTCACGGTTTGCCGCCGTCCCCAGGCGCTGAAGAAATCATCCGACAGCAGTTCGATGGTCCGTGGCAGGGCGGATCGGCTGAACATCCTCACGTTGCGGATGTAGCTGGCCTTCACAAATTCGCGGTACTCGTCGTGGGGAATGTCCGAATCGCCGACGTTGCCGTCCGCGCCCTCGAATTCCCATTTGTCGCAGGTAAAGAGTTCGTTTTCGACGCCGTGTTTCCGCCTGAAGTACGCGATGATGTTGGTCGATAGGCCCGAGAACGACCCGATTTCCACCATCGGATTCTTCGACGGCAAATTCCGGATCGCGTAATCGAAGCAGAGCAGATTTCCCTTGTTCAGCATCCCGGCGTTGGCAAAGGAGAGATAGGCGAGGTAATCGTCCATCAGGTTGATGAACTCCAGGCCGCTGCCGGTGCGGCCGAGGGGATAATCCTTGTAAAGCTCCTGGATGGACTGATCGATTTCCAGCACGGGCATATCAAAACTCCGGGTGAGTGGCATCGTTCACGCCGTCGTAAATTTCCGCCACATCGCGTCGTTGACGATGCGGACGTCATGCCGTTGGCCCTCCGGGACGTTCGGGCGCGCTGGCGGCGGGGGGATGGCAAGGGGATCGGGGGTTTCATCAGTCGGGTTCTTGAATCGCGCGGTGCTGCGCAGCAAGCCGAGGGCGGCGCAGGTGATGATCAATCCGCTTCCCCCGGCGCTGACCAGCGGCAAGGAAAGCCCCTTGGTCGGCACGCTCACGGTTGCCACCGCGATGTTGATCAGCGCCTGAAGCGTGACCATCGTTCCGACGCCGAACGCCAGCAGCCGCCCGAAATTGTCCGCTTTCATTTTCACCGTCTGCCAGGCGCAATACAAAACGCCCAGATACAGCGCGATCGTCAGCATGGCCCCGAATAATCCAAGCTCCTCGCAAATGACGGCAAAGATGAAATCGGTCGTATCCTCGGGAAGATAACCCAATTTCTGGATGCCGTTGCCGAGCCCGCGTCCGGTCCATCCGCCGGTGGCGAAGCTCAGGAGGCTTTGGATCATGTGGTAGCCCTCGCGCTGCGGGGCGGCGTACGGGTTGGCAAACGCCGTGATGCGCTTCCAGCGATATTCTTGGTGCATGACGAACCACAATCCTGCCGCCAGCACCGGCGGAATCACGACTGCCAGATGCCACCATCGCACCTTGGCGACCAGCAGCATTGCCAGGGCCGCCAGCGCGATCAGGACCGCCGTGCCAAAATCCTGAGTGACCACCAGCAGGCAAAGGGCGGCGATCGGAATCAGCAGGGGGAGAAATCCGGTGAAGAATCGATCCAAATTCAACGGCCGGCGCGCGAGCAAAAGCGCCAGGTACAACACCACCGCCCACTTGGCCAGTTCCGACGGCTGAATCTGCACCGGCCCGAGCCGCAGCCAACGCCGCGCGCCGTTGACGGAGACGCCGATGTGGGGAACGAGCACCAGCAGATTCGCCAGCAGGGTGATGGCCATCAGCCAGGCAATCGGGTTTCGCCGGAGCTTGGCGGTCGCGCGGCCCAGCCAGGCGTAGTTGAACCAGCCGACAACCAGAAAAGTGATCAAGGCCGCGGCGGCGAAGACGGCGTCCTTGATGGCATTAACCGACCATTGCCAACCGTAGCGCTGGGCCGCCCCGGCGGACGCCGACTGCACCATGATCACGCCGAGGAGCAGCAGGGCCAGCACGCAGAGCGTGAGCGCATCCCGCGTGCGCAGGCGATAGATGGAGACCTCCATATTAAAACGTTATCGGACGCTTTGGCGGGAAAACTTGAGGTGTCGGCTGGCGCAGGGATGCGGTGCCGAGTCTTGGGGTGCGGGATTGGCTGGTCACGTTTGGGGAATCGAGGAACCGGCGCCAGTGATTACACCCGGCAACGGCATCGATGGCTCGGCAAGCTGACGATTGACGATCTCGATCGTTTGGCGAGCGCGAACCAACTGCGCAAGCGTCCTCGAAATTCCTACTGATTCGGTTCTATGCTCGAGCTGTTCGTCGCAAACCTTTGCCACTATTTGCGTGATTTCATCTCGCGAAGGCAGGCAGAAACCTTCGGGAGCTTCGCTCTCCACAGCCAGGTTGGCTTGATCAAAAAGCCGGGTAGCACGCTCGACTTGACCGCATCCTTGCCGTCGATCTGCCGGTATTTACGGCCTTCAAACAAGGCATAGGCCTCCAGCGTCTTGGAAACCGGGTCGACGATCCAATACTCCCGAACGCCGGCGGATTCGTACTCCAAGAATTTCTCACGCCGATCTCGTGACTGGCTGTCTGGCGAAACAATTTCGAGAATCAAATCGGGCGCGCCTTCGATGTGGGCATATCGAATAATATCGCTTCGCGCGGCGGCGATGAAAATGATGTCAGGGGAACGGCGGCGCCGGAGCTTTGCAAAGCGGATTTGGACCGGCTCCGCTAGAACCTGTCCCAAGCTTTGCCGATCCACGAACTCGTTCATCAGAGTCAACAAGAACGCGAAAAGCTGCCCATGCTCAATATTCACCGGAGACATTACCACCACCTCGCCATCGATCCATTCTGCCCAGGTTTGGTCGTCGCACCAATCCACGAATTGTTGCTCGGTCATCCGAACATTCGTGCCGGGCGGCTTTCTGTGGCGAGGCGGTTGAATCAGAGCGGCTGTCACAGCAACAGTATAGCATCGTGCCGATGCGAAGGGGGTTGCCTACCGCAATTTGATCGTCGCCAGGGCCAGCATGGCCAGCATCACGCCGATGAGCCAGAAGCGTATGACCACTTGCGTTTCCGCCCAGCCCTTGCGTTGAAAATGGTGATGCAGCGGCGCCATGAGAAAGAGTCGCCGGCCCTCGCCGAAGCGTTTCTTGGTGTATTTGTACCAACCGACCTGGAGGATGACGCTTCCCGCCTCGGCCACGAAAATGCCGCCGCACAGGACCAGCAGTAACTCCTGGCGGATCACCACGGCGATGTATCCCAAAAGTCCGCCGAGAGCCAGCGAGCCGGTGTCGCCCATGAAGACGGCGGCGGGGCTGCAATTGAACCAAAGGAAACCCAAACAGGCTCCGACCATGGCGCCGGCGATCACGGCCATTTGGGCACTGCCGGGAATTCGCGGCAGGAACAAGACGTCAACCAAATATCCGCCGCCGACGCGATAGCCCTGCAACAGCGCCAGGATCAAAAAGGTGAAGCTGACGATTCCCGCGCAACCGGCGGCCAGACCGTCCAGACCGTCGCTCAGATTCACGGCATTGCTGGTGGCCGTCAAAACCGCCGTGCCCAGGATGATGAAGATCGTCGGGCCCAGCGGCCGGGCCAGATTCTTGAAGAACGGAAAATAGAGCGTGTGGCTGTGGGGATCGCGGCTGTAAAAATAGGTGAAATAGGACAGCAAAATCCCCAGCCCGATCTGAAATAAAATCTTCTCCAGGGATGTCAAACCTTGCCGGCTGACCTGCTCGCCCGGCGGAAGCAGCTTTCCCCGCCGGTGCAACGTCAGCTTCAGCCAATCATCCATCGCGCCCACCGCACCCAGCCAGATCAGGCAGATCAGGCCCATTCCCACGTAAAAGTTGTCGAGGTCCGCGAGCATCAGGGTGGTCAGGGCGATGGCGAAAATGATGAGGATTCCGCCCATGGTCGGCGTCCCCTTTTTTCCGAGCATCATCTGATCCATCTGGGCCTGATCGAAGTTCGCCTCATCGTCGATCTTTTGGCGTCGCAGCCAGCGGATGACGCCCGGACCCAGGAGCGTGACCAGGGCGAAGCTCAAGATCACCGCGGCCATGGATTGAAATGTGACGTCGTTGAAGACGCGCAAAAACCCGAAGCGATGCGATTCCAGCCAGGCGTAATGGAGTTTAACCAGCAGGTAGATCATGGGATCACGATGCCGCCGCCTGGGCGGCCACCAGGGGCGACCGCCGGCTTGCGACGATCTCTTGAGCGACGACCTCCAATCCGATCGCCCGCGAGGCCTTGAGGAGCACGAGGTCCCCATCGATCAGCCGCGGCGCGATCGCGGCGGCCGCCGCCGCAGTCGGGAAATGCTCGACCCGATTCGCCCGCATCCCGCTCTTGATCGCTTCGGCGGCGATCGCTTTGGCCTCGCTTCCGACGCAGACCACCAGATCGGGCGCGAAGCCTTCGGCGATAAACTTGCCGATTTCGCGATGGCACTGGGCGGAGGAAGCGCCCAGTTCGCGCATGTCACCCAGCACGGCGATCCGCCGCCCACTTGTCGGCAGCGACGCGAGCGTCCGGATCGCCGCACGCATCGACGCGGGATTGGCGTTGTACGCATCGTTCAGCACGCGAATCCCACCGGCATCCATCAGTTGAAGCCGCATCTCCGGCCCCGACGCATGTCGCAGATGCTTCACCATCGGCACATCGTCAAGCCCCAGCGTCCGCCCGACGGCAATGGCCGCCAGCGCGTTCACCGCGCTATGCTGACCCAGCAACGGCACAAACGCCTGTATGCCCCGCGGCTCGATCGTGAAATGAGTCCCCTCCATGGCGCAGCGCACGTTCGAGGCCCACAGGTCGTTGCCGTTGCAAGAACCGAATGTCACGCGTCGGCCGGTGAACGGGCGCGTCGCTTGGAGCAACGCCGCATCATCGCCGTTGACAATCAGCACGCCGGAGTCGGCGATTCCTTCGATGAGGCTGGCGTTCTCCCGCCGCACGCCTTCCAGATCGCCCAGGCCTTGAAGATGCTCGGCCGAGCAATTGGTAATCACGGCGACATCCGGCAGGGCGATGTTGGTCAGCAATTGAATTTCACCGGGATGATTCGTGCCCATCTCGAGCACGAGGTAATCCGCTTGCGGATCGGCCGGGAATATCGTCAGGGGCACGCCGATGTCGTTGTTGAAGCTCTTGGGCGATATCGATCCGCGCAGGTCTTGGCGAAGCACGGAATGAATGAGATGCTTCACTCCGGTTTTTCCGTTGCTGCCGGCGACGGCAATGACTTTGGCCCGCATGTGCTGGCGCACATGGCGCGCGAGCAGGCCCATGGCCAAGCGCGTGTCGGCGACGCGAAGCAAGGGGAGGTTGGGGGGCGAAATGGGGGGCTGGTGATCGATCAGAGCCGCCGCCGCGCCGCCCGCCGCCGCCTGGGCCAGAAATTCATGGCCGTCGAAATTCTCCCCGCGCAGGGCAATAAACAGCGACTGGAGCGTCATCCGCCGGGTATCGGTGCAAATCGCGCAAATGCGCGCATCAGCGCCGCCAGGCACGTCAGCGCCGGCAGGCGCGTCAGCGCCGGCAGGCGCGTCAGCGCCAGCAGGCGCGGCGGCCGCTCCGGTCACCCGTTGGATTTCAGCCAGCGAAATTGGATTCATATCGAAAACGAGGCCTTCCGAAGCACGTCCATCGCCTCTTCCACGTCATCGAAATGGTGCTTCACCTGCCCGACAAGCTGATAATTTTCGTGCCCTTTTCCGGCGAGCAGAACCACGTCGCCGCCCTTGGCATCTGCAAGGATTTGCGCGATAGCCGCGCGACGATCCGGCTGGACGATGACCGTCTTTTGCGAGGGCTGTTGAAATCCGGCCAGGACCTGCTCGATGATGTCGCCGGGTTTTTCCGTGCGCGGGTTATCGCTGGTGAGGTAGACGACATCGGCCACGCGCTGTGCGACTCGAGCCATCAGCGGGCGCTTGGAGCGATCGCGATCGCCGCCGCAGCCGAACAGGACCCGCAGCTTCGCCCGGGTCAGGGGGCGAAGGGCGGTCAACACTTTTTCCAGGGCATCATCGGTATGGGCGTAATCCACGAGAACGGCGAAGGGCTGGCCGCACCGCACCGCCTGCAGCCGGCCCGGCGCGCCCTGCGCGTCCTGAAGTCCGGCGGCGATCTGATGCACCGTCAAGCGAAACACCTCCCCCAGCAGCGCCGCCGCGGTCATTGCATTGGCGATGTTGTGCCGCCCGATCATTCCCAGTCCCACCTCGGCGCTGCCATCGGGCGTGTGCAGGATGAATCGCGATCCCTGGCTGGTCATGGCGATGTCGCGCGCGGAATAATCCGCCTGGGCCCCAAACCCAAATCGCACGACCCGAGCCTTGCACCCAGCCACCATTCGCTGGGACCAGCCATCGTCCGCATTCACCACGGCGATCGCATCCTCGTCGAGCATTTCAAACAGCTTGGCCTTGGCAGCGGCGTAATTTTCCATGTTGCCGTGATAGTCGAGGTGGTCGCGGGTGAGATTCGTGAAAGCCGCTCCGGCAAAGCGAATGCCATCGACGCGTCCCTGGTCCAGGGCGTGACTGGAGGTCTCCATGGCGCAGGCCCGGCATCCGTTATCACGAATCGCGGCCAAAAGTTTGGCCAGTTCGACAGCGCCCGGCGTGGTCAAGGTCGCCTCTCGCCGATCCCGGCCGTTGTCGGTCTCAACGGTCCCAATCAGCCCGCAGCGAACATTCATCTTATTGAGCACGTGTCGAAGCACATACGTCGTGGTGGTCTTGCCGTTGGTGCCGGTGACGGCGACGGGGCGGATGGACTTTGACGGATGGCGATAAAAGATATGCGCCAGCTTGGCGGTGATCGCGGCCGGATCGGGAACAACCACCAGCGTTGCCGGGCAATCCAGCGCCGGGGCCGCCGCGATTACCGCCGCCGCTCCGCGCTCGATCGCCTGAGCGATGAAACTGGCGCCCTGGCTCTTCGTGCCGGCCCGCGCCACGAAAAGATCGCCCGCCTGGAGGCAGCGCGAGTCCTCGCATATGCCGCTGATTTCAACGTCGGCAATGCCGGTAAAATCGAATCGGGGATCAAGCTCGCGAAGGAGTTGATGGAGTCGCATCGGGACGTCCTTTTCCCAACGACGGCAAAACGACGGGGCAACCGTGCCCGCAAGCATCAATCTATCACCCATGGTCGGAAATGCAACCGCCGCCGATTCAGTCACGCACCCATCATTCCCCAATATAGAGCGATGCCCCGCTCTTGAGCTGCCGCGTGGGCAGGGGCCTAGCGCGAAGGTCTTCAGCGCTGACCGCCCTCAGGGGCGAAATCTCGATCTTCATATCCGGCTCCTTGCCGCGATAGGGCACGTCCATGCCCGCGTCGCGCAGCCATCTGGCGGCGCGGCGAATCTGGTCGCGGCGGCAGGTCTCGGGCGAATCGACGCCTTCCGCATTTTTCACGGGCGAAAATTCATCCCACCGCTCGGTCGAATAAACCAGGGCATTTTGCGCCAGCGGAATCGCGTCGAAAACATACTGCTCGAGCTTCACGGCGTTGGGCTTATCCGGCTTGACCAGTAGCCCGCGATCGTCCAGGAATGGCACCTTTTTTTCCGCGCGATGCCAGGGCAGCGCCAGCCGGCCCCCCGCGTTCAGCCGCTCGATGAAGCTGACCCGCAGGGCGTGAATGGCAATGGACCCGGCATTGAAGCGCAGCGTCCCATCCGGATGGGTTTGCGTGGCCAGCGATTCGGGCAGATCGCTGTACTCGATCACCTGCAGAAGTCCGTCGCCGATGACAAAATTGCCCACGCGCTCCATGGGGTTGACCTTGGGGAGGGTTTTGCTGGACATCTCGCTTCCGGTGATGTCGTGCAATCCCAGGAACAACGGATCGATGCAATACACCAGCGGGTTGTCCACCTGAAAATAGGAGAGATGTTCCACGCCCCGGCGGCGCATGTCGGCCAGTGCCCCGCTCTTTTCCAGGGCTCGCAGGCTTCCCCCGTGTCCGTCGGGAGAAAGGGCCAGGGAATCGCGCTCGGAAAGCACCAGCCTTCCATCCATGGAAAAGGCCGGCATCATTCCCTGCTGAAAGAAAAAGACGGAATCTTCTTCGTAGCCGAAGAAATGGTTCTTGTGGAAAAACGCGCGGGTCTGCATGTTGTTGATGTCGCTGGTCATGATGTACCAGGGGATCGTGCGGCCGGCTCGGCGCCCGTGCGCCAAAAGCTGCTCGGCGAAGACCTGGAACAGCGGCTTGTTCTTCACGGGTGTAATGGGATATTCCCCCTTGGGCCCGTCATAACCAAGGCGCGTTCCCTGTCCCCCGGCGACCAGGAATGCGCCCACTTTTCCATCGGCCAGGAGTTCGCGTCCGCGGCGGCGCGCCTCGTCATACAACGGACGGCGAAGGGCATCCGGCTGATGGGGAAAGGGGCATACCGGTTCGATCCGATTGGGCAGGGCAATCGTCGGCTTGACGCGAACGTGCGTCCGCGCCAAATCCGCGATGTTCTGTAGATCCTGCGCCTGAAGTTGCCGAACGATGTTTTGCCGGCCCGACGAATCCAGCGAATCATAAAACCGCAGGACATGACCTTGGCCGAACTCCGGCAGCTTCCTCCGTAAGACTGCGATGTCCATCGGTCTCTTCAAGATATTGGTACGAATATCGTAAACTGGGTGCGCTGGCAACTTTCGTGCGAATCTCTTGACGGCGAACGCCCTTGGGGCTTTGCTAAGCTTGTGCGGGGACACGATCAGGGAGAGATATGGCCAGGAAATGGATTACCGGAGCGGTTGTCGTCTTGTTGCTGGCCGGTTCCGCCGGCGCGCAGTGGAAACCGCCCGCCGACAGGAAATTCAGCGAAGACCAATTGAAAGTGTTTCTCGATGCGCAAAAGGATTGGCTGGCTGAAAACGCCAAAATCCTTCACGACATTTCCACGGCGCCAACGGAAGGGGCGCGGCTCGCGGCGGCGGGGGACCTGGACAGGCGATACCAGGCCTGTCTCCAGCGCCACCACATCAGCAGGGAGGAATTCGAGTGGATTTCCCAACAGGCCCTGGCTGCGTGGAGTGCGATCACCTACTTGGATCAGGCCTTCAAAAACGCCGGCGACCAGATCGAATCGCAGACCGAGGAGAATAGCGCAAAGCTTGTCGATGCTCAAAATCGGCTGGCGGCCTGTCAGAAAGCGCAAAAGGAGGGCGTGCGGGTGATGACGGCGGGGGACCGCGACGAGGCGGTCAAGAGCGCCAAAGCGGACCAGCAATCGGCGCTCGACGAAGCAAAACAGCGCGGCGACGACGCGGCCGCCGCCGAAGCCGAGGCAAAGCAGCACGACGCCGACGCCAAGGCCGCCGATGAATTGGCAAGCCATCCCCCGTCGGACGTTTCAGCGGATGATCGGCCCGCTTACATCGATAACAAGAAGACCGAAGCGCAGACCGCGCGAGAGGCGGCCAAGGACGCCCGCAGCCGGGAAGAGGATGCCAAGAAGGCGCAAGCCGACGCCGCGGCCCGCGCCAGCGCCGCGGCCCAGAAGGCGGCTCATCCGGAAGCTCCCGTCACCGATGATGAGAAAGCGTCGGTGAAAGCCGACAATGACGCTGCCGTCGCCGCCGCTCAGGGCGACATTGCTGAATGCCAGCAGCGGTCGGTTCAGTTGGCCGCCACCTTGCAGCAGTTGAAAGACAGCGCCCGGCAGATGAGCCAGGACGTCCCCGAGGAGAACATGGCGATCATGCGCAAATATGCCGAGCGATACCACGACCAACTCACCAATGCCTTGGGCGGCGGGGCGGCGACGCAACCCATTGGGCACTGAATAGGGATCGGCGATTCTGGGACATCCCCAAAACGCGCTCCCCTTCGGGCCGCGGCTAAACGGAAGAGGGCGTTCTGATGCACGACATGCGAAGTCCTTCGACTGCAATCGACCTGGAAATGTGAAACAGTTAGGCGGACACTCCGTCAATAGATTCGGAAAGGAGTCGTCGCTGCTGCTGATGGGTTTTGCCTCTTTGCCTTGTGCCTTCTTAACGGTCACCAGCGATTCTTGCCCCATCAAATCGAAACGATGAAAACGAAGGGAACGGGAACCTGGGTGTTGGATTTCGCGAAGAGATTTCTTGAGCACCGTTATCTTCCCGCGGTCCTTGCGATCGGGGCGATACTCGTGATGTTGCCCGCCTTGAAGACCGGCTTGGTGATGGACGATCTGATGCAGCGGGTTGTCGAACTCAAGCCCGGCCAATTGCCGCCGCGAATGCACGAGACGGGCATGCTGCCTCCGGAATCCGGCAGCTTCTCGACTGTCCTGTGCGACCTTTTCCCCGGCTTCTTAAACCGGGATCCGCGATGCATGGCGCTGGCGAAGAACTACGGCGTGCTGCCGTGGTGGACGCCGGACAATTTAAGAGTGTGTCTCTGGCGGCCGGTCACCGCCTTCACCCATTGGCTTGATTATCGCCTGTTTCCGGATTCGCCGGGGTTGATGCACGCCCACAACATCGCCTGGTTCGCTGCCATCGTGTTTCTCATCACGATTGTTTACCGGAAGTTGATGGGGATGGGGTGGGCTGCCGGACTGGCGGCGCTGCTGTTTCTGCTCGACAGCAACACATATTTCCCGGTGATGTTCGTCGCCAACCGCGGTTTCATGGTGTCAATTTTCTTCGGTCTGTTGTGTCTTTATGAACATCATCAATGGCGTTGGGCAAAGTCCCGTTGCGGATGCGTGCTTTCCGCCCTGTTCCTGGCGCTTTCGCTTCTGGCGGATGAAGGTGGAGCTTCCACGTTTGCCTTCATTCTCGCGTATGCCCTGGTGCTTGAACCGGGTTCCTTTCGCAGGCGGGCGATGACGGTATTGCCTTCGATTCTGGTCATCATCGTGTGGCGGACAATCTATGAGGCTCTTGGTTTTGGCCTGCGCAACGTCGAATTGTACATTGATCCTGCCCACGACCCGCTGTTGTTTGCGAGGCAACTGGTCCCCAGAGCGATGGTTCTGCTCGGAGGCCAGCTTACCGGCCTGTCGCCGGATTTTTTGCTCGCGGTGAATCCAATATTGCAGCCAAAGGTCATTGGTTTTTGTTGCGTGTCAGTTCTCGCCGCTTTGGTTGTTTTCCTGCCATGGGTGCGCAGGGACAAAACCGCCGCCTTCTGGTTCGCCGTCATGATGCTGGCCGCCATCCCGGCGGCAACTGTAACGCCGTTAGGCAAAAACCTCGGCTTTGTGGCCGTCGGAGCTTATGGATTGATTGCCTGTTTCATTGCCGGCCTGATCACCCGGCAAAGCCTGCTGCCGGAATTCTTGCCCTACCGAATCCTGGCCTGGGTTGCCTGTGTCATGCTGATTCTGGCGCATGTTCCGGGAGCGATCGCCGGAAGAGTCGTTACGGTCAAAGCAGTCCCTTTCTTTTTCAACGGGATAACCCGCCTCAGCGATCTCGGCGATTCACCAAACATGGAGAACGAGAATGTGATCGTAGTCAACGCACCCTGCCCGCTCGCGTCGTTGGCTCATGCACCTTGTTACAAAGCGTATCACCACCAGCCACTGCCAAAGACCATGAGAACGCTGGTGCCGGGTTGCACGAGCTTTGACGTTGAAAGGACCGATGACAAAACCCTGGTGATTCAATCCAAAGGGCCGGACATATTCTCCTGCGACAATGTTGGTCCCGTCCATTTCGCCTACCTCTTCAGGACTTTCAACCTGTTCCTAGCCGGACCCAGATGCAAACAAGGCGACCGCTACGACCTCGGCAGCCTCACGGTGGAAGTTCTGGAATCGGATGCATCGGATTTGCCTTCCCGCGTTGCTTTTCGCTTCGACACATCGCTGGATTCGCGCGATTTCCACTGGCTCTGGTTCGACTGGCGAACATTTTCCTACCAGCTATTTAAGGTTCCGGCCATCGGACAGAGCGTCACGCTATCCGGCCCTTTCCCCTGATGCTTGCGGAAGCCCCCGGCAACCGTCGGCATGTCCTGCGGGAAAAACTGAGGGTCCTTGATCCGTCAGACAGAGCCCCAATAGGCGACCGCGATTCTGGGACATCGGCGGAACACGCGGTGCTTCGCACCGCCGCTAAATATGCTTGAATTGTCCCTGCATCACGGTTCCTTATTTAGCACGCGATCAATTACCACCGAAGGCGGCGGTCACTGGATTTCGAAGAGGAATTCCGCCTCCACGGCCGCATTCAGCGGCAGCGCATTCACACCGACGGTCGCGCGGGCATGTTTCCCCGCCTCCCCCAAAACCTGCTGCAAGAGTTCGCTGCCGCCGTTAGCCACCTTGGCCTGATCGTGAAATCCGACTTCACACTGCACGAAAACCGCCATTCGCACCACCCGCACCAACCGGCTCCAATCCCCGCCAAGCTCGCTGCCGACGATTGCCAGGGCATTCACGGCGCACTGGGCCGCGGCTTTCTTGGCTGTCTCGACGTTTGTTTCCGACGGGACCTTTCCCTCGGCAATCAGCTTGCCGCTCCAGATAGGAAGCTGGCCGCTCACATACAGCAGATTGCCCGTGCGAACCGCCGGCAGATACGCGCCGACCGGCTTGGGCGCCACCGGCAGGGTCCAACCCAATTCCGCAAGTTTTTTCGCGATATCCATATCGGGCATGATACCCTGTGCGATGGGTATTTGAGAGCATCGCCAGCCCATGAAACACCGCCGCCCCTCCAACGCCGCATCCCGCCGATACCACGATCGCGTGGCTCGGAAATACGATGCCATTTATGACGATCCCTATTGGGAGTTCCACGACCGGCTGACCTGGCAGGCGATCCGACCCTGGCTTCCCACCGATTTATCCGCGCACTGCTGCGATCTGGGCTGCGGCACCGGCAAGTGGGGCCTGAAATTGCTCAAGAGCGGATTCGCCACCACGTTCATCGATCATGCCGCCGCCATGATCGAGCAGACGCGCGCCAAGCTCCAATCGCTCGGAAGCAAAGCCGAGAGGGCGACGCTGCTGGTTGCCGACATCGTCGATTTATCCAACGTTGAGGCGGAAAGATTTGATTTGATTCTGGCCATGGGCGATCCGCTGTCGATCTGCTCCGATCCGGCGTCGGCGGTGCGGGAAATGCACCGAATCTGCAAACCTGGCGGCACGGTCATCGCCACCGCCGACAACAAGCTCGCGGCCCTCGATCATTTCCTCGATTGCGGCGACATCGACGGCCTGGAATCATTTGTCAAAACAGGCCGAACCCAATGGCTCACCGCCGATGAGCGGGAACGGTTCCAACTCACGGCCTTCACGCCCGACGAACTGCGGCGCCTCTTTGAGCGCAGCGGCTTTGAAGTTGTGAAACTGACGGGCAAAACAATCCTGCCGGTGCGGACGTTCAAGCATCTTTTGCAAATGGACGGCGCGTTCGATCGCCTTTTGGAACTGGAGATCGAGCTATCGAAAGATCCCACGGCGGCGGCGAAGGCTTCCCATTTGCAGATTGTCGCCAGGAGATTGGCCGCAATCAAAAATGCACCCGCAGAGACGCGGAGACGCTGAGGAAAACGCGGAGAAGATTTTTAGCGGCAGATAAATATCAATTCAAACCGCTTTTCTCCGCGTCTGTCTCTGCGTCTCAGCGTCTCTGCGGTTGCAGTTCGTTTTATGGTTTCAAAGCCTCGGCGCCGCGTCGCCGTAGCCCGGCGGGCGCGGCTTGCGGCCGACCTGCGTGCTGAAGCTCTGCAAGTACGCGATCCACATCATCGACAATCCAAAGCTGTACGCTCCCTGGATCACCAAATCCATGTAATGCTGAGTTGGCGGGATGTGATACTTTTCTTTCGAGACCCCCTGATAGGTCATGGCCGTGACCGACTCCCCCTTGCCCAGCGGAGCCACCTTCACCTGCGTCCGTGAATATATTCCGATCTCTTTTCCCGAAACGGAGTCCAGTTTTCGCCCCACCTTGGCGTCGAGGACTTTCAGATCGACCTCATTCAGATCGAACAATGCCCCGGCGACGTATTTGCCGGGATCGTAAACGATGTCCGCGATCCCGCCGCCGAAATATTCGCTGAAAATCGGAAAACAGAGACGGTAGTTGTCGAGCACCGCGGGCTGGCCCGGCTTAAGGGCGGGCTGGCGATATCCATAGTGACGGCACCATTCCGTTACCGCCCGTGAATTGAGATTCGATCCATACGCGAAATACCACATGCCGTCGCTTCCCGCGAGGCATTCTTGCTAAAATCGCGCCGAACGCAAAGACGACGCCGACGTACGAAGGTCGATACCTTGGAAGTTTAGTTGAAATCTCCGCTCTCGCTGCTGCCGGTCGCCGCCAGCTCGAGGATCGGAAGCGCCCCATCCAACGCCGAAATGAGCCGGCAAACCCGCCGCGCCACATCCGGCTCGGCCAGCAGCGACTGCTTAAGTCCAACATTATTCAAAACGTGAAACGCGATCAGGTCGGCGACTTCGCGGGTCGGCAACTGGCTGGAAAGGATTTTTTGCAATTCCGTCCCAGCCGCCGTTGACGCAAGTCGCCCACGACAGAAGATTTCCATAAGCCGCTGGCGCTCGTTGGTCAGATCGATCTCCATGACGTTGCTTTCCAGGATCGGTTCGACACGGGCGACGCGATAAGGGCGAGAGTTCTGTTCCCCAATGATCTTGGCCCGCATTCGGCCCTGCAAAAGAAAATTGTATTTTCCATCGGCGAGCCGTTCGCAATTCAGGATTTGCCCCACGCAGACCACCGGCTCGATGGCGGGCCTTTGGTGGTAATTCCTCTCCCAGCCCGGCTTGAGCAGCGCCATTGCCACCAGCCGCTCGCCCGCCAGCACATCCGCCGTCATGGTCTTGTAGCGCTCCTCGAAAATATGGAGCGGCAGCACCGCGCGCGGAAACAACACCACGTTGGGCAACGGGAAAAGTGGAACCGTCAGGACTCGGTCTTCAACTGAATCCGACAAGCAATCCATAGCGTATCTTAGGCACGGAAGCGCGAAGAGACTTGGCGAAAGCGAACCGTTTCACGATCCGCATTCGATTTTCCCTGCAAAATCGCCCCGAGCGAGGCGGTGGATCAGCTCTTCAGTTCTCGCTCGGCGCGCAGCCAGTTTTCCACCTGCGAGCCGCCCCTACCGGAACGGTAGATTTCGTACGCTCGCTTGGCGATCATTTCATGCGTCACTTCGCGTTTGACAGCGAAGGGGCGCGGCACCGGCGTGTTGCGGCTCACGGGACCTTTGGAATTCGAAAACCTCGACTTAGATGAATCCTTTGGCACGGCAAACTCCTTTTTCCTTAAGTGTTCATGAGCGCATAACTTAGGACGACATCCGTTGGCACTTGCGTCCCGGCATCCGTCTTCTCGCCTGCGCTGCATCTAACACATCTATCGGCAATTCGCAAGTCACAGGGCAGATGTTTTTACTTCCCCGACAGCGCTTTACGCAATAGCTGATTTGCCACCGCCGGCTCCACCGTGGTCCCATAGGCTTTCATGAAGGCCCCCATGGCCTGCCCAAACTGCTTTTCCGTGAAAGCGTTCTTGGCCACGAACTCATAAACCAATTTTTCCGTATCGGCGGCAGATTCCTTCTTGGGAAGATATTCATCAACCACGGAAATCTCAAACCTCAATTTTTCCACCACCGCCGACTTCCCGAGCTTTTCGTACTCTTCCAGGCTCTTTCGCAGCTTTTTACCGTAGGAAGCGACGGCCTCCTGAGCGGTCGTGGGCTTGGGCGCCAGGTCGATGTTTTTTACGTCGCTTAGCAGCATCCGGATCACGCTCAGCCGATCCTTCTGCCCGCTTTTCATGGCCACTTTCATGTCTTCCTGTAGTTTTGCCAGCAAATCCATTTACGACTCCTTGTTTACATACCAGTTGTTTCGCGTATAATGACGTATTCTACCGTAGGACTTTCCCCATCGCACCTGTGGACTGAATGCAAACAACGACAACGGCCTTAGAAGGCATCCTGCACATTCCCGATGAGCGCCGCGACGGCCAGCTCCGGGATCCCCTGCACCCCCTGCGTCCGCTGCGCCGCGGCATCGTGCCGCGCAAGCTGATTCGCGAGCTTCAGCTTCGCCCGGGGCTGCTTCTTCGGGGCATCCCCAGGGGCGACGTCATCGTGCAAGTCGACTCCATCGAGGGCCGCACCCCATCCGATTACATCGAAACCACCACGCTCTACGATTCCACCCCGCTCGACCCCGAGCCGATGATCCGCCTGGAACACAGCCCAACCGAATTCACCACGCGCATCATCGACATCTTCGCGCCGATCGGCTTCGGGCAGCGGGGTCTGATCGTGGCCCCGCCCCGTTCCGGCAAGACCATTCTCCTGCAAAACATCGCGCGCGGAATCCATCACAATCACCCGGAAGTGAAAGTCATCCTCCTCCTCGTCGACGAACGCCCCGAAGAAGTCACCGACATGAAGCGGAACGTGCCCGGCACGGTCTACGCATCCAGCAACGACAACACCGTCGAAAAACATCTCGACCTCGCCCAACTCGTCATCGAGCGGTGCAAGCGCCAGGTCGAATTCGGCGAGCACATCGTCGTGCTGCTGGATTCCCTGACGCGCCTCGGCCGGGCCTTCAACACCGGCGGCCCCAGCGGCGGCCGCACCCTTTCCGGCGGATTGGACAACCGGGCCCTGGAAATCCCCAAACGCCTTTTCGGAGCCGCCAGAAAAATCGAAAACGGCGGCAGCCTCACCATCATGGCCACCTGCCTCATCGACACCGGCAGCCGCATGGACCAGGTGATCTTCGAGGAGTTCAAAGGCACCGGCAACATGGAGCTGGTCCTGGATCGCAACCTGGCCAACCAGCGCATCTATCCCTCGCTCGACATCGCCGCCAGCGGCACACGCAAAGAAGAAAAGCTGCTCAGCGCGCAAGAACTCGCCGCCGCCCGAAACATCCGGCGATTGCTGAGCAACATGCAGCCCGCCCAGTCGATCAAAACCCTGCTGGACGTGATGGGCAAGCAGAAGACCAACGCCGCCCTTCTCGCCGCCGCGGGGGCAAAGATCCAACCCGGATGATTGTTTGCGAATTTGGCGCAGCCGGGGCGTGCCTACGGCTCTGTTAAGACTTCAACAGCGCTTTTCTTTTCGGCCCCAGGGCGCATACTACTTAAGCTCCATCGGTTGTTCTTCAGCGAGGTTTCGTTTATGCGTATCGGAGTTCCCAAGGAAATCAAATCAGACGAATATCGCATCGCGATGATGCCGGTCGGCGTGGAATTGCTGGTCAAAGGCGGGCATCAGGTGTTCGTGCAGGCGACCGCCGGCGCAGCCAGCGGATTCAGCGATGCCGCCTATGCCAAGGCCGGCGCGAGCATTGTGCCGACTGCCGGCGAAGCGATCACCGGCATGGAATTGGTCATCAAGGTCAAGGAGCCGCAGCCGGCGGAGATCGGGCTTTTTCGGCCGGGGCAGATTGTTTTCACCTATTTTCATTTCGCGGCTTCGCCGGAACTGACGCAGCAGTGTCTGGAATCGGAGATCGTGGCGATCGCGTACGAGACGATCAAGGATCGCGCGGGCCGATTGCCTTGTCTGACCCCGATGAGCGAGATCGCGGGGAAGATGAGCATTCAGGAAGGCGCGAAATATCTGGAAAAGCCGATGATGGGGCGGGGCATTTTGCTCGGCGGCGTCCCGGGGGTCGAGCCGGCGGATGTGGTGGTGCTGGGGGCGGGGACCGTGGGGACGCACGCCGCCCGAGTGGCGGCGGGCCTGGGGGCCAGCGTGGTTTTAATGGACGTGAATCTCGAGCGGCTCCGGTATTTGGCGGATGTGATGCCGGCCAATGTGCGGACGATTTTCAGCGACGCCCACACCGTGCGCGATCATTTGCGAAATGCGGACCTGATCGTGGGGGCGGTGCTCATTCCCGGGGCCAAGGCACCGCGCCTGGTCACCCGGCATGATCTGGTGGAAATGCGCAACGGCAGCGTCATCGTGGATGTCGCGATCGATCAGGGCGGCTGTGTCGAGACCAGCCGGCCGACCACGCATCAACAGCCGACGTTTGTCGTTGAAAACGTTGTGCACTATTGCGTGACAAACATGCCGGGCGCGGTGGGGCGGACCAGCACGATTGCCCTCTGCAATGCGACCCTGCCGTACGCGCTGAAGATTGCCGCGCTCGGATATGAGCGGGCGGCGGGCGATGATCCCGGCCTGGCCGAGGGGATCAATATGGCTGGCGGCCGCGTCACCAACGGGGCCGTCGCGGAATCGCTGCACATGCAACACAGGCCGCTGAAAGTGAAGGCTGGATAAAGCAGGACCTCAAGATGAGCGCTGATTCATCCCGAATGGACAAGCTGCGGCAGATGTTGGAAAAGTCGCCGGGCGATGCATTTCTTTTGTATGCCGTGGCGCTGGAATATCGCAAATCGGGCGACGCCAAATCGGCGGTGGAATATCTGGACAAGGTGATTCAGCACGATTGGGGCTATTGCTACGCTTATCATCAAAAGGGCCAGATTCTGGAATCCTCGGGAGAGATCGACGCGGCCCGGCAGGCGTATCGGCAAGGAATCGACGCCGCCGCTCGCAAGGGCGATGAACATGCCGGCCAAGAGATCGCCGCGGCGCTGGCGATGATCGAATACTCTCGGGAAATGATGTTGGATCATGGCGAATCGATTTTTTGAGTACCTGAACAAGCCGCATTGGAGGCGGCAGAATAGGTGGCGTCGGGCGATCTGGAGAAACCTGGCCCGCCTGGGGCTGACGGGCATGCACGCGCTGCCCGTCAATCGCCGCTGGGTGGAGATCCATCGCAGGGCAATGCCGCTGGCGAATCTCGATCCGACCCTGGCCGGGTGGAAGATCGTTCAGATTTCCGACCTGCATTACAGCCCGGTCGTCTGGCAGCGATATTTGATCCAATACCTGCATTGGGTGAACGAACTCCAGCCGCAGATGGTGGTGATCACCGGCGACCTGATTACGGGCGGATACCGATTCGCGGATCGGATCGCGACGTTGCTGTCACACGTGAAAGCGGAGCACGGCGTGGTATGCACCTTTGGCAATCACGATTACAGCATATACGGCAGGCGCGTGAACGGCGAAGGCGTTCGCCGGGGCGATTACCTGGAATCGCGCCTGCGCAAGCGCGGCCTGATCGTGCTGCGGAATGAGGTGCTGCGCGTAAAGCCGCCCGGCGCTAAACGTCCGCTGGTGATCGTCGGACTCGATGATGAGTGGTCCGGCAATATCGATGCCGCCAAGGCGTTTGCCGGCGTCGATGCGTCGCTTCCGATCATCTGCCTCAACCACAATCCCGCCAACGTGCGCGAGCTGATGGATTTCCCCTGGCAATGGATGCTCAGCGGCCACACGCACGGGCGACAGGTGGCGACATCAAGACTCGGCCGCAAGCTTTATCCGCAGCGATACCGCCATTACACGCACGGATATTATTCCGTGAGCGGCCGGCATCTGTACGTCAACCGCGGGCTCAGCTACGGCCAGCGGGTGCAGGAGTGGTGCCGGCCGGAAATTACAGTGTTCAGACTGGAATCGGGGCCGGAGACGATGGCGAAGGTGCGGAAATGAATTTTCAAATTTGCCGATTGTTGCGCTATCCTGTCTGATTTTCAGCCCTGGCCAAAAATCTTCTTCGCGTCCATCTCCCCGATCTCAGCGTCCGGGGGAGTCCAAATTCTTCCCGATTCTCGTCATTGCCCGCATCTCAATTGACCGCTAAACTCCAACCAACCCATGATCGACAAAATCTTCAAAGCCTATGATATTCGGGCCACCTATCCCAATCCTCTCAACGAAGAGGTCGCATGGAAGGTCGGCCACGCCACCGCACAATACCTCAAGCGCAGCCGCCAGAACGCCACCGATCGCGTCAAGCTCGAAGACACGCTCGTGGTCGGCCGCGACATGCGCCCAAGCTCCCCATCCCTCGCCGGCGCGCTCATCGACGGCATCCGCAGCGTCGGCATGAATGTCATCGACGTCGGCATGCTCGACACGCCGATGATCTATTTTGCGATCAACTATCTCGACGCCGTCGGCGGCATTCAAACCACCGCCTCGCACAACCCCGTCCAATACAACGGATTCAAAATCAGCGGCCCCAAAGCCAAGCCCATCGGCGCCGCCAGCGGCCTGGACGACATCAAACGCATCGCCGCCAGTCTCCGCGTCGGACAGACCGGCCTTTCCGGACAACTCCGCCAGCAAGACCTCTGGAGCGAATACCGCAAACACGTCCTGCAATTCCTCCAACTCCAGCGCCCGGTAAAAGTCGTCGTCGACGCCGGCAACGGAATGGCCGGCAAAATGATCCCCGCCATTTTTGACGGCATCCCCGACCTCCACATCATCCCGCTTCTCTTCGAGATCACCGGCAGGTTCACCCACGAGCCCAATCCCCTCGTGGAGGAAAACCTGGCCATGCTCAAAGCCGTCATCGCCAAGGAAAAGCCGGACCTCGGCGTGTGCTTCGACGGCGACGCCGACCGCTGCATCTTCGTCGATGAAAACCAAAAGGTGATCGGCTGCGACATGATCACCGCGATCGTCGCCAGGGATTTCCTGCAAATGCCCCAGAACAAGGGATCGACGATCGTCTACGATCTCCGGTCCAGCCACGTCGTAGCCGATGAAGTGAAAGCCGCCGGCGGCATTCCGCGCCGCGACCGCGTCGGACACGCCTTCATCAAGAAAACCATGTCCGAAACCAAGGCCGTTTTCGGCGGCGAACTCTCCGGCCACTTCTATTTCCGCGACAACTTCTACGCCGACAGCGGCGCCATCGTCTTCGCCCGGGTTTTATCCGTCCTCTCCGGCCAGCCCAAGCCGATCAGCGAACTGGTCGCTCCGCTGCATCGCTACAGCCAGAGCGGCGAAGTGAATTTCCAGGTTGAAGACAAAGACGGCAAGATTCGCGAGTTGGCCGAAGCGTACAAGAAAGGCCAGGTCGATTATCTCGACGGCATCACGGTCGATTTCGGCGACTGGTGGTTCAACGTCCGCAAGAGCAACACCGAGCCCCTGCTGCGTTTGGTTGTGGAAGCCAAAACCCCACAATTGGAAGAAGAGAAGCTCATCGAACTGAAGAAAATCCTGGGCGAGCCGGCGCACGGACATTAACCGCTTAGCGCAGATTATTCACCGCCCGCTTCGCTAGAGACGCGGAGGACGCGGAGAAAACCCGAAAGTGCGAAACCAGAATGACGAACCAAATCCGAAATCAGAATGACTGAAACGATCTTCGTTTCGGTTTTGGTCATTCGGGCTTGATTCGTCATTCTGGTTTCTGATTTCGGATTTTTCCCCCATCCCCAGCGTACTGGCGGGCGGTGAATCTTGAATTTTCCGGGTTAGCTGCGAGCCGAAGGCTTCGGCCGTGAGTTCAGCCGAACGGGGAGCGCGTTTCACCGATCAAATCCCGCCCGCCATCCGCGCGGCCCCACGCGCCGCATGAAAATCATCATCCCCGCAACTCAGCGTCCATCCCTGGCGCGCAAGATTAGTCAATTTCATTTCAATCCCGCGGCGAAGCTCGGGGATCAAGTGCCTCATCCGAATCCCAATCCCGCCGCACAAACAGACGTGCTGCGGGCGATAGATCGCATGCGCGATCCGTATCGCCCGCACCAGCGCCAACATCGCCGGCTCATCCCCGCGAAATTTCGCCACCGCCGCCGAAACATCCGGCCCATATTCGGCTCGCAATGCCGTCACGCCCAAATATCCTTCCAATCCCCCGGCTCCGCCGTCCGGCCCAACCACGTCATGCCCCGCGATCGAAACATCGATCTGCCCAATATGCCCCGGGGATTCTCCCTCCACGCGTAGCGGACGCCCCTCGTCCAGCACGGAAATCCCGATCCCCGTCCCCAGCGTCAGCACCAGAAGGCGTCCGCGCAGGTCTCGGGATTGAAGAATATCGAACGCTGCCGCCTCCGCATCGTTGCAAATTTTCGCCGGCTTGCCCGTGGGTAAATTCAGCGACTCCGGCACAAGACGGTCCAGCGCAATCCCCACGATCCCCGGCACATTCACCGCAAACGTTATCTTCCGTTGTTTCCCATCAAACAATCCCGGCACGCATAGCCCGATGGCCTCGAAGCAAGCGGCGCGTCCGCCGGCGGCGGTTCGAATGGCCGTGCGCAGTTCCTCGGTCGTGGGCTTCGCGTAGAAGCCGCTTTGACCGGTCCAAAGACAGCGGCCGTTTTCGACGCCCGCGGCCTTCACCGATGTTCCGCCAATGTCGACACCTATCTGCATCATGCGCAATATGTTAGCTGACAGGTCCTCGGCACTCATCGGCGTCGCGAAAAAAAACGAATCAGGCCTTGACATTTCGGTCTATACTCTAAATAATAGAGAACTCTAACAGGAGTGCATATGAGTGATACACATCAGCTTCAGCAGGACCTTCATTATGTTCGCGAGGTCGTGACCCGCGCCGAGCGCTGGCCGCGCGGTCGGGTGGGTTATTGGATTTGGGCTTTATACGTATTGATCGGCTATCCACTGATTGACCTTGCCCCGCGCTATGCCAGGCCGTTTTTTATTTATGCGGGGGTTGTCTGTTTGGCGGCCTCCCTTTTTGTTCAATACCGACATAAAAAATCGGCGGGGGTGAGAACGAGTCGAAACCGCGCGGGGCTGTTTTGGTTGGGCGGATCGCTGCTGATCGTTCTTTGCGCCATCGCGATCTGTGTAGCCATTCCGGGCGTTAGGGGCCAGGCGCCGGGCCAAATCGTGGTGATGATGGTCGGCATTTTTTATTTCCTGGGCGGCGTTCATTACGACCGGAATTTCCTTTGGCTGGGTCCGGTGCTGTGTGTTGGCGGCGTTCTGGTTGGCTTCGTGCCGCACTACGGCTGGACGGCATTGGGGATCGTCTTTGCGCTCGGATTGATGGGCCCAACTCTTTTCGCTCCGCGGCCGCCGAAAGACGTTCCGGAATCGATTCCGGCCTAAATCCGCGAACTTTCTACGAGGAAGCGCCATGGGCCGTTCCACCCACTCCATCCATCACGCTCCCGGCGGTTTGGATCGGCTCGACGGGCTGTTGCAGCATCGAGCGAGGCTGGGAACGATGGTGCTCCTGAGCGCCAACGATGAGATCAACTTCAGCACGCTGCGCGGTTTGCTCAAGGAAACCGACGGTAATCTGGGCGCGCAGCTCCGGAAACTCGAGGAAGCCGAGTACATCGCGGTGAAAAAGGAATTCCAGGATCGCAAGCCGGTGAGCTGGTATTCGCTTACGCCCACGGGCCGGCGAGCGCTCAAGAGCCATCTTGCCGCGCTGGAGACGGTCGTCCGATCGGCCAACGTCTGATAGACTTGCCGGCATGCGCATCCAGTTCTGCGGCGCCGACCGCACCGTTACCGGCTCATCCCATCTGCTGGAAATCAACGGCCTGCGAATTTTCCTCGACATGGGCATCTACCAGGGCTCGCGCGACGAGGCTCGCCGCATCAACGAGTATCTTCCGGCCGACGTCAAGACCGCCGACGCGATCATCCTATCCCACGGCCATCTCGATCACTGCGGCAAGCTCCCCGTCGCCACGAAGGCCGGATTCAAAGGCCCTATTTACTGCACACCCGCAACCGCCGAGGTCGCGCGCATCGTCCTGAACGATTCGGCCATGATCCAGATGGAAGACATCGAGTACCTCAACCGCCGCTCCCGCGATCCGCAAGACGCTCCCCTGGCCGCGCTCTACACCCCGGACGATATTCCCGCCGTTCTGAAGCTCATGCGCCACGCTCCCTACGGCCAGAAAACCGATCTCGGCAAAGGCGTCAGCTTCACATTTTTCGACGCCGGTCACATTCTCGGCTCCGCCTATGTCCTGATCGAATGGAGCGAATCCGCCCGCCAGCGCACGCTCCTGTTCACCGGCGACATCGGCCGATATGACACGCCCATCCTCCGCGATCCCCAGCCGATCCCCGCTCCCGTGGAATATCTCATCACCGAAAGCACCTACGGCAATTCAACTCACGCCCCGATGGCCGAAGTCGGCCCGCAATTCCTCGACGCCGTCAAGTTCTGCATCCAGCGAAAGAGCCGGCTGCTGATCCCGAGCTTCGCGGTCGGCCGCACCCAAACCGTTCTCTGGTACATCCAGAAATTCATTCACGACAAACAGATTCCGGAAATCCCCATCTTCGTGGACAGCCCCATGGGCGTCGAAATCAGCCGGATCCACAGCCAATTCCGCGAGAATTACGACCAGCCCACCCTGGACGCGATCGGCAACAACGACCTGTTCGGCCTATCTCGCGTCACGTTTGCCTCAACTTCCGAGCAAAGCAAACAAATCAATTCCCAGGCCGGCGCCTGTGTCATCATCGCCTCCAGCCCGAGTTGCGAATTCGGCCGAATCCTGCACCACCTCGCCCAAGGCGTGGAGCAGGGCGACAATCTGGTCGTCTTCTGCGGCTACATTCCCCCGCAAACCCTGGGCCGCCGCCTTCAGGAGGGCGCCAAGCGCGTCCGCATCTTCAATCGCTGGTACGACGTGAAATGCCAAGTCCGCACGATCCACGGCCTCAGCGCCCACGCCGGCTGCGACGAACTTTTGCGATTCCTTCAGCCCACGATCGGAAAACAAACGTCATCCTGGATCGTCCACGGCGAAGTCGATCAGTCCGAAGGCTTCGCTCATCGTCTGATGGCCGCCGGCATCGGCAGGGCGGAGATTCCCGGGATGGAAACGTCAATCATCGACGACCCCGGCACGGCGATCCTTCCCACCGCTCGCGCCGGACAAGCCGACGAATGAATTCTCATCAATCCTATTCAGCGAGTTCCCTCCGCAAGCAAATCATCCAAATCCAACTCCCGCGTAAACATCTCCAATTTCCCATCGGGCGTGCGCGGCCACTGTTCCGGCGGGCGATCCCAATACAACTCCACACCATTCCCATCCGGATCGCGCAAATAGAGCGCTTCACTGACGCCGTGATTCGCGGCCCCGTCCAGCGGAATTCCCACCTTAATCAATCGGCGCAGAGCGTCGGCCAGCAACGCCCGCGTCGGATATAAAATGGCCAAATGATAGAGCCCGGTCGAATTCGCCGGCGGCGGGGGGCCTCCTTCGGTCTCCCAGGTGTTCAAGCCTATGTGATGGTGATAGCCGCCGGCGGAGATAAACGCCGCCTGAGTTCCGAATCGTTGGGTCAGTTCAAACCCTAGAACATCGCGGTAGAACGCCAGCGATCGCTCCAGGTCGGACACCTTCAAATGCACGTGGCCAATGCGCACTCCGGGATCGATGGACGGAGATTCATTCTTCGGCATCGGCTGATTATAGCGTGCTGGAAGACGGCCCGAGGACGGGCCGGCTCAACGAGGGCGGAACCGGGTTTCCCAACCTGCTCGCGCTTTGCTACACTCCCTGCAACCAACCGCGCTCCCGAAAATCGGACACCCCATGCGCGGTCATTACAGACACACCAAAATCATAGCCACCATCGGACCCTCCACCGAATCCAAAGAGAAACTCGCCCAACTCATCGCCAGCGGCGTCGATGTCATCCGCCTCAACATGGCGCACGCCACCGGCGAATGGGTCACCGCCGTCGTCAAGCGCATCCGCGAAGTCTCACACGAGGTGCAGAGACACGTCGCGGTCATGATGGACGTCAAAGGCCCCGAGATTCGCACCGGGACAGTCCCCGAGCCCATCGACCTGAAAACCGGCGACACCTTGGAGTTCTACACCGAAACGCCCACCGCCGGCGTCCGCGGCGTCAGCGTAAATTACCCCGGCCTCCCCGCCGACGTGACGGTCGGCACAACCGTCCTTCTCGACAGCGGGCTGATTCGCCTCGAAGTCGTCAGCAAGGATGCAACCCACGTTCTGGGCCGCGTGCTGACTCCCGGCAAACTCGGCTCCCGCCGCCACATCAATCTCCCCGGGGTCGACGTGAATTTGCCGTCCCTCACTGAGAAAGACGAACGCGACGTTCGCACGGGCGTGGAAGCGGGGATCGATTTCGTCGCCCTCTCTTTCGCTCGGCGCAGCGATGACATTCTGGTGCTGCGGGCGTTGCTCGACCATCTCGGCTCCAAGGCCCGCATCATCGCCAAGATCGAAGACCAGGGCGGATTGCGCAACCTCGAGGGAATCGTCAAGGTGGCCGACGCGGTCATGGTCGCCCGCGGCGATCTGGGCATCGAGGTGGATTATCACACGCTTCCGCTGGTGCAAACGCGGATCGTCGATCTGTGCCTGACCGAAGGGCGGCCGGTCATCATCGCCACGCATCTCCTGGAATCGATGATCTCCGCTCCCATGCCCACGCGAGCGGAGATTTCAGACATTTCCACTGCCGTGCGCGAACGGGCCGACGCGGTCATGCTTTCCGGCGAGACCACCACCGGGCTGTATCCGCTGGAGTGCGTCGAGGTCATGAAAAACATCGTCAAAACCATCGAACCGACCGAAAAACGCGGCATGAACGAAGTGATCAAACTGAACGAACCCAAAACAAAAATGCTCCGCTCCGCTGCCGTCCTCGCACGTGAGCTGGGCCAATCCGGCATCGTCGTTTTCACGCGGAGCGGAATGCTGGCATATACTTTAGCCGCCCTGCGGGCCGTAGGCGTGCCAATCTACGCGTTCACAGATGACGAAGCTCTTTTCCGCCAATTGCTGTTACCCTGGGGCGTGGAACCCTTTCTGATGAAATTCAGCGCCGATCCGGAGGAGACCATTTTGAATGCCTTCGCCTACCTCAAGCGAAGGCAATGGGTCGATGACGGCACCTGGCTGGTGGTGATTACCAACGTCCTGGCGCATGGCAAGATCGTGGATACGATTCAGCTCCGGCAGATGGCATGACGAAACGCGCGGGACTTTTCGAGCCGGCGGGACGTTGGCCGACGAACGTTCTCAGGCAAGCCCGCAATTCACTCGGGCAGATTTTCAAGATCAAGCCGATCCTTTGTTCTGGCCGAGGCGTGCTTCATTTGGCGCAGCAAGGGAAGCGACACGTACCGAACACCTCCAGCCTCAATGCTCGTGGTAAGCAGTTGGCGAACATCTACGTGGGGAAGACCGGGAAGATAGTCGAAGAGGTCGAGAAACCCGTATTTGGTCCAGAGCATCATCAGTCGGGAGGCCTGGATAAAGGGAAGAGTGACGGGGTAGGTTCGCTCGATTCCTGTGGCCGGATCGATTTCCTTGGCGATGTAGCGCGCATCCATGTCGGTGAGCGCCAGCAACATATTCCGCTCAGCTTCGGGCGAGCGATGCCAGACGATGTCCGTATCTTCGGTAGCCCTTCCGTAGCCGTGGAAATTCACCGCATGTCCGCCAATGATGACAAACGGCACGCCATGGCGTTGGAGGACGCCGAAAAGTTCCAGTTCATCGGGCATTGGGGTTTTGGACGTCGATGGCGCGGGCCTTGAAGTTGCGGCGAAGGAAATGCGCATATCCCTCGGGCGAACTCCGAAGCGTGGCCCACATGGTCTTCTGAATCTGCGTCATGTTGCGCATTCGCTCCGCCGGCGATTGCAGCCGCGCGAGTTTTCGCCGAAATCGATCGCGAACGGCCAATTGGTCGGTCAGTTCGTCTGCCACGTTTTGATTGTATGAAAAAAACCCCACAGCGAAAAGGCAAAACGCCGCCATTTCTGCGAGCCATTTGCGCCCTCGCGGTAGTATTCATTTGCCGCCGCCGGCCCGCGCGGTCCCCCGGCACTGATCGCATTCAAACGCCTCCTCCAGGCAATGCTCCACCCGCTTGTTCAGCAAATCCAAAATGAGATCGTCGATCCCCAGCGTCGGCGCGACGTGATACGCCACGCCCGGATATTTCTTGGCCGCATCGGCGGTGAGCCGCGGAATATCCTGCGTCCAATGTTTCCCCGGCCCGAGAAAAAACGGAACCACCACCACGCGCCCGGCCCCGCGAAGCGCGCACTTCCCAAACGCCGTTGCGATCGAAGGTTCCCCCAGCTCCATATGCGCCGGCTCGACAATCGAGTACTTCGACTCAAATCGCTTGGCAAACAGCGTCACGACCTCCTCAAGCATCCGATTGCTGGCCTCCATCCGCGACCCATGATCGACGATCACAACGCCAATTGAGCGTCCATCAGCCATATCTTTCTTTCCCTTCGTGCCTATGTGCCTCCGTGCCTTCGTGCCTTCGTGCCTTTTTCTGTCTACCCCTTCCGCTCAGCCAAAATCACATCAAATGATAGCGCCCGACTTCCCCGAATTATTTTCACGGTCACTTTATCCCCCGGCTTGCTCCGGGCCAGCGCTTCGCTCAGGTCCATCAGATTCTCCAGCTTTTGATTCCCGAACTGCACGAGCAAATCGCCCCCGAGCATTCCCGCCGCGGCCGCCGGAGTGCCCGGCGTCGTCCCCGAAATCAGCACGCCCACGCGCGATTCCTGCGAAGCATATTCCGGAATCACCCCCAAAATCACGCGCCTTTCAACTCCCGGGCCAAAATTCGGGCTTCCAAACAAATGCATCGAGTCTTTGTCCGCCTCGACCAGATACGGCTCGTGCGGCATCCTCGTCAGACCGTCGATCACCTTTTCCGTAAAGTCCGCCACCGCCTCGATCCCCTGATAATTGATCTTCTTCGCCACGTCGGTGGGGCGGTGATAGTCCAAGTGAATCCCGCTGAAAAAAAACATCACCGGCACGCGCCGGCGCGCGAAGGACATATGATCGCTCGGCCCCATCCCGCCGCGGCCGATGCTCTTCAGCCGCAGCGGCGAATCCATCCCCGCATGCCCGAGGATGGCGTCGAAATCGGCGGCCGTTCCTTGCCCGCCCACATACAACGTCTGGTCCCTGATCCGCCCGACCATGTCCAGGTTCACCATCGCCGCCATCTTCTCCAGCGGCACGGGCGAGTGCTTCACAAAATATTCCGAGCCAATCAGCCCCTCTTCCTCGGCCGTGAAGCAAATGAAAATAATCGACCGCGGCGGCGGCGGGGCGTGGGCGAATCGCCGGGCCAATTCCAACACCGTCGCCGTTCCCGAGGCATTATCATCGGCTCCGTGATAAATGCTCCCCGATGGCCCGAACAGATGCCCCGGCGTTCCCAGACCCAGATGATCGTAATGCGCCCCAATCACCACAAACTCATCGGCGTGCGGTCCAGCCCCCGGCAAAACAGCCATCACATTCTTCACCCGAGCCGTCAGCGATTCGATCTGCACGGTGCCCGAAACAACCGGGGAAAACAGGACAATCGACCGCGGCTTGAACGACGCGTTGATCTGGTCCCGAAGCGATTTCAAATCAGGCACCCAGCGGTCATTCACAACGGGAGCGTCCGCCGTGTGTCTCAGCGACTTAAGCACCTCCTCGCGGAGCGCCCGCTCATCCGGCGTGCCGCCAGCGCTCAGCAGTTCGTCCGCCACAGCTTGCTTGATCTGGAGCACCGGAATGGCGGCCGGCGCGGCAAAGGCGCCGGAAAATGGCATGAGCAGATCCGGGTCCGAATCCGGCGGATTCACCAGTAGCAGCGCCGCCGCTCCATGCTCCGCCGCCGACCTGGCCTTGGCCGAAAACGTGGCATGCTCCGACCAACCCGATGCGTCGCCGCGCGGCGCCAGCCGGCTGTGGCCCCGCTCGTCCATCGGCTCGTAACGCATCGCCAGGACCACTTTCCCCAACACGTCCACGCCGGCGTAGTCGTCGTATCCCGCCTCGGGCGCGCTGACGCCATACCCAACGAACACCGCCGTTCCCGAAAATTTGCCCGCCGCCGAAAAGCGCATCGGCAAATAATCCGTGTCCAACATCAACCTCTTTGGACCGATCCCCATTTCCGTCGCCGGGCCCGGACTCGCCTGCATGGTGTAATCGAACGCCTGGAAGAAATCGGCCTCACCGGGCAGGGGCCGTAATCCATCGGCCGCAAATTCGCCCGCGATAAATTGCGCCGCCCGCTCCAGTCCCGGCAAACCCACGCCCCGCCCCTGCAATTCATCCGAAGCCAGATACGGCAAAGTATCTTCAGGGTCAGCATCCGTAGCAGCAGGGGCCGCAGACGCCGAAACCCGCGCAATCGCCGTCGAACCGGCGGGCGAACTGGCGATCTCCTTCGGCCCGGAATGCCCCACACACCCGACAAGGCACCAAACCACCCAAACCCCGTTTAGCCGCGACCCAAAGGGGAGCGCGTTCCGTCGCCTCCAAATCCTCTTCCAAAACCCGCCAATCATCCCCGCGATTGTACGGCAACGTCCGAGAATATCTAACCGCTTCCCGTCCATTTTGCCGATGACAGATTCGCATAGCCATGCCCAAACCGGGACCAAAGAAAGTGCGCTCCCTCTCCGCAAAGGGCGGCCGCGCGTGTCTTTCCCCAAAGAGCAACGACCCCGACCCCGACTTGGCCGACCTGCTCGGCCGCCAGTCCATCAGCCTCGATACGCCCGAGCTGCAACGATTCCTCGCGGCCAAGAACGTCATGGTCACCGGCGCCGGCGGCAGCATCGGTTCGGAAATCTGCCGGCAATCCATGAAATTCTGCCCGCGCCGCCTGATCCTGCTCGACCAGGCGGAGAACAATCTCTTTGAGATCGACCGCGAGTTGCGGCATCGCTGGGTGGGCGCGGAAATCGTGCCGGTCATCGCCGACGTCTGCGACGCCCGGCGCATCGGGCGGATATTCGAGTTCCATCAGCCGCAGGTGATCTTCCACTGCGCCGCCCACAAGCACGTGCCGATGATGGAATGCAATCCCGGCGAGGCGATCAAGAACAACGTGTTCGGCTCGCGCACGGTCGCCGATGCCGCCCGCTCCAGCGCCGCCGCCGCCTTCGTCATGGTCAGCACCGACAAGGCCGTCAATCCCACCAGCGTCATGGGCGCATCCAAGCGATGCGCCGAACTCTACGTCCAATCCCTCAACGCCGACGATTGCCCCACGCGCTTCGTCGCGGTCCGTTTCGGCAACGTCCTGGGCAGCAGCGGAAGCGTCGTCCCCATCTTTCGCAAGCAGATCGAAGCCGGCGGCCCGGTCACCGTCACCCACCCCGACATGAAACGCTATTTCATGACCATTGCCGAAGCCAGCCAACTCGTCATGCAAGCCGGCGCCATCGGGCAGGGGGGTGAAATCTTCATCCTCGACATGGGCGAGCCGATCAAGATTCTTTCCCTGGCCAAAGAAATGATCCGCCGCCGCGGGCTGAAATCCGGCAAAGACATCGCCATAGAATTCAGCGGCATCCGCCCGGGCGAAAAGCTCTACGAAGAACTCGCCTGCAAGGGCGAGCAAACCCGTCCGACAAGCCACCCAAAAATTCGCGTCTGGCAATTGGCCCGCGCCACCCCGGAGCAGATCGAGCAAATGCTGAAAACGCTGGCGCTGGTAACCAACGCTTCCCATGGGGACATCGTGCAAGCCCTGGCCCGCTGCGTTCCCGAATACCAACCCGCCGCCGCCGAGACCCCCACCCTAAGAATAGTAGCCGACGCCGCCTAAATGGGCGACCGAGATTCTGGGACATCTCGGCGGAACCCGCGGTGCTTCGCACCGCCGCTAACTATCCTTGAGTTGTCCCAGAACCATAGTTCCCTATTTAGGCGGTTCAATTAACCCGCCGCCCCGAGCCCAAACCGAATATGCACCCGCCTCTCCAGCGGCGCAAACGCCAGCCGATCGGCCAGCATGCCGATGATCACCATCACAATCATCACCGCGACCACCTGCGAGATGGCGGAGTTGTCCTGCCCCGTCTTCAGCAGAAACCCCAAGCCCTGGTGATCGGCCACGAGGATCAATTCCGCTCCCATGAGCGAGCGCCAGGCAAAGCTGAATCCTTGGCGCAAACTGCTCGCCAGCGCCGGCAACCCAGCGGGAAAAAGCACATACCGATACAGCCGCCATCCGCGAGCCCCCATCATCAGTCCGGCTCGTCGATACAGCGGGGGAACCGCCAGCAGCCCATCCCGCATCGACACGGCCATCCCAAACGCGCTGCCCATCACCAGCACGAAGAGGATTCCGATCTCATTCAAACCGAACACCAAAACCGCCAGCGGCACCCAGCAAACGCTCGGCAAAGTCTGCAATCCCAGACACACCGGGCGCAGAAACTCGTCGAAAGGCGTCCATCGCCACATCAGCACGCCCAGCACCGTGCCGAGAATAATGCTCAGTGAAAACCCCACAATCAGCCGCCAGGCGCTGACGATATTCGCCGTGACCAGCGGGCTATGCACCATCCGGCTGGCGAGCGGAGGCTGATGCGCCGCGGATTCCAACGGCGCAGGCCAGCCTTTGTGCAATTTCTCCCCGAACCCCGTTTCAATCCCCAGCATCCCCAGCATGGAATCCACGACATGGCTCGGCGCGGGAAAAATAAACGACCGCCAGCCCGCGATCCTATATGCCGCTTCCCAGGTCGTCAGTAAAAGCACCCAGATCAGCGTTCTCGTCAGGCCGCCACGAATCCTCAGCCGCAAGGGCATTGACACGATTGACCTCTTCTTCGATTTCCTTTCGGACGAGCTTGACAAGCTCGCTGATGTCCGAGCTGTCGAATTTTCGTGGATGGGGCAAATCAACGCAAATTTCCTTGCGAATCCGGCCCGGATGGGTGTGCAGCACGATGATCCGGTCCGCCAGCCGGACCGCCTCGCCCACGGAGTGCGTCACGAACAGAATCGTCTTTTGGGTTTCGACCCAAAGCGACTGAAGCTGATGGTGCAGGAGCGTCCGTGTCTGGGCGTCGAGCGACGCGAAGGGCTCATCCATCAGCAATACCGCCGGATCCATCACCAGCGCCCGCCCGATCGCGATCCGCTGTTTCATCCCGCCCGAGAGTTCGTGCACCAGCTTGTTGGCGCTGCCCGACAAATGCACCATCCGTAGCGCCCCGGCCACGCGGTCGGCCCGCTCCGACCCGCCCACCCCAGCCATCTTCAGACCAAATTCCACATTCTGGGCCGCCGTCAGCCAGGGAAACAGCCCGTGTTCCTGAAAAACCATCGCCCGCTCGGGGCCAGGCGAGGAAATCATCTCCCCGTCCAAGCGCGCGGTGCCCCGGTCAGGCCGCGTCATTCCCGCCGCGATGTTCAGCAGCGTGCTCTTGCCGCTTCCGCTGGGTCCGACGACCACGACGAATTCGCCAGGGCGGCATTCCAGGGTGATGTTCTCCAGCGCCGCTTCCTTCGATTTGCCGAAACGCTTGCTGATCCCCTGCAACTCAAGGCGGCCCCTTCTGGAAGTGTCTTGCAGCGGTGCAGAGCGGGTGGACATGAAACTTGGTTTATTCACGGTTGACTCGCCGCCTCCGATCCGGTCAAGCCGCGAATAATACTCGTTTCGAACAGCCCCGTCAGGTCCGGCTCGGATTTGATGAAGGTCAAATCGTGCGACCACCGCTCCATGGTCTTGAACGTCTCGGGAAGCGGATCATCGGTGAATTCCGTGCGGCCCAGCGCCGCACGCAGCACGTCGCCCGGAAGTTTTTTGCCGCCCAGCCCAACCAGCGCGTCGTTCAACTGATCGGCATAATCCGCGGAATGCGCGCTCAGTCGCTGGGTCCACCGATGATGCACCGTCAAAATCCTCTCAATAACGTCCGCATGCTCCGCCAAAAACTTCGGCGTCGTCACCACCACCGTCAGCGAAAACTCGTGGCTCGGCCACAGGTCCTTTTCCTCGCCCACCAGCACCGCCCCGGTTTCGTTCATCAGGCGCGCTCCCCAAGGCTCCGGCACCCATGCCGCGTCGATCATGTCCCGCGCCATCATCCCGCTCTGCTGGCTGTTGCGAACTTCCTTGACGTTGCTCGAATCCGCCTGCCCCAGGACCGCCGTCACATAATGCCGCGCCGACACATCCTGGGTATTGCCAAGCTGCGGCGTAGCGATCCGTTTCCCCTTCAAATCGGCAAATGAATGAATCCCCGATTCCTTCGACGCGACAATCACCACCCCATTGGCCGCCGACCCGCTGATCACACGAACAGCCTGCCCGCCGCTGTTGACATCCGCGGACAAAACCGGACCGGGCCCAACATATCCAATGTCCACCGCCCCGGCGTTCAAGGCCTGAATCAATTCCGGCCCCGCGTTAAACACCTTGGTTTTTAACTGCGTCGGCCCCAGCGCCGCTTGAAACTCCCCCGAGGCCACTCCAAGCACCGCCTGCGCATGCGTCACATTGGCGAAATACCCCAGCCGCACCTCATCCAAAACCGCTGCCGTCCCCGGCGCCGACTGGCTCTTGCCGCACCCGTTGATAGCCAAGCCAAACCCAAGCAACACCAAAACAGGTGTTCGCCAATTCATTCCGTCAATCTACCTCCCAATTCCCGCTCCTTCAACCAATCCTACCAATTTTATGGTGTATGGAATTAACTCTTTTAATCGCAAGAGTTATAAGTGGGCATGACACTTGTTCTTGGCTGCGATTGCCGTAATTCCAATTGCCTATTGCCCATTGCCTATTAGGGGGAGGCATAGACGCAATAGGCAATAGGCAATGACAAATGACCAATGACGCACTTGAAATTCGGCGCCTGAGCGTGCAATCTTGCGGACATGACCACATCCCCCGCACGTGATTTCGGCGTTCAGAGCTATTGTTTCCGCCATTTCAAGGACAACGCCCAGGTCGCGGACCTGACTAAAAAGATCGGCGTAAAAAAAATCGAATTGTGCGCCGTCCACGCCGATTTCGATGACGTCGAGGCGTTCAAGCGAGTCCTGGACATTTACCGAAAGGCGGGAGTCGAGGTCGTTTCCATCGGCGTTCAAACGTTCGTCGGCGACATCAGCCGCGAGCGCAAATGGTTCCAATGCGCCCAGGCGGCGGGCGCCCGCCATATCTCCGCGCATTTCACCGTGGGGACTTTCCAAAGCGCCGTGCCCGCGGCGGCCAAACTCTGCGATGAATTTAATATTCGCATTGGGATTCATTGCCACGGCGGATACATGTTCGGCGGTTCGCCGGATGTGTTGGATTTTCTATGCAAGCTGGGCGGGCCGAAAATCGGGCTGAATCTGGATACCGCCTGGTGCATGCAGATCGGCCCCAACGGAAATCCGATCCAGTGGGTGCGTGAAAGGTTCAAGGGCCGGATATTCGGCGTGCACTACAAGGATTTCGTATTCGATCGGCGCGGACAGTGGACGGACGTGGTGGTCGGCTCTGGAAACCTCGATCTGCCCGAGTTTGTCAAAGCTCTGGAAGAGACAAACTTCGACGGCATGGCGGTCATCGAATACGAAGCGGACGTGGAAAATCCCGTGCCGGCCCTGACCAATTGCGTGGCGAAAATGCGGGCGGTGAAGTGAAATAGAAGCGAACCGCGAAGACGCGAAGAGCGCGAAGACAGCCGCGAAGAAATCCCTGAGAACAACCGGAGTAAATCGCTGTCCGCGGTTATTTCGTCTTGTTCACCAAGCGGATATCGCTGATGGTCATCGTTTTGTCGATGGCCTTGCACATGTCGTAGACCGTCAGCGCCGCCACGGAAACGGCCGTCAGGGCTTCCATTTCCACGCCGGTCTTGGCGCTGATGCGGGCGATCGCCTTAATGCGCAGCTTCACCGGGCGGAGGTTGTCGGGGCGTAAATCCGGGAAATCGAAATCGACCTCGATGCTCTCCACCGCAAGCGGATGGCAAAGGGGAATCAACTCTCCCGTGCGCTTGGCGGCCATGATGCCGGCCAGCCGGGCGACCGACAGCACTTCTCCCTTGGGCACATGATCGTTGGCGATGGCGTCGAGCGTTGAGCGCTGAAGGGTGATGAATCCCTCTGCCAGCGCGGTGCGCCGGCTGAGGGGCTTGTGGCCGACATCGACCATCTTCGCCTTGCCGGATTTGTCGATATGGCTGAGGGCGGGCCTGGGCATGGGGGGATTATAGAGAAAGAATGCCGAATGCCGAATGCCGAATGTGGTGACAAGCATTTCGCCTTTCATTCGGCATTTACTCGATTCCTCCGCCGTCCAACTGATATTTCCGCATTTTCTTGTACAGCGTGGTTCGGTTGATATCGAGTTCGGCGGCGGTGGCCTGGCGATTCCAGGCGTTGCGCTGGAGCGCGGCCTCGATGATGCTCTTTTCCGGGCCTTGCAGAGCTGTTTCCAGCGGCATGGGTGATGTGGGAATGTTGGCCGCCACCGCTGACGCAGATACCATGGCGCTCGGGGTCACTTGGAAACCATCGGGAAGGTCGTGGACGTCGATATGCGGCTGGCGGCAAAGGACGACAGCGCGTTCGACCGCGTTTTCCAGCTCCCGCACGTTGCCGGGCCAATCGTAGCGCTGAAGAGCGGCCATGGCGGCTTCGGTGAATCCGACGATTTCCCGGCCGCTCTCCTTGCAGAATTGACGCAGAAAATTTCCCGCCAGCAGCGGAATGTCGCCCAGCCGCTCGCGCAAGCTGGGCAGGCGGATGTTCACAACGTTTATGCGATAGTAAAGGTCCTGCCGGAATTTCTGGGCGGCGACCAACTCAGCCAGATCAACGTTGCTGGCCAGGATCACGCGGACATCGACATGCTTGGTTTGCGAGCTTCCCACCGGCTCGAACGCCCGCTCCTGAAGGACGCGCAGCAGCTTCACCTGCATGGCCGGGGAGGCGGAATTGATTTCATCGAGAAACAGCGTTCCGGCGTCGGCGGTGAGGAATCGCCCCGGCTTGTCGGCAATGGCGCCGGTGAACGCGCCCTTGACGTGGCCAAACAGCTCGCTCTCCAGCAAAGTTTCCGGCAATGCGCCGCAACTGACCTCCACAAAAGGCTTGTCCCGCCGGGGAGAGCGATGATGGATCGCCCGCGCCAGCAGCGATTTTCCCGTGCCGCTCTCCCCGGTCATCAGGACCGTCGTGCGGCTGTCGGCGACCGCTTCGGCCAGATCGAAGATTTTCAGCATCTTGTAGTCGTGCCCGACGATGTTCTCGAACCCAAAGCGCAGGTCCAGTTGCTGGCGAAGCGTCTGGTTTTCAAACAGCAGCGACTGCTGGCGAACCGCCTTTTCAACCACCACTCGAATTTCGTCGTCCACGATCGGCTTGGTGAGATAGTCGAAGACGCCCATCTTGGTGGCCTCGACGGCGCCTTCGATGGAGCCGTAACCGGTGATGACGATCATCACAACCTGCGGCGCTCTTCGCCGAACATCGCGCAAGAATTCCGTGGCCTTCAGCCCCGGCATGTTGATATCAGCCAGAAGTATTTCAATCTGACCGTTCTCCAGCAGGGAAAAAGCGTCCTCGGGGACGTCGCAGGTGCGCAGGTCATAACCCTCGCGGCTGAGGAACTGGGAGAGAGACTGGAGGATGATTCGATCCTCGTCGAGGATCAAAATCCGCGGCTTATGGGCCGTGTTGGACTGAAGCATGATGAAATCCGCCGATGTTTCGTGAATGCAACGCTCGCCGCTTTTTAGCATCGGCAAAAAGACGTGTTGACGGTAAGCGACAATCCGATTTTTTGGGGCAGCGCCAGCGGCAACGCAGGCGGAATTATGGGACGGCGGCCGCGGGGGAAATCCGAAATGAAAGCCCATCGCGAAGGCGCGAAGATCGCCGTCTATAACTCCGCCGTTACCAGGCTCGCCAGTTCCGAGCGCTCGCTCTTGGATAGCGTGACGTGCCCCACGATCCCCTTGCCTTTAAGTCGTTCCACGAGATAGGACAAGCCGTTGCTGCTGCTGTCGAGATATGGATTGTCGATCTGCGTCGCGTCGCCGGTCAGGACCAGCTTCGTGCCGTCGCCGACACGGCTGGCGATCGTCTTGACCTCGTGCGGCGTGAGGTTCTGGGCCTCGTCCACGATCATGAACTGATGCGGAATGCTTCGGCCGCGGATGTAGGTGAGCGGCTCCAGGACGAGCTGGCCGCTGCCCATGAGTTGCTGAATGCGCTGCTCGACGCTGGAGAGGGAGGCGTGCTTCTCGTGGCCGGAGTCCTGGGCGAGGCGGTTGGAAAGCAGATAGGCGATGTTGTCGAAAATGGGCTGCATCCATGCGTTGAGCTTCTGGTCCTTGTCGCCGGGCAGATAGCCGATGTCGCGCCCCAGCGGCATGATCGGGCGGGCGCAGAGCATTTTCTGATAGACCTCTTCGTTGAGGGTTTTGGCGAATCCGGCGGCCAGGACCAGCAGGGTCTTTCCCGTGCCGGCGGGGCCGATCAGGGAAACGAGCTTGACCGAATCGTCCATGAGCAGATCGAGGGCCATGGTTTGCTGGAGGTTTCGCGGCATGATTCCGAAGACGGGGCCGCGGCGGCCCCGCACGGGCACGAGCGAACCATCGGCCCGCAGGCGCGCAACGGCCGTGTGGTTCGCATCCTGCTCGTCCTTCATCAGCACGAATTCATTGGCGTGGGCGTCCTCGAGGTCCAGGCGAAGTTGTTTTTCGGTGAAGAGCTGATCGATTGATCCAGCCGGCACGGTCATTTCGCGCCAGCCGGTGTACAGGCGCTCGAAATCCACCTTCTGGGCCTCGAAATCCTCGGCCACGAGGCCCATCGCATCGCTCTTGATGCGGGCGTTGATGTCCTTGCTGATGAAGACGACGCGCTTGCCTTCCTGCATGAGTCCGAAGGCGCAGCAGATGATGCGGTTGTCCGCGGTATTGGCGGTGAGGCCGGGGCAAAGTTTCTGGTCTTCTTCCAGAATCACGCGGATGCGCCCGCCGGTCTGCGGAAGATTGACGCCCTCGGAAAGTTTTCCCTGCAAGCGAAGCGAATCGAGATGACGGATGACCGTTCGCGCGTTCCGGCCGAGATCGTCGGAGTTGGTTTTGAATTTGTCCAACTCCTCGATGACATCGAAGGGGATGATGACCTCATTGTCGGCGAACATGAACAGCGCGTTGGGATTGTGCAGCAGAACATTGGTGTCGAGAACGAAATGCTTGACGTGTCCGTTGGTTTGGCTCATGGGTGGAATCCGTTCAGTTTGCATCCGACGATCCGTGTGCATCCGCCGATCAGTTATGGCAAAATGCAGTTATGTCTTTGTATCCGCTTAAATTCAAGCCAAGATATTTGGCAAAGATGTGGGGCGGTCGAAAAATCGAGACGGTCCTTGGCAAAACCCTGCCGCCGGGGCCGATCGGCGAAAGCTGGGAGCTGTTCGATTTTCCACCGGGCGCGGTGGATGACTCGAGGGATTGGATCAGCAGCGAGGTGGCGGAGGGACCGCTGGCGGGCATGACGCTGCACGAGCTGGTGGGAAGATTGGGGAGCGATCTGCTCGGGATGGCGCCGTTGACGGGCCCGCACGGGCAGTTTCCGATTCTCATCAAATTCCTGGATGCCGGCCAGGATTTGTCGGTGCAGGTGCACCCCGATGCGCAATATGCCCGCGTCCACCCGGGGGCGCATCTCAAGAGCGAGGCGTGGTATGTGGTGCAGGCGGATTCGGGATCGCGGCTGCTCAAGGGCCTTCGCCCCGGCGTCACGCGGCAGTCATTCGCCAAGGCGATCGCCGACGGCACGGTGGAATCGTCGATTAATTCGATTGCGGTGAAGCGCGGCGATTGTTTTTATCTTCCCAGCGGCACAGTTCACGCGCTGGGCGCGGGCATTCTCGCGGCGGAAGTGCAGACGCCGAGCGACACGACCTTTCGCGTGTTCGATTTCAATCGGGTCGATCCCTCCACGGGCAAATTGAGAACATTGCACGTCGAACAGGCGATGCAGTGCATCGATTTCTCCGAGCCGAAAGCGCCGATCGCCCTGGCGGTTCCGCAACTCGTGAAATGCGATTACTTTTGCATTGAGAAGGCCGCTCTCAGCAAGGGCAAAACGCTTTCGATCAAATGGGGCGAGCCGACGATTCTCATGCTCATCGCAGGACGCGGCCGGGTGAGTTCAACGGCCAACGACATTTCAACGCGGTTTGAGAAAGGCGACACGATATTATTGCCATCGGCATTGAAGGAGCCGAAGGTGACGGCGGAAAGCAGCAGCGAATGGTTGCAAATTACGTTGGGGGTCGAAGAAGATGTTGTTCCAGCGCAAGGCTCACGTCCGCGATGACGCGCGTCCAATCTTCCTTGGCGGATTGGCGGAACAATCTCATCGTCGGATACCACGGACAATCCGACCGATTCAGCAGGTAACGCCAATCGGCCACGTGCGCCAATACGGCCCAAACCGGCTTGCCCATCGCGCCGGCCAGGTGCGTCACCGCCGATTCGATGCCGATGACCAGATCGAGATTTGCGATCAACGCCGCGGTTTCCGCGAAGTCGTACAGATCGGCGGTCCAGTCGATCAATTCCATCTCCGGCGGCGCGGTGGCGGCGTGGCTGGCGGCGGGGCCTTTTTGCAGGCTGAAAAACCGGACGGGTTTTACTTTCGCCAGCGGCGCGAAATATTCGAATCGGCCTGACCGCCAGCGGTCGTATTGCTGGGTCGGCCGGCCGGCCCAGACCAGTCCGACGCGCAGCCGGCCGTCGCGATCTCCCATCCGCAGCCGCCAGGCGGCGATTCGATCCGGCGGCGGCGTCAAATACGGCGTCTGGGCCGGAATCGTCTCCAGCGTCGTGCCAAATGCCAGAGGAAGACTCATCATCGGACACTGCACATCAAACGCCGGCAGCATTTCGCCCTGAACAACGATCTGTTCGATGCCATGGACCGTTTTGAAGATCCTGGCCAGCTCCGGCCGGCATTCGACGATCACCTTCCCGCCGCGCTTTGCCACCAGCGGCGCGTAGCGAACGACTTGCAGCATATCGCCAAACCCTTGTTCGGCGTGCAGCAGGATTGTTCGTCCCGCCAATTCCTCACCTTTCCATTGCGGCTGGTTGAAAAGCCGTGGCGTGGCCACAGCCGGGCACTTCATTCGCCATTCGTATTCCGCCCAGCCGGCCTTAAGATCGCCGAGAATCAAAAGCGTCCAACTCAGATTCCAGTGAGCGCTGGCATAATCCGGACGCAGGGCGAGAGCGCGTTTGAACGCGGCCAACGCCTCCTCGTGTCTTGCCTCATTTCGCAGGGCCAGCCCAAGATTGTTATGCAATTCCGGCCAATCGGGGTTCAGGGCGATTGCCTTTTGGAAAACGGCGATCGCGCGGGTAAATTCGAATTGGGCCAGCAATACACCACCGAGATTGTAATGCGCGGCCGCCATGCCCGGCTCAAGCTGGATGGCGCGCTGCAAAGCCGCGGCCGCCTCATCGAATCGTTTGTTCCTGGCGTACAGCGCTCCAAGGTTTGCATGGTATTGTGCGACGTTGGGATTGATCTGGATGGCCTTGCCGATCAACTCGATGGCGAGATCGAGTCGTCCAATATCTGCCGACAGTGATCCGAGCAACTGAAGGGCATCGACCTGATCGGGCTGCTCAGCCAGAACCTGGCGATACGCCGTCTCCGCCTCGCGCAGCCGGCCGGCGCGGTGATGCGCCATGCCCGTTTCCAGTCGTTGCTGAGGGGTCATTTGCACCATGTCAGCCACATCCGCCGATAGGCCGATTCGACATTCCTGGCAAAGTCGGCGGCGTTCATCTGAGGCGATTGTTGAATCCTTTCCCGTAGGTTCGAGCGCAATTTTGACAATCGAGGCCGATCGGCCGCAAGCTCGCCGGCGATTCTTACGAATTCATCTTCGGTCCTGGCAACAAGGTCCGGCAACCCAATCGCGGACAAGATACTCAATCCCGCCCGCCCCGAAGCCGTCTTTCCCGTCAGCGTGACGACCGGAACACCCATCCAAAGGGCATCGCAAGTCGTGGTGATTCCATTGTACGGCAGGGTATCAAGACAGATGTCGATCGTGTCGTACAGGCGCAGGTAATCCCGCCGCGGGGTCCTGTCGATGAACTGGATCCGCTCTGGAGCGATCCCCGCGCCCTGAAATATGCCGCGAAGTCTGTTTCGATGCCCCTGGCCCGATGCCAGGATCAGCATCGTGGACTGCGGCACGGCGTGGAGGACCCGCGCCCATAGCCGCAACAGCGGCTCGTTGTTCTTACAAGGATTGTTGAGCGAGGCAAAACGAATCGGCCCCGCGGGCCGGTTCGCCGCCGGCGGGGCATCACTGAGCGGGTCGTAGCAAACCCAGCAATCCGGAAGGTGAAGGGATTTTTCGGTATACAGTGCGGCGTCCTCGTCCACGGGGTCCAAATATGCATCGGTCAGGCGATAATCCATAGTTTCCAACCCGGTGGTGCCGGGATAACCCAGTCAGGTGAGCTGCACGGGAGCGGGTTTGCGCGCGAAAACGTACATGCGGTTCCCCGCCATGTGCAGGGTCAAATCGACCAGAACGTCGATCTTGTCGCGGCGAATCAGCTCCGCCGCCTGCTGGTCGTTCATTCCGGCGGTGCTGCGCCATGCGTCGGCCCAGGAGCGAAGCCGAGCGGCCAGGGCATCGGGAGTTTCCACATCCGAATAGCAATAAATCTCGAAGTCACGGTGATCGTGGTTGGCCAAAAGCGGAACGATGAAGAAGGCTTCGGAATGTTCGCGGAAATTCGGCGATATATAGCCAACCCTCAGCCGCCGCCGGGGCGAACGATCGTTCTCATGCGGCGCGAAACGCGTCAGCGGCTGGGCCATTTGCTCGTTCCACAGCCGATGTTCGTGCAGAATTCTGGGGCCGTCGTAATTCGGATGAAAATACATCGAGTAGAGCCGGTTGCTGTGGGCCATTGCATGTCGCGGCTGAAGAGCTATGGCCCGATCGAACCACGCGATCGCTTCCTCCGCTTGTCCGGTCTTTCGAAAGAGGGTTCCGAGATTGTTACATAGCTCGGGCTGATCGGGCCGCAGGCGAAGACTGTTTTGCATCGCCACCAGGGCCTCATCGAAACGATCCTGGTCACAAAGCGCTCGTCCCAGGTTCAGAAAAGCGAAGGGATTCGGCGCCACCGCCGCCGCGCGTCGCCATGCCGCGATCGCCTCGTCGGTTCGACCCAGCGCTTGCAGGGCATTGCCGAGGTTGTTGGCCGAATCCGCATCATCCGACCGCAGCGCCAAGGCCCGCTGAAGGCATTGGACCGCTTCCTGGAGGTCATCCTTACGGCGTTGGGCTGCGGGCGCTTTGGACGGGTCCTGATCGGGCGGCGCCGCCAGGGCCTTGCGCAGCCAGCCGGTGCCGAGATTGAAGAGCGATGGAGCGTGTCCAGGCCGGGCGGCGGCGGCGCGCTTGAAGCAATCTAACGCCTCATCGAATTGTCCGACATCACAAAGAACGTTGCCCAATTCGTTATTGGCGTCGGGATGTTCGGGCCAAAGCTTTACGGATTGGCGGAACGCCTGGATTGCGTCATCTTTCCTGCCCATTACCAGCAGGGCCAAGCCCAGGTTGGTGTGAAATACCGCCTGCGCGGGATCGAGCGCGATGGCCCTGCGAATCAAGTCCTCCGCCTCCGACGGTGGGCGCATTTGAAAGGCCACGCAACCGAGCAGATGCAATGCCCCGGCGTGATGGGGAGTTCGTGCCAGCACTTGGCGCAGGAGCGGCTCGGCTTCGGCGAGCCGCCCGGCTCGCAGATGCTCTGCTGCCCGATTCATCGTCTGTCCCAGTTCCATCACGATGACAATCTATCGGCCGCCCGACGGTGCAAAGCCTGCACGACCTGCGCGATGGGCGTCGCCCAATCGCCGGCCGCCGGCTGACGAAACAATCGCATCGTCGGATACCAGGGCGAATCGTCGCGGTTCAGCATCCATCGCCAATCCGGCACGAACGGCAGGAGCACCCAAACGGGCTTGCCCAACGCGCCGGCCAGGTGGGCCACGGAGGTGTCCACGCTGATGACCAGATCGAGATTGGTGATCAGGGCGGCGGTCTCGACGAAGTCGTGCAAATCGGCGGCCCAATTGACCAGGTCCATGCCCGGCGGCGGGGTGGCGGCCTGGCTGGCGGCGGGACCTTTTTGCAGCAGGTGGAACCGAGCGGATTTCACCGCCGCGAGGGGGGCGAAATGTTCCAGGCGCATCGAGCGGCGGCTGTCGTCGCTGTACTGCGGCCCACCGGCCCAGACCAGCCCGACGCCCAGCGGGGCGTCGCCCAGCCGCTGGCGCCACGCGGCGATTCGATCCGCCGGCACGGCCAGGTAGGGAACTTTCGCCGGGATCGTCTGGGCGGTTGCCCCGAAGGTCAGCGGGAGGCTCATGATCGAGCGGTGCGTGTCGAACGAGGGCAATGTCTGGCCCTGGACAAAAATCTCCTGAATGCCCTCGACGCCGCGGAGAACCGTCGCCAGTTCCGGCGGGCATTCGACGATCACTCGTCCGCCGCGCTCCACCACCAGCGGCACATAGCGGATGAATTGCAGGGTATCGCCAAAGCCCTGCTCGGCGTGCAGGAGGATCGTCTTACCGTCCAGCTTTTCGCCGGTCCACTCTGGCGGCGTGAAGTTCCGTGGCCGTACTACATCCGGCATTTTTTTTCGCCATTCGTATTGGGTCCAACCCGCCGCAAAATCGCCGACCAACAGCAGCGTCAAACCGAGATTCCAATGTCCTTCGGCATAATCGGGCTGTATCGAGACCGCACGCCGATACGATGCGATGGCCTCATCGTATTTCGCGCATATTCGCAGCGTCACGCCGATGCTGTTGTACATCTGGGGCCAGTTTGGATGCAGCGCCAATCCCCTATGCAAAGTCGAGAGCGCGCGATCGAAATCGCCCTTTTCGGTAAGCGTGCCGCCAAGGTTGTAATAGGCGTCGGGCAAGCTTGGATCGAGCTGGAGCGCTCGCTGCAGCGCCGCCTCCGCTTCGTCCAGCCGGCTGAGTTTCATGTAAACCGCACCGAGGTTCCCATGGTAAGCGGCGAAGTTGGGATTAAGCTGAATTGCCTTTTTCAACAGATCGATGGCCGCGTCATGGTGGCCGATCTGGGCGGCCAGGCTCCCGAGCAGGTGCAGGGCGTCGGCATAATCGGGCTGCTCGGCGAGAATCTGACGATAAATGTCTTCTGCTTCGTGCAACCGGCCGGCGCGGTGATGCGCCAGACCGACTTCCAGCCGCTGTTGTAACGTCATCGGATTCATTTCAGTTGGTTTTGCATTTGCGATAGCGCGCGGCTCACATTTGCGATGACGCCGGTCCAATTTCCCGGCTCCGCCTGGCGAAACAACCGCATCGTCGGATACCAGGGGCTGTCGGTTCGATTGAGCATCCACCGCCAATCCGGCGCGCTGTGCAAAAGCACCCACACGGGCTTGGCCATCGCCCCGGCCAGATGCGCAACGGAAGTATCCACGCAAATGACCAGATCGAGATTGGCGATCAGGGCGGCGGTGTCGGCGAAATCGTGCAAGTCCGCAGTCCAATCGACAAAATCCATCCCCGGCGGCGGGGCGGCGGCCTGGCTGGCGGCCGGGCCCTTCTGGAGGCTGTAAAAACGAGCCGATTTCACTTCTGCCAGCGGGGCAAATTGATCGAGGCGCATCGACCGCCGACGGTCGTTGGGGTGTTCAGGCCGTCCTGCCCAGACCAGCCCCACGCGGCGGCGGCCGTCCGGATTTCCCAACCGCTCCCGCCAAGCCGCGACCCGATCCGGCGCCGCAGCCAAATACGGCACCTCCGCGGGAATCGTCTCCAGCGTTGTGCCAAATGCCAGGGGAAGGCTCATGATCGAACTTTGCACGTCATACGACGGCCAGGAATCGCCTCGGGTGATGACCCGCTCGACGCCTTCGACGCCACGGAGGACCCCGGCCAATTCCGGCACGCATTCGACGATCACCTTTCCGCCGCGCTTGGCCACCAGCGGCGCGTACCGGATGAATTGGAACGCATCGCCAAAGCCCTGCTCGGGGTACAAGAGGATCGTCTTTCCCTCCAGCGTTTGGCCATCCCATTTTGGCTGGGCGGTGTTCCGGGTTTGTACGAGTTGTGGCATCTTCAGTCGCCACTCATATTCCGCCCATCCATTACGAAAATCCCCGAGCAGCAGAAGCGTCATGCCCAGGTTCCGATGGCCGTCGGCAAAGTCCGGCCGCAGGGCCACCGATCGTCTGAACGCCGCCAGCGACTCGTCATAATCTCCGCAGTCGCGCAGGGCGAAACCCAAGACGTTGTGCAATTCCGGCCAATGGGGATTCAGCGAGATTCCCGTGCGAAAGACCGCGGCCGCGCGATGAAATTCGCCTTTGTCCGAAAGTGCGCCGCCGAGATTGTAATACGCCGGCGCCAGCTGTGGATCGAGTTGGAGGGCGCGTTCGAGGGCTGCAACCGCCTCGTCGAGCCGTTGGATTTTCAGGTAAAGCGATCCGATATTTCCGTGGAAGAGGGCGACGTTGGGATTGGCTTGAATCGCTTTGTCGAGCAGGTCGATGGCCGTGTCATATCGGCCGATCTGCGTCGCCACCCCCGCGAGCAACTGCAGGGCCTCGGGATGATTCGGCTCTTCGGCAAGAACCTGGCGATAAATGTCTTCCGCCTCTCGCAGCCGCCCGGCGCGATGATGCGTCAAACCTATTTCCAGTCGCTGTCGTACGGTCATCGGATTCATTTCAGTCCGTCTTCTGTTGCAAGATCGCGCGGATGACACTCGCCATGACGCCGGCCCAATCTCCCGGCTCCGCCTGGCGAAACAATCGCATCGTCGGATACCAGGGGCTGTCAGTCCGATTCAGCATCCATCGCCAATCCGGCACGAACGGCAGCAACAACCAGACGGACTTGGCCATCGCCCCGGCCAGATGCGCAATGGAAGTGTCCACGCAGATGACCAGATCGAGGTTGGCGATCAGGGCGGCGGTCTCCGCGAAATCGCGCAAGTCCGCGGTCCAATCCACGAAGTCGATCTCCGGCGGCGGGGCGGCGCTCTGGTCGGCGGCGGGGCCTTTCTGGAGGCTGAAAAAACGGGCCGATTTCAATTCCGCCAGCGGCGAGAATTGATCCAGCCGCATCGAGCGGCGGCGGTCGTTGCGGTGGATCGGCTTGCCCGCCCAAGCCAGCCCGATGCGCAGCGGCCCACCCGCGGCGCCGATCCGCTCCCGCCATGCTAGGGCACGGTCGAGCGGCGCGGTCACGTACGGCATCCGGACGGGAATCGTGTCTAGCGTCGTTGCAAACGCCAGCGGAAGATTCGCCAGCGGACAGTGCAGTTGGAATGGCGGCAGAGATTGCTCATCGACCGCAACCGCCCCGATGCCATCGACGCCCTTCATGAGGCTTTGCAGTTCCGGCTGGCATTTCAGGATCACCTTTCCGCCCCGCGCTGCGATCAGCGGCGCGTAGCGTATGAAATGCAATGTGTCGCCGAGTCCCTGCTCCCAGTGCAGAAGAATGGTCTTTCCTTCCAGATCGCCGCCGGTCCATTGCGGTTGGGGGATATTCCGCTGCATGGGCACATGGGGGCATTTCGAGCGCCATTCATATTCCTTCCAACCGGCTGCCAAATCACCCAGAAGCAAATGGACCATGCCGCTGTTCATATGGGCCTCGGGATAATCGGGCTTTAGCGCCAGCGTTTGCCGATAGGCGGCCAGCGCATCCTCCGGGCGGCCCAAATCCTCCAGGGCGACTCCCAAGTTGTAGACATATTCGGCATGACTGGGCTTGAGCGTTATCAGATGGCGGAAGACAGCCAGGGCCTCCTCCAAGTCGCCCGAGTCCCCCAGCATCATTCCCATGTTGTTCAAATATTCGGCATGACCGGGCTTTAGTGTCACCGCCTGGCGAAAGGCAGCCAGGGCAGGCTCCAGCCGCCCCAGCTTCTTGAGCGCAATTCCAAGACCGTTGTAGGCATTGGCGCAATTCGGTCGGAGAGCCACCGCCTTCTGGAAGGCCGCCACCGCTTCCTCCAAGCGATTCATCGTGGTCAGCGCCTGGCCTAGGTTGTTGTAGGCTTCGGCGAGATCGGGATTGAGAGCTATCGCTTGTTGGAAGGAGTCCACCGCTTCTTGCAGTCGGTTCAGTTGCGCCAGCGCGGCGCCGAGGGTATTGTGGACGTCAGCAAATCGGGGGTTCAGCGCCAGCGCGTGGCGGTAAGACGCCACCGCTTCTTCCGTTCGGCCCAACTCCCTCAATGTGTTGCCCAGCATCATATGGGTCAAGAACTGGTTCGGCTCGAGGGCCAGCGCTTCTCGGTAAGCGGTCACTGCCGAATCCAGTTGACCCATCTGCGACAGGGCGATGCCGAGGTTAAGGTATCCGACATGTTGCGGCCGGAGCGCCAGCGCCTTTCTGAATGCTGTCACTGCTTCGGCCAACCGCGCCTGGGCCGTCAAGACCACGCCGAGGTTGAGGTGATAATCGGCAGCGGTCGGGTTGAGGAGAATGGCCTGATTCAACAGGTCGCAGGCGATATCGAATTTGCCCGCCTGATGGGCCAGCGAACCCAGCAGGAACAGGGCGTCGGCGTTCTTCGGCTCGGTCGCCAGAATCTGGCGATAAATCATCTCCGCTTGGCCAAGCCGGCCCGCTCGGTGATGGACCAGAGCGGCTTCCAACTGCTGTTGTAGCGTCATCTGCACCATGTCAGCCACATCTGCCGATAAGCCGATTCGATGTCCCTGGCAAAACGCTCTGCGTCCATGAGCGGTGAAGAGCGCGTCCGATCGCGAAGGGTTCGGCGAAGCTCGGCCAATCTCGACAAGTCCGCGGCAACTTTCGCCGCCAATTCGACGAATTGCTCCGGCGTCGTGGCCGCCAGTTCGGTCAGTCCAACGTTGGACAACTGGCTGAATCCCGCCCGGCCGACGACGGTCTTGCCGATCAGCGTCACCACCGGAACGCCCATCCAAAGCGAGTCAATGCTGGTGGTGTGGCCGTTGTATGGCAATGTGTCCAGGCCCAGGTCGATCCGGTTGTAGAACTGCAAATAATTTTGCCGGCTTTCGCGCGAAACAAAATCGACGCGGTCCCCAAGCGTGTGACTAATCCATTGCCGCCGGGAACCGGGCGGGGCGAGCAAAACCATCCGCGATCCCGGCACGGCATCCAGGACGCGTGACCAAAGCTCCAGCAGCGGCTGGTTGACCTTGCAGAAGTTGTTGAAGCAACCGAAGGTGACGTGCCCGGCCTGTAGGGCCGGCAGCGGATTGATCCCCGGCATCTCCGACATCTCCGTTGCCTCTGGATCCATGCACCAGAATGTGTGTGGCAAGCGAATGGATTTTTCGGTGTAAAGGGCATCTGTTTCCCCCGGCGGGTCCAGATAGGGATCGGTCAGGCGATAGTCCATCGTCTGCAAGCCGGTGGTGCCCGGATATCCAAGCCAGGTGACCTGCATGGGTGCGGGCTTGCGGGCGAAGAGCAGCATGCGGTTCTCCGCCATGTGCAGGGTCAAATCCACCAGGATGTCGATCTGATCGCGGCGGATAAGCTCGGCCACTTGTTCATCACTCATTGCCACGGTGCTGCGCCAGACGTCGGCCCAGGCGCGCAGCCGGCCGGTGAACGAATCGGGCGATTTCACATCCGAATAACAATAGATTTCGAACTGTTGGTGGTCGTGCCGGGAAAACAGCGGGACCGTGAACAGGGCCTGGCAATGCCCCCAGAAATTCGGCGAAACGTAGCCGATCCGCAACCGTCGCCCCGGCGAGCGGTCGTTTGGGTGCCCCGCGTTCGACTGCAAAGGTCGGGCGAGCTGATCGTTCCACTTCCGGTGCTCCAGCAGAATCCGCTGCGCGTCGTGATCGGGGTGATAATACAGGGTGTAGAGCCGATTGCTTTGGGCGACCGATCCTGCGGCGTTCAGCGCAGTCGCGCGATCGAAACATTCAATGGCCTCCTGGGCGCGGCCGGTCTGCCGAAACACGTTTCCCAGATTGGTAAATGACTCGGCGTGATCGGGCCGAAGACGCAGACCGCTTTGCATTGCCGCCTGGGCTTCATCCATGCGATCCTGCTCGTAAAGCGCTCGGCCGAGGTTGTAAAAGGCGAAGAAATCCGGCTTGGTCGCGAGCGAACGTTGCCAGACGGCAATGGCCTCATCGCTGCGGCCCATGGCCTGGAGCGTGGTGCCGAGATTGTTGGCGGCGTCGGAATAATCCGGGTCGAGCGCCAGCGCCTGCCGAAAGCAAGCCACCGCCTTTTGAAGCACCCGTCGGCGCTCGGTCATTGCCGCCTGGAGATTCGACGGGTTTGCGTCCAGCCGCATAGCCATACCCTTGCGCCTCCAACAATTGGCCAGGTTGTAGTGATAGGGCGCATGTTCCGGCCGAGCGGAGGCCGCATGGTGAAAGTGGGGCAATGCCTCGTCAAATCTTCCCAGTTCGCACAGGGCGTTGCCCAAATGATTGTAAGTGTCCAGGGAATCCGGGCGGAGGGAAATCGCGGCGCGAAACTCGGCGATGGCTTCTTCGATCTGACCCACGGTGAGCAGGCCCAAGCCCAGATTGTTGTGAAACACCGACTGCCTGGGGTCAACGGCGATGGCCCGGCGAATCAACTCCACGGCTTCGGTTGAGCGGCTCGCTTTTGAGGCCGTGACTCCGAGCAGATGCAGGGCATCGGCATGCTTGGGCTTTTGTGCCAGCACCTGGCGAAACAACACCTCCGCCTCGGCGAGCCGCCCGGCCCGCAAATGGTCCGCGGCCTGGTTTAATTTTCGCTGAAGGTCCAAGGCCAACATCACTTTAGTCGCCCACAAGCTCGCGCAGCGCCTTCGCCAACTGGGCGATGGGAGTATTCCAATCGTCCATCACCGGCTGACGAAACAAGCGCATCGTCGGATACCAGGGCGAGTCGGTCCGATCCAGCATCCATCGCCAGGCGGGTACGCGACCGAGCAAAACCCAAACGGGCTTTCCCATCGCCCCGGCCAGATGCGCCACGGCGGTATCCACCGAGATCACCAGGTTCAGATTTTCGATCAGGCCGGCCGTCTCGGCAAAATCGCTCAGTTTTGCGGTTAGATCAATCAACTCCATATTACCCGGAGGATTGGGGGCCTGCTGAGCCGCCTGGCCTTTTTGCAGGCTGTAGAACTGTATGCCGGGCACGGTCGCCAGCGGCAAAAGTTGCTCCAGGCGCAACGATCGCTGGCGGTCGAGCTTGCGCCTGGGATTGCCGGCCCAGACCAGGCCGACGCGGATCGCGCCAGCGCGCGTCGCGCCGGCGCCGCCTTCCAACAGGCCGCGCCACCTGGCGGCAGATTCCGGGGGAGATTTCAGGTACGGCACATCCGTGGCAACCGTCTCGAGACGCGTTTTGAACACGGCGGGCAGGCTCAGCAGCGGACAATGGCAGCTAAAGTTCGGCAGATCGTCGCCGCTGACCACCTCCGCAATTGCCAGCGAATGGCGCATCAGCGCCGCCAGTTCCGCCGGACATCGCAAGACGACGCGCCCGCCGCGGGCCGCAACCGCCGGCACATAACGCACAAACTGGATCGTGTCGCCGAATCCCTGCTCGGCATGGATCAGGATCGTTCGCCCGTTTAATTCTCCGCCATCCCATTCCGGCTGGGCAAACTCCCGTGGCCGGGATTCGACGTTGGTTCTCTTCCGCCATTCATGTTCGGTCCATCCGGTCTCGAAATCGCCGAAGAGAAGCGGAATGAACGACAGGTTCCAATGTGCCAGGGCGTAGTCAGGCTCGAGCTGAATCGCGCGCCTGAACGCCGCCGCCGCCTCTTCATACTCGCCTTGCCGCGCCAGCAGGTTTCCCAGGCTGTTCCATCCCCCGGCATAGTCGCCCTGCAATCGCACCGCGGTCCGACAGGCGCGGATCGCCTCGTCCATCTGGCCGATTTCGCCGAGGGCCAGCGCCAGGTTGTTGTAAGAGACGGCGCTGGAGGGCTTCAATTCGAGCGCCTTTCGAAACGAATCGACGGCCTCATCGCATCGTTCCTGATCGAACAAAATGCTGCCGAGATTGTCGTATGCCTCGGCGTAATCGGGTTTCAACTGAATCGCCGCCCGAGCGGCCGCTGAAGCCTCTTCAAATCTTTTCGTTTCCCTTAGGGCGCTAGCGAGATTGGCGAGGGCTTCGGGATAATCGGCCTTGAGCTGCAACGCTCTGCGATACGCGGCGATCGCCGCGTCGTACTGGCGCCGGTCCGCCAGGGCGTTGCCGAGGTTTGCATGCGGCGCGGCCGAATCCGGCTGCAACCGGATCGCCCGCTGATATTCGGCGATCGCGTCGTCGAGCCGGCCCTTGTCGCGCAGCGCGTTTCCGCGGTTGCCGTGTGCATCGGCGAACGTCGGAGCGAGTTCGATGGCCCGATCAAATGCCGCGATCGATTGATCCAGATCGCCCTTGAGCCTCAGGGCAATGCCGATGTTGTTATGCGCCATCGCGAAATTCGGCTGAAGAGCGACGGCCTTGTTGTATGCGGCCAGGGCGTCGTCGAGCATCCCCTTGTCTTTCATCGCATTGCCGAGATTGTTCCAGGCTTCGGTCAGACCGGGCTGCAATTCGATGGCCCGCCGGAGCGAAGCGATGGCCGCATCGAGCCTTCCCAGGCGCCGATGGAACTCACCCAGGTTCGCGTGCATTGCGGCGTTTGTCGGATCGATGGCGATCCCCCGCTCGATCCTCTGCACCGCCACATCCGGGCGGCCCGCGCGCGCGGCGACGATGCTCCACACATGCCAGGCCGCGGACATATTCGGCTGCCGCTCCAGAATTGACTTGCAAATCTTCTCCGCCTCCGCCAGGCGTCCCGACTGTTCGTATTCCATCGCGAGATTCAGTGGGTCCCGGGTCATTATCGCTTGAATCCTCGCAGCGCCAGGGCCAACTCGGCGATGGGCGTTTGCCAATCACCAGTCTTCTTCTGTCGGAACAGACGCATGGTGGGATACCACGGCGTATCCGTCCGCTCGAGCATCCACCGAAAATCGCATTGAAACGGAATCAGCACCCACACCGGCTTGGCCAGGGCGCCGGCGAGGTGGGCCACCGACGTGTCAATCGTCACGACCAGATCCAAGTTCTGCACGAACGCGGCGGTGTCGGCGAAATCGTTGAGTTCGGCGCTGAAATCAGCCCAGTCCATCCCTTGCGGCGGGGCTTGACGCGAGTCATCCCCTTTTTGCAGGCTGAAGAATTTGAAGCCGGGCACTTCGGCCAAAGGCGCGAAAACGTCGATCGTTCGCGTTCGGTTGTCTGCGTTGGCGTAGCGGGTACCGGACCAGACCAGCCCGACGCGCGTCTTTGTTTCCGCGGCAAGTCGTTGTTTCCATCGTTGCACCCGATCCGCCGGCGCCGACAGATAGGGAACCTGGTTGGGAATATTCTCCAGCGTGATCCCCAGGACGTGCGGCAAGCTCTGAAGCGGAATCTGCCAGTCGAACGCGGGCAACGGCTGGCCGCGCGCAATCACGCGATCCAGACCTGTCATTCCCTCCAACAGCGGAAGCAGCGCCGGCTGACATTCGAGAATCAATTTTGCTCCCCGCCGCGCCACCTGCGGCGCCAGCCGAATGAACTGGAGCGCATCGCCGAGCCCTCCCTCGGCGTGGAGCAGGATCGTCTTGCCGGAAGGATCCGAACCATCCCACTGGGGCTGGGGAAAGGCTCGTTTCAGACCCAGGTGCGGCATGTTCAGCCGCGCATCAAATTCCGCCCAACCCTCCTTCATGTGGCCCAATAGCAAAAGGACGCGTGCAAGATTCCAGCGGGCGATTGCCTTGCCGGGCTCAAGCGCCACGGCTTTACGATATTGCTTCAGCGCCTCCTGCCATCTTCCCTGCTCCTGCAAGAGGCTGCCCAAATTGTTGTAGCCAGCCGGCGAATTCGGGTCGATCTCTATGGCGCGGCGGAAACACTCGATCGCTTCCTGTGGCCGCCCCAGGCGCGCCAGCGAGACGCCCTTGCTGCTGTACGCCCAGGCAAGACCCGGATTCAATTCCATCGTCTTGTTGAAAATCTCAATCGCCTCCTCGAGCCGCCCGCTTTCGCCTAGGGCAACGGCCAGGTCGTGCCAGTAATGGGCATTTGTCGGCTCGAGTCTTGCCGCCTCGCGATACGCGGGGATGGCCAGATCGTAGCGGTTCTTCTGAGAATAGCCCGACGCCAGGTTCAAGTGATATTGCCCGATATCCGGCCGCAGCCGAACGGCAGCGCTGGACGCGGCAATCGCCTCGTCGATTTGCCCCAAATGCCGGAGCAATCTACCTAGGTGATCGAACGCCGCCGCATTGCTTGGCTGCAACGCAACCACTTTCCGAAGACAAGTCGCCGCCTCAGTCACTTGGCCGGACTGAGTCAAGGCCCAACCCAGGTTCGCATAATATGCGGCCACGCTCGGCTTCAAGGCGATCGCCTGACGAATCAATTCGATGGCCGCGCCGTGTTGACCTCGTTGGATCAGAATCATGCCCAGCAGATGAAGGGAGTCCGCATGCCGCGGCTCCCGCGTCAGGATTTCTCGATACAACGCTTCCGCCTGATCCAGTTGGCCGGCCTGGTGAAGCCGCATGGCGGATTGAAGGGCCTGTTCGCTCATTGTGCAAAACCGGCAAAGCCACGCCCGCATTGACGGCTCACCTCGGCCAAAATGGATTTGCCGGGAAGCCCGCGGTCGCTACGAGAAGTTTAGCTTGAAGGATTTCCCGCAGAAAGGCCACAAAGCTGAGCTGCGCCAAGGGCCGGAGTTTTCGGATGTAATCAACCCGTCCGGCTGCGACGATCGATGAAAACCCGCTGTTTGCGAAGTTCGCGGGAGTCTCCCAGGGTCTGGATTTCCTGAAGGCTGGCGATGCGCACGGTCGGGCAGACCTTCAACTCGCCGCGAAGTTTTTCGCGAATCGCCTCCAGCGCGCCGGCAACTTCACCGCGCCAAGCGACGACGACTTCGAGTTCGTCCGAAAGAGCGGTAGGGGCGGTGGCGATCATGATGTAATCGACGACCTGATCGATGCCCTGCAATGCCCGCTGGACGGCCGCGGGGTAAACCATCGTCCCCTTGATCTTCATCGCCTGTTCCTTTCGCCCTAGGATCGGACCGATGCGAGGCGTCCACAGTCCGCACTGGCATCGCTGGCGGGTCATGAACGTCAAGTCGCCGGTGGCGAATCGCACGAGCGGCATCGCCTGCACGCCGATCGTCGTGGCGACGAGCTGACCCTCCTGCCCATCGGGCAGGGGGTGTCCCGCGTCGTCGAGGATCTCCGCGTGCAAAAGCTGCGGATGTAAATGGCCGCCCTTGCCCGCGGCGCACTCGCACAGCGAAGAGGCCAGCTCCGTGTTTCCATAGGTGGAGAAAACTTGCGCGTTCCACTGGCGGGCGATGTGTGCCCCCAGCACGGTGAGGCCCCAATCCGATTGACGCACCGGCTCGCCGATGCAGATCAGTTTCCGCACCGTCGAAGCGGCCAGATTGAATCCCTGCTGAGCGGCATATTCCCCGACGCGCTTGAGAAACGACGGGACCGAGATGATAGCCGTCGGCCGCAGCCGATCGATCATGCTCAGGAGCATGGCCGGCGAGCCGGCGCCGACGCGGATGACGGTGACGCCCAGTCGGCGCAGGCCCTGGAAATAGGCCAGCCCGGCCATGAAGCATCTGTCCATCGTCACGGCCAGAACGACGATGTCCCCGCGGGTCAAACCGACTCGGCTGAAGCAGAGAAATTCGTTGAACGCAAGTCGATCCAGGTCCGCCTCAGTAAGCGGGTACAGCGAAGGCACGCCCGTGGTTCCGCTGGTGGTGCACAGGTCCACGAAGCTTTCACGGCCGACGCACCAGAACTGCTCGTTGGACTGCGAGAGCTCCTGCTTGGTCGTCAAGGGCAGCAATTCCAGGCCGGATGCGCCGCGAACCTCCGCCGCGCCGTCCAGCTTGCGCCGATAAAAAGGAGAATGCCGGCGCGCGTAGGCGACGGTCGCCGCCACGCCGGAATCCAAGATCGCATTGATTTGCTGGGGTTTTAGATCGGGCTCGATGTCTCTTTCTTCACCCAAAGGGGTCACCGATTGGAATTCTATTGAGGCCTGCTCGGGGCCGCAACATCCCGCCGCGCTAGAAAAGCGCGAATCGACCGGATAAGTTTCCCCTGCGGCGTTTGGCGCCCACGGGGCCGTTTTAGCCGATGCCATGAGCCGATTCACGCTGACAACCGTGCTGGCCTTCGCCGTCCTGACGGTAACTTCGCTGTCGCTCGGCGCTCCGACGCGAGATTGGGCCGTGGTGGTGGTGTGGGCCGTTTATCTGACGGTCTGCGGCCTCGGCATGATGAGCATCCGCATGCAATTCTTTGGCCCGGCGGTCTGTCACGGCCTCGCGGGCGAGATGCGAGTCGCCCTGACTTTTGACGACGGACCCGATCCTAACGCGACGCCGAAACTGCTGGACCTCCTCAACAGCGAGAAAATCCCCGCCACCTTCTTTTGCATCGGGAAGAACGTCGAGGCCCATCCGCAGATTGCCGCCAGGATTGTCGCCGAAGGACACCTGCTCGAAAACCACACGTATCGCCACCCCTGGTGGATCAGTTGCCTGTTTGGGCGGAGACTGTCCGATGAGATGACGCGCGCGCAGCAGGCGATTCAAAAGGCCGCCGGAATCACGCCGCGCTACATGAGATCGCCGGCTGGGCTGACCAATCCCTTTTTTCCACGGATCCTGCGGCGACTGGGCCTAACCCTGGTCGGATGGGATGTCCGCACGTTCGACACGGCCGGGTCCGTTCAGAAAGCAATCGATCGAATCAGTCGCCATGCACGCGACGGGAGCATCATTCTCCTGCACGACGGCGGGTCGTCCCAAGAGCGGATCGTGGAAATCGTCAGCGCCGCGATCAAGGATCTGCGCTCCCGAGGCTTTGGGTTCGAGCGATTGGATCGGCTGATCGATCAGCAGCCAGATAAAAGCTAGATTTTGTCGTCGTTTGCCTTTGGGGCGTTCCCAGAATGCCTCAAATGCCCCCGAATATGTTTACTCTCCTGGGGCATCTCCCGGGATTGGATCGCTCGGTGAAGGATGGGAGAATCGAAGTCGGTGAACATGGGAACTCCTAGTTCTCTTTGATCTTGATGTAAAAAACCCGAACTACTCCATCCGTGTTCGGGCCCAACGGTTTGCTCCGGACATGTTCTATGTCAATGATTTTGTGGACCGCCTCCGAAAACACAACAAGGACGCGTTTGAGCGACTTTTTGGATGATCATGGCGGGAAACGGTGGATGTCACCGATGCCCACCTATCCTGGATGCCTTCGAATGCCTTTTTGTGTTCTCCTTGCATCCCTCATGAACGATGAATGTTCTTATTACTTTGCCTTCCGAGCCAGGGCCGCGCGGACGCCTGCGGCATAATCCGGGTGTACTTTCGCGAAATGCCCAAGCTGACGTTCGATAATATGCTCCGGCACGCCCTGCATCGCCGCGGCGATGTTGGAGAAGAGCCTGGCCTTCTCACCCGGATCGAAGAGATTGAACAAGGCGCGGGGTTGAGAGTAATCGTCGTTGCCCTCGCGGTGGTTGTAGCGATCGGCATCACCCGAGATTTTCAGCGGAGGTTCAGCCAGATCGGGCCGTTCAACGGGGCCGTTGAATGAATTCGGCTCGTAATAGGCGTCGGGGTTGGGAAAGTTCGGGGTGAAGCGCATCTGCCCGTCTTTGTGGTAATTGTGCACCGGGCATTTCGGCGCGTTGACCGGCAGGGCCTCGTAATGGGTTCCCAGCCGATGACGGTGCGCGTCGGCGTAAGAAAAAATCCGCGCCTGAAGCATCTTGTCCGGCGAGAAGCTGATCCCCGGAACGATGTTCGATGGGGAGAAGGCGGCTTGCTCGATGTCGGCAAAGTAATTCTGCGGATTGCGATTCAACTCCATCAGGCCGACGTCGATCAGCGGGTAGTCGCGATGCGGCCAAACCTTCGTCAGGTCGAATGGATTGTAGGGCGTCTTCTCGGCGTCGGTCTCGGGCATGATCTGGATCTGGAGCCGCCATTTCGGATAGTCGCCTCGCTCGATCGAGAAGTAGAGGTCCTCCTGGGTTGACTCGCGGGTGCGGCCGACGACGGCTGCGGCCTCGGCGTTGGTCCAATGCTTGTGACCCTGCATAGTCTTGAAGTGGAATTTCACCCAGACCCGCTCGTTTTTGGCGTTGAGAAAGCTGTAGGTGTGGCTGCCGTAACCGTTGATGTGACGCACGCCGATCGGCAGACCGCGATCGGACATGAGGATCGTGACCTGATGGAGCGATTCTGGGGAGAGGGACCAGAAATCCCACATCGCCGTCGGCGAACGCAGGTTCGTCTTGGGGTGTCGCTTCTGAGTATGGATGAAATCCGGGAATTTGTAGGGGTCGCGGACGAAGAAGACGGGGGTGTTGTTGCCCACCAGGTCCCAGTTGCCTTCTTCGGTGTAGAACTTCAGCGCGAAACCGCGCACGTCCCGTTCGGCATCGGCCGCGCCGGCCTCGCCTGCCACGGTCGAGAAGCGGGCGAGCATCTCCGTCTTCTTGCCCACTTGGGAGAAAATCCTGGCCTTGGTGAACCGGGTGATGTCATGAGTCACGGTGAACGTGCCGAAGGCCCCCCAGCCCTTGGCGTGAATGGGTCGCTCGGCAATCCGCTCACGATTCTGGTGGGCCAGTTTTTCGAGCAGTTGATAGTCCTGCATCAGAAGCGGGCCTCGCGCGCCCGCGGTCAAGGAATTTTGATTGTCGGCAATGGGTGCGCCGGCGGAAGTTGTGAGGGTCGGCTTTTCGGGCATAATGTGTTCTCCTTGGGCATTTACAGCATCCTCGACCCGCGTTCTGATGGCAAGCGCTACGTCATTGAAGTGGGCGAGTCCGAGGAGGTTCGCACCCGCGCTGAGAACCATGATCGCGGCGATTCCCGGGAGCGGATTCGTCAGGGCACTGTGACGGTGGCCGTCCTCCACACGCCGGGCATGAGCGGGGCGCAGCGACGGGCCATCGAATCCGCCCTGCGCGAGCAGTATTCCCCGGCGTATGGGGTTCGTTGCCCCGTTCAGGTCACGCCAACTGCGATCGCAGAAGCTGAGAGAATAACACCCCGGTTAATCCCATTCCGATATCGATCAGCCCCCGGAATTTCCAGACGATTATCCGGACGCGAGCGGATCGTGTGGCGGCGCAAACGGCCAACATGAGAAATCCGTTGGCGGCGAAGCCGAAGCCGATCGCCATCAGAAAATCCAGGCCCGGAGAGTTTGGTCCGGTGTTTTTGAAGGTCATGATGTGGAGGGTAACGGCGCAGAGTGCGCCCGTGACAAAATGACCCAGCCACCACACGACAGCGAGCGGGCGGAACAGCAGTGGCCAAACTCGGCGTTCGCACGCGGCCGTCAGGGCGAACGGGCGGCGGCGGCGGACGGCAATGTGAATCAGCCGGGCGGTGTACCAGAGGTCGAGAAATAGCCAGCCGATCGATCCGATAACGATCATATTCCGTTCGACCTGCGTTTGGTTTTGCCAGTCGGACGCCTTACCGATTAGGCCGAATGTTCCCGATAGCGTGACCGTCGCGACGAAGACCACGCCGATCCAGTCCTCGACCATCCCGACGGTACGAGCCAGGCGGAAACCCACCTTTTCAATCGATTGGGCGGCCGGATATACGGTCATAACCGGTTCATCGGCTGATTTGCCGCCGCGCTTTTCTGACAACCCCGTTCCGAGCAAGTCACTCCGCCGGGGAAACCGATAAGGGGATATCACAAATATTAAGTCAGTGATGTTCCCCTATCCGCCTCCGCCATTCCAGTCAAAGAACGTCACTTGCCCCGTTGAAATGTCATGGATCGCGCCGACGATCTTGATCTGGCCCGTTTGCTCCAACTCCCGCAGAATCGGGCTATCGGTGCGGAGCTTGGCGACGGTGCGACGGACGTTTGCCTCCGTAACCAGCAGCACAAACTTCTTGTTCTTCGAGGTTCGATCGCCCTGAAAATCCTTCACGTCTTCGATCGCGGGTTGCAGCGCTTGGATTACGGTCGTCAGATTTCCCAGCTTCACGTCGTCGCACGCGCCTTTGATCGCCCCGCACTCCGTATGTCCCATCACCACGACCAGCTTGGCGCCGGCAACCTTCGTGGCGTATTCGAGGCTGCCCATGATGTCGGCCGGAGCGTAATTGCCCGCAACCCGAACGACGAACAGATCTCCGATGCCCTGATCGAATACGATCTCCGGCGACGAGCGCGAATCCATACAGGAGAGGACCGCGGCGAAGGGATATTGGCCGGCGGCGGTCGCCTTGACCTGAGCGGGATAATCGCGCCGCAGGCTGTCGCCGCTGACGAATCGCCGATTGCCGTCCTTGAGGCGGGCGAGGGCCGCGTCCGGGGTGATGGCGCTTTGCTCGGATTTGTTGATCGTGGTCGAAACCGGCGGCGTCGCGACGCCGCTGGGCGCGCAACCGATCAATCCGGCGGTCATCGCCAGCGCGAGCAGGGTTGACCTGATCGCTCCGCCAGGGATCGGAGGCCAGCCTTTCAATGGAATGCGTAAATCTGGAATGCGATTCATAATCAATCTCCTGCCTTGCCCAATGAGCCTGCGGGATTCGGCCTTAGCACGGTGGAAGAGAATAATATCATCGATTTTGGAGATCAATTCTGTCCGGAAACCGATAAGGGGGCATCTTTGATATTCAGTCAGCGATGTCCTCCTATCCGCCTCCGTCAAAAGAACGAATCGTGGAAATCGTTAGCGCCGCGATCAAGGATCCGCGACCCCGCGGCTTTGGATTTGAGCGATTGGATCGGCTGATCGACCAGGCTGCGGTTTCCCGGGAAAAGCGGGACAGCTCTGAATTATTGAGGAAGAATTCAGAGCTGTCCCGTTTTTCCGTTCCCAGAGCTGTCCCGTTTTTCCGTTCCCCGATCCCCTTACTCCGCGGGGAAATCGATCGCCCCGATCGGTAGCTCTTTGGCGCGGTAGAGGTCCAGAACGCTTTGGATGTCCACGTCCTGACGGCGGTCGGCGGTGTTCATTGGGACGATTCGCCGAATGGCCTGGTGCAATTCGCGGCTTCGGTGGTGACAGCCTTTGCCGCTGCGCAGGTCCAAAGCCTGGCACAGGGCAAGCTGGACGATGGCGAGCGTCGTTTCGGTCAGCTCGATGATGCGCAGCGCATCGCGGGCTGCGATGGTTCCCATGCTCACCTTGTCCTGATTGTGAGATTCGGTGCTGCGGCTGAAAACGCTGGCGGGCATGGTCAGTTTCAACGCCTCCGCCGTCAGGGCCGATGCGGTGATCTGCATCGCCTTGAAGCCGTGATGGCTGACCTGATCGGCGCCCCGGGGGGCGACGAGATCGGCGGGCAGGCCGTTGTTCGTGTGCGGGTTGCACAGCAGGGCCATCTGGCGGTCGATCAGGTCGGCGATATTGGCGATGGCGATTTTGAGCATGTCCATGGCCATGCAGGGATGACCGCCGTAGAAGTTGCCGCCGTGGAGGACATCGCCGGTGGCGGGGTCGAGCAGGGGATTGTCGTTGGAGCTGTTGATTTCGGTTTCGATGAGGTCGCGGGCGAAAGTGAGGCAATCGGCCAGCACGCCGATCACGTGTGGCGCGCAGCGTATGGAATAGATGTCCTGAATTCTGCCATCGTGCTTTGAGCCATTCCTTGGCGCGTATTCGATGTCGTCGGCGATCCAGCGAGCGCAGGCGAGTTGGCCGGGATGCGGTTTTGCGAGGAAGAGCCGGGGATCGAAATGTCCGCGATTGCTGCGAAGCACGTCGCTGGCCATTGCCGTCAGCGCCGCGGACCAGCGCGAAATGCGGCGGGCGCGGTCATAGGCGATGCACGCCAGGCCGGTCATGACGCTGGTCCCGTTCATCAGGGCCAGGCTTTCCTTGGGGCGCAGTTCGATGGGCTCCAGGCGGGCGGCGGCCAGGGCGTCGGCGGCGGGCATGACACGGCCGTCGCAGGCAACCTCGCGCTCGCCGATCAGCGCCGCGGCGATATAGGAAAGGGGGGTGAGGTCGCCGCTGGCGCCGACCGATCCCTCGGCCGGTATTTGGGGAAGAATCCGCCGGTTGATCAGGTCGCAGAGCCGCTGGAGCAGTACCGGCCGAACGCCGGAGCGGCCTTCGGCGAGGCTTTTCAGCCGCACGATCATGACCGCGACGGCTTCGATTTCATCGAGCATTCGCCCGGTTCCGCAGCCGTGAAAGCGCACCAGGTTGGTGGCCATCGCCGCCGTCAGGTCCGCCGGCACGGGTGTTTCGCACGATGCGCCAAAGCCGGTGGTGACGCCGTAAATGACCCGATCGCTTTCGATGAGCCGATCAAGCAATTCGACGCTGCGGTTCAATTTTTGCTGGAAAGCGGGGGACTCATCGAGTGCGAGGCGAGCCGACCCCGTCGCCACCGCCATCACGTCGCCGATCCGGATTTTTGATGCGCCGATGGTGACCACCGGCTTTGCTTCGGCCGCGGAAGTTCGTTTGGCCTTGATGTTGTAGGTCTGGCTATCCGACAAGCCGGTCGATCATAATTCCCGGCGTCCGGCAATTCCAGTGAGGTCCGGGTTGTTCAGGTTGGAAGTGTGGGAAAAAGCGAAACTGCGGTCGGCGATTCTCGAAGGTCCAAAAAACGCGCTCCCCTTCGGGTCGCGGCTAAACGGCAGGGGGGAGTCGAGATTTGTGCGCTATGCTCCCGCGGAAACCGCCAATCGACCGGCGGCGTCGCCGGTTGCCAAGCAAATTCCGCTGGCTCGGCTCGAGGCGGCCGCCCCGGAGGTCGCGGAAAGGCAGCAGCCGGCCGCCAGAAGGTTCTCAACAGCGGCGCTTCGCAACGCGTCGGGAGGAATGTCATAGTGATCGCCGATGGGGGGATAGGCGTAGGTCGGGCCGCGCGAGATATCCCATCGCTCAATCGGCCACCAGGCGTGGACGGCATCGGGGCCATGCTTGCGCGCTTGGAGGACATCGTCTTCGCTGAGGAGATACTTTCCGCGCAATCGCAGACCGTCGCGGGGCAGAATTCGCGGCGATTTCTCCACGACCCGTGCCGAGGCGAATCCGGCAATTTCTCGTTTAAGAAGTTCCACCACCTGATTGGCGAACGATTCCGCCTCGCCGGGGCCGAGTTCTTCCGGGTTGACGGCAAGTTTGCAGACCCCTTCGCCGGGGAGCGGGCCGGGATAAAAGACCGTGAAGCGGGCGGTGCGGGGCAAAGTTCCCTTTGCCACCGCCTTGGCCAGGGCATAGGGCGTTTCCAGGCGCAGCATGTCGGGATCGCCGCCGAGTCCCGCCAATCGCACGGCGAAGCCGCCGAGCATCCGGGCTTCATCCGGCGGCAGGAACGCATCGTCGCCGGCCAGCCGCAGCACGTGGCCGCCGCCGGTGCAGTCGATCACGACACGCGCGTTGATCCAGCCGGCTCCTTGCAACTGGAGGGCGGTCAGACGGGGCCCGTCGCGTCGGACGGCGGTGACGCGGCAGCCCATGCGCAGATCGATCTTCGCTTCGGAGCAGATTTCCGACAGTGCCGCTTCCCACGCGGATGCCGGGAATTCCAGCACCCAGGCCTTGCCGAATTGTCGCGGAATGACGGATTTCGGCTCTTTGCGCTGCATCCGCTCGACAATGTTGCGCTGGGCCGAGGCGTTCAATGTATCCAGAACGTTTTTGGGAGGGCCGGAGTAAAGGCCGCACATGCAGCGATGCATCGCCGCCGTGACGGAACCCCCGAAGCGATTGGTGCTGTCGATCAGAATGACATGGGCGGCATTTCCAGCGGCCGCCGCCGCACAGACGCCCGCCGGGCCGGCGCCGACTACGGCAATGTCGTAGTCATCAATAACCCGGATCGTTTGGGTCATAGCTGATATCGACCACGCTGTATCCGGACGTATAGCTGCTGTCGTTACCGAAGTAGATGACCCCCACGCCCTTGTAGTGGGCTACCAATCGAACATCATCGCTGCCGCTGTAATGAAAGGGAATCCACGCCTTGCCCGTTATATAGCTGCCAACGGATGTCGGCTGACCGATGGCGGCATAGACTGTGTCCCGCTCCTCGCCCATTTTCACCTTGGCGAAAATGCTGTCGGGCGGAATGGGCCGAGTGGTGGCGGATGGGGCGACGGCGGCACTGTTGTCCGCCTGTGTCGTAGTGGTGTCGCCACCGGAGTGGCAACCGGCAAAGAACCCGGCAAACGACAGGATGGCCATCAATCCGAGCAAACGCGTGGTCATAGCAGTGTCCTCTAAAAAGCGGTGGAGGGGGAATATATCAGCGTACAACCGAGCAGGCAATAGCCGAGTTGATGCCTCCGAAGGCGAAGCTGTTTTTCAAAAACGCGGTGAATTTATGCGGCGTCTTTTCTCGAACGTGTGCGATGCCGGCGCAGGCGGGGTCCACTTCCTCCAGATTATGCGTCGGATAGATCACGCCGGAATTCATCATTTCAACCGTGGCGGCCAGTTCGATCGGGCCGGAGCCTCCAAGCGTGTGTCCCATGTTTCCCTTGAGGCTGCTGACCGGGACGTCTGCGCCGAATACCGCGCGAATCGCCCTGGCCTCGGCGGCATCGCCTTGCGTGGTCCCGGTGGCGTGGGCATTGACGTAGCCGATGTCGCGCGGCGAAAGCCCGGCGGTTTCCAGCGCCGTGCGCATGCACAGGGCCATCGACACGTCGTCGGATTGGCTGACGTGCAAGCCGTTGCTGCACGTGTGATAGCCGACCACCTCCGCCAGGATTGTCGCCCCGCGAGCGGCGGCGTGCTGGTATTCCTCCAGGACCACGACTCCGGCGCCGTCTCCGCAGACCAGTCCGTCGCGGGCAACGTCAAACGGCCGGGGCGTCCGGGAGGGAGAATCGTTGTACTTGCTGGAGGCGGCGTAGAGGATGTCGAACGATCCGACGACGGTTTCGTGCAATTCTTCAGCGCCGCCGCAGAGGACCACGTCCTGTCGCCCCAGGCGAATCTGGTCATACGCCGCCCCGACCGCCTGCAAGCCCGAAGCGCAGGCGGCGGAGGTCGCGGAAACAACGCCCTTGACGCCCAGATATTGTGCGACGTTCAGGGCTACTGTGTGAGACACGCAGCGGAAGAACTCCGACGCGCCCAACATCTCGTACTCGCTTCCGGCAAAAAGGGTTTCGTAGGTTTGCGTGAGGGCGATGGGGCTGCCGGTGGTAGAGCCCATGATGCATCCGATCCGGGGGTTGGAGGCAATGCCGGCCGGATCGATCTGGGCGCGCTTCAGCGCCTGCAAGGAAGCCTGGACGGCGAAAATGCTCATCGGACTCATGGTGCGGCGCAAGGCGCGTGGGATGGCCTTGGGATCGCGAAGTTCCACGGGAGCCCCGACCTGGCAACGAAGACGGCCGAAGCGATTCCAATTCGGCGGCATCCTCCGCGTGCCGCAGGCGCCGGCGTCCAGGCCGCGCATCATCTCCTCCACTGAATAGCCGATGGGAGTGACGGCGCCGCAACCGGTTATGACCGCGCGCTTGAACTGCATGTTTTGCCAGCAAGATATTCCCTGAACACGTCCCGGCCCAGAATGCTGCGGCAGACAAAAAACGCCGAGGTCATCGCCCCCAGCACACCGGGCAGCAAGGCACTCTGGCCCGCGGCGTAGAGGTTCGCCAGGGGCAGTCTTCCCGCGAGATTGAATTGGCCGATCTTTTGACGAATCCCATAAGCGCTGCCGTCAGGGCTGTGCAGGTAGTCGCGGTAGGTCAGGGTTGAAGCGGAGTCGATCACATGCATTTCCCGGCACTCCGGGATGAATTGCCGGATGCGCCCCATGACCGATTCGGTTCGCTTGCGCTTATATTCGTAATACTCCGGCTGCCGCCGCTTCAACTTAGTCGCCGCCCAGCGCTCGATCGATTCCGGAAACGACACCTCGAGGGCGGTCACGGTGTTCACGGGTCCGTCCGATCCGCGCTCGCGGCTTCGCAACACAATCATCGGCCCGTCAACCGGCTCGGGCGAACGACAGGTGAGCATCGCATTGAGGTCCGTGTCCGGCAGGATCGACGAGAGCGTGACGGCGCCCCGCTCCTCCATCTCATCGAGCGTTCCGTACAAGGTGAAGAACCCATTGGTTGGTTCAAAATCCTCGATCCGGTCTCGAAACGCCTTGGAAATATTCTCTTCGGGAAGAATCGACAAAATGCTGCGCGGGTGTATCGTGAAGATGCAGGATGAGGCGCTGACTTCGGTTCCATCGGACAATACGAATCTGCCGACTTTTCGCTGCTTGACGTCTTCGCATTTCTGGATAGTGCAGCGCGTCCGGATCTCAATGCGATCGTTCCGCAGCGCCTGCACCAGCGCATCGACGAACGCATCGCCGCCATTCTCCACTCGGGCCAGCGACTCCTGCATTCCAAAGCTGGCGCGGCAATGCGTGGAGAATGAAGCCTCGTTGGGACGCGTGCCGTAGCACATGCACAAGCCGCCCAGGATCGTCTGGATGAGCGGGTCGGGAACGCATTCATCCAGCACCGACTGCAAAGTAACGCGGTCGGCCTCGATCGGAGGCGGGAACTCGTCGAATCCGGAAACATGCAGGGTCGGCGTGTTGTCGATCACCTCTTGGAAGCGGGTGAAATACCGGTCGATCCCATCGGCGAGGCGCGGGAAATCGCGCTTGAGCTGCCGGCGCACCACTTCGCTGCCGCAGGGAATGACGTATTCAATGCCGAGCGCGGGAAATATCATTCGATGGCACGCATCGCGCGGGAAGTAAATCGGGCGGATTTGCTCGCGAACTCCCAGGAGCGAGAGCATCACATCCAGCACTCCGGTGCCCTCATTATTGAACCCGCCGGTAAAATGGAATCCCACGTCGAAGGGAATTCCCTCGACGCGAAAACGGGCCAGCGAACCGCCGAGGATCGACGCCTTCTCCAGCAGCAGCACTTTCTTCCCGTGCTGCGACAGGACTCGCGCCGCGGTCAATCCCGCGATTCCGCTTCCGACGACGATGCTATCGTAAACTTTCATTTTTGTTGTTTCAGGTCGCCAGCCCGCCGTTAATCCCGATCACCTGCCCGTGGATATACATGGACGGCTCGAGGCAGAGAAACTCGATGACCGAGGCGACGTCGTCAGGCTGGCCGATGCGTCCGAGCGGGATCATCGGCAGCAACCGCTCCTTGGGCAAGTTCGCCGTGAGGTCGGTGTCGATCAATCCGGGCGCCACGACGTTCACGAAGATATTCCGCTTCCCGATTTCGCGCGCCAGGGCCTTGCATGCGCCGATCAATCCCGCCTTGGCCGCGGAGTAATTGACCTGACCGGCCTGACCGACTTGTCCGGAAACCGACGCCACGGCCACGATGCGTCCGCGCCGGGCGCGAAGCATTGAAAAAAGCACCGAGTTGATGACGTTGTAAAAACCGTCGAGGTCGGTGCGGATGACGGCGCTCCATTCCTCCGGTTTCATCCAGACCAGCAGATTATCGCGGGTGATTCCCGCGTTGTAAACGACGATGGAAGGAGCAATCAGCTCCGCGCGATCGCGCAGGGCCTTTTCAGTCGCTTCGCGATCGCTCACGTCGAAACAAAGCAGCTCACATCGCCGGCCGAGCCGCTCAATCTGCCGCTGGGTCATTTGGGCCTGTTCGTGATTGCTGTGATAGGTGAGCCAGATATCGCAGCCGGAGCGAGCCAGCCGCAGCGCCGTGGCCCTCCCGATCCCCCGGCTGCCGCCCACGACCAGAGCAATGTTCGAGAGTTCTTCGGCCAAAGTGTCTTTCCGGGGGCGACTCTTTCTAACGCCCATGGATGGTTTGCCTGCCGGCGGGGGAGTATACAGACCAGGCCACGATCATCAAACCAAAACGAAGGGTCGGATGGGCAGGACAATCGCATGTTGCCTTTTTCCCCGGATTACCGCAACGTTTTTCATCAATCGAGCAGGTTCCTTAATTTCAAAGTTTAATTGAACCGCAGAGTCCGCTGAGGCCGCAGAGACGGACGCGGAGAAGAGTACTTTTCCGGGTTCTTCTCAGCGACCTCCGTGTGCTCTGCGGTTATAGATTGGATTGAAAGGGGGAAATCACGGGCTTTCGATCATCCTGAAAAATCTTGGGATTTCCGGAGAGAGGGGATCAAAACGTCAACATGCGATTGGCCGAGCCTAGTGGGCCGATGCGACGCTCTTTGGCTGGCGGGGCAAACCGCCGGTTACTATAATTCGGGTGGTTCAGAAGGTCCGCTCAAAACGGCGAGTTTTACGGTCGCGATCAGGGGAATTTTTTAATAGCATGAACGATTCGCAGGCAAATCTGCGGCGAACTCGTTCGGTTGAGGTGAAAAATGAAAAGGCGACTGATTCGCATTGCGACGCTGGCGGGCGGGGGGCTGGTGGTGCTGGTGATCGCCTTCGCTTTAATCGTCCGGCACATGGGGGCGGGAACGATTCAGGATTGGATCGGAACCCAGATTCAGGATATCGCCAATTCGTTTCTCAATCCAAAGCTCAGCTTCACGGACCTGGCGTACGAATATCCGCTGACGGTTTCCTTGAAGAACCTGCACCTGACCGCGGACGATCCGGCCAATCCGGGTCACACCATTGACATCATCGCCGCTGGGCACGCGACGGTGGCGCTCGCGGAGATCCCTTCCATCGGCAAGCCCATCGTCATCCAGAAGATCATTCTCGATGAGCCGCTCATCTCAGCGGTGGCCGTCGCGTCGGGGTCGAAGCAATTCGTCGGGTTTTCGGACCTGATTCGCGGGAGCCGAGCGAGCGGCGCTGCCGATGAAAAAAGTTCCGGACCGCCCAAAAAGCTGAGCGATATTTTCCAGATGCGGCTGGTTCAAATCACGGATGGCAAGATCGTTTACGACCCGCGCATTGGCGGCACGGTGCCGATGACGCTCGATCAGATCAACACAACGCTCAATATCGAGCCGACCGACGCGGGTTGGTACAAGCTCGACACCGTCATCGCCCGCAAGCCGGTTTTCGAGCTTCAAATGGCCGGGCAGCTCAATCTGGATTCGTTCAGCGTGCGCGGCGTGGACATCAAACTCCTGGCCGACCTCGGGCAGGACAAGCTCGATTATCTGCCGCCGGAGTTGCAGGCGATGCTCAAACGATATGATGCCCGGGGCAAGCTCAATGTCGAAGTCACCGGTTCCATGCCGATCATGGAACCGATAAAAGGGCGGGTGGAGGCGACGGTCAAGCTGGATCGCGCCAACATCGCGATGGGCGGACTGCGCATTCCGGTTGACAACCTCGACCTTGACGCGCGTTTTGCCGACGGCAAGGCGCTTTTGCCGTCCCTGAAGATCGTCGCCCTGGGCGGTTCGGCGGATCTATCCGGGTCGGCCACATTGAACGAGCGCCTCGACGCCGACCTGCACCTGAAGGTCGCGGGTATGGTGCTCGAACAACTGCTGGCGAAGGCGGCCTTGGCATCGGGATCGCCTGCGCGACTCGATCTCGATTTCAATGTCGCCGGGTCGCTGATGAGCATCCTAGGCAAGGCGCCGGCAAAGCCCGGGGCGCCGCTGGCAGCGATCGGAGTAAAGGATTTGCGAATCTCGGCTGACGATCCGGTGAATCCGGGGCAAAAGATCGACGTCGTCGCCTGCAAGAGCCTGGACGTAACAATGACTCAGCCGATCGTTTCCGGCAAACCGATCGTCATCGACAAAATCATCCTCGACCAGGCGGCGGTGTCGGCGGTCGCGGTCGCCCCCGGCGCGGGGCGGTTTGTTGGAGTGCCCAATCTGGCCGCCGCTTCGCCCGCCGGCTCCTCCGCGCCGATGCCGAAGTTGGGCGATTTGCTCCGCGTCAAAACTTTTCAACTCAACGACGCCAAGATCATCTACGACCCGCGCATCCCCGGCACGCAGCGAATGTGCCTCGATCAGATCAACACGTCGCTGAGTGTCGATCCGAACGATGCCGGCAGCTACAGGGTCAGCACGAAAATTGCTCGCAAGCCGGTGTTCAGCCTCGCCATCGACGGCGAGATCAATATCGACGATCCCGGGTTGGAAAACCTGAACCTCGATCTTCAGGCTGATCTGACGCAAGACACGCTCGATTTCCTGCCGCCTCAATTGCAGTTGATTCTGAAACAGACGCGGGCCAAGGGAAAATTGAGCGTTAAGGCCGGCGCATCCGTGGCGATGTCCGACCTCGCCCGGGGCAAAGCGCACCTCGACGTGGACGTTCGAAACATCGAGCTGAACGAGGGCGATATTCATATTCCGGTGGATGACTTTTCAATGTCCGCGCGCCTGCGGGACGGGAAAGTCCAGCAGACCGTCAGGATTTCCGCCCTGAACAATGTGTTTGACCTGTCCGGATCGGTCGCGCTGAACAGTCGCCTTGACACCGACATGACGTTGATGCTCAAGGATGTGGAGCTCGAGCCGCTGCTGGCGGCGCTGAAACCGAATCAGCCCGCGCTGAAAACTTCGACGAAACTGAGCGCCGCGATCGAAGTTCAATCGCCGCTGATGGTGGCGATGGGGGCGGTCAGCGGCGCCGGCAATGAGCCGGTGGCCTCCGTCACCGTTCGGAATCTGCGCCTGACGGCGGATAATCCGCTGGCCCCGGGCTTTGGGCTTGATTTCGTGGCTTGCGACCGCTTCGGCGTGGGGGTGTCAGCGCTTCCAACACGCGGCAAGCCGATCGAGATCGATCAGGTTGTCGTCGAGCATCCGGCGATTCGCGCGATCGCGATGGGGCCGGAGTCGAAAGAACTCGCCGGTTTTTCGGCCCTTGGGAACCTGGTGGCGAGCCCGTCTCCGCCGGGAACGCTTCCATCAACGACTTTGCCGTCCACAATGCCGGCCGAGCCCGCGCTAAGGCTGAGTGATGTCTTCCGCCTTCGGTCGCTCCGGGTTGCCGACGCCTCGCTTTATTACGATCCGCGCATTGATGGCACGATTCCATTTTCGCTCAATCACCTCACGACGAAGATTGACCTGGACTCGGAGGCTCCAGACGCCTATCGCTTTGACCTGCTGATTCCATCCAAGCCGGATTTGAATCTTGAACTTGCCGGCCGCATCAACGTCAGCACGATGATCGCCGAGGCGCTGAAGCTGAACCTTACGACACACATTGGCGGGGATGCTCGGAAATATCTGCCTCCGCAGTTGCAGAAACGGCTCCAGCCATATGAGCCCATCGGCTCGCTCGCCGTGAAAGTGGCGGGCACGCTGCCGCTTTTGAATCCCAGCGCCGGTGATATCGAGGCGGAGGTGTTGCTTGATGGTTTCGCCGCGACGGCCGGCGATTACCGAATCCCGATCGATCACCTGCGGCTGCCGATCCGGCTCAAGGGCGGGCAGGTCGAAATCCAGGACGCCGCCAAGCTGGGCGGTCCGATGGTGGAGGCGCTCAGCGGAGCCGCGGACCTGACCGGCACGGTGACGCTGAATGATCGCCTCGATTCAACACTGGCGCTCAAGGTTGATGGGATGCTCCTACAAACGTTGATGGCCGACAAGATCTCCGAACCCAGGAAGAATCTCATCGGCGCGCTACAGGCAAACGTGGAGCTGAAGAACGCGCCGCTTCGGGTCATCGCCGCCAAGGCCAGGTCGCGGCCGGCGGCGGAGTCGGATCCTCCCTCGCCCCTTGCCACGGCCGATCTTCCGGCCAACTGGGGCTCGGCCGACATCGAGCTGACCCACGCCAGGCTGGTCGGATTTCAACTCATTCAAGGAATGGACAACATCGCCAAGTCGGCTTTCACGGATATTTTCAATCGCGCCGACAAGGACAAGCCGCAGACGGTTGTTCCCAAGGAGAGCGCGAAAGTCGTCTGCACGTTTGAGAAGGACCACATCTCGATTTCCAATTTGCACTACGATGGCGAAGACCTCGCGGCCGACGGCAAAGGTTATTTGACGCTGAAGCAAGAGGTGAACCTGGACCTGACCGGCGGGCCGATGTCAAAACTCGGCGGCATGGGATCCGTGGGCAATTGGATCAAAAATGCCAGCGATTCACTCTTGTACTATCACGTTTCGGGAACTATTGGCGATCTGAAGATCGCCCCAAAAAGGGGCAACGGCAGGCCGATCGTTCAGGGCGCCAAGGAAGTGACGCGAGACGCGGAGAAAATCACGAAGAAAGGCGTGAAAGCCGTCGGCACGGGACTGGACAAAGCCGGTTCGTTCATCCACGGGTTGTTCAATCACAAGGATCAGGATCAGGACAAGAATTGATGTGCGCCGCGGTTACCGGGTGAGAGAAAATCACGGCAAATCCCAGCGCATTGCTAAGCCGGCGATGAAAATCAATAATCATCACTGCTCGGCGGCCGCCGGTCCCTATGAGCTTCTCAGCGAACCACATTGTCTTCGCCTGCTTGCTCGCCGAGGGCCTGGTGATCGCCACGCTGGTCCTGGTTCCTCGATTGCTGCGTCTCTGTTTTGGCGTGAAGTCCGCCGGGCCCACGGCATGGCAAGAGCGAGTCGAGCTGCGATACCAGAATCAGGGCACGTATGTCTGGATATTCGCCCTGTCGAAGCTGCGGCTTGATCCGATGTTCCGGGAGCTGCCTGAATTCCTGCGCGACCTGCCCAGCCCGCGCATGGCGATGGACCTGGGCTGCGGCCACGGCTTCGCCGGGTGCTCTCTGCTGGAATGGTTCCCTGGGTTGAAACTCTTTGGGATTGAGCCAAGCGCCAGTCGCGTTCGCGCCGCGGCCCGGGCCTTTGGACAGCGCGGGCGGGTGTTCCAGGCGGCGGCGCCGGATTTCGAATCGCCGATGCTCCCGGATCGCATGGACGCGGCGTTCGCCCTGGACATGATTCATTTCCTAAGCGACCCCGCGCTGGACCTGACGCTGAAGCGGATTCGAGCGCGGTTGGACGACGGCGCCTATTTGTTTCTTCGCGCCCCTATGCACCCCGAAGGCCGGGGATCGTTTCTCTGGAACCTGGACAAAATCACGCGTGCGCTCAGCGGCGCCAGCGCCTATTTTCGGTCCGACGATCAGATCCGCTGCGCGATCGAGAAGGCCGGCTTTCAAATCATGCGGGTTCAAATGTCCGGCGACAATCAGGAATTGTTCTGGTTCATTGCGGCGGCTTCATCACCCAAATCTGTGATAGAGCGCGATGGCGCTGAGCAGAAGCACGACGACAACGTGAACCACGATGAGCGTGAGCAGGTGCCGGTGGCTGAATTCATTCCACCTCTGTAACCGGTAGAGTCCGCCGGCAAGCCGGCGAGCCCGATCGATTCCCTGCAGCTTATGGTTATCGGTTGAAGAGCCGCTTTGAAATGCGAAGGCGGGGTAGCAGGTGTAAAATCGCTCATCTTGCAGGGAACACAGCAGATCGTCATAGGCAACGCCTTGCCAGGGTATTTCGACCAGCTTCTGGGCGAAAGCTCGATTCACGACATAGGCGTGGGCGGTGCAGCGATAGAGGATCTTCAATACCGACTCGAAAGGGGTCTTTTTAGATGAGCGAACGAAACAGCCGAAAAAGAACATGTGCCATTCGGCGGTCGATTTCATAAAACGTATCGCGCCGGCAAGGACCTTGGGCGAAAACCGGCGGATCAGAATGTCGTCTTCAAAAACGACGATGTTTTGCGCCGCGGCGGCCAGGGCGGCGCGAAGGCATGACATGTGAGATTCAAAAATTCCCTGTTCGCTATCGGTGGGGTGGCTGTCTACAATGACGAATTGAACGCGATCGGTCAGGCCGATGCGCGCGAATTCCTTCCGGGCCTTTTCGCGGCGGTCGGCGCGCTGGGCGAGAGAAATGCAGTAGATCCGGTCGAAGCCGCTCCAGGCATCGGCTGGCGGCCGGCCAATCTGCTCGCTAGTCTCCAGGACGGAAGATATCGTCACCTGTCTTCCTCAGCCCTTGAGGGTCCATAAGGATCGCGGTAGTCTCGCTGGAACATAACCTTGAACGAGTTGGCATACAAGATTGGTCTGAGGCTGGCGCGAGTCGGATTCGTCCGAAGCGCCATCGATGACCGCGCCGACCTGACGCCGTTCAAGGGGCGGCCGACATTTCGGATTCTCTTCGGCGTATTTTTAATCGGGTTCAGCTTCCTGATGTGCTGGCCCGCCATCAGCGCCCTGGGGGGGATTTCCATCCACTTTCGGATGCCGTTCCTGGCCCTCGTCGGCGGGCCGGTGCTGTATGGATCTTCGCACTTGTGCTTTCTAGCGGGCATGGCCCTTTCCGGGGCCGAGTATTCGCGCATCTTCCTCCGCTGGGCGGCCCGCGTCGGCGTCGAAAAACTCCTGAGCTTCGGCGCGAGCGGGCAGGAGCCGGAAGCGTAGGAAATGCCGAGTGAATGCCGAATGCCAAATGCCAAATGCCGAATGAAATGCAGAGTCCCTGCCTTTTCATTTGGCATTCGGCATTTGGCATTCGGCATTCGCCATTCACCCCCGTTTGTGTTCCACCTTCCCCATTGTTAGACTCGCGACGGTAAGGCGGATGAGGCCAAAGGGATGACGGATTCTGAAGTGATTGAGGCGGTGAACGAGGTGTTCGTGAATTCCTTTGAGATTCCGCGCGAGCAAATCAAGCCGGAAGCCCAGATCTTCGCGGACCTTGGACTGGATAGCCTCGATATTGTGGACCTCGTGGCGGCGATCCAGAAAAGATTCGGCATCCAGGTTCGCGATGATGAACGCGTTCGCTCCATTCGCAGCATGCAGGACCTTTACAGCTATCTCATCATGGTCAAAGCCGAGCAGAAAAAGGTCTGACGCCATGACGCCGCCCGAGCCGCGAGTTGGTTCGTCCAATTCGCTGGCATCCATCCTGTGGCTCAATCTCTTTTTCTGGACGGCCGTGGTGGTGGTTACGGCGATTTTTGTCATTGGCGCAACCTGTTACGTCTGCATATTCCTGCTGATTTTCCGAAACCGGCGGCGTGGGAAGTGGCTGGTGCGCCGAAGCATCAGCCATTATGGCGCGCTGGTTTTGAAGTGCGGTTGGCCGCTGGTCAAGGTGCGTTATGTCGATCACGCCCCGCATGAATCGCCCCCGTTCGTGTTCGTTTCCAATCATCGCTCGGCATCGGATGCGTTTCTTATGGCGTGTCTTCCCTTCGAGTGCATCCAGGTCCTGAATAACTGGCCGTCGAGGCTTCCGGTGGTCGGTCCCGTCGCCTGGATCGCCGGTTATTTGAAGGTGCGCAAAATGTCGCCGGAAGCTTTCGTGGAAGCGGGGTCGCGCTTGCTGGCGGACGGCGTCTCGATCATCGCATTTCCCGAGGGCACGCGCTCGGGGTCGCGCAAGATCGGGTCGTTTCACGGGTCGGCGTTTCGACTGGCCCAGCGCGCCCGCGCCAACATTGCCCTGCTGGCCATCGCCGGAAATGAGGACATTCCCAAGCGCGGGTCGCTGGTGCTGCATCCTGGGCGAATCACCGTTTCCAAGCTGCCGTCCGTCACCTACGAACAATACAAGGACATGACGGCTTTCAAACTGAAGACATTGGTGCGCGAAAGAATCCGGCAGCATCTGGATGCGCAACGCGCTTGAGTATTAAAGTGGTACGGCTATGTCTACGCGAAGAATCTGGAGGTCATGAACACGGCCAAGATTCTCGTTGGGGACAGTCAAAGCCGGGAAGGATTACGGCCCCGCTTCGAACCAAGGCAAGTCCCCGAACTACCGAACGAAGGAACCGGCGCCGGGGCGCGGAGGAGTTGTCTCGACAGTTCGCTTCTTAAAAGGTGCTCTATTTTTCCCGCAGTATGTGGAAAAATGGAGCCGGCGGGACGCCAATAGAACTTTTCCTCATTGCGATTCAGGAAACTCTGTTTTCCCGCGATCCGATCAATTTGCGGCCTCTACGATCGGAACCGTGCCCTGCGAAGCCTGAAATTCCACCGTCGAATCGAACTGACCCGTAACCGGATCGGGCTCCGGCGCCATTTCCACGTGACGTGCGGAATGAGGCAATTCGTTGCCGTGATCGTTGGCAGGGACAATACGCTCGGCTACCAGCAGCGGCAGATGACGTTCGTTGCGGGCAATGAGCTTGCCCGTGACGACGACGAGTTTGTCGTTAAAATCCTCGGCGGCGCCCGGGCAGGCACGGACATCCACCTCCACAGATTGTGCCGTCACAGTGGCGGCCAGCCCCCAGGTGTCGTATGAGCCAAGTTCGCTGGGCACGTTGAATTCCATGAGGCGGCCGAATCGCTTCGCTTCCTTGGCCGAAGCCAGCCACGGCCTCAGGTCGCCGTGCGTGGCAACGCCCGGACCGGCGGGCAGGAGCCCAGGCGATCCGTTTCGACATCCCACGGCGCCAAGCAACGCCAGGATGGCGACCGCAAACCGGGGTCGGCAATCGACCAACCGCATGGCTCCACTCCTCCTTCTGGGGCGTGTCGCTGATTCCGGCCACGCCATTCCATGTATCGGAGAAGAAATCAACGTTCCTGACCAAGTTGAGAATTTCGTGGGTCCGATATGAACGGGATTATCCGCCCCTGCCTGACCAGGAACGCCGCGGATGGAATCAGCCGCTGTTCCTAGGGGAATTTTCGCTCCCAGCGTTGCGTGTTCAGTTGGGAATGAGAGACCGCGCCGACAGATTGAACGCAGGCGATGAATCCGGGAGGCCCGCGGCGACCGCTGACGCCCTCTTCCGCCTTAAATTATCCGCGGTCCGCAAAGCGACCGTCAAGGATCCCCTGAGAAAGTTCAATTCGTCCCGCTCCTACGGAGCCAGCGGGACACCAATAGAACTGTTTCTGGCAGGGATCCGCGTAATCGTTCGAAAAACAGCTTCGGAACTGCAAAATCTGCCAACATGACGCGGTGCGATTGGTCCTGTGATTTTAAGGAGCGCACATTCTAGAATTTCTTTGTAGTCGCCGAAGGCTTTGATCGGCTGCCAGTCGACGTGGGATAGACCAGGAGCGAACGCACCAAGCCTCGCACGCAGAGATAGTCCGTTGAACAAGGAGATTGCTCATGTCTGAACGAGTCACACCCGAGAGCGATATCGCGCAACCGCGGCGAACGAGAGATCGAGGGGCCATGCTTGAGGCACGCCGCCAGGTTCGGCCGCTGCTGCGGCCGCGCTTTGGCGCTCCCCTGGCGGCGTCGGTGGCAGCGGTTGCTCCAGTTGGGGTGGCGAGGAATGCACGGCCCACCGACGTCCTGCTGCAAGGCTTCCACTGGAACAGTCATAGCTCGCAAAATCCCAACTGGTATCAGATCCTCGCGCAGAACGCGGGGGTGATCAAAAATGGGCAATTCGACGTCGTCTGGTTTCCGCCGCCGTCACAATCGGCCGACGAGGAAGGATACATGCCCACGCGGTGGAATCAGTTCGATACGTCCTACGGCTCGACGGCGGATCTGCAAGCGGCCATCACCGCATTGCAGCCGATCCGCGCACTCGCCGACGTCGTGATCAATCACCGGGTCGGCATTGCAACGCCCTACGCCGATTTCGATTCGCCTCCATTCCCGAATCAAACCGGCGCGATCACCAAAAACGACGAATGTGGCATCGGCACCGGCAATTACGACACCGGTGAAAACAACCCGTATGCCCGCGATCTGGATCACACCGCCGCCGAGGTGCAGGACGCGATCGTCAATTACATGAATCTCCTCCAGGGCCTGAGATTTTCCGCTTGGCGCTATGACGAAGCCAAGGGGTACGGCGGCGTCTATGCGGGGATGTATAACGATGCCACGCAGCCCTATCTTTCCGTAGGAGAGGTGTGGGACCCCGACCGGCAGGTGGTGATGAACTGGATCGACGCTACGGGCGGCAAATCGATGGCATTCGACTTTCCGACGCGCACGCTGCTTCAGGCCGCCGTCGACCAGCGATTGTTTTCACAGTTGAAAACCATTGACGGGAAACCAACCGGCGCGATCGGATGGTGGCCGAGCATGTGCGTCACGTTTTTGGATGACCACGACACCGCCGCCGACGGCACCACCGACCAGCCCTTCGGCGATGGAGATCAGGTGCTGGAGGGGTATGCCTACATCATGACTCACCCCGGCATTCCCTGCGTGTTCTGGACGCACTATTTCGATTGGGGCTCGGCGATCCAGCAGACGATTCGCCAACTGATCTCCATTCGCAAAACCACTGGCCTCAACAGCAGCAGCGTGGTGAACATCGTCGCCGCCGATGATCAACAAAAATACGCCGCGATCATCGACGGGAAGGTCGCCCTCAAGCTAGGTCCCGCACCGTGGGATCCCGGCGCAGGATGGAATGTCGCTACGAGCGGCAATGACTTTGCGGTGTGGACGATTGATGCGTAATGAAGGCTCATTGGAGCCAGCGGGACACCAATAGAACTCGTATCGCCGTTTATGAGCGAATTTCGCAGTTTTCCTGCCAAATTGACGTGCGCGATTGCTCTGATTGTGACTAATGCCGAAGAACTTTCGCTTGTCAGGTGTGGCGAAGCGGCCGTTGCCTTCAGCAATGTTCGTTGAGATGGACAACGCCGCGCGATTGATCTGATCCGTCAGGAAGTAGAATCCGCGAGGGAAGTTTCCGCTCAACTCACAGATCCGATCTGAAAAATCGACGGCCTTTTGGTAAACGAGAAGTTTCTCGAATGCGAAGGCCATTTGTGCGACGAAATGCAAGAAAGTAGAGAGTAGAAAGTAGACCGGGGAGAGAGTGTCCGGCCTGCCACGTCGTTCGCCGCCGCCGCGCGTCTTTGTCTTCTCTACTTTCTACCCTCTACTCTCTCCCCTCTATTTTTCCTCGCTCCGCGAGGAAAAATGGAGCCAGCGGGACACCAGTGAAACTTTTCCTCTCCAGAAGCAGGCAACTGAATGACTCCATTATGATTGCAATCCGCACGCTATTCGCTGAGTGAAGCAACACTTGCGCTCATCCACCCTGATCTGTGGAGCCGTTTGGCCGCGTTTTTCCTTCACAGAAGATTGCTCAACGGCTTCACGGCGAAAATCTGTTCGCATTTTGTTTGGAATTCGGGTTTTGTTCGGTTATGCTTTGCTAATTGGATATGCCGAGTTCTCAAACTGAATTGTTCGCATCCAGAGTTACATCCGAGCTGTATACGCCGCGGCCAGCGCCGCTGTTTCGCCCGCGGCAGATCATATTGGCCAAAGGCAGTCTCGATACACTCGACCGTCGGCGTTTGGTGGATGGCATTTGCGCTGCCTATCCGTCGGCGAAAGTAACTGAGCAACTTTCAATCCCGCACAACAAGGTATCGTTTGAATGTACCGATCCATTGGAACTGCACTACCGCGGCCATCGAGCACTTGTTCTCGGCGAGCACAAAAGCGCCGTGGGTCAAAGCGATGAGGTCGGGAACACATGCCCCAATTTTTGGCACTTTTCGCCATACGGCTACTGTCCCTACGGTTGCCAATATTGCTATCTCGCAGGGACGCAAGGAGTTCGGTTCTCGCCATCGGTCAAAATATTTGTGAATCTCAATGACATCCTTGCTGAAGTCGATCGTATTGCTCGGAAGATCGGGCGGCCCGAAGCGTTCTATCTAGGCAAACTCCAGGATGGCATGGCACTGGATGCGCTCACGGGATACTCGCGAACCATGATCCGTTTCTTCGCGGAGCATCCCTTTGCTCGCCTGAGAATTTTGTCGAAGAGCGCGGATTTTAAAAATGTGCTCGATCTGGATCATCGCGGCAACACCGTCCTGTGCTGGAGTCTTAACCCTCCCGCCGTTCGCCAGGACTATGAAGCCGTGACTCCATCCGTGGAAAGCCGGATTCAAGCGATGGAGCAATGCGCCGAGGTCGGCTATCCGATTCGCGTCATGTTGATGCCAATCGTTCCGATTCCCCAATGGCAGCAGCATTACGACGAATTTCTGGAGAGATTGTTAACTCGCGTCAACCTAAACCGGCTGACGCTTGGCGGAATTTGTAGCTACGGGCCGGCCCTGAACCTGATGGAGCGAAAGTTGCGGCCGGGAAATCCAATTTCCCGTTCACTGTTCGTGGTTAACAACCCCCCTGGCGATGGACGGGCTCGATACCCTTTGGATCTTCGTCGCGCGATCTACGACCACCTCTTACAAACGATTCGCCGATTCCAGCCGGATTTGGTTTGCGCGTTGTGTATGGAAGATGTGGGCCTTGCCCAATCGTTGGGTTTTGACGGCAACATTGGTCGCTGCAACTGCATTCTTTGAGTTGTTGCTCAGACTGTCCTGGTTCTGCAGAGGTTCTATGTCCATGTCACCGATTACGATTTCACTTCCGCCTGACACCGGAACTGGGGACCTCGACGATTTCGCTGCCCGGCGGCGCGTGTTGCTCTTGAATGAACTCGATCGCTCTCGACATACGGTGTATCACTGTCTGCGGCGGGCCAGTTCAACAAGCGATACCGTTATCGCGCAAAGGGCAACAGACCAGCTTTTGGGCCTGGTGCTTCTTCTGCGGTTCGTCCGGCAAAATCAGGTCGACGCAGTTCCGAGCATCGAACATTTGTTCAATACAAATCATGATCGGACGATCCGCCAGATTGTCCGCGATGTACAGCGGCAAATTATCTCTCCTGTGTTGCATGCAGTATTCAATCCCGACGATTGGGATGATGCAATGCCGCTTCCAGACGGGTTGCATCGATACGTGTCCGTTTATCGAGTTCCCAAAGGACGACTGACCCTTGCCTCGTTTGGTGATCTTCATCAACTGTGCGTTGCCGCTCCCTCGGTCGACAAGCGGATCGCTTTGCATCGCGCGGGTGGAATCCGCCGGTCGCGCGGCATTCATTATACGCCGCCCTGCATTGTTGATTATCTCACGCGCCGGGTTTTCGATCAGCTGGCAATCCCCGAGCTTGGCAGTACCGACGAGCAATTACAAGTGCTTGACCCTTCTTGCGGATGCGGCGCGTTTCTGGCGGCTGCCGCCAAACAATTGTTTCAAACGCTGGCGGAGCGCCACGGGAGGGATTTCTCGCTGCAATGCAGGCTCGATCTGCTCTGGTCTATCCGTGGTATCGACATAGATTCCCAAGCTGCCGTCTGGGCTCGGCGCGTCCTTCTCTTGTCGGTCTGGGAAGAGGCGTTGGGGATGAATATTGACATAGCGTCCTCCGAATCCGTCCGAGTACCGGAACTCCGCAACACCATCATCACTGGCGATTTTCTTTCAATGCAAATTCCTCCGGTCGACGCGCTGCTCGGGGGGCCACCGTTCGTACGCCTGCAACAGCTTCGGCTCGCAGACTCGCGGTTGTTGGCACAATACAAGTCGACCTTTCGGACCGCCCGCTCAGGTCAATTCGATCTCTACATGCTGTTCTTTGAGAAGGCCCTTGATGTCCTCCGCGCAGGTGGGCGGCTCGGCTGGAGCGTTTCGAATACGTTCGTGCGCTCTCAATCCGGGCGCACCGTGCGCCAGTTGATCTCAAACAAATGTGCGGTGCGGGAATTAGTCGAATTCGAGGATCGCAAATTATACCCCGACGCAGTGACACAGATCGCTCTCATTCTTCTTGAGAAAGCCGACGCCCCGGTTTCGTGCAGGCATGTCTGGATTCGAGGTAAAGGTGCCTTGCACACGAAACTTCCAATGCTGCTGAAAAATGATCGCATCTCTGATCCGTCAATCACGGTCGCCGATCTCGCCCCAACGGCGTACCGCGGTGGCGATTGGTCGCTGAACTCGCCGGAGCGGTCTTCGGTTCTTGCCGGAATCAAGCGCATTGGCACACCTCTGGGCATGCTGCCGATTCGAATATGCTCAGGCATCGTCACTGGCGCTGACGACGTGTTCTTGGTTCGAGAAATCCGCGCAAGGGGTGATGGGATGACGCTGGTCCGGAATCGCGCCGGGTCAGAGTACTTGATTGAGTCGGCGCTATTGCGACCCATTGTTCGCAACCGTGAAATTCATGCGTTCGCTCAGCCCACTCCACGAGCGTTGTGCGTTGTTCCGTATGATGAAGCCGGAAAGTCCCTCGATGAAACCCGGCTTCGCGAGCGATTTCCCGGCGCGCACCGATATCTGCAATTTCACCAACGACAACTGGTCGCGCGCCGATGCGTGCACGGCGTTCCGTGGTTTGCCTTTCGATCTTCCGCCGCCTTGGAGTTGCCTGCCGGACCGAGGATTCTGCTCAAGCGTATCAGTTCACGTCCGGATTATGCGATCGACCGAGCCGGTTCGAAGTTGTGTCACGGCACGGTCTTACTGCTGGCTCCGACCTCTCCTTTCATTGACCCGCTTGCCCTACTTGGAATTCTCAATAGCTCAACCTTTTGGACGTTCGTCCAATCGGAGATGCCGACGATGGGAGACGGATATGCCGTACGGTCAACCCCATTGCGAAGGTTTTCTCTGCCGTTCTCGCCGCACCATGCAGCCCAAACTGATCTCAAAGCGATTAATGAAATAGTGACCGCACTACTTGCCCAAGGTCTGGCATCTTCGCGCCGCGCTGCGCTAAAACAGGGGTTAAACAGCGCCGTAGCTCTGGTCTACAGCGACACGCCGTCAGGTTTCCCTAACAACCAAACATGAATCAGAAGCAAACAAAGCCACTGGGTGGCTCGAACTGAGTTCTAACCGTCCCTCTGCTATGGAGCCATGGGGATTTGAACCCCAAATTCAACCATGCCATGGTCGCGTGATCCCATTTCACTATGGCCCCGATCAAGTCCATTCAATCTATCGGCCAATCCACCTGAGTCAAGCCGGCCGTCGCGGTTCGCGCGGCTTTGCAGTTGCCGGACTGCACGGCGAAGAAAGCAATCAGGATTTCCGAACAACCATGGTGCAATCGCCGTTGCGGTAGCTGTCGTCGAGCGCGACCTCCCCGCTGAGGCGGAAGGCGAACGCCTGCACCTCGGAAATGCCGTGCCAGGTCAGGTGTTTGCCCGAGGCCAGCCGGGGCGAGCAGAGGAAATTGAAGGCCAGTTCGCTTCGGGCATGGCTCCAGGCAAGGCGAAGGACGCGGTAAAAATCGTCGGCGCCGAGCGTGTTGAGCGATCCACAGAAGATAATGACATCGGCGTCCTGGTTGAGGAGCGTTGGATCATCGATGAAATCGCCGCGGAGGATCGTCGCATTGGGATGATTTTTCTCCTCGGCGGCGGTGGCGAGAGCTTGGACGGCTTCGACGCCGATGTAGTGTGCCGGCGCGGCGCGGTGATGGACGAGATAGTCGAGGAGATCCGCGCGGCCGCAACCGGCGTCCAGCACGGTGCGGCCTAGCAGTTCACAGCAGCGAGCCAGCGCGGCAAACCGGGCCGCCTGCGCCGAGGGATTCGCCCACAAGAGCGATTCGAATTTCGCGCCATGCCGCTCGGCGGCGTCGAGATAGGGACGAAGATAAGCCGGAGGCGGCATGCGAATATCCTAGCTGGTCGTCGCTGGACAGGAAATGGGAGGATGAGCAGAATGCCGAATGCCGAATGCCAAATGTCGAATGAAACGCTTCCTCACATTCGGCATTTGGCAATCGGCAATCGGCATTACCTACAGGAGCCCCCATGTCCTTACTCGTCACCGGATCCATTGGCATCGACACCGTCGAAACGCCGTTCGGAAAGCGGCAGGATGTCATCGGCGGGTCGGCGATTTATTTTGGGTATGCGGCATCGTTCTTCGGGCCCGTGCGGATCGTTGGGGCCGTCGGCGAGGATTGCCCCAAGGCCCTGCTGAATGTTTTTGAGGGGCGCAACGTCAACACCCGGGGTGTGGAAATCCGCAAGGGTTCCAAAACCTTCCGCTGGCATGGGTCCTATCTGAAGGACATGAACGAGGCGGAGACCGTTGAGGTCGATCTCAATGTTTTGGCCGAGCGGGCCCCGAAAATTCCAGCCGAGTTTCTCGACAGCCGGTACGTTTTCCTCGCCAACACACATCCGGCCCTCCAGCAGGAAACGCTTGCGACGCTGAAATCGGTCAAGCTGGCCGTGGCCGACACGATGAACCTGTGGATTCAAACCGAACGTCAGCAGGTGGAAAAGCTGCTGGGGAAAATCGACGGCTTGGTCTTGAACGACGGCGAGGTTCGGCTCCTCACGGGCCAGAAAAACCTGATCCTGGCCGCGCGGGAAACGCTGAAAATGGGGCCGAAGTTCGTGGTCATCAAAAAAGGCGAGCACGGCTGCCTGCTGGTCAGCGAGCGCGACACGTTTGTCTTGCCGGCCTTCCCGACCGAGAAGGTCGTCGATCCCACCGGCGCGGGCGACAGCTTCGCCGGCGGGATGATGGGATATCTGGCCACCCAGGGAAACCTAACCAGCGCGACGCTGAAACGAGCCCTGGCGTTCGGGACCGTCGTCGCCAGCTTCACGATTTCCGATTTCTCCCTGGCCGGCTTGGCCGCCACGACGCGCGAGCAGATCGACGATCGATGGGAAAAATACAAATCGAGCATGAGCTTTTGAGACGGGATGTTGAGGGCGTGGGCGAGCGTTTTCAGTCATGTGGCTCGCCGAACGGTAGGAGTCCGCTTTCATTCATCCCAAAGTAGAACTGGTAATACGTTGCGGGCACGCCAAAGACGTCAAGATTATTCAGCACGAAAACGATGAGGAGAAAAACCCAGGGGATGCCGCAGGCCAGGCGGGGATGGTTGTGAAAAATTCGGGCGCATCCCTCGACGAGTCCTATCGCCGCCAGCAGGTAAACGGCCGGATAAGCGTTATACGCCAGCCGCGGCAGAGCGGCCAGGGGCCAGTCCTGGAACATGGCGCCTGAAAACTCTAAATGGGCGATGGTGAAAAAAGCGGGAAGCATCATCGCGGCAATGGCCAGAGCAAGGGTTCTTTGCCGCAGGAAAGGCAACGCCAGCATCGCGGGCAAAAGCGGGAGGATCAGAAACCCATCAAACATATCCATCGCAAATCGCTTCAGGAATTCCAGACATAGGATATAGAATCGATTGAGGGTCATATGCGCCCAGTCCGTCCTCGGATGAAGTAGAACATCGAAATTGCCCAGGACATTGGGAGCGCGGGCCACATAGATGAGGAAAGCCAACGTCGAGACGTAAATGCAGCCGGCGATCGCGATGGCCGGCAGCGAGCGCCTCAGAGGCACGCGGCGAACCAATCCGTAAAGCAAAAACAGCGGCGCCAGCGGCAAAAGATCCGAAACCAGCATTCCCAGGCCGTAGATCAGCCCGAAGAGCCAGACGTTTCGCCAGTTCGATTGGTCGGCCAGCAGGATATCGAAGAGAAAAATCAGCACGATTTCCGCGGCATACCCGCTGAGATAACTCAGGGGCTGGTTGACGAAATAGATGAACCCGCATCCGGTGGCGATCAGCAGCGAAAAGACAACGGCCGTTCGAATGTCGGTCAGCCGACGCGCCAGGGAAAATCCCGCGCTCACCGCCGCAAGCCACCAGGCGGTGTTGAGCAGCAGATAGACATAATAGGGGTTGAAGAAGTAGGTAAATTGCGAGGCGAGGTAGGGCGTCAGCAGCCGGCGCATGATCGGAGAGGGTCGCAGCGGGGGAACGCCGTGGAAGACTTCCTCACCCGCGCGCGACCAGATGTAATCGCGATTAACGGCTCCCCGGTAATCCGGAAATAAATAAATATGCCACCAACCGTGCGGCCGGGGGACCTGGTCGATGCGAATCTGCGGGCGGCCGGTGGTTGAGGGAATAATCCAGGCTCGTTGCTCAGGCGTTCGCTCGGCGTAATGCATCGCGTAGGAATATGGGGCGCGTAACGAGAGATGGAGCCACGACTCCAGCAGGATTAGCAAGAAGGCAACCGCTGCCACGGCCCAGGCGGGATGATGGGCGAACCAGCGGCGAGTGGGCCGGCCCCGGCTGACCCAAAGAAGCGGCGCCGCGCCTGCCGCCAGAAGCAGGGTGAAAACCAGGGTTTCGTGAGGAATAACCGGCCCCTGCCAGAGGGCCGCGGGGAACCAGGTGATTACGGGCAGCGGCGTGTTGGCATGATTGCTCCAGTCCGAATAGGCAACGATATCCGACCAAAACCGCGTACCGGGAAATCCGAGCCAGTCGTATGGGAAAACGCAAATCAGCGCAAGAACAGCGGTAGTTGCCGTCGCCGCGCGGCGGCCGACCAGGACGCGCATCGTGTAGAAAACCGTGGGAAGCAGAAGCAGCAGCAGCCATGCCGAGGCAAGATATCCTTCCAGCGAATACGGGCGTCGATCTCTCGCCCAGTCATAGCGCCCGATAAGAAGAACCAGCAGATAGGAAAAAACAACAGCCCATGCTTTCCAGGGAGCGCGCCTGTTGAGCGCGGGCATGAATTCTTTGGCCGAAGGCTGCGCGGCGGCTTCATCGAGCATGATGGAAGAATCTCCGCATCGGGCGATGAATAGCATGTCGGCAAAGGGCCGGATGTGTCAAATTGAATTCCACGAACGGCCCCTGTGGTAAGATCAATTGATGCGTCTGTTTGTCGCCATCGAGCTTCCAGAGCGCCTTCGCCGGCATCTGCTACGGATGCAGGAGATATTGCGTCCGATCTTCGGCGGGAAACCGGTCCGGCCGGAACAACTTCATCTCACGCTGAAATTCCTAGGCGAAACGCCGGATGAGACGTTGCCCCGACTGCTGGAGCGGTTGCGGACGGTCGAGATGGGACCGATCCGTCTGACGACGTCGGGGGTGGTCTGTTTTCCGCCGAATGGACCGGTAAGGATCGTCGCGGCGGCGCTGGAGGACCAAGGCCTGCACTGCGCGCAATTGCAACGCGACATCGACCAGGCGGCTCACGCGGCCGGATTTCCGCTGGAGGGCCGGCGTTGGACGCCGCATGTGACTTTGATCCGGGTCAAAGATCGCGTTCCCGCATCCGCGCGGGCCGCCGGGATCGCGGCCGTCGCCGAAATGGCCGAGGTCGAATTCGAGCCCGACGAATTCGTACTGATCCAAAGCAATCTGGACAGAGTTGGCCCGACGTATGCGACGCTCGCGAGATTTCCGATTGGCGCCGGCTGAAAATTTTTTCTGAATTTTGATTTGCATTCGATCCGATGCTCGATATGATACCCGAACAAACACTGAACAGGGACGGTATGGTGACTTCCGTCGAGTTCAGTTTGCGGGGCATGTTCTGACGGCTGGGCCGCCATCATCCGCCCGCTTTAAGTCACCGTCATAAATCTCGCCGGCTGACCAAGATACCCGGCGAAAAGGAGTCTGCCGTGATCAAGTCTCTCGAAAAGACGGAGAAGGACCGTCCCCCGTCGTCTGTCAGCGCTGTGCGCGAACCTGTCCTGCGGGAAGTGAAGGAGCCGGCCAAGCCGTCGGCTGGCGAAGCCAAACCTTCGGCTGGCCAGGCCAAGCCGCCGGCTGACCGAGTCCCCGGGCACGATGCGTCCCGTGATTCGGCCCTGAACCGCGCGGTTCAGCAAATCGAAAAGCAGTTCGGAAAAGGGGCTGTCATGAAACTCGATGGCGATCAGAAGGCTTCGGTTGACGGCATTCCCACCGGGTCGCTCGGGCTGGACATTGCCCTGGGCGGCAACGGCGTGCCGCGTGGCCGGGTGCTGGAAGTCTTCGGACCGGAATCCAGCGGCAAGACGACGCTGACGCTGCACATCATCGCCAACGCGCAAAAGGCCGGCGGCGTGGCCGCGTTCATCGACGCCGAGCATGCCCTCGATCCCTCCTGGGCCAAACGCATCGGGATTCGATTGGATGATCTGCTGGTCTCCCAGCCGGACACCGGCGAGCAGGCGCTGGAAATCTGCGAACTGCTGGTGCGTTCCAACGCGGTGGACGTGATTGTGATCGACTCGGTGGCGGCCCTGATTCCCCGGGCGGAAATCGAAGGCGAGATGGGCGACAGCCACATGGGTTTGCAGGCCCGCCTCATGAGCCAGGCCTTGCGCAAACTCACCGGCGCGATTTCCAAGAGTCGGTGCACCGTGATCTTCATCAACCAGATTCGTGAAAAGATCGGGGTGATGTTCGGGAATCCCGAGACTACGCCGGGCGGAAGGGCCCTGAAGTTTTACGCCAGCGTGCGCATCGACGTGCGTCGAATCGGCACGATCAAGGACGCGGAAATTTCCGTCGGTTGCCGGACGCGGGCGCGGGTGGTCAAGAACAAGATCGCCCCTCCGTTTCGGGACGCGGAATTCGACATCATGTTCGACCGCGGAATCAGCTACGAGGGCGACGTGCTCGATCTGGCCGTCCTAGCCAACGTGGTGGAAAAGAGCGGGGCGTGGTTCAATTACAAGACCACGCGGCTTGGCCAGGGGCGCGAGAATGCCAAGCAATTCCTCGTCGAGAACAAGGACCTGATCGAGGAAATCCGTCAGGCGGTTCTGCAAAGCAAGGGATTTCTTGGCAGGGCCGGCGCCGCGGCGCCGGCCGTTGCCGAGGGCGAATGATTCACAGGCCTTTGGCAGGATAATCCGGATATTCCGACGGGGCCGGGGGGAAATCGCGCCCGTTCCTGTGGTGGATAGACCGGATCGGCACCGAATTGCGACGGTAAGTTGGCCGTCTGGCCGATAACGACCTCGTATGGGACAACTTATGTTCCGTCGCGGGTGGTTTGCGGCCGTGACGTTGGTTGCATTGGGGCTGGTGTTCGGGCTATCGCTACGGCCGGGCAAGCCGCTATCGAGCATGGCCTTGGCGGCGGGCACGGATGCCGCGCCGAAACGCGCTGCCGCGCCCAAGGCCGGCACATCGCCGCCCAAGGCCGATCGGGTCGCCGAACCGGCAACTGACGTTACCGACGTTCCTGACGATGCCGATACCCTGGACCTGAACGGCTTGCAGGGCAAGTTCCAGTCGGTGGCGCAGCGAGTGGCACCGGCGGTGGTTTCGATTTCCGCGGCCGAGACGGCCAGCGACGTCGAATCGGCCGTTCGAGCCGAGGAAATGAATCCAGAGCGTCTGGAGTCGCTGCTGGAGAAGACCACGCGGACGATCGGCACGGGCTTCATAGTCCATCCCGACGGATTCATCGTCACCAACGAGCATGTGATCGAGGATTCGCAGCAGCTCTGGGTGACCCGGGACGATCACAAGGTTTATCCCGCGATCGTCGTGGGAGCCGATCCCCGCGCGGACCTGGCCATCCTGAAAATCCCGGCATCGCACTTGCCGACGGTGGCGTTTGCAGCGGGGGCTTGCCGGCGCGGACAATGGGCGATCACGCTTGGAAATCCCTTTGGCCTGGCGACAGAGGGACAGATGGCTTTGAGCGTCGGCGTGGTCAGCGCCACGGATCGCTCGCTTCCCAAGCTGGCCAATCGGGAAGATCGGCTCTATTCCAATCTGATCCAGACGACGGCGCAGATCAATCCGGGAAATTCGGGGGGCCCGCTGCTGGATGTGAATGGTCAGGTGATCGGCATCGACACCGCGGTGATATTGCCGCAGAAGCAGACCAACGGGATCGGCTTTGCCCTCCCGATTACGCCGCAGTTGCTGGATGAGGTTCGACAACTGGAGCAGGGCCGGGAGGTTGTTTACGGATATATGGGCGTGACGGTGTCCCCGCCCACGCTCCGGGAGGCGCGCGACGCCGGCCTCAGCGACGACATCGGCGTATGCGTGGAATCGGTTGAACCCGGATCCCCCGCGGCCGGAGCCAACGGGCTGATGGCCGGGGACCTCATCACAGAGGTGAACGGCGAGACGGTGACGGACGCGGATCGGTTCGTTCGGCTTGTCGGCGCCGCGCCGGTGGGGAGAACGGCGACGATCATCATCGCGCGGGACGGCCAGAGGCGGGCCATCCACCTGACGGTCGCCAAACGCCCCGTGCAGTATGTCGTGTCGAACCAGAATCAGCGGCTCTATTGGCGTGGAATGGTCCTAGGCCCGGTGCCGAGCAACTGGCCCACGGCCCTGAACGCCAAGCAACTGGCCGGAATTCTGGTGGTGGGAATTGAGGATGACAGCCCGCTGAAGAAGCGCGGCGTCTCGGCCGGGAGGATTATCACCGCCATCGCCGGCCAGCCGGTTAGATCACTGCTCGATTTCCAGAAGGTCCTCAACGATGTCCCGCCGGAGAAGTGCGACGTGCAATTGGCGGATCAGGTCGTGACGGCGCAATGATTGCTAGGGCAACCGCACAATGAGATACGGATCACCTTTGTCGCGCATTTCTGCGGGGTCGTAATAAACATTGTTGGCGTCGAAATATGCCTTGGCGATCTTGTAGCACTGATCGCGGGCAGTTTTGTCCGGCGGCAGTTCAGGGCTAGGGGAAAAAACCCCTGGACGTTGGTAAACTTGTGGCGTTCGGACAAGGAGGTCTGGATGACGTTAGAGAGTTTGGCCCGTCGGCTGCCGGACGAGGTTTGGGCAGCGTTCGAGTCGGTT
>JBEKHH010000003.1:0-157882 GCA_050012375.1 Tepidisphaeraceae bacterium
GCTGGACTGCTGCCCGTCAATGATCTGACGCCATTCCTCTGGGCCAGGGTGCTGTGGTTTGTTCATGCCGATCCAGCATGCCGACCGCCAGCGAAAGAGAAAAGATGCGGTTTATGGATCGCACACGGAATATCAGCCGGTCAAGGCTTTGCTCCTCAAGATGCGGCAGGATGCGAAACTAACCCAAAGAGACCTGGCCAAACGAGTCCGGCGGCCGCAGCCGTGGGTGCACAAATCGGAAGTGGGAGAGCGGCGGGTGGATATTGCCGAGTTTTTGGCCTGGTGCATTGCCTGCCGCGTCGATCCCATGAAGGCATTTGCCGAATTGCTCGAGCGATGAATTGTTCCCCCGTTTCTTGAGGTTAGTTTGTTTTGTATTTCAGTAGATCAGGGTTCTTTTGCCCAACACAACGCCGCGCCGGAAATTTCCGGCGCGGCATTTGTCGGTGAAACTCGCCTTCATCCTACACAGCGCACCCAGCAGGACTCGAACCCCGATAGATCGGGATGTTCCACCCCGATGGATCGGGATGTTCCACCTGCAACCCCAAGGGATCACGAAATCACTCTTGGGCCGCCAGGCCAAACCGGCAGGCCCATCGTACGTTACACATTTTTTCGCGTTCGCCATCAATCCAATCCAAGATTCGACGATAACCAGAGTCATTATAAGCCCTTACCACCTACACGATAAGCTAGCATGTACTAATATAATCCACAAAAGTGTAAAGTTTTGTAACGTTCTGTAACCCCGCGCACCGGCCGCCTGCATCGAGCCAAGATCGCACCCGGCAGGAATCGAACCTGCAACCCTCGGTTCCGAAGGCAGAGAGTCAAGCCTTTTACGTGGTTTGATGAAATTTGACTATGTTTGAAAATCCCGCATTTTCCCGACCATTTCAACCGTATTCCGCTTGACATGATTTGACGGTGTTTGATATACCGCGTTGCGCCGGCGTTGCGCCGGGTCGAAAGGTGGAAATGGCAATGGCTGCGATTCTGAGACTCGCAACGGGAGATAAAGCCAAGAAGGCACTACCCCGCAAGCTGAAATTCACCATGGCGACACTGGCGGGCATTAAACCCCCTTCCAATGGCCGCGTCACCGTGTACGACGCCAAGACGCCGGGCCTGGCTTTCACCGTGACGGACAAAGCGAATCGGGCCTTCTACGTGGTTCGTCGCATTCACGGCCGGCCTACGCGGCTACGGCTCGGCGGCGCCGAGATGACCATCGAGCAAGCCAGAACCGCCGCGATGATGATGCAGGGTTCGATAGCTGGCGGCGCTAATCCCGCGGAAGATCGTCGTCAACATCGCCGGGCCGGTACGCTGGGAGAATTGTGGGAGTCATATCGGGATGAGCACCTGAAGCCGAGATGTTCGCCGCGAACCATCCTGACCGACGAGAACCGCTTTGACACGTGCTTAGACGAGTGGACGGCGCGGAAGGTGTTGAGTATTACCGAAGGTGACGTTCGCGGCTTGCACGCGAAGCTGGGCGCGGAGCGGGGTCATGTAACCGGCAACCGTGCGATCCAACTACTTCGGCGAATGTTTAATTGGGCGCGGCTCCCCAACCCCGCCGGCAAGTCGGCTGTCACGATGTTTCGGGAAACGAGCCGATCCCGATTCGTCCAACCCGATGAACTGCCGAAGTTGTTTAAGGCGCTGAACGATAAGCGGACAAACCCACTGATTAGGGATTTCGTTTACCTATGCCTGTGGACCGGGGCGAGGCGATCTGCCGTCGCGTCGATGAGGGATGAGGAAATCAACCTTGCGGCGGCGACATGGACGATTCCACCGGCCAAAAGCAAAAACGCCGAGGCGGTGACAATCCCGTTGGCGCCACCGGCATTGGAAATCATCAGGCGGCGCATGGGCGATCCGCCGGGATTCATCCTCCCGAGTCATGGCGAATGCGGACATTTGCAAGACCCAAAAAACACATGGAAATCCGTGCTGGAACGGGCCGGGCTGAAAGACATTCACATTCATGATTTGCGGAGGACCTTGGGAAGCTGGCAAGCCGGGCTGGGCGCTTCACTCCCGATCATCGGCCGATCCCTGGGACACCGGGATACGGCGGCGACGGCGATTTACAGCCGTGTCAACCTTGGTCCCGTCCGGCAATCGGTCAATGCGGCGACGGCGGCGATGCTGGCGACGGCAACGTTGGGTCCGAAGGGAAAACGAAAATGAGCATGCCGGCGGCTACTGAAACACGAATTTGGAGGGAGAATACCTTCGGTCGTCCGCTTGGTCTGGTAGGCTCGATGGTGGAGCCGAATATCATGGACAAGAATTACCTGGCCCTTTTTGCCGACCTCCAACGAAACTTTGACGCCCGGCGCATCGAATTCCTGCAGGATCGTGAAATCCAAGAGGTGCTTAGGAAGCAGATACGAGTCAGCATCGATCTGGGTAATACGCCGAGTGAGTCCAGTGAAGAACCACCCTGGCAGAGGGAAGAAGAGGAATGGGCTAGACCAACGGCGATTGCCGCTGGTCGCCTCACCGCTCGCGCCGTCCAGAACGGAGCGCTGCGAGAACCCGAGATTTTGATCGTCGAAGAAAAGAATCTCCCGCTTGATCTGGCCGACGATAGCGCTCTGTCATTCTGGATCCGGACGATCGTTCCCGCAATGGAACAACTCGATTCGTCAGGCTTCCCATACCGCCCTGCGAGTCCCGGTGATCTCTTGCTGAGTAGTGCGGCAGCTTGTTCGGTGCTTTCAAAATTAGCGGCAGCTCACCCGTCTTTATCTGATGCGGAAAAACAGCGCCGCCTTAAGGAAATCAGTCAGAACGAACATCCAACAACGTGGGCGGCAGCTAAATATGTTGTGGAACATCCCGGCGCAAAAGGTTTCACTATAGATGACGCGACCGGTAACGCACGTGGCCATTTCCGCAACCACATCTTCCCGATCCTGAAAACCTACGGCTTCACTGGATCCAAAAAGACCGGCTACAACCCGCCGAAATAGCCCGCGTTGCAAAGTCGTTGCATTCGCACTGCATATCGTGACCTGTCGGCGGCATACAGTGCCGACATGCAAAACAGTAACGCAACCAGATTGTTATCTCGTGCCGAGGCCGCGGAGCGGCTTGGCGTGTCAAAGGCCGCGCTCGAGGCCTGGGCGCATCGTGGCAAGCCAGAGTTGCCATACATTAAATGCGGTGGCGCTGTGCGCTACAAAGAAAGTGACATCGAGAATTTCCTGGCAACGAGGACCGCGACCAGCGCGGCAGAGCATTCGGCGCGAGCAAAGGATTAAGGGCAAAAACCGCGCGCACCCAGCATCGCGGGAAATCAGGCGCGGCGGTTATTCGGTCAACAAGTTACGAAAACGTGAGTTGGAAAAAGAATCGACGGCTGCGTAATCACCGCAGCCGCCGCAATCGAAAGAAGGATACGGCACTACGTGTCCTCCGCCGGAGAATGACGCGCTGTTTCAGGATTGCGTCTTGGACAATGGTGGCGCATATCCTTTGAGTGGCACTGGGATTCGAAATTACTTTTAACCGCAATGCACCCGAATTCAAAGCGGGCTCCGAAAGCTGTCGGGGCGAATCCGGGAGATTCAGAGTCGCGAGGCAAAATGGTAATTGTTTAGCGTCGTCCGTTCTGTGCGGTTGAACGGAGGCGTCGGGGATAGGTCGGTGCTTTGCATCGGCCCGGTCATTTTTATCCGCTCCCGGCCAACAGCAAGGGACGCTGCTCCGGTAGCGAACGCAACACCTGGCCCACGAACTCCACCGCGTCCTGGCCCTGCCGGGCCGCCGTGAACAGCGCGGTCATCAGGATCGATTGCGCCACCGCTCCGGCTTGGGTCCGATTCCCGCCCCAGACTTTGCGGTTCACCACCGTCGGGCGGATCGCCTGCTCGGCACGATGGTTCGTCGCGTCGATCCCCGGGTGCCGCAGGAACGTGAACAACTGGCTCGCATGCCGCAGCAGATGCCGGCAAAACCGCTCGTTGGCCGCGTGGGTCTTCACCGGCGTCACCAGTTGGATCACTCGTGTTTCGAGTTCGTCAGCCTTGGCCGCGGCCGCCTGGGCCGTGATCTGTTTGGCATCCCGAAGGTCGCGCACCTCCAGCGACTCCTGCAAGATCGCCTTGACCTTCCGTGGAAAGATCACCGCCCCACGCGTGGCATGTTCCAGCAGTTCACGGCAGCGACGCAGCAGATGGCTCAGGCACGTCTGATGGATCGCACTTGCCAGTTGCCTGCAGCTCATCTTCTCCTCGATCGTTTGGCGCAGAAACTTCCATCGCCGGCTTGATGGCAACCGCATCAGTCGAACGACGTGCTGAACCCCCGGCGCAAAATCGCTCTTCTCGATTTGCCTGCAAAGCTCATTTAACTCATGTCTTGAATACTCTTGGGCGAAAAGGCGGGATTTCTCCAAATGATCCAACGAAATCCCCAAACTTGCAGCAAGCGACTTTCCTTTCCCGCCGGAAAAGTGATCCGGAAAGTCTCGTAGGGTCCGGCGCCCGATTTCATAGAACGCCCGGATTTCCGCGATCGCCTGCTTCACCGTCTTACGATGCCGTCGAGCAGCCATTGCCCTTCCCTTCACCCGTTTGATCAAATCGGCCGCGCAAAAGCCTACTAAAATGGCTCCTGGAAGTCGCCGTCGGCATTCAAAGCCAACAGGGGCCTCCAATTTCCGCACCAGACAAATCCAGACGCACGATCGGCGTGGTTCATACTTCCCACGATCGCTGCGGCGCCCAACCTCTCCTGTTGCTTCCTGTGACGGCCGCGATGGCCTTGGCGCGGGTTCCTCAATGGTTGCCAACCAATCAATAATTGCGGCTATGTCTAAATAACGTTATTTATATTATACGCATTTGGCGCATTGGTACTTCAGCCAGTACAATCTATGAAGAGAGGAACCCGCGTGACACGGATGTCAGCCACGCCCACCGCGGATATTCGCAGCTATTCACCCTTCCGAACCCCGGACTGGCGATGGCAAGCGGCATTGGATCACGTTCATCGACAGACCCGGCCCCGCAAATGGGAAGACCCGGGCATCGTTCAAGTGCGCCGGTTTCTTCTTGCCTTTAACCGTGCCGGCAGTGAAGCCAAGCGAAACCGTGTCGAGCGGACCTGGCCGGATCTATACGGGGCTCATGCCATTTTCACCGGTGATCAGATTCGCCGAGATGAGCTGGAGGCTCGGTTGCTTTGTGAGTCGGTCGAGGTGGCCGCCGAAAAGATGAATATTCCCGTCGGCGTTGTAACCGCCTATGCCGAGACCTTTTTCGATGTGCTCCATTGCCGCCAGGCCCTGGACTGGTTGCTGGAGCATGCCATCCGCGCCCATAGTTTTGCCAAGCCGCCCAAGGAAAACGAGTGCTGGCGTTATATGGCGCTGGCGGGCGGATCCGTAATCCTGGAGCTCCTGATTGCCGACCACCTGGGCCTGCCCCAGCCCCAATACCCTGACCGCCACGAGTTAGCAGAGAGAGCAAGGTTCCGCGTTCGCGATTATGCGTCGCTGGTCCAGACCGGGCAGCCGGCCGATCCTGAAATCGTCAAGGAATACTGCCGTCGCTGCCTGGACGATGCCCGGCGACGGGGTAAGAGGCTCGATCCCCGGATCGCCCTCAACCTGAAGATTCTCCGTTTGGCGGCCAAGTTGCCACGTTGCCCCGAGTTGGAGCGGGTGCTGCCAAAGGTTAGGCAACAGCCGGCCGGCCAGGACCCAGGAGACGGGTGCAACGAAGTTGATGGTGATGGTGCCATCGCTCAACCAGCGGATCAGCCGGCGCCGCCGATTGGCACGTCTCAAAGCTCAAATCCAACTAAACCCAAAGGAGTCAGGTCATGGACGACAGAACAATGCCCGAGCAGCCCATCAATCAACCTACAGGTGCCAAACCAGGTGGTGGTAAGCGCGTGAGATCCCCTATTGGCGGCATTCGGCCCGATCCTGGCCCGGTGCCACTCCCTACGCCGGCGGCGGAATCCGCGCCGAATCACGGGCCAGACACACCCGCCAAGAAGAAGCAGGGCCCACCCCGCCTGACTTATGCATTTCCCGACGATTGGCCTCAGGTGACACGCGAGGGCATAACTGCCCGTGACCTCATGGTGCCCCTCTGCATCAGTGAAATTATCGGCTCGGATGCGGTCAGCATCGTGGGCGCTAGAACGTACCTGGGCAACCTTTATCCAAACGCCCAGAGACCAACGGACGCTTTGGAGCAAATCATGTTTGACCAGATCGTCGTCGCCCACCAGCGATTGCTCCAGTTGCAACTGCGCGCTCACGAGGCTCAAAACGTGGAAGTAGTAAAAGTTCTTAACCATGCCGCCACCCGGCTCTTGGGCGAGATCCGGCGGTTTGCCCTGTCAATTAAACAGTACCGACAGCCGGCATCGGCCAAGTCTTTTGCCGTCATTCACCAGCAGAACGTTGCGACGGGTACGGCTGGCCAGCAGGTCTCTTACGTCGATCAGTCGTCGGCGGAGAAGACTGAAGCTTCTTTTTCATGTCGTCAAAGCGAACTAGAAGGTAACGCCCATGATGAACCCTTTGGAGGCCGGTTTGCCGGCCAAACAGAAGAACCCGCGGCGGGTGTTGGCCGGGAAGATCAACGGGTCGAAGCGCCGGCCATGGGATGAACAGGACCGCCAGCGACTGCGGCAGCAATGCCTGGATCGGAAACCGTGGTTGCAAAGCACCGGGCCGCAGTCGGATGAGGGTAAATACCGGTCCCGGGCCAATGGATACTGCCGCCGACCCAACCCTGGTTCGCTGCGGCAAGTAAGGGCCGGCCTGTTTGACGTGCACGACATGATGTCGCAGATGGCGGAGCTGCGGCGATCGATCCTCGGGCAATAGTTCGAATCCTGACGGCACCAGCCACACGTCTAGCCATTTAAACCTCGCTAACAAGTTGAACTGTTTTGTCCGTCAGGCAGTGATCGCCACAATCGGCACGGACGAGTATCATCCCACCCATCGCATCAGCACAGTCGTACGGCGGCAGTCCAATGGGAAATCCTGGCTCAGATATTTCACGTTGAGCCTGTTCTGGCGCTGCGTGGTTTGCTGAACCACTGACACCTAAGGACGACTCACATCACATGAAGAGTCGAAACGGGTAGGGGCGGGGACTCAATGAGCCGATCCTCTTCAACGTTTGAGCCAATACCGTTGCGTACGAGAGCGTCACAGGAAGCCGGTCGTATAATGCGTCATTATTCCAGTCCATCTTGCTCAGGCCGAGGATGTGATTACATGGCTCTGACAAGGGTCCGTGTCCAGCGAACCGTCTGATTAGCAGCGGGTGCGGCGTGCCCTTCATCTCCTTGAAGAAGTCCTTGCCGTTCTCCTGAGGAACGTTCCCTTGGGTCCAGAGCAATGCCTCGGTCCCACCGACAATAAGATAGCTGCCTCGCCGACACGCGTATCCAGCACGGCTCCTTTCCCGTTGCGGTGGCCGCGGAGGATCGAGATGGACTCCGCGCCACAGTGAATCCTGCTGGATTTGGATCAAGTCCACGGTTTCAATTGCCTTGAACGCATCAAAAAAGCCATCGATTTCACCCTCTTTGTATGCGTTCAGTTTGTGGACGACTATGTGCTTGGGTGAACGACCGCCGTGCCGGTCTTGGTACAGCGCGAGACTGCGAGCCATCACCCGGTGCATTTCTTTCCGATCAAGGAAGGGGTTTCCGTTTTCGACTTTCATGTCCGGGGTTTCATATGATCGTTCCCGAGAGACCGCCCGCAGCCGTCCTCAATTTTTCGAAACTAGCAGACACCGGTAACTCGAAATTGATGTAGAGTTTCCATCCATGCCTCGTAGGTCGTGCCCGGATCTGACGTTCGCGGCATAGTGCCTTGGCAAGCGATTCGTTTAGAAGTCCGTGTTCCGCGGATTCAAATTCGAGCCGACCGATGTCAATCGGATGAAGGTCAAATTCCGTGATCCCAAAAGGCGTGAAAGCCTTACGTACCTGTTCATCGGCCCCGAACCCAATGACCCCAAGGTCGCGACGTAGAGCGACTACATCGGCGGCAGCGTCTTGCACCGCTGCTCGAACCTCAGCAGTCCCTCCGATCTCACAAACGACGCGTCGGCACGTAGCTGGAACCGACGTCAGCGGCAGGGCATTGAATCTGATCACGGGCCAAGAGGTGCCCGCCGGTGGAATATCTACGGGCGAGAGTCGTGGACGGCGTTGTTCAAAAAAGGCCTGTAACTCGTCAGGACAATCCATGAGGACGAAGAGGTCCATCATGATCTCGTCGAACGTCTCGGCCTCGATGATGTGAGCATCGACGCCTGCGGCTTGCGCCTTCGTGATGAGATCATTTAGAGCCGGCAAGGGGTCGCTGTCTGGTCGCCGAAACCAAAACAAACCGTTAGGAAACCCTCGGCCCCCGTCGATCCCCTCTTCCAGCGCTTCCATCACTGACTGGTCGCGACCGCTGTACCCAACGACGACAAGTCCCTGCCGCTTACACTCATTGACCAGCGAGCGCCGCAGCCTCTGGTCTTGAGCTTTCAGTTCGTCGGTCGTGTTCTTCAACTTTCGGGACAGAAAGTCTCCGTGCAGCTTGGCGATCAAAGGCCGCTTCGCTTCCGCGAGCGCCTGCTCGGCAAACTCCGGCGTGTCGAGGCTGCTGACAACGAAACTAGTCGTCGTGCCGAACACTTTTGCAAAAGCGTCCTCCGGAAGGTGGTCAAAGTTGGTAGTCCACAGTGTGTTGAGAACCTTCAATTTCGCGAGTACCGCCATCGCGATGCACCCGTTGGACGGGATGGCACCGGCAATCATGCTGTCGATGTACGATCGGCGGTCGCGCTCCTGTGGAAAGGCCGCTTCAAAGAAAAAGGCGTATTCCTCGTCGGAGTTTGGAGCGGGATAACCACCTTTGTTCTTGTAGTATTGATTCAGGCGGGCGCGAAATCCGGCGTCGCTGAAGTCGGGACATGCTCTGGCGGCGATTTTCTGCTCCGCACAAAAAATCTGCTTCTTGAAGTCCCAGATCATGTTCCCGGCGGTCTTGATACCTGCCGACGCCGAAGCACCGGCTCCCGTGAACCACATGAGGCCTTTGGCTCGGAGTGGGAAAATTCTCAGAAATTCGGACCGATTCATGAACGTCATTTTACCGGCATTCCGTCAGTCCGCTAAGTGAAGCTCCAGGCCCATAGGGCGTGGCCTCAGGAAGGCGCCCTCACCCTCAGCCGCGGCGAGCCGATCGTCGCCGCCGGTAAAGAATTCCCAATCCCGCCATTACTACCATCATCACCGCGCTCGCCGCCTACGGCACACCGGACGTCGGCAAGGGCAACCCGTTTGCCGTGGCAAAGGCGTCCAAGGCCGCAACGTCGCCGCCCGGAACGTCAGCGCCGCTGACGCCCTGGTTGAAGTTCGCGGCCAAGTCGGCGAAGTCCGCGCCATTGACCAGGCCGGGGTGTAGTTCATTTTCCGGGTAGATCAGGCGGCCGGAAGCCAGAAGTTTGACCATTGGGCGCTGGCGTCGAGGCAACGCAGCATCCCGATGCGTTCGGCGCGGCGGATTCGCCAGCGGGCGTTGTTCAGCTTCAATCGGGCTCCGATCGTGTTTTTGCACCCGCCTTCGATCAGACCGCTTCCAATCGGTTGACCGGCTGCCAAGCGATCCCGGTACCACATTCGATCGTGGTTGGGACGCAAGAACGTCAGTAGATCGTCAAGCGATTGTCGTCGCGCCGATGCTTCAGGTTCACTCCGGGCTTCGGATTCGACACGCTCGATCAAGGCCGGGCCGTTGTGTTCCAACGCCACTTTTAGTTTCTCGCCGGCCCACGCCCGAGCGTTGTGGCCTTCGCCGAGCAACTCGCGTCCGCACTGGTGGAGATGCTGACTGACGTGATACACGTCCACACACCATTTGCCGTTGTGTTTGGGCAGACGTCTGGCGGCCTGGTCCCAAATCCATTTCGCTCCATCCGCCAGCACATTCACCAGCGGCTCGTCCTGGAGATTCATTCGCCGGCTGAGCCGGCTCCAACTGGCGCCGACATGATCGGCATCGGCGATCCGGCAGATCGATATCCGGACCGTTGGCTCCTTCAGCGCTCGCTCGTCCCATTTCGATGGCTCGCAGAACACCGCTGGCTCACGCTTGGCCAGCACACTCAGACGCATCTCACGCCAGCCGCCCGTCGTGTTAATCTTCACCCCATCGGTGCTGAACTCGGCCTGGCCCGCCGCCTTCTTAAACGCATTCACGGGTTCCCTGGACTGTTCCATCCATGTCTTGGCTCGCTCGCCTTCCTCCTGACAGACACGCTCGATTGTGTCGTCCGAGACGGCCAGGCGGCAAAATTCCTTGAGGTGCTTGCTGGCTCGATCAAACGACCAACTCGTGCCCGCCAGCGTCACGATCCGACGCGCCCCGGCGGTCAACGATCCTTCGCCCATACCCGCCCATTGATCCAACGGCACGACTCCGGTGGCACAGGACCGGCAGTGATAACGACGCCGAGCGATCGTAATGTGCCCCACCGTCGTTAGGATCGTGCGTGGCTGGCACTCCTTGAATTTTAACGTGCCGCCGCAGGAACAAGGCCGGATGCAGGCCCCTTTTTTTGCGCCTCCGAACGGGCGCTGGCGGTTGAAGTCAGGATTGCGCGAATCAACCCAAAGCCCTTATCGTGGATACACGCTTCCATGCACGCCAGCCCCTGGCCGTGGGGCGCGGCATCCGCCGCCCGGTCCAAAGCCCGAAGCGTTTCCACCGCCTGCTCAGCGATCACCCGTTCCCGATCCGATAATTTCGATAAATCCATGTATCCTCCATGCGTGTTACCTGATTTTACTAAATCTACCCGCCTGGCGCGCTACACCCGATAGCCGGTCCAGCGCTAACAGTGGATGCCGAAGATGGTAGAACGTGCCGAAAAAGAAAACGATGTCGAACATCCCGAACCGCTCCGGGGTGAGGTCGTAAACTGATAATTCATGACGCTGGCATCGTTCGTGGTCGTACCCCAAGGCTTCCCGGCAAAGATCGAATGTTCCCCATGCCTTGCGATCCGACGATTTAAGTTCACCGAGGAAATCAGAGAAATCGTCTATCGCCACGGCCTGCACCGCACCACGCTTGATTGCCTCAAACGTCCAGAGGCCATCCCACGCGCCAACGTCGAGCACGCGATTGCCTGTCAGGTCTGCGGGAATTAGGTATGCCTCTTTGGGCGGAAAATCTGCGGCTGGCGTCACGGCACCGGGCAATTCGATTCTGTGATACCAATAGGGAAATTCAGCAATGCGCCGTTTTAGTTCGTCGGGGTCCATTCTGCCATTTTCGACTCCGGACCTCAATCTATCAACTTCAGTAAGTCGGCGATTTCCCAAACCGATTTTGATAGTCCCGCTTCCATCGCCGGCGTGACCCGCAACGTCTGGTGGACGCGGGAGAAGTTGTAGTGCATGAATGACAGGGCAACCATGTGGCAGTGATTCTCGATTTTCTTCGAGAATGCGTTTGTCAGCCGGGTAAAGCGCCGCATGTTCATCCGCATGGTGAGATTCTGCCGCTCAACAAAGCTGGTGGAAATGTGGCGCGTGTCGGGCATCCCGCATACGTCTTTAACCGTCGTACCGATACATTCTGGCAGGCTGTAGCGGGCTTCGCCAGCACGCTCCGGGCCGTAGATTTTGATTAGCTGGGCGTAGTCAACGCCGACCGCGCCGCCGATCGGCATCAGGTGGCCTTGATCGTGGTCGTGATCAGGATCACGTTGACGGAGCTGTCGACGTCGTGAATGCTGATCGTCACCGTGTACGTCTTGGCTGTCGCGTACTTGTGAGTCCCTTCCACGTTCCAGTAACTGCCCAGGTTGGCCGTTGCGCCGGTGAGGATGAACTTGGCAAGCGACGTGCTGCTACCGTCGCCCCAGTTGATCGTGCCAACATATTCGGCGGCGCTGGTGTTGGTCGCGTCGTCGTCGCGGAAAGAGCCGATCAGCAGGTTGGTGAACGTGCTGCCGTGCGCCACGGTCAGGGACTTGCCGGTCGGCAATTCCAGTGGCGCGTCGGCGATCTTAGCGGTGCTCTTGATGAGGACTTTGTCGCCGAAGATGTCCTTTAGCGTGATGGTGACGGTATAGGTGCTATCCTTGTGGTAGACGTGGGTGCCGACGATGTGGAAATGCCCGCCGCCGGTGCTGACCACCGTGCCGACCGTGTTGGCCGTCCCATCGCCCCAGTTGATCATGGCGCTGTAATCGTTGGCGGGATTGGAGGTGTTGACGGCCGTGAAATTGGCAAGGGTCGGGCTGACGGTGCGCCCTTCCAGGCCGTTGAACGTGACTCCGCCGTCGGTGGCGATGTGGGCGGTCACGAGCACGTCAACGCGATCGGTGTCGGTGACGCTTTTGGGCGTGAGCGAATCCTTCTGGATGGTGACCTTCGGCGAATAGTCGCCGGCTGATGCGTAGGAGTTTGACCCCTTGACGATGAACACGCCGCTCGAAAGCGTGATGGCGCCGGTACTGGTATGGCCGTCGCCCCAGGTGATGGTGGCTTTGTAATGACCCAGCGACTCGGGGGCGGCATCAGTAAAGGTGGCGACCTCAATCGTGCCCGTGTTGGCGCCAGGCAAAATGGTGTCGCGTGGCGCCAGAACGGGCGAGGCGACGATGTTCGTGGGCGGCGCGGGCGTGGTGACGGTGGCCGAACCCTCGATGACGACCTGCGAGCCGCCGTCATCGTGGACCGTCACGAGGGTCGTGTAAACGCCCGGCTTGGCGTAGCTATGGCCAGCTTCGACGTCGAACACGCCGGGGGTGGCGGTGGGGACGATGACGCCGGTGCTCTGGGGTGAGCCGTCGCCCCAGTCGATCAGGTCGGTGAAGTCGCTGGTTGTCGCGAAGCTGTTGCCGTCGGTAAATGCGCCGACGATTGTGGTACCCGGCAGCGCGACGCCCGTGCTGCGCGTCAAATGGATCGCCGGTCCGGCGGTCAGCGCGGCGTCGGCGATGACGGCCGACCCTGAGACTATGGTGGCCGCGCCATCAGCATCAGACACCGTGACCGTGTAGGCGTAGGTTCCCTCCTCGACGTAGGTGTGCGCGGCATCGACGGCCCATTCAGCGCCGTTGGGGGAGCCGATGCCGGTGAGGTTGCTGGCGGCCAGGGTTTGTGGCGCCGAGCCGTCGCCCCAGTTTACGACGACGGAGCCGGGGGGGGTGGTGTAATCGGCGACGGTCGCGGCCTGGTTGCCGTCGGTGAAGGCGCCGAGCAGGACGGTGCCCGTCGAACTCCCCTCAAATCCCGTGATCTCGTTGCCGGCCGAGCCGGTCAGCGGGGCGGCGTGCACGAAGTCGGTGGCTGGGGTGCCCGCGCTCGGGCCGGCCGGGCCGATGGTGATCGAGATCGGTACGCCATTGACCGGAGCGGTGTACGTGGCGCCCGCGAAGGCGACCGTATTGGTGACGGTGAAGACGCCGTTTTCGGTGAAGGTGTGGGTGCAGGTGATGGAGTAGACGCTGGGGTCGCTGGCGTTCTGCGTGATCGTGCCGGCGGCGGTGGACGTGTCGCCCCAGTTGATCGACGCCGTGAAATCGCTGGCCGGGAAGCCCCCTGACGGTGGCAAGAGGGGGACGGGCGCTGAGAAGGTGCCGACCACGGCGTTGACCGACTGGGTGTCCTCCACGCTATCGATCGTGGCCAACGGGCCGGGGGAGATCACCGGCGGGCTAACGTCGGTGATGTTGATCTGCGTGTAATTGACCGCATCAACAATGCCGGCGCCGGAAATGGAGATCAGTACTTCGCCGGGAAGAAGGCCCGGCGTGACGGTCGGGGTAATCCCGCCGGCGTTGTAATTCAGCGTGTTGGCGCCGGGGCCGCCGTTCAGGAACAGGACGGTCCCGCCGGCGACGCCCGTGCCGGTGACGTTGGTTGTGGCCGAGCCGGCGCCGTCGTTCAAGGATGTGACGACTCCAGGCGGGGTATTGACGAATGTGATCGTATTGTCGCCGTCGTTGAGCGTGTCGAACGTGAGGCTGAGCAGTCCGGTGGAAGCGGTCGGAACGTTGACCGTGGCGAGGATGCCCGGCCCGGCGACGCCGGGGGTTTCGGGCGGCGTGTTGAACGTCACGAAGTTCTTATTGGCGATATCGGTCGTCTCGAAATTTAGAGGGAAGGAGGGTGTCGGCGTACTGGCGAACTGGATGGTCTGGGTGCCGGCGATCACCGGGCCGTCGGTGGCGCTGAACGACTGGTCGGGAAAGCCAAGGTCATTAAACGTGTAATCGACGGAGGGGGTGGTGTCGGTGATCGGAGTCAAATCCGCGTACGTCAGTTCGGTGGAAATGTTGTCCTGATCGACGAAGGTAATGCTGCCCGAGCCGCGGCCGGTGGCTTTTGGAACGACCGAAGCAAACTGGCCGCTGGGCGGAACGCCGACCAGGTTGAGGACGTTGTCGGAACCGCCGCCGCCGGAATAGATCAGGCCCGGCGTGCTCAAGGTTGGAATGGGGTTGCCGCCCGAGAAATCCACGGTGAAGTCGTCGTTGCCGTTTCCGCCGTTGATCGTCAGCGAGCTGATTTCGCCGTTTGCGTAGGAGATGAGTCCGGGAGCGAGATGGGAGATCGTGCTGACGGATGGGCCGCCGGCGAGCGTGAACGTCTGGTCGTTGGCGTCTGCCGAGTCATCGATCGTGACGTCCGCGGCGCCAGAGGTGTCCTGCAGCGATACCGGCGCAAGAATGCTCTGAACGCCGTCGGCGGTGTTGCCAAGGTTAAAGGTGTCGTGCACTGCTGCGGGGCCGGTCTGGTCGATGGCGATGAGGTCGTTGGTCGACTGAATATTGAACGTGTCGCCGGGTGCAACACCGCCATTGCCGTTTCCGTCAAAGCTCAGGGATGCGCTGGCGAGCGATGAGAGATTCGTGACCGTGACGGTGTTGGTGCCGCTCCCGGCCGTCGTCACTGCCGACCCGTTATTGGCAACGACGTTGACCGGGGCGGCCGAATCGTTGATCGTGTAGGTGCCGCCCGCGGCGTTGGGGGCGAAGGAGACGGTCACATCGTCGTTGCCCGGATCACCCAGGAACGCCAGTTGGTTGGCGGCATTGATCGTCATGCTGGCGCTGAGCAACAGGCGGGATTCGAGTGCTTCGAGGGTGGCCCGCCGCGGGCGCTTTGGGTCGGCGCGCCGCGCCGTGCGATTGAAGAGATTCCTAGCGGCTTCGTGGCCCACGTCATACAGATAATCCAGCACGGTCATTTTCCATTCCCTTCAAAAAACGAGTTGAACCCTCACGGTCCAAGAATAGAAGTCGATCGTTCGCGATCGACCGGGCCGCGGGCGAGCCACTTAGGCGAGGTCAGGAATTCCTCCGGTGAGATGCAACAGCAAAGGCAACCGGTTCGTTCAATTACATTTGCCCGACGTGCCGAAATCCCACTTGTGCAGTTTCCTGAGACTTCCTTGGACAATTTGAATAGCCAAAACCGGACGAGATTGCAATAAAAAAATGCGACCGGTTGCTCGCGTCGCGAAAGGGCCAATCACCTTCGACTGCCCGTGGGCCAGGCAGGGGCATGCACGGCATGCTTCCGTGAATTCAATGACACCCTGCTGCGGCGGGAATTCCTGCGGCGGAAATCAGTTCGAGGAAACACGCATGCTCGTCATCAGGTTTCACAGCGAGTTCCACGCATTCTCAACCGCTCTTGCCCGCGAAGTTGGCCCGACGGCTATCGATGCGAAGCCGCCCAAGCCAACGGTGGGTAGCAAGAAGAAAGTCTGGAAGCCGGAGGATCGGTGTGTCCGAATTCATCGACTTCTGCATCGGCTGCCGCATGGCGCCGCCAGCGGCGCTGGGTGAGCTGATGAAACTGCGGCGATGAATCTCGGTTGCCGCGACGTGAGCAGAAACAAAAACGGCCCCGACCAAATGCTCATTTATTCCACAATAGCCACAAGGGCTTGGAAGAGTTTGTTGAGCCGGTCGTGGGCCACTTAACACATCGGCACTCCCCCGAACGAAGGATAAGAAAAAAATCTTCAAATCCGACGACATTTTTGTCGCCATTTGTTCGAAGCGGGTTAAAATGAGTTTAGAAATGGACGAGCGGCCAAAAGCGTAACTACTACGAATAGCCGACCGTCCAAGAGTGAGAGACACGCCAGCAATTCACGGAGTTGAAAAAGGGCCAACAAACCCTCTCCATGAAGAGCTGGCGTGCCGTTTTTTGGTGGCAGTTCAAGGCGTTGCCCTTTGGTCACCAAGGTTGGCAAATCGATGTGGCCGAATTCATCGAGTTTTGCGTCGGCTGCCGCATCGCACCAGCAACCGGTTACTTTTTAACGCCCCTGATCCTGCTTGCAATTCGGTCAGTCAAGCCATTCAAGAGGGACGACCACCATGCCTGACGAATCACTATTGCTCCTCGCCAAGGAAGTTCGCGGCAAGACGCTGCGGATTTTGGACAATGTCACCGAACAACAAGCGCTCTTCGCGCCGCCGGGCCTGCACAACTCCATCCTCTGGCATGCCGGCCATTCGTTGATCGTTGTCGAACACCTAGGCGTTTCGCCGGCCACGGGCAAGCCGGCCGTTTACCCGAAGGATTGGTTCGACAAGTTCAGTTGGGAGAGTCAGCCGGCCACCGTGAAACAGTGGCCGACCCTCGTCGAAGTCAAAGCCAAGCTGATCGACCAGGCCGATCGTCTGACCGCGGCCATCCAGCATCTAACCGAGCAGCAGCTTTCCCAGACCATCGGCGATCCAACCAAACCGCGCAATCTCCGCTGGTCCATTTTTCACGGCCTGCACGACGAGGCCGGTCATCAGGGCGAGATGTGGCTGCTGAAGAAGCTTCAGACCAAAGCGGGCGGCCAAGGCAGGTGAAGTTCAATCGCATCGTTTTCCATTTTTCTTGGCTCGCGGCCGCCTCAAGCGCGGAGATTTGGAAAGTCCTCTTCCCCTTTTTGCCGCTGTCCAGCCTGACCAGCACCTGCCGTCGGCACGGAGCTTCCAAATGTGTTCACGCAGAGCGGCGTCGGCGAGCGAGAACACCGGCGGCAGCCAAACCGAGCAACCCCAAGGATGCGGGCTCCGGCACATCGGCCATCAAACCGTTGGCGGCCGCGAAGGCATCAACCGCGGCCCAGTCGGCGGCGGGCAACGCCACGTCACTTCCGCTGGCCTGTTTGCCGAGGTTAGCAACCAAGGCGGTGAAGTCGGCGCCGGTCACGGTGCCGGTATAAAAGAAGTCACCCTGATCCCAGCCGGTCACCGGCTTGCCTAAATTGCTGACCAGGATGGTGAAGTCTGTGCCGTTGACGACACCGTCGAGATTCGCATCGCCGTAAAGTGCGTAGGCAACCAGCACGCTGTTGGCGGCGACGATACTGGATTCGGACGCGTCGTTTCCGTCTGCCCACCCGACTCCGTAAGAGCCATTGGCTTGAGAACTGAAGATGGCCCCGGAGGTGATGTATCCAAGGATGGTTGAATCCACAGTCGCTTGATCGGCGGGGTTGCCATAGTTGATGACGATGTGATTGTTCGTCAGGTCGAGCGTGCTTCCGCCGGTAATCGTAAGGGACGAGACGGTTTCGCCGCCGGTGTTCGGAGCCAGTTGTAGGTTGCCACCTGCAAGCGTGACGGCTTGATTGCTGGGCAACGCTCCGTTTGTGCCGACGATCAGTGTGCCGGCGTTGACGATCGTGCCGCCGGTGTAGGTGTTGACGGTGGAGAGTGTGAGCGTGCCGCTTCCCATCTTGGTGAGAGAGCCGGAGCCGGCGATGCTACCGGTGCCGCTGATGGTGTAGTTGCCGGCACTGTTGTTGACGGTCACCGAGCCGGGGCTCACGGTGGTATTCAGTGTGACGGCGTAGTTACCATTGTTGCTGTCGTTGAAGGTGACATTGCTGCCATCGGCGTAGACCGTCGCGGGGGTGCCGTCGTTCCAGTTTTGGTTGCCACCAATATCCCACGTAAGCCCGTCGCCGGTGCCGCCAGCGTTGTTCCAGGTGGGTGGCGGTGACAGTTCGAACACCGTGCCGACGGCGTAGCCGCCGCCGCCGCCGAACATTGTCGTGCCATATAGATTACCGTTGGCGTCCATGACCAGGTCACCCCATGCGGGCTCCCCTCCGTTGGCGCCATTGAACACCGCCAGCACGGTGGGCGCGCCGCCGGTAATGGGCAGCGAGAACACGGTGCCGCCGTCGTCGGTGTCGGGGCCACCGAGTTCTGTGGTGCCGTACAGGGTGCTGCCGGAGAGCAGCAGGCCGGAGGTGGGAGCATTTCCGTCGGTCCCATTGAAGTTCGCCAGCACGGTGGGCGTGCCGCCGGTAATGGGCACCGAGAACACAGTGCCACCCCCATAGCCGTGGTCCAGTAAACCGCCCGAATTGGGCCCGCCTTGATATGTAGTGCCGTAGAGTGTGTTGCCGGAGAGGATCAGACCGGCGTAGGGGACAGTCCCGTTGGCGCCATTGAACGACGCCAGCACGGTCGGTGCACCACCGGCCGCGGGCACCGAGAACACTTCGCCGTAGCCGTTGGCGCCACCGTACTTTGTCGTGCCATACAGGGTGTTGCCGGAGAGGATCACGCCGGTCGCGCCGCCATTGAACGACGCCAGCACGGTGGGCGTACCACCGGTAACGGGCAGCGAGAACACTGTGCCGCCGTTGTTGGCGCCGCCGCCCCCTGTCGTGCCATACAGGGTGTTGCCGGAGAGGGTCAGGCCGCCCATGGGTCCAATCCCGTCGGTGCCATTGAAGGTCGCCAGCACGGTGGGCGTGCCGCCGGTAGTGGGCAGCGAGAACACTACGCCGGGGCTGTAGCCGCCCACGCCGCCGCCGTTCGTCGTGCCATAAAGGGTATTGCCGGAGAGGATCGGAGCGGCGTAGGGGTAAGCCCCGTTGGCGCCATTGAACGACGCCAGCACGGTGGGTGTACCACCGGTAGTGGGCAAGGAGAACACGGTGCCGTAGTTGTTGGCACCGCCGCCCTCGGTCGTGCCATACAGGGTGTTGCCGGAGAGGGTCAGGCCGCCGAAGGGTGAAGTCCCGTCGGTGCCATCGAACGAAGCCAGCGTTTTTAGGGTGTATTGTGCAAAGGCAGGCGAAGCCACCCCTGCGAGCAATGCGATGATTGATGCGACGCTCAAGTTAGATAAAGCGGCGAGCAGCGGAATGGTTTTGCGATTCATGGTTCTCCCGTTCCTTTCGGGGTTGAAAATCGGTCGTATTGCCGAAGACCAGGGCAGGCGCGAAAAACGTCACAACCCAATGGCGACGCTTGAAAATGACATGAAGCAATCGCCCATACGGATTTACCCAAGTATGAATCCTGGCTAAAAACGGGGTGGTGGCTATCGGATATTGTTCGCGTTCCGGCATAGGACGATTCACCTACGCCGCTGCCGCCGGGCAAAGGATGTGAATACGTCCGTAACGGGCATGATCTGTGTTGATGAGGTGCGTGCAGGATCGATGTGGCCGAGTTCATCGAGTTCTGCATCGGCTGCCGTATGGCGCCGCCAGTGGCGCTGGTTGAGCTGATGAAGCTGCGGCGGTGAATTTCGGGTTCTTCTCGCGGCAGGCGAATTTGGCCGACCGGATCAACATCGAGCTTCACGACTCGGTAGTCCTGTTTCAATCCACGCCCCCGCGCGAGGGGCGACCCGCCCAGAGGTGTCCGCTGCGCCGACTACACTTCTTCGATGGTGTCAGGGCCACCTGAGCCGAAAGCGCCGGCGGCACGTGCTGGTCAGGCTGGAGAGTATCGCCGCAGTCCGGCCACCACGCCGCCGTACCCGCTGTACGAACCGTCCGTCCGCGACTTCGCTTGCAGGATTTATCGTGAGCGATCGATCAACCGCGTTCTACTCTAGGGAATGCTGTCGGCCGACCCCATATACTTCATTGCAGTTGGATATCGGGAATTACCGGCGGCACGTCGCTTACTCAACCGGGGACGTCCGGCACGGTAAATGGTAACCGTTGGTAATGGAGGCATTGTTTTGAATGATTGCGACGATCTTACCATGCGAACGGCGTGTCCAAAGGGCTTGACAAAATCCTAAAATCCGTACATTGATCGAACTGGAAATCGGCGTTCTTTGGAGGAGGCTCACGTGGGAATTCCCAGGAAAATGCTCTTACATCGCCCGCCGCTGCGCCACCGTTGCCGCCATCTTCAATTGGCGTTCCTGGCAATCCCCTTCTTCTCCCAAACCCTATCCGCCGACAACATCTGGCAGGGTTCGACCGGCAGTTGGTTTGCCGCCGGCAACTGGAATGGGGGTGTCGCAGGCTCCTCCGCTGTCGCCGACATCAACAACGGCGGCACCGCGCAAATCTCTTCCGGCAACGCCGCCGCCAGTTCCATCAATCTTGGACAATCCTCCGGCCAAAGCGGGTTCGTCGCGATCACCGGCGGCACGCTCACCGTCAGCGTGCAGGAAGTCGCCGGCGCCTCCGGCTCCGGCACCATCACGCAATCCGCCGGAATGAACAATTCCACCAACGCTTTCGTCCTCGGCGCCGGCACGAATTCCAGCGGAACCTACTATCTGTCCGGCACCGGCACGCTCACCGCGTTGGAATATATCGGCGAATTCGGAACCGGCACCATGAACCAGAGCGGCGGAACCAACAACGCCAGCACGATCAATATGGCCTCGGGCGACCTCGGCGCCACGGGCCATTACTACCTGTCCGGCGGAACCCTCAACGCCGGCTCCATTTTCATCGGCTACTCCGGCACCGGCGTCTTTTCCCAAACCGGCGGCCAACTCGCCGCCTCTTCCCTCGACGTTGTCAGCAGCAAATCCAGCCTGAGCATCGCCAACGCCAGTGATACCTCCGGCACCGTCAACAACTACGGCGACCTCTCCCTCGCCGGCGCCGGCCCCAGCACAACCGCCGGCGAGCTCTCCATCACCGGCAATTACGACCAAACCGATGAACTCGACATCGGCATCGGCGGCCCGAGCGCCGGCGCCGACTTCGGATTTCTCAACGCCACCGGCACCGCCTCTCTATTCGGAACCCTCGACGTCACCCTGAGCGACGGCTTCACCCCCTCCTACGGGGAAACCTTCACCATCCTCACCGCCGGAACCCGAACCAGCTCGTTTGCCACTTTGAATCTGACCTACCCCAGCGGCCATTTCAACATCGCCTATACCTCAACAAGCGTCGTTCTCACCGCCATACCCGAGCCGGGTACGTTGGCGCTGATCGCGATTGCAACTCCTCTGGCGCTCCGCCGCCGTACGCGCTAGCCGAGGCGTATTTCGTGAGCGATAGACCTATCCCGATGGCGCGGAATCGCGCCGCTTCCACCGGTCCGGCCACCATTGCTCGATCTGGCTGATGGGTGTCGCCGACATATTCATCAGCAATTGCGTTAGGTATCGCTGCGGATCGATCGCGTGCCTGCGGCATGTGCTGGTCAGGCTCGAAAGGATCGCCGCCGTCCGGCCACCACGCCGTCGTACCCGCTGGACGAACCGTCCGTCCGCGACTTCGCTTGAAGGATTTATCCCGCGTAATCCCCGTTTTGGGTCCAATGTTCGTTTAAGCAATCTGCGTCGGTTCCTCTTTACGGCTTGCGCAAGAATCCCACCGTGGACTGCAGAATACGATGCCGCAACGAACCGGCGTCTTGCTGGGATTGCTGCCGCAAATCCTCCAGGTTCGCCCGGCAGAATGAGCATCCCAGCCGGTTGACGTGAAAATCGACATAGCGTCGCCAGGGCTCATCGAGCGTGCCCAGAACGTAACCGCCGACGGTGCTGCGCTTGGGGCAGCTTGGCCGCTGGTCCTCCCAGGTTTCCGTCAGCAGCGAGTCCATCGCGTCGGGGGAATCCCACGGAAGGGCGGACTTGTGCATGGATTGTTCCACGCGTTCGTGAAGCTGTTTGATCCATCGATGCTTCAGCAATGCGACGTGATTTGCGTCGACGCCCATTTCGGCGGCGATCCGCTGATTCGAGTGCTGGCCGTAAAAGACCATTTCCAGAATTTGCAGGTCCGACAGATCCGTCCGCTCCTTCATTCGTTGAACCAATTCGTCCAGCGCCGCGCCAAGGGCCGCGTGGGCGGCTTGGCGTTGTTCATCGCGGCGCACGTACCAACTTGCCGTGGGATCCGGCGCGGGCAAGTTGGCAGCGCCGCCGCTGGTTTGGTCCGATTGGGGCAATTCGCAGACCTTGATGTGTTTACCCCGATGCGCTTCCGCCAGGCGACGGCGCAGAATCACGAACAGGAACGTCTCGATGCTGGCCTGTTCACGATACTGATCCAATCCCCGCAGAAACAGAAGAAATGTGTCCTGCACCAGGTCCTCGGCATCGATGTTCCTGGGGGCGCGGCGCCGGGCAAAGGCGATGAGGCGGCCCTGATATCGGTCCACCAATTGCGACCACGCTTCGTCGCTTCCGCGGCGAACCTGGTCCATCATGTAACGTTCTGCTTCGGTCCATTGCGTCATGGTCCACCGAGCAAGACCAACAGTGCCACAGCCGTCATCGTCCCGGCAATCAGCTGTAGCCGCAAGGTGAAGTAGCCTCTGGTGATCATGTTGAGCAGGACACACGCGATCCATGCGGATAGCGCGAGCACCGCCGCACCAAATTGCACGGCGGTCATTCGGGCGCTGCTCGCCCGCAGTTCGCCCCGGTAACGGTCAAGAAGCGTGTCCACTTTCGCCGGCGACGCGTCCAGCAACACCGTTTCGGTCCAGATGGTTCCATAGGGTCGGTCAAACCGCTCGGCCAGATCATCGTCGGCAAGCTCGCCGGCCCGCACATCCGCCAGCACGCGCCGGGCGAGCCATTGTTCATCGCCATGCCGTGAACCGAACCGCTCAAGTGCAATGGCATAAACCGCCCGCGCCGCGTCGCTGCGCGCGGATTGTTCGGCTTCCGCTTGCGACAGGCATGGCCGAGCGCAGCGGCCCACGATCCATTGGCCGGGATGTCGGGCGGTAAATGCGGCGAAATCGTCGATCCACGGCTTGGTCGGATGGCTGGCGCCGGAGAGAGACCGCAGCGCCGCCGCGGCATCGGGCGTCGGCCCGGCGGCCGTTGCAAACACCGCATCCTGATCGGCGAGTCGATGACGCAGCGCCACCGCGATCACCAAAACCAACAGGCTGATGAGCATTGCGCGGATGAATAGGGTCTTCCCGCGGTTCATTGCCCGGCGTCCTTGTTGGCGGAGGGCGCCTGTTGAATGATCGGAACGCGTGGAGATCGCCGAGCCGGCCATCCCAGCAAAAATGCGCCCAGCAGGAATACAAACGACGCTTTGACTACCGCGGGGAATTGCACCTGCTGGAAATAAAGATCAACCGTGTCCCCGGGCGTCGCGGCGGGAGTCACATACGCCAGATCCGGCAGCGCCCGACCCAGCGCGATCGCCGCGCCCAGCAGCACCAGGACCCCCAGCACCGTGCGAATCATATGTGCACCTCCGCCATGCCTGCGGGCTACCAAAAGCACCACCATCGACAGCACCGACGTAACCAGACAAGCCGCCGTCGCGCACTCCATCATCAGCCGCGGCCATTGCGGCGTACCGAAGGTCATCGCCAATTCGTGCGGCAGGCGACGATCCAGAACTCCCGACGCAAAGAGTCCCGGCACGTTGGTCGCCACGGACAGCGCCAGCAGAATCGACACCGTGAGAAGGATGGATCCAACAAGACCTACGACGCCCCGCGCCACGGATGAGGCGAATCCTCCCAGCGATGATCCCCCGGACATCATTTCGCCCGCCATGGAAACGTTGGGATTCGACATAAAACCTCCGCGATTCTGCTTGAGAACATGAACGGTCAAGAAGATAGCCCCGGCCAGAAGCAAAAACGCCTCCGGCTTCCTGCCGTGGTTCAGGGCGGCAAAACAGAACGTCCACAGAATGAGAGGGCCGAGCATGGCCAACACGACCGGGAAGCCGGAGAATTGACGGCGCGGCGCTTGGTTTGGCGCCACAGGTGCGGGGGGAATCGGTGGAGCGCCGAATGGCGGCGGCATGGCCGTGGGCGTTGCGTGCGGCGGCGCGGGCGAAACGGCGGGACTCGGACGCATCGGACCGGGCAGCCGCCCCCAGACGCTGCTCAGGCTCACCGCTGCGGACGCGCCCGCCACCGTGGCGATCGCTATCAACGGCTGATTGTTAGCCATCATTCCCGCAAGGACGAGAGCGCAAATCCCCGCCGTGAACAAATGACCCACCGACAGCCGCTCCTTCCGGTCGGGCGATAAACGCTGTTCCCACTGAATCAGCAGCATCGCCCCAAAGCAGGCCAGCAGGGTCGTTGCCAGGCTATTGTGGCCCACCCACCAGGGGAAGCTCAAAATGGCCGCGCCGAATGCCGCCGGAGCGCCCAGGGCGAACCGCTGCACCCAATTGGACTCCGCGCGCAGACTCGATCCGGTGATTCTCCACGCGATATTGACGCCGATCACCGAGCCGGCAATCGCGAAAAAGACGAAGAATGCGTCGAGCGTGCCGTTTCGCCCGGACGCGCCGACGGCGGCGATAAACGCGGCCAAACACGTTGCCAGGATTGCCAGGACAATTCGCGCCGCGGGAGTCAGAGGATCGGTCCCCTTTGGGCCCGCGGCCGCGCGATTGCCGGCCCATCTCTTGCCGGCGATTCGATCACCGACATCTTTAAGGCGATCCCCTACCTGCCCCAGCTTTGCGCTGAGGCGCGCGGCCACGCGCTCCCATTTGTCATCCGGCGCGGCCCCGCGCCCGGGCGGAATGAACGGTCCCGGCGCGCCGCCGACTCTTTGCGCCGCCCGCCCCGCGACCAACGTCAAACTTGCCGGCGAGAATTGCGACACGCTATTGCGCACGTGCTCGGAGCCGAAGACCGCTTCGACCATTTCCTGCACGCCCTGAAACCGGTCGGCCGGGTTCTTCGCCATCGCCTTGCGGATCACCGATTGGAACGGCTCTTCGATTCCGTCCAGGCACACTTCGCTGGTCAGATGCTTCATCAGCACTTCGGCCACGCTCGAACCGAAAAAGGGAACCTGCCCTGTCAGCATCTCGAACAACAGTGCGCCCAAGGCGTAGATGTCGATGGTGCGGTCGTAGCGGCCCTGGCCGATCTCCGGGGCCATATAGTGCAATGTTCCGACGGCCACCGTCTGGCCGCTGTGCCGGGTCATGCTCATCGCCTTGCTCAGGCCGTAATCGCCGATTTTGACATAACCGTTTTCGTAAAAGATGTTGCCGGGCTTGAGGTCGCGATGAACGATGCCGCAATCGTGCAGGTAGGTCAGCCCCTTGCCGATCTCGCGAAGAAAGAATGCCGCTTTTGCGGCGCCCAGCCCGGATGGGGCAGCATCCAGCAAATCGCGCAGCGAAGGCCCCGAGACGTATTCCATGATGACCCACGGCCGTCCATCCGTGCCGTATTTCACGTCGAAGATGGTCACGAGCTGCGGGCTTTTGAGGTTCATGCACTGGCTGATGCCGCGCAGTTCGATCTGCTCGTACGTCATCACCAGCTTGAGCGCCACTTCTCGGCCGCTGTCGCTGACCGCGTAGTAAACTTCTCCGAATCCGCCTCGTCCGGCGGCGCGTTGAATCGTGTATCCTTCCAGCGGCCGATCGCCGTGTTTGTATTGATAAGTCCTGGCCGCCACTTCTTCATCGACTGTCATGGCCTCTGCTCCCTGGAAAGGACGAAACGAAGTGAGCCAATGGAAATATTCGCGCCCGTCGGTAGATTCGCGGCTTTCCCCATGGGTTGGCCGTCGATAACGATCTCCGCGGCGCTTCGACAGGCCAATCCCTCATCGCTGCGCATCAACACCACCGGCGCCGGCAATTCGTCGGCTCGAATGTGGGCGCTGCCGCCGGGACCGATGACGATCTCACGATCCAATAGAATGACCTGCCGAATTGCCGCCGCCGGCAGACGCGCTCCCGAGATGTCAAGCACCGCCGTGCCGCTGGCGGCGCTGGGACGCCGGAAGGTCAGGCGGCAGCGCGTGCCCAGCCCGATCCGGTCTCCGCTGTTCAGCAGCCGGGTTACGCACGGAACTTCATTCACGGTCGCCGGCCGATCGGCGTTCAGGAAATAGTCCTCATCGGACCGCGAAAGGGTGATCGTCGGCGCCGACGCGTCGATCATCAGGGGCAAATCCAACACTCGCGCCGAACTGCGCGGCCCGATGGAGACCGTCGGTCCCGGCAACACCTGATAACTGCCCACGCCATCGACGTGCAGAACCAGAGATTGCATCAGTTGCATCACGGCGGGGGGCGAGGGCGCTTGTGCCCGCGCACGCTGCGCGGTAAGCGCCAGCAGCGAAAGCGGACTGGTCCGGATCGCCGTCTGAACCTCGCCCCATTGCCGGGCTTGTTCGGCAAGTTGGCCAATCCAGCTCGCTCGAGGCCACATGACTTGCAATCGCCGCAGGGATTCCTCGGCTTCCTGCTGCCGTCCGTCGGCGATGGCAACGGATGCCGAACGGCATTGATCCAACGTTGCACGAAGCTGCCGCGTGGCGGTCGTGTCGACCGGCAGACGATCAAGCCTCCCCAGCAGTGCCGCCGCCGCGTCGAGCCGGCCCGATTCCACCTGCGGCGCCGCTTCGGCGGCGACGTGGTCGGCAACCCGGTCGGCAAGCCGCCGCAGCGCCGCATCCTGAGCGCCGTTCTTGCCCGCCGTCGCAACGTGGTCGATCGCCGCTTCCCAATCGCCCGCATCGAACGCTTCCGTCGCTTTTTTCAAACTGGATTCCAGCCCCGCACGGCGGGCAGCCAAATCCTGCTTCAAATCATCCAGTCGAGGATCGGCCAGCGGCGATTCGGCCAGAAGCTGCTGTCCGACCGTGAGCTGGCCCTGGTCCGCGTGCCGCCGGGCAAGCGCCAGCGCTTGCCCGGCTTGCTGATCGACCTTTTCACGGCTGCGCTGCGCCGTGCCAACGGCTTCGCGCAGTTGCACCGCGTCGGGCAGATTGCCGCCAAGCTGAACCGCCTTGCCGGCATCCGTTGCGGCGGCCGTCAAACGTCCCTGCGCCAAATGGCGGCGGCCTCGATCGACCAGCGCTTTCACCAATTCGCCGACCAACTCCTGCCCGCGGCGATGTGCTCGAACATCGGGCTGACGGACCATATCGAACGCCTCGTCCAGCCGACCGTCGGCCAACGCCCACTCGCATTGTTTGAGTCGCAGGATCACCACGGCTTCATTCCTTGACCAGGTTCACCGTCGCTGGGGAACCGATGGACCCATTGCTCCGCGCGGCGAGAAAAGAGATGCGTCGTCCCTCTCGGGGGTGGGCTAGCTCGGCGCGGAGAAATGACTCCAATTCCCGCACCATTTGCCGCCCGCGCCGCAGGTATTCTACCTCGCTGCTGGTCTGTTCGGTAGACGCATCTTTGACGTAAGGTTGCGTTGACATTGCCACTGCTCCCGATGTTCACTTGCCGTTGGCGGCATCCGTGACCGCCACCGGCGGCGCGCCCGACAAATACGCGTCGATCTGGGTGAGCAAATCTTTTTCACTGGTCGCGTCGGCCGGGACCGCGTGCGCGAACTTGGCTTCCTCCGCCAGCATGTGTTCGGAAATCGCCAGTTGCCGGCGCACGTCGCCGACCACTTTTTCCGCCTGGGCGAGCTTGGTGCTGTCCACCTGCACGTCCGTACCCACCGCGGTGGCCTGAATCAGGCGATAGTGCGCCTCCAGCGCATCAATTTCAGACTGGAGCCCGGCTCGCTGATCGCTGGCGATCTGCATCGCCTGATTCGCCGCCGCCAGGGCGCCCTCGCGGTTTTCCAGCAATTGCTGTTTCTGTTGCAACGAGGATTCGCCCTCCTTGTAACTCGCAAACCGCTGGGCCAGTTCCTGGGTCAACTGCGGTCGGCTGTAAGAAAAATCGCCGATCGTGAAAGTGGACTGATTGGTCCCCAGATCGTCTCGAAGGGCCTGCAAGCGGACCTTCTCCGCGGCCAGGGATTGATTCGCCTGCGTGATGTCGCCGCGCAGGGAAGCGATGTCCACTTCCTCCTCGGCGATGAGGCGGATGTTTTTTTGCATCTCCGGCCCTGTTTCGTCGAGCAGATCGCGCGCCCGGCGGATTTGGAATTCGACGGGGATGTTCTCCTTCACCGCCAGAGAGATGGAATGGAAGGAACTGCCGACATAGCTGACGAGGTCGGAGCCAAACAGCGCGCCCCCCAAAACGGCCGCTCCGGCGGTCGCCAGCACACCTAACTTGATTGCTTTCCACAACATGGGATGCTCCTTTCGTAATCAATTGCCGGGGCGACAATCGTCCCGTTAGGGGGGTAGATGCGCTCGGTGGGGATTTATTTCGGGGAATATTCGACCTTTGGTAGTGCCTCACGATGTTGGTAAACATGACCGGCCATCTTGAACATTCGTGTGCCACCTTGCCGACGAATCGGGTAAAATCCCCGCGGCTTTGGCAACATTTTCAGTTTTCATTGTAAATCCATAATTCTTCGGCTTTTCCGGATTGAAATTGAAGAGCTTATGCGAAAGATCAAAAACGTTGCTTTGGCATGGAGGCCCGCGATGTCTAAAACCGCCCGAAGGAGAAAACAAGTGGACATCAAACGAAGTGGTTCTCAGCGTTCCGGCAAAGGACCGGACAATTACTTCACCGGCGCAGTTCGGATTGAACCGCTGTTCGACGCACCGGAGCCGGCGCGTGTCTTTGGCGCCAGGGTCACCTTTGAACCCGGCGCCCGCACCGCGTGGCACACGCATCCGCTTGGTCAGACCCTGATCGTGGCGGCGGGCTGCGGCTGGGCGCAGCGCTGGGGCGGGCCGAGAGAAGAAATCCGGCCAGGCGATGTCATCTGGTTTCCTCCGGGTGAAAAGCATTGGCACGGGGCGACGGCGACGACAGCGATGACGCACATCGCCATTCAGGAGAAGCTCGACGGAAAGGCTGTCGACTGGATGGAGAAGGTCAGCGACGAGCAATACCGGGCCTGATCCCGGCAACTGCAAAGGAGAAACAACAATGCAGAAACGCAAACTCGGAAAGAGCAACTTGGAAGTGTCGGCCCTCGGCCTCGGCTGCATGGGGATGAGCTTTTCCTACGGCCCGCCCAAGGACAAGCAGGAGATGACCTCACTGCTCCATGCGGCCGTCGAACGAGGCATCACGTTCTTCGATACCGCAGAGGTGTACGGCCCGTATCTGAACGAAGAACTGGTGGGCGAAGCCCTTGCGCAAGTCCGCGACAAGCTGGTGATCGCCACCAAGTTCGGGTTCGACCTGAGTGGCAGCGATAAGCGGCCGGGCGCCGCGGGCCTGAACAGTCGGCCGGAGCACATCAAGCAGGCGGTCGAGGGATCGCTCAAGCGGCTCAGGGTCAAGACAATCGACTTGCTTTACCAGCACCGGGTGGACCCGAACGTGCCCATCGAAGAGGTGGCCGGAGCGGTGAAGGAACTGATTCAGGCGGGCAAGGTCAAGCACTTCGGACTTTCCGAAGCGGGTGTGCAGACGATCCGTCGCGCGCACGCCATCCAGCCGCTCACCGCCCTCCAAAGCGAATACTCGCTGTGGACGAGAACCCCCGAGAAGGAAGTGATCCCGACGCTTGAGGAACTCGGAATCGGCTTCGTGCCGTACAGCCCGCTGGGCAAGGGCTTCCTCACGGGCAAGATCGACGAGAACGCGAAATTCGACAGTACCGACTTCCGCAGCACCCTCCCTCGCTTCACGCCGGAGGCGCTCAAAGCGAATCAGGCCCTGATTGATCTGCTCGGCAAGATTGGCCGGCGGAAGAAGGCGACGCCCGCTCAGATCGCACTGGCATGGCTGCTGGCCCAGAAGCCGTGGATTGTGCCGATCCCAGGCACCACGAAGTTGAATCGCCTGGAGGAGAACATTGGAGCAGTCGCAGTCGAACTCACGCCCGACGATCTCCGTGACATCGATAGCGCTGCCACGAAGATTACAGTTCACGGGGCTCGTTACCCGGAAAGGCTGGAGCAAATGACCGGTCGCTGACGCATCTCCTGCCGCAACTCAGGGAACTGGCCGAGAAATAACGGCAGCCGAACGCCAAAGAAAAGATGCCGTTCACATGCCGGACGCCTAATCGGGCGGACGTCGGACACGCGGCCATCAAGACGCGGATTGGCTTTGCGGCTGGCAGAAGCGCTATCGTTGTCGCGTATGTCCGGCAATCTGCTGACACATTGGTGGGCATGATTCAAGGCGATCCATCCAGACCCCTTTCCCCGGACCAGCCTACTCCCGGTCCATTTGAGTACCAGCCTCCTTCGTCCGACATGCCCACGGGCCCGCGGCCGAGATGGGTGTACGTCATTGTCGCAATTTATCTTATGCTGCTGGGCGGATTGCTCACCATGCCTGCATGGGAGAGTTGGCTGTCCGGCGCCCCGGACATGCTGATCCCGCTGGGTCTGTCTGTGTCGGTGCTGGTGATGTCCGGGTTGACGCTCATGATCGTTCCGGTTCGGAGCCTGCATCGCCGGCCGGTGACCCGCCGATCAGTCTGGCTGCCGATCGTCGGCTCGGGCCTGATGGTCGGCGCCCTGTTCTTCGGCGGAAGCTGGGCGTTTAGCGAATTCATGGATGAAACAAACAACATTGGAAATCAGTTGCTGATTGCCGCCGGCATCATCTGGATTCTCTGGTCAGTCGTTTTCATTTGGATCACATTCAACGTCGATCCTGCCGGCATAGGTATGAGGCTGCATCGCTGGCTCATTGCCGGGAGTGTGCTGGAGTTGCTGGTCGCGGTTCCAACGCACGTGGTGGTGCGTCGTCGCAGCGAATGTTGTGCAGGGATAGCCACCGGGCTGGGGATTTGCATCGGCGTGGCGGTCATGTTCGTCGCATTCGGGCCCAGCGTTTTGCTGCTGTACTATCGCCGCCGTAAGCAGATTACCGGGAAGTGACGTCTGGGCACGCCAATTTTCGCGGGTAAAGATATACCACAGGTCGAGTGTAATTTGCCGAAATGCGAGAATGCGGTAGTGGATCACTTTCAGTTTCTCGGGATTTTTTTTCGACCTTCCATAGCCCATAGATGCCCAGCGCGGTTCCAAAGGGTACCGTTGGGGTTCCTGTGGAAAGAACGGCGTCGTCTATTTCAACTGGCGGCTTCTTCAATTGCCTGTCCGACTGGTGGACTACGTCATCGTGCATGAACCGGTGCGTCTTCTTGAGCACATCGGGACTCGGCTAGTTTTTAATAGCCGCGGCCATGTTTTTTGGCTCAGGCCCGCTCAATCCGACTCATTGCCAGAGCGCCGATGAAGACGGCTGCGAGCAGCGCCGGCACGAGTGCGAAAACGAGCGATCGGTAAGCGTCCAAAGCGGTTGGCGGAAATCCCCCCAGCAGCCAACGGAGATGACCGAATACGAATGGGGATGGTCTTCCGACAGCAAACCCGCCGCGTGCGAAGACACCGAATGCGGCGCCGCCTTGAGCGATGATGCCGGCGGCAAAACCGCCGCAAGATATGCCTCCAACGGACAACCCGCCGTTGGCGCTTCCCAGCGACATGGCCAATCCGCCAATGGCGGTGAGCAGGCCCACCGCAATGCCCCCGAGGGGAAATATCCCGATGGTGATTCCGCCGACAGCCACGATCCCGCGCGCGAATCCGCCGATCGCTATCCATCCGACTGCCGTATCGCCAACAGCAATGATGCCGCGGGCGCTCCCGCGTTTCTCGTTTCCGGCCGGTCCCACGGCCAGATCAATGACGGGTAATCCAAAGAGCGTCGCCTTGGATCGAAATCTCTTGCCGACCGGCACAACGAATTCTCTTCGCATCAGCACTTCGACAATTGGCCTGCCGCACTCTGGGCATCTGGCGGAGTCTTCCAAGCCCTTCAACGAATAGCCGCATTTGCCGCAATAAGGGTCCCCCGGCGCGGCCGCAAACGGCGGGGATTTCTCGTCCGGTGAGAGCGGCATCGTCATCAATTCTATAGACTGATCTCCTGTTGCCACAAGATGTGGAGATAAACAATAGGATCTAGGAGTGCAGCGCTCCGCCCGGGTTCGGTGCCATCACATGCGCGCCAGTGCCGCAGGAACGGCGTGCCCGCTGGGACTGGCGACGATTCGGACTACTAGCCGATGATCGATCGCCGCTTGGATGCCGGTGATTGGGGAACGTGATATCTTTGGGATCATGAAATTCAAACGGCCGCCGCTGCGCATTCAGCCCGCCACGCTTTGGGATTATCCTTCGCAAGACTACGGCGAAGAGCAGCAGGGCCGGCCCGGTTACAAGGGAGCGACGCCCAGCTACATCATCTGGAACCTGCTGCAACGGTACACCAAGCCGAATGATCTGGTGATCGACCCGTGCGCCGGGAGCGGGACCACGCTGGATGTGGCCCGCGACCTGAAACGCCGGGCGCTGGGTTACGATCTTAATCCGACGCGGAAGGATATTTTTCGCGTGGATGCCAGGAAGCTGCCGCTGGAGGATGGGAAGGCGGATTTTGTGTTCATCGATCCGCCTTACTCCAACCACATCGATTATTCCGACGATCCGCGCTGCATCGGCAAGCTGGACGCCGCCGGACCGGAATACTACCAGGCGATGGACCAGGTGATTGCGGAGATTCATCGCGTGCTGCGGCCGGGCCGATACATGGGGCTTTACGCCTGCGACTCGTTTGTAAAGGGGAAGGGATTTTTCCCGATCGGCTTTGAGTTGTTCACGCTGCTGCGCAAGCGTTTGGAGCCGGTGGACGTGATCGCGGTGGTTCGGCACAACAAGACGCTGGAAATGGGGAACTACCGGGCGGCGGCCAAGGAGGGGAATTTCTTTTTGAGGGGGTTTAACTATCTGTTCATCATGCGGAAGGCGCTTGCGAAGGGCGAGGGACGCAGTGAACTGCGGAATGTCCGCCGCGCTTATCCCTTCGGGGGTGGATCACGTTCCTCGAAAGAACCTTAGTCGTCGACCCGCATCGGGCCATCTGATACATATGCATGGCTAGCGGCTCGGCAATCCATAAGGATTTCATGTTCGCGTTTCAACCGTTGGAGCATTTCGCCGCCTTCGTCATCGATCGATGTCGCGATTTGCAGGAAAAAGAGATAGTTATCCGCTGTTTGTAAGCCTGGATTTCCGGTCCATTTCCACGCGATCCGGCTGAGGCCTTGAAATTGTTTTACGATACTAATCCATCCGCGCTCGGAATCCTCCCTGCCGGGGCCGTCATGCTGATCTGTCACACCAAATAGGATGGACCGCACCTCATCTACGCCTTGAATTTCTCTGCTCGCCCGTTGTAAATCGCAAAGTTCAAACGGGTCAGCCATGACCAGCAGAGGTTTGTTCAAATTAGTGAGCAGCGCGCGGAGGCTGTTTGCGGCGTTACCGTCTCCGGCGTACGAAATGGGGCGACTATCCAGGTCCTCCGCTCGGCCCCGCATGCGTGCGACCGCAGCAAGGCGATTCGCTGTTGTTTTACATTTCTCGAATGCAATGTATTTGCATCCCGACGGCATACGGGTCAGCGCCTGGTCTCCTGACGCGCTATAGTATGTCGTCCGATCTGATCCAGGCGAACCAAACCGGCGTTGATGTCGGCCCAGAACGGATTCCTCCGGCAGTCCAAGGCAAAACCGGTCGTTCGGAACGCGATACATACCACCACCGGAATGGGTCTCGACGATGGTTCGCAGCTTCTCGCCCAACAAGTCAATGAACCTCAACCACGCGATGTGCTTGGGCCCATCTCCGGCGTTGGCCGCGTTGCCGTTTTGTTTATTGTCGTCATTGAATAATGTCTCATCCATGCACATTGTGTCACCCCGCTTTCCGCACGCCGCAACTGTCGGTTGCGCGCCTGCTCGGCGGCGTTCATTGGCCGAGCCTTGTCCGCGATGACTTCTCGATCGAATTCCTTCGTGGCCTGGCGCAATTCCGCTGTGTCATTTCCTGAAACCGCTTTTGCCTGCGTTTCTTCATGTTGTCATCTTACAGTCCGCCGCGGAGCGGGCGGAGGAGTTTGAGCCGTCCCTCTTGAGGCCTGAGCAAGAAGCAAAACCGCTCGAGATGAAAGCCGCGGATGGGCGCCTGCGGGTCGGGGAATCCCGCTGGGACAGGCCAATCCGGAGGAAGCAACTCGCCGGTGGAAATCGCGCGGCCCTGCCGGAGATCGCCGACGTCCTGATCGGTCAGGAGCCGAATGGAGGCCCAGGGAAGCAGGTCGCGGCCGTGGAGTTCAACAGATCGATCGGGGCCGGGATCAGTCCAGGGTCCGATGGTGGTGCGATGCAATGCGGTGAGATGCGCTCCGCAGCCGATGAGCCGGCCGAGATCGCGGGCCAGGGCGCGGACGTAATATCCGCCGCGCACCGACACTCGCAGTTGACTGGCGCGCGGGAGGTCGTGACTGAGCCAGCGGGCCTCGTGTAGATAGACTTGCGAGGGGGGCAAATTGACTGTTTCGCCGCGATGGGCTTTGAGGTAGGCGCGCTCACCGTCGATTCGTTTGGCGCTGGTGGGCGGAGGCGTTTGATCGTGCCAGCCGATGAAACTCGTCAAGGCTTCGTCGAGTTGTCGCGGGTGAAGGGCCGAAGTGTCGCCGGTGAATGTGACGCGACCTTGGGGGTCGCCGGTGTCGGTCTCAACGCCCCACCGCACGGTGGCATGGTAAATCTTGGGGACGGCGTGCAGGTGATCGAACAGCCGCGTGGCGGGCTCCACGAGAATGAGCAGCAGACCGCTGGCGAAAGGGTCGAGCGTTCCGCCATGACAAATCTTTGGGTTCCTCTTTCCGTCCTGAAGCTGGGTGGACTTGAGGCACGCCTGCACGAGCGAAAAGCTCGTGGGTCCTTCGGGTTTGTGAAGAAGGTGAATACCGGGGCTCATCGCCCGCTAGAATACAAAGCAAAGCGGGTGGGAAGAAAGGCTATGGAACTGCCGCTGGGATATTTCAAGTCGGACCTGGATCTTCTGACCTCGGGTTGTCCGAGTTCGTCGTTCCTTTTCTCAATGGCATCGACGCCAGGACCAGCAACTCCGCGCAGACGAACAGCGTGATGATCAGGACGTTCATGCTCCACATGGGCAGGCGCCGGTGGACCTCGGCAACGCTCAGAGCGCGCTGAACGGCAAGCCAGTCGTGGAAACGCCAGTTCAACATCGCCGTCGTGAATGCAAAGAGGATCAGGATGTAAATGAGAGTAAGGCGGGTGGCGGAGATGGCTGAACGACCGCGGAAGAGATACGTTGCCAGGACTGTAAGGGCCACTATCGCGAGGAGGGTGATCGCGACGGAAAGGGTGTCTCCGGCCGGCCACGCCAGGCCAATCATCCAGCCCAACGATCCGACCGTCATGCCGAGGATCATCCAGAATGGCATCTTCACTTGCGAACACGAAGGCGGCGAAGCAGATTCGAGAGCGTCGCCGCGGAGAACGCTCAATCGCCGACGCACCCAAACCGTGAGAGCAACAATTCCCAACGTGTACAGCAGAAATGCCGCCGACAAAACCAGGTCCATCGACGAAGCGCCGAGGTGAAAGTGGTGACAGATATTCGGAGTCTCGTTGAAACCAACGATTCCGACAGCAATCACCAACGCCAGGACGATTCCAAATCGGATGATCAGACGTCTTTCGGGCAGCGTTTTCGCGCCGCGGAGGCCGGCGCGGAACCCTTGAAGTCCCGCAGCCACAGCGACAAACGGTCCAAGCAAGGTTGAGAGCGTCCCCAGCGCGCTGCCGCCCGTGGCGGCGGAGCCCTTGGCCACAGCGCCCAGAGCCATCGCCTTGGCCGTTTGCGGCACGATCGCCGGCAACGCCATTACCACCGCCAGCGCGAAAGCCGGGCTCGGCGAAGAGCGTTCGAGATTGCGTTCCAGCGTGCCGGCGACCTGCTCGCGAAGCATCTGGCGTCCCCGCGTCAATCGTTGCCGCACGGCGGTCTCGGTCGTCTCCATCGCCTCGGCCACGCTGGCGCTGGATTGACCTTGGCGGTAATAGAGCACCATCGTTTCGCGGTATGGCTGAGGCAGTTCAGACAGAATTCGCCAGAGCAAGTCGCGCTCTTCCGAGGTCAGGGCTTCTTGCGCGGGCGAGGCAATGGCGCGCGGGACTTGTACTTCGTGGAGATGGGATAGGCGGTCCTTTTCGCGGGCCGCGCCACGCAGATGATCCAGCGCGTGCCGCCGTGCCGTCTGATAGAGCCAGGGCGCCACTTTTCCCGGCTCGCGTAAGGCCGAAAGACTTTTCCATGCGGAAATGAATGTTTCCTGGGCAAGGTCTTCACTGCGATGCAGATCACCGCAGTAGGCATAGATCATGCCGCTGACCATGCCCTGATAGCGACGCACGAGGCGCCCAAAAGCTTCCCGATCGCCGCCGCGGCTGGCGGCAACGAGCTGCGCATCGGTGAATGGTTCGTTTTCCAGGGCTGCGGCGGTCATGGCGATCCCTTCGTTGGAATACTCACAACCAGGACGCTGCCGATGCCTGACGTGTGACAGAATATCGTGCCGTGGTGGGTTCCGTTAGGGCGACCATGGTTCACTTTTGGCCCGCCGCTGCGCCCTTTAGGTACTCGCTACGGAAGGTGAATTCGGTGCCGCCGGTCACTTGCAACGCCTGGGTCGCTGGCGTCTTGTATTTGCTTGATCCCTTCTCGTCGCATTTGACGATCATCCCGGCGGCGAGATCGATCAGATTCGTCGTTGAGTAAACCATGTCTTCCTCCACGTTGCCGTCCTCGTGAAGAACGACGGCCACCGAATTGGAAACCTGGGCCATCTGCTTTCCATCGATCGTCTTGACCCAATCCAGGCGGCATTGGGATAACAGTTGATCCTTCGGGCCGAGCGGTAAATGCCTGACGAGCTTGGCGCTGTTGTCCCAGATATCTCCCACCGCAACGGGCTTGTCGGGGTAGAAATCCGCGTCCGGGGTGAGAAAGTTGTTGAGCATGCTGACGTCATCGCCGCTGGCGGCGCCTTGAAAATCATTGGTGAAGGATTCATCCGGATGCCGCGTCAGGGTGATCGTCTTGCCGGCAAATGGACACGATGTTTTTGTTTCCTGTCCGGCATCATTGGCCGTGTCAAAACTTTCCGGATCGACGTAGGCCAGCGCCCGCGTGTCCGAACCGTCCTTTACGGCCTGAACGGTCAGGGTCACCTTCCATGACTGCCCGGAATCCGTATCCGTAACGGTCTGATTGCCGTTGATCGTCGAGGTGGACTTGACTTTGCAGTCATACGTAATGGCGAATGGCGCCTTCTGACCGGCGTGCAGGTTTTCGTGAAGGGTGTACTTATCATCGGCCATCGCCGATCCGCAGATCGCCACGGTGATGAACAGGCCGAGAATTGCTCGCCTTGGCATTGGGAAATCTCCCTCGTTCATTCGTTATCAGATACGATTCACATTCTGGCGCGGCGTCGGCGCGGTCTGTCCTTGGCTGTATTCTACTCTGTCGGGGCAATCTGGCGAACTTGTCGCAGCCCACGTTTGCTTCTATGATCCGCCATGTTCGCGACGACGGCGCGGCCGTCTGTTTTTTGCAGTGCGAGTACGCCCCAATGAGACTCGCGAGTCTATTCACTATTGGCTTGCTGATGTTCATTACCGAACGCCTCATGGCCGAGCAGTCCGCCCCATCGACGCAACCCACGCCCGAGGTCTGTCGTCGTTTGGCCGCTGACGTTGAATCGAATCTCCAGCGAGAAATTCTGGACAAATGGTTCCCGGCCGCGTTCGACGAGCACGGCGGATTTTTTCAGGATTACGGTGACGACTGGTCGCCCGTGGCCGGCGAATCCAAGGGCATCGTGTACGAATCCCGCTTGACCTGGACCGCGGCCGAGGCGGCGACGCGTTTCCCGGCAAAGGCGGGAATGTACCTCGGGCAGACGCGGCACGGCCTGGCGTTCCTTGCCGAGAAGATGTGGGACCACCACAACGGCGGATTTTTCTGGGCGGTTGACGATGATGGGAATCCCGTCGGCGCGCTGGGCGCTCGAAAACAGGGCTACGGCAACGCGTTCGGCATCTTCGGGGCAGCCGTCAGCTATAAAGTCACGCACGATGCGGCCGCACTTGATTTGGCGAAGAAGGCATTTCACTGGTACGACGAACACGGGCACGATGCAAAGAACGGCGGGTATTTGGAAGTGGTTCTGGACGATCCCGCGTCGGCAGATCAGCTTGGCGATGCTGACGCCGACCCAATCGGGGCCGGCGCTCACCAGAAGTCCATGAATACCAGCATTCACGTGCTGGAAGCGCTGACGGCGCTGTATGGGGTCTGGCCTGATCCAACCGTGCGAGCGCGGCTCCAGGAAATGTTCGAGATTGTGGGCGACAGAATTTATGCCGATCCCGGACACCTGGTTCTGTTTTTCAGCGCCGATTGGAAGCCGCGCCCAACCGAGGATTCCTATGGTCATGATGTAGAGACGGCCTATCTGCTGACCGAGGCCGCGGCCGCGCTGGGCATCCCGGATGATCCGACAACCTGGCTGAAGGCTCGGCGGCTGGTGGACCATGCGTTGCAATACGGTGTCGATCACCTGCGCGGCGGTCTTTACAACTCAGGCGGAGTAGCCGGCGGAGACTACGCGGATCTGAGGGAATGGTGGGCGGAGGCGGAGTGGCTGAATGCGTTGCTTTTGATGCACGAGCGCTACGGGCGGGAGACTCCGCAATACTGGAATGCATTTCTACAGCAATGGAGCTGGATCAACCAATACGGAATCGACAAGGTCCACGGCGGTTGGTATCCGCGGGTCAATAACGACGGAAGTCCGGGGCCTTATGCCAAAAGCGACGCCTGGACCGACTGTTACCATCAGGCGCGGGCGATGCTCAATGTCTCGGCCAGACTCCGCAGCCTCGCCGACGCGAAATAATCCGCCGCATCTTTCGCCGGTTCAGAGCCGACCACTGTTGCAGATCCATTTTCAGGAATGCCATGAATCCTTATGGACATTTCGACGACGAGAACCGTGAATACGTCATCACACGCCCGGACACACCGCTGCCCTGGATCAACTACCTGGGCTGCGAGGATTTCTTTGGGATCATTTCCAATACCGCCGGCGGATACTCTTTTTATCGCGACGCAAAACTCCGGCGTCTGACGCGATATCGCTACAACAATGTGCCGCTGGACTCCAACGGCCGTTACCTTTACCTCCGCGACGGCGACGACATCTGGAGCCCGACGTGGAAGCCCATCCGCCGGGCGCTCGACCGTTACGAATGCCGCCACGGCCTTTCTTACACCCAGATCATCGGCCAAAGGAACGGGATCGCCGTCACCACTCGCCATTTCGTGCCGCTGGGCCGGACCTGCGAGATTTGGGATGTGCGCGTGCGCAACGTTTCGGCGCATCCCAAGCGCGTGCAGCTCTGGGGCTTCATCGAATGGTGCCTCTGGGATGCCCTGGACGATGCCAGCAACTTCCAGCGCAACTATTCCACCGGCCAGGTCGAAGTCGAGCCGCAGGTCATCTACCACGTGACGGAATATCGGGAGCGGCGAAATCACTTCGCGTATTTTTCCTCGTCCGTCCCAACCATGGGGTTCGATACCTCCCGCGATGCTTTTGTCGGCGTGCATGAGGGGCTGGAGGCCCCCCGCGCCGTCGTGGCGGGCAAATGCAGCAACAGCATCGCCTACGGCTGGCAACCGGTCGGCGTGCATCAGATCGACCTGGAATTGTCACCGGGCGAGGAAAAGCGGCTGCATTTTCTGATCGGTTACGCGGAAAATCCGCAGGACCAGAAATTCACCCCCGGGGCCGTGCGCAAAGGCCAGTCGGTCGCCAATAAAGCGCCGAGTCAGTTGGTGCTCACAGAGCTGGCGAATTCATCGGCCGTCGATGGAGCGTTTGCCCAGCTCAAGGATTACTGGGCCGATTTGCTTTCGAACTACACGGCTGAGGTTCCCGATCCGCACGTTTCGCGGATGGTCAACATCTGGAATCAGTACCAGTGCATGACCACGCTGAACCTGTCGCGGTCGGCTTCGGGGTTTGAATCGGGCATCGGGCGCGGAATGGGATATCGCGATTCCAATCAGGATTTGCTCGGGGTGGTGCATCTTCAGCCGCGGCGATCGCGGCAGCGTCTCATCGATCTCGCCGGCACGCAGCTTTCCGACGGCACGTGCTATCACCAGTATCAGCCGCTGACGAAGAAGGGGAACGCGGACATCGGCGGCGGGTTCAACGATGATCCGCTCTGGCTGCCGCTGTCGGTTTACGCCTACCTTGCGGAGACCGGCGACAACACCATCCTCGCCGAGCGCTGCCCCTACGCCGACAAGCCCGACGCCGCTTCGACGCTCATGGACCACCTGGAGCTGTCGATGAATTACACGCTGCGCAACCGCGGCCCGCACGGCCTGCCGCTGATCGGACATGCGGATTGGAACGACTGCCTGAATCTCAATTGTTTTTCCACGACGCCGGGCGAATCGTTCCAGTGCGCCGGCGACATCGCCGGCAGCGTCGCGGAGTCGGTCATGATCGCCGGCCTGTTCTGCGCCGCCTGCGATCGGATGGCCGCCATCTATCGCCTGCTCGGCCAGGAGGCCAAGGCCGCCGACATTCTCGCCCGCAAGATGGAGATGCAAAAGGCCATCGAAGCGCACGGCTGGGACGGGCAGTGGTTCCTCCGCGCTTATGATGCTCACGGGCAAAAAGTCGGGTCCAGGGAATCGGAAGAAGGCCGGATCTTCATCGAAAGCCAGGGCTGGTGCGTTCTCGGCGGCGTTGGTTCCAAGGACGGCAAGGCCCGCACGGCGCTGGATTCAGTCAAAAAGCATTTGGCCACGCCCAACGGCATCGTCCTCCAACAACCGGCGTATTCCACATATCACGTGGAGCTTGGCGAAGTAACCAGCTACCCGCCGGGATACAAGGAAAACGCCGGGATTTTCACGCACAACAACACGTGGATTCAGTGTGCCGAGGCGCTGCTGGGCGACGGCGCGCAGGCCATGGAATATTTCCTGTCCATCTGCCCGTCAAAAAAGGAGGAGCAGATCGAAACCTATCGCTGCGAGCCGTACGTCTACAGCCAGATGACCGCCGGTCCGGACGCTCCGACGCCGGGCGAGGCGAAGAATTCGTGGCTCACAGGCACCGCGGCGTGGAGCTTCGTCGCGATCTCGCAGTACATTCTGGGGATCACCCCAAGCCCCGCCGGTTTGGTGGTGAACCCGTGCATTCCGCCCAGTTGGAAGGGATTTGCGATCTCCCGAAAATTCCGCGGCAAAACTTACCACATCGACGTGCGCAATCCGCGTGGGGTGTGCAAGGGCGTTCATCGAATGGCCGTTGACGGCCAAACGATCGAGGGCAATACGATTCCCCTGCATCTCGGCGGCGAGCGGGTGAGCGTGCGGGTGGTGCTGGAAGGATGACTTTGCGGAGCCGCACCCGTGTCGGCCCGGTCTTCACCGGGCCGACACGGGAGCGGCTCTGTTTGGGCTAAAACTCAATCATCGCCTTCATCAACCCCGAATCGGGGGCGAGCCATTTCGGAAACTCTTCGAGCAACCGATCCACCCCGGCCCGATGGGTAATCCACGGCCTTGCATCGATCTCGCCCCGCTCCATCATCCCGATGATCCGCTCAAAATCGCGCGGGCGAGAATTCCGCGTCGCCATCAGCGTCAGTTCCCGCCGGTGAAAATTCGGATCGTTGAACGTCACGTCCCCCTGAAACAACCCGACGAATACGATCCTTCCGCCATGCGCTGTTAAATCGAAACATCGGGCCATCGACTTCGGATTCCCTGTCGCGTCGATGACGCAGGTCGGCAAATCATCCGCGGCGAATTCCTTCAGGGCGGCGTCGGCGAGGGTCGTCGCCACTCCCATTTTCTTCCGGCAAAACTCCAGCCGCGATGCGCTGATGTCCATCACCATCACCCTGCCCCCCGCCGCCGTCGCGAATGGAATCACCGACAAACCGATCGGCCCGGCTCCGATGATCAGCACCCGTTCGCCCAGGGTGATCCCCGCACGATCGGCGGCATGACAACCAATGCTCAGCGGCTCCACCAGCGCCAGCTCGTCGGGCGACAGCTTTTCCGAGCGGTGCAGCTTGGCCGTCGGCACCAGCAGCCGCTGGCGCATCCCCCCGTCCACGTGCACGCCCATCACCTTCAGATTGACGCAACAATTCGGCTTTGATGCCCGGCAAGCAATGCACCGGCCGCAATTCAAATACGGTTCAACCGCGCACCGATCGCCCGGCTTGGGACCAGCCGCCGCATCGTTCACGCGCTCGACGACAACGCCCAGCTCATGGCCGAGAATTCGCGGGTAGGAAAAAAACGGCTGATCCCCCCGATAGGCATGCCAATCCGTCCCGCAAATGCCGACGCGATTCACCCGCACCAGCGCGTATCCCGCGGGCACATCGGCCGGCGACTCCGTTTCCGCCGCCCGAAGCTCGCCCGGCTTGTCCAGCACGATCGTCTTCATCATTCGTCACTTCAGCCCATACGCCGTGACCGCGTTCAATCCAAGGAACTGCTCCTGCTCGGGGCCGGCTAACCCGGCGGCCCATTGCCGCTGGATTTCCCACCATCGCTTGTACCCGCAGGCCAGGAGACACACCGGCCAATCCGACGCCGCGATCAATCGGCCGGCTCCGAAGGCTTCGAGGACGATGTCGAAATACTCCCGGAGCCCCCCTTCCGTCCAGGCCTGCCAATCCGCCTCCGTCACCATGCCGGACACCTTGCAATAGACGTTGGTCCGCCGGGAAATCTCCTTGATGTATTTCGCCCACGGCTCGAGTTCGGCCGCCTTGATGCTCGGCTTGGCAATGTGATCGAGGACGAAAACCTGCTCGGGATGGCGATCCACCAGTCGCAGCGCCGTGGGCAATTGACGGGCGAAGATCAGAATATCGTAGGCCAAACCGAATTCCTTCAGCAGCGAAAGGCCGCGATTGAAATCCTCCCGAAGCATGTATTGATCGTCGGATTCCCCTTGCAGGACATGGCGAATTCCGCGCAACTTTGGATCGGCCGCCACCGCTTCCAGGTCGCTTTTGACGCGATCCGAAATCAGCGGGACCCACCCCACCACCCCGCGGATGAATGGGTTCTCGCTCGCCAGCCCCAGCAGGCAGTGGGTTTCCTCCAGACTCTGCCGCGCCTCGACGGATATAACCCCGTCCACCCCGGCGGGCTGGAGCAAAGGACGCAAATCCTCCGGCAGGAAATCGCGCCGGATGGCCGACATGGATTCCTCGATCCAGCCGTACTCGGCCGAGCTGTATTTCCAGAAATGTTGATGGGAATCGATGACCATATCGAGCATCCGTGCAAACGCCGCCGGTTCAAGCTTGGCGTCAGTTGTTCTCCCCCCGCCCCGACGGCCAGGTCACATTATGGACCGGTTTAAGAATCGCCAGGACCTCGGCCAACAACGCCTGGTCAATCGGCTCCTCGGCCCAGGCGATGTTCCGTTCCATGTTCTTCGGATTGGCCGATCCCACCAGGGTCGTGGCGATATCCGGATTCGTGAGCGAATACTGCACCGCCAATTTTTCGACGCTGGCGCCCCGGACCCGGCAATGGACCGCCGCCCTGGCGCACATCTCCTTCACCTCTTCCGGCGCCGGATGCCAGACCGGCGCGCCTCGATTGCTCAAAAGACCCATCCCCAGCGGTGACGCATTGATGATTCCAACGCGGTGCTTCGTGAAAACCGGAATCATATCGGCCAATGCCGTGTCGTTCAGTTCAAAGTGGCAATAGCTCAGGATCGCATCGATGGGCGTCGCTTCGACGACCGTGCGCAGCGCGGCCAGCGGCAAACCCGTCACCCCCACGAACCGGACCTTCCCGGCTTTTTGCAGCTTCCGAAGCGCGGGAATGGTTTCTCCGATCACCTCTTCGAGGCTCCCAAACTCGATGTCGTGCGCCTGAATCAAATCGACGTGCTCGACGCCCATTCTCTTCAGGCTCTCCTCCACGCTCGCCGTCACGCGCGAGGCGGAAAAATCAAAATCCTTCATCTCCTGACCATACCGCCCGACCTTCGTGGCCAGGATGTATTTCTCGCGCCCGATGGTTTTCAGCGCCTTTCCGAGGACCGTCTCCGCCTGGGTCAACCCATAGAACGGCGAAACATCGATGAAATTGATCCCGCGCTCAACCGAGATGTGAACCGCGCGGATGGATTGGGCCTCATCCACTTCGCGAAACACACCGCCCAATGACGATGCGCCAAAGCTCAGCGTCGAAACCTTCAGTCCCGTATGACCCAGAACGCGGTACCGCATGGAGCAGAATCATAACCGCATTTGCCTTTCATGCCCCACTCTGCGCGCACCCCTGCCCAGCATGACCGGGAACGCCGCGGCCTTCCGCGATTTCGCCGTCGCCGCTTAGCGATGCGGACGCTTGAACAGAGCGTTAATTTTGGAATACGACGTGTGATCGGGCCGGTATATCTTTTCGATGGTGGCGTTAACCGCCTCCCAGCCTTCGGCGCCTTGGGCATCGAGGGCTCGGTTGACATCGCCGATGTCCGGCCCGACGCCTTCGTTCACCCAGCGGTATTCCCACTGGACGTGATCGTAGGGATCCGCCTGGACAAAAGAATGCCCACCCCATCCCGCCAGCCCTATTGCCGCAGCCCCGGCTGCGATATACATCCAACGCTTCATGTGGACCTCCTTCAAAGGATGTGTGACCGATTGGTAGATTCACTCAAGGGAATATCGAAGTCAAGCCTGGTTTTCCGCGAGGTAATTCAGATTTCGATCAACAGCGCCAAATCAAATGCAATCGCGGAGACACTGAGACAGACGCGGAGGAATTCAATGTCGTCTTCTCTGCGTCCTCCTCCGCATCCGGGCGGTCCAATATGGCTTTCCCCCAGGACGCGTTAAGCCGCCACGCTCCCCTTCGCGTCCGGGCCGACCTCACCCGCTTCCTTCGCCAGGATTGCCGCCAACTCCGCGATCGCCTTGTCATCGGCATCGGCCTTCGCCTGAAGTTGCGTAACCTTGCGCTTCAGTTGTGCCAATTCTCCGCGCAATGCTTCGATCTCGTGAGCTTGCTTCTTGAGAGTCTCCTTCTGCCGCAAAAGCAGGGACTTGACGCCGGCGACAACCTCGTGATTCCTGGCAATGGCAGGTTCCGCGCCGGCCTCCGTGTCGCGAACGATGCTCATCTCTTTCACCGGCTTGGCCGGCGAACGCGTGCTGAAAATCGGCGTCGCGGCGGAGCCGTTTCCTGACGCCGCCAATGGAACACGCTTCGTCTGGGCTTCCGAATTCGTTTGGGTCAGCCTCTCGAGAATTCTCGCCTGATCGCTCGGCGAATTAACCGCTTCGTCCTTCGGCAACGCGTTCGCGGCGGGCTCGGACTCCGACGCATGCGCCGTCGGCACAGCCGTTGCCGGCGCAGGCTTCTTTTCTGTTTCAGTGTCTGAATTGACCAGCCTGTCAAGGATGCGCGTTTGATCGCTCGGCGGATTCTCGGACACCTGCCGTGTACTGGCCAGCTCCTCCAGAAACGTCGCCAGCGCCTCGGACTGGGCGTCCGACGGCGGGGTTGCCGTCGAAGCCGTTGCAGGGACGGACGTTGACGGCGCCGCCGTTGACGGCGCTGCCGTTGATGGGGCAGCCTTCCTTTCCTTTTCGGCGTCCGATTTAGCCGACCCGCCGAGATGGCGCGTCTGATCGCTCGGTGGTTTGACCGGCTCCGGTTTTGGAGCCGCCGCGGCTGTTGCCGGCGCTGTCGGTGCGTGTGGGGTCTTCGCGACCGCATCTGCCGCGGTTGGCGGCGCGGCCTTTTTTCCCAATTCCGCGTCTGATTTGATCAGCCTGCCTTGGACGCGCGCCTGATCGCTCAGCGGCGGAAGCGGCTGCTCCTTCGGAAGGGGCGGAAATTCCTTGGTCAGCAATTCATCGAACGTCGCGCCGATCACATACTGCGTCCCACCCATGCCCCCCTGCTCGCAGCGCACCGCGGTGCATCGAATTTTCACCGGCCGATCGCGAGAGCCTTTGAATTCAATGACGAACGATGTCCCCTGCTTGATCGCCTCTTCATGCAATACGCCGATCCCCGTGAGCGAAATGTCCCGCACCATCACCACGGTGGGCGGGCCTTCCACGCCCTTGCGCATCGGCTGGATGGTGGCGCGGAATCCAAAGGGCATGCGCCGATGCTTGCGACGATCGGAGCCGTCCGCTTCCACCGGCGGAAGCGGGCTGGTTCCCGTGATCTCTTCGTAGGCCTCTAACGACAATTCCACGAGTATTGCTCCTTACACAACACTGCCATACCTCATATCTGATACATCGCCCGCAAAGCCAACTCTCCCGTGTGTTTCGGCGACTTTTGCCAATTCCACGATCGCGCGGATATGACGAATATGCCGGTCATGAGGCTCGGGAGGGGAAACGGACACCAAACCCGCGGATGGCCGATCGTGGGCTTCTTAGGGATTTGAAGGCGCAGAGGCCGCATCAAAGCGCCACAACGCCGCGCCGTGGGCGCCGTGCGCCAGAATATAACGGAAGCTGTTCAACTGGTGCTGCCGATCTTTGATCGGCTCGGCCCTGCCCCCTTTGGCCCACAAACCGCCGGCGTCTTCGCGCAGGCCGTCTTGCCGCAGCAGATGGGATACGTGCTTCTTCGCCAGTCCCACCCAATGACTCGGCTGATGATCGCTAAACCGCCCGAGCAAATGAAGATGTTTTTCATCAACCGATGCAATCAGAACTTCGATCCCATTGCGCCGCAGCCTATCAGCGATGGCATCGACAACGAATTTCCGCATCTCCCGCTCGATGTGCACCGGCTCGCGCTGCATCAATGACTTGGAATACGCGAACAGCCGATCATATTTCCCCGCCGGCGGCGGATTCTTGTAATCGCCCTCGACATGGTCGCGATGGTGTCGCGCCCGCCATCCGCGCGGGTCGCCGTGCAACCACGAGCCATAAACGTGAGCGGTCACATGATACCAATTGTTCCACGCCCTGGTCATTTGCGGAAGTGTCGTACCACAGGCGGCGCCAATCAAGGGAAAAAGCCCACGGAAGGCCTTGGCGTGGGCTTGGTCGGGGAAGTGCTCCGTACAAATAATTCGATGAAACAATCTCGCCGATCTGAGGCAATATGGATGCCCTGTGCGCAAGCCGCGCGGGTCGCCGGGGAGCCAGGTGCCGTACGTGTGGCCCATCAGGTGGTACCAGTTGTTCCAGGGTTGTTGAAGATTCGGGGAATGGTCTGACACTCCGGTGGGATTCTTACGCTGTAAATTCAGAGTCGTCCTGGTTTCATTTTCGGTTTCATTTTCCCCGTCATCCAAAAAACGCAATCACAATGCCCGCAGCAAGGTTCACCATAAAGCCCAACACAATTGCAACCATCCAGATTTCACGCCTCTTCTCGATTCGACTCAGCTTTTCAATTTGGGCTCCGACGGAAAAGAATGCAACCGGATATAGTCGTCGCAAATAGGATACAATCCAGGCCATTCCTGAAAATAAAATAAATCCAATAATGGAAATGCGAATTCCTCGCAGAAAATGTGGATAAAGGTCGGTTACATTTGTGAACCCCTGAAAGTTTGACATCAAAATAGTATCAAGTTTCTCCTGGATGTTAGAGGATTTTATAGCGGACTCGACTTGCTTCAGATAATTTGATGGAAGTACGCGTGGATCTACATTGATTCCTTCCGCTCGTGCGTAAGCGTATGAAACAATCAAGACGACTAGACAAACGGATAAAACGATTGCCAGCGCCGTCGCCAGACGTTGGAACATTTTGTCCACAATTATCATTTTGACGAAACCAGAATAGTTTGGGTTATATGATTTTAATTGTTGTCCCAGCGAGCCATTTAGTTCAATACGCTCATTCCGTGAAGCGAATACTTGAAAATGTATAGTTCCGTCTTCTTGGAACCATATAACTAATCTCTTGGGTCTACACTCAAACTCTGCCCGCAAGCTCACAATATTTGCGCTATCCGCATTTTCATAATTGGCCAAATCTTCCAGAGACGCGAAGATCTCTTCCTTTCCATTCTGTAGAATTGCGATATATGCAGCGGTAATGAGGCTGTTGTTGTCATGGGAGAATATTCTTGAACCTCGCACCATTGCTTCAGTTCGCTTCATGTGCTCGACGGAGAAAACAAAACCTCGATCGGACAGGGATTGACGCTCAACTCGATTTGGGCTCACGTACATCCTCCGATTCACCAAATAAAAGGCCGGCTGGGAGCGCCAGCCGGCCTTCACACAGACAAGTCAGTCGGCCCTTGCGGACCAATCAGCTTTTAATACATCCCGCCCATTCCGCCGCCGGGGGCTCCGGCTGGCTCGGGCTTGTCTTCCTTGATCTCGCTCACAATCGCATCCGTCGTCAGCAATAGGCTGGCAATGCTCGCGGCGTTTTGCAGAGCTGTGCGCTCCACTTTCGTCGGAACGATCACGCCCATCTTCATCAGATCGCCGTATTCGTGGGTCAGGGCGTTGTAGCCGAAATTGACCTCGCTGCTCTCCTTCACCTTTTGAGCGACGACCGAGCCGTCCACGCCGGCGTTTTCGGCGATCTGCTTGATCGGGGCCTCCAGCGCGCGGCGAACGATCTCGATGCCGGATCGGATGTCTTCGCTGTCCACTTTCTTGCGCAAGGCGTCGAAAACCTTGGCGGCGGCCCGGATCACGGCAATGCCGCCGCCGGGAAGAATGCCTTCTTCAACCGCGGCCCGACAGGCGTGCAAGGCGTCTTCCACACGGGCCTTCTTTTCCTTCATGGCCACTTCCGTGGCCGCCCCGACGTGGATCTGGGCCACGCCGCCGGAGAGCTTGGCCAATCGCTCCTGCAATTTTTCGCCGTCGTAATCGCTGGTCGTGTTGGCGATCTCGGTTTTGAGGGCTTCGATCCGGCCCTTGATGGCCTTCTCGTCGCCGGCGCCTTCGATGATCGTCGTATTGTCCTTATCGATGCGGATTTTCTTGGCCCGGCCGAGCTGGCTCAACTCGACGTTTTCCAGCTTGATGCCGAGTTCCTCGAAGAGGGCCGTTCCGCCGGTGACGACGGCGACGTCTTCGAGCATGGCCTTTCGGCGATCGCCGAAGCCCGGGGCTTTCACGGCCGCCACCTTGAGCGTGCCGCGAAGCTTGTTGACGACCAGTGTGGCCAGGGCCTCGCCTTCGATGTCCTCGGCGATGATGAGCATGGGCTTGCCCTGATCGGCGGCCTTGGAAAGCACGGGAACGAGGTCGCGGGCGGAGGAAATCTTCTTTTCGTGGATCAGGATATAGGCGTCCTCCAGGACGACTTCCTGCGTTCGGGCATCGGTGATGAAATGCGGGGAGAGAAAACCCTTGTCGAACTGCATGCCTTCGACGAGTTCGACCGTGGTGTCCAGGGCCTTGCCCTCTTCCACGGTGATGACGCCGTCCTTGCCGACTTTGGTCATGGCTTCGGCGATCATCTTGCCGATCTGTTCGTCCTGGTTGGCGCTGGAGGTGCCGACCTGGGCGACTTCCTTGTTGCTGTCGATTTTTTTCGACATTTTCTGAAGCTCGGCGACGATGGCTTCGACGGCCAGGTTGATGCCGCGCTGAATTTGCGTGGCGTTGGCGCCGGAGCCGACATTTTTCATTCCCTCGGCGAAGATGGCTTCAGCGTAGACGGTGGCGGTGGTGGTTCCGTCGCCGGCGACGCTGGAGGTCTTGGAAGCGACTTCCTTGACCATTTGCGCGCCCATGTTTTCGTAGGAATCTTCCAGCTCGATTTCCTTGGCGACGGTGACGCCGTCCTTAGTGACGGTGGGCGAGCCGTAGGATTTCTCGAGCACGACGTTTCTGCCCGACGGTCCGAGGGTGACTTTGACGGCTCGGGCGAGCTTGCGAACCCCGCGAAGGATGGACTCGCGGGCTTCCTGATCAAATGCGATTCGTTTTGCGGCCATGTGGACTCCTCAATTGTTTCTGAATGAGACAACACGCGGCCCGGCGGCCGCGGCTAAAAGGATTTTTTGCCTTACTCGACAACAGCCAGAACATCATCGGTGGACATAATCATGAGTTCTTCGCCGTCGAGCTTGATTTCGGTGCCGGCGTAGGAGGCGAAGATCACTTCGTCGCCTTTTTTGATTTCGACGGGGGCGCGCTCGCCGGTATCGAGGCGCTTGCCTTCACCGACGCTGAGGACTTTGCCGCGTCTGGGCTTTTCCTTGGCCGAGTCGGGAAGGACGATCCCGGACTTGGTTTTGGTTTCCGCCTCGACGCGTTTGACGAGGATTTTGTCTCCGAGAGGACGAAGCTTGGGCATATGGGACTCCTTAAAAAGATGTCATTGGTCATTGGTCACTTGTCATTGGTCATTTGCGAGGGACAAGTGACAAGGGACTATTCACACAACATTTCCTTCATCATCCGGCCAACGATTCTCGTGGTAGCGCCGGAGCACGCGGGCCAGGGCGTCGAGAAGCACGTTCAAATCCACCGGCTTGCTCAGGACGCTGAACACCTGCATGCCGAGCGCTTCGTGCAGCAGGTAATTGGTCAGATGACTGGTGAGCAGAATTGCCGGCGTCGCCTTGTGCAATTCGCGCAACATCCGGATCACCTGCAAGCCGCCCAACTGGGGCATTTGTGCATCCAACACGGCAACATGGACGGGGATGGATTCGATCAGATTCAGCGCTTCCCGCCCGTTGTGAGCCGACACCGTCTGCACGCCTTGGGGCTGCAACAGACCGCGAATCGTCTGGTGCCATCCTTCCTGTTCGTTGGCCAAAAGCACGGTAAACCGATTTGTAGGGTTAGCAGGTAACATTTATGCTGCCCTCGATTCCCGCATGGTGGCTCTAAACAATCGCCGTGCCGAGATAAATGGGATTTGGACGGGAGCAAGTTTTCGCCGTAACTATATATAGATAAATCTGTTACAATTAATCAGCAGATATGGTTTTGAGGCCCTTGGCCGAGGGAGAGAGATGGCTTCCTGCCAAAGGCCGTTTGGCGTCATTTCACGGCTGCCACGATGGCAGGAGTGCAAGACCAGGAATGGCGTCGGCGGCGAGCCAGGACTGTCAGCCCGGCAACGCCGAGCAAACCGGAGCAAGCGGGCTCCGGGATGTTGGAGATGGCAAGGCCGTTGGCAGCCTCGTAGGCATCGAGCGCAGCCCAGTCGCTGCTTGGGAGTTCAACGCTTGTGCCATTGGCTGTCTTTCCGAAATTGCTCGCCAAGAGACTGAAGTCAGTGCCGGTCACGATGCCATCATAGGTGAAGTCCCCGTCCTGCCAGCCGCCGGAGACGGATTTGCCGAGGTTGGTTACGAGGGTGGTGAAATCGCTGCCGTCGACGACCCCGTCGAGGTTCGTATCCCCGTAAAGAGCATAGGCGATTTCGAGTTGGCCCGAGGTGAGGCCGTGGACTACGCCCGCCCCAGCCATGCCGACGCCGTAATACCCTGAACTCGCTGCGGCGGTGGAACTGATGATTCCCGTGCCGTTCCAGGTTCCCCCGTTGTAACCGCTGGCCAGGTAGGCCATGATCGATGCCTGCTTGGCGGGGGTTATATCATCGATGATCACATGCGTATTGGTGATGTCCAGCGTGCAGCCTGAGGCGATGGACAGCGAAGAAATCTCGCTTCCACCACTGTTGGGCGCGATCTGCAAAGTCGCCTTTACCGCGGGAGTAAGCGGAGCTCCAATCGAGAGCAGCGCGTCGCCGGTGATGGCTCCGGTGGTCATGTTGGTGTAAATCGACAGGTCGCCGTCGTTGTTGATGGGAAATGACGCCGCGTTGGCGGGCGTGATCGTGCCCTGCACGACGCCGACGAGATTCATCTTCGAGGAAATCCGCGTCGCGAAAGAGCTGTCCGGCGTGTGGGTGGTGATCTGTATGAGCGGACCGCCGGGCGTGTTTCGGTAGTAATATCCGTACTGGTCGTAGAGGGCGGCCTGAAGCTGATTGCCGCTTGAGTCCAAAACCGTGTCAACCAGGCTATTGACTCCGTCCAGCTGGTAAACGCCGTTGTTCAGGACGAAAACTCCGCCGCCGCTGTCGCCCACGGCCAGGATGCCTTCGTTGGGATCGGTTGGGCTGTTGTTGAAATCATATCGGAGGAAATCGCCGCCGAAATTCGGGGTTTCGCCGAGTTGTGCGTCGGTGTCGATCGCGGAGACGGTATTAGTTCCCCACGACAACTGGCCGTTGCCGGCGCCCCATTGCCACCCTCCGGTGACGGCGTATGAGCGTTGGACGCCGTAGCCCACGGCCACGAGCGGCAGGTTCGTTTCGCTATTGCCTGTGTATAGCGGCGCGTAAGTTGCAAACGAAGCGCTGTCGTTCGGAGCGATTTGCCAGACCGCCAGATCGTCGAGCGTCGCGGCAATCTGCATGGGGTAAGTTACGCTGTTGAAGGTGAAACTGCCGGTGGTGTTACCGGAGATGTGTGTCGCGGTAAGCATGACCCGCGGCGAGATCGTTGTGCCGGCGAAACCGTTGCCGGTTTGGCCCACGTAGCTGCCGATCCCGCCTGGCGGGGTGGTGTAGTTATTGCCTGTCCCGCCGAAGGTAATGATCGCCGATGCATGCGGAAGCATCGAGCCGAAGCCCGCGCAAAACGCCAGCCAGCGAACTTGGGCCCGGTTTTTGGAATGCATGTTGGTTGAGTAGAGAATAGCACACGATCACCGCCGCGCAACGAAAAAAACCCACATTTTTCTCAAAGAAAGCAAGAAAGATCAGAAAACATGCTGCCGGAATATTATCGCTAAATTGACATCCCGACTCTGGGAAAGCGGCGGAGTTCAGAAGGGCGCGGGCTTTCCCAGGAGATGAAATCGCAGCAATGTCAGCGCCATTTTGGCGGAGCGGTCGCGAATGGTTTGGCGGTCGCCGGGGAAGTGGAATGTCCTGGCCAAGACTGACTGGGCGTGCGCCAGGGCGATGCAAACCGTTCCGACGGGCTTGGCGGGGGTGCCGCCATCGGGCCCGGCAATTCCGCTGATCGCCAGCGCGAAATCCGCCGCGCTCTTCTGCCGGGCCGTCTGCGCCATCGCCCGGACCACGCTTTCGCTCACTGCCCCATCCTGAGCCAATAGCTGAGGGGCAACGTCGAGCAATTCGGTCTTGGCTTGGTTGCTGTAGGTGATCCATCCTTTCTGGAAATACCCGCTGGAGCCGGGAATATCGGTCAGCATTTTCGCGAGCAGACCGCCGGTGCAACTTTCAGCGGTTGCAACGGTCCGGACCTTGTCGGCGGTAAGCAGATCGGCGACGACCGAGGCCAGCGTCTGTTCGTCGCTTCCATAAATCAAATCGCCCAGCGCGTCACGGCATAGGCCGGCGGTCTGTTCCAATTCCGCTCGTGCGGCGTCGCGGTGGGCGAAGCGAGCATTGATCCGAACGGAAACCACGCCGGATGAAACGGTCGTGCCCACCGAGGGATTGCGCCGCCGATCCATCAGATCGCCCAGCTGCTCGCCGATGGTGCTTTCACCCACGCCGAAGGTGTGAAGTGTGCCAGAGAGAATGACCGCCCCCGCGTCTGTCCCCGCGTCTGTCCCCGCGCCCATCTGGGCAAGGTGCGGCAAGACCGATTTCTGGAACATGAGCTTCATCTCGCTCGGCACGCCGGGCATGGCGAAGATTCGGCAGGATCGAGACGTGCCGCCGCCGGTGAAATCGGCATCGATCCCCGGCGCGGTCCCGGCAGTGTTGTCGAGCAATCGCGCGCCGCGCGGAATCATCGCCTGCACCCGATTGGTTTGGGGCATCGGCCGGCCGCGTTGCGCAAAAAAACTCTCGAGCCGCCGCAGCCAATCAGCGTTCAACTCCAACGGCGCGTTCAGAGCCCGCGTCAGGGCCTCGCGAGTGAGATCATCCTTGGTGGGCCCAAGCCCCCCGTTGATCAGAAGAAGGTCGCAGCGCATCGCCGCGCCGGAAATGGCGGCCTCGATTGCCGCCGAATCATCGGCCACCGTGATATGTTCCACCACGGCGATGCCGACAGACGCCAGTTCCCGGCTCAGCCACGATGAATTGGTGTCCACGGTCTGTCCGAGGACCAATTCATCGCCGATGGATACAACGATGGCTTTCATGGCGAGGGGTGCTGGCGGTGCAGGCGATCCGTTGCCTCCAGCGTCTGCTGGATGCGATAGACCACCGCCGAAAGATGTCGCTGCGAATAGGCCGAGCGTCGGGCCGGCCCGTATCGAATGCGATAGAACAGTTCGGTGAGACGGAAAATGTCGCCGTATGCCTGCGCGGGCAAATAGCTGAGCGAGCGGCTGAATTCCAATGGCGTCAGATGGCGCGGCCGCTCGATATGATGCCGCTGAAGGATCCGAAGCAGATCATTGTAGAAGCCCAACTGGCGAACGAGCCGGAATTGATCCGGCGTTGAAAGCGACTCGATGCCGATCCGCTTGGCGCGGAGCCGAAGACGCCATCGCTCGATCAGGAACCAACCCACGAAAAAGAAGCTCAAACTGATCATTCCGGTAATCACGGAACTGAGGACGGTCGGCGAAGCGATCGTGCTCTGGAAGTCGTCGAACCATTTGGAGAGGTTCTGGCTGCCGTTCACCGCCGACCGCGACACCTGGTCATTCAGATTTATGATGAGGTTCTGGCGGTCCCCGGTATCGTAGGCGACCACCGCGGTGGCCCATTTGAATTCGAGATAATCAAAGAGCTTTCTGAGCTGGGAAAACATGGGAGGTTTGGGGGCTCCGGCGGCTTGGCGGCCGCTGGTGGGATCGAACGTCTCCCATTTTTGTCCGGTGAACACCTCGCACCAGGCGTGAGCGTCGGATTGCTTGACGAGGAAGTAATCCCCGATCGAGTTGAAATCCTCGCCCTCGCATCGGAAGCCCACGACGAATCGAGCCGGAATCCCCAGGCTCTGGCACAGGAGCGTCATGGCGCCGGCGAAATACTCGCAATGCCCTTTCTTGAAATCGGTCAGAAACGCCGCCATCGGATCGCGACCGTTCAGTTGACCGAAGTTCGTCAGATCCAGCGTGTAGGCGAAATTGTTCCGTAAATATTGCTCAATGCTGACCGCGATCTGATGGTCGTAAGCGTGAATTCCGGCCAGGGGATACTCCGCCAGCGGCCTGCCCTGGGAATCCACGCCGGTCACGGAGGTCCTGCGGGCATAGGCGGCAATCGCCGGGTCGATCACCGACTGCGCGAAAAATCCGCGGGCGATCGGCGGCGATCCCGGCAATTCGCCTGCGGACCGGACCGTGTAAGCGATCGGCTGAAGCGCGGGTGTTTCGGTTTCCAGAACGCCGTCGTTCCGGGAAAAGCGAATTCGCATGTCACGCGCCGGGACAATGACGGCCGGACCCGCGATGGCGAACAACTTATTCGTACCGGTCGGTTGAAGGGTGACCATCTGTTTCCAAGGGGCCTCCACATCGTTCTGAAGGTCCATGACCCGGCCGCCCGGCGCATCCTTCACTTCGTAAAAGGGGTTATCGTCCGATCGATACCATTGCCAGGTGCCTCGGCTGGCGTCGTTGCCGGTATAGGCATCCAGCGCCGAGCCGCGGAGCAACAGTTCGCCTGGCTGAGTCACCTTTTCGTTCTTGTAGTAAAGTTCCACGCGGGCCACCACGTCGTCGTTGCGGGTGATCTGGGCGATCTTCTGAAAACTAACCCGATCGGAAAATCCCGTCAGCGCCATCGCGGCGCGGGGCTGAAGGGGCCCGAACAGCGGCTGCCCCGACCCGCGCGGGAAAAACAGGAAGACCAGCACCGCCATCGCGATCCCCGCCAGCGAAATCAGCCCGGTCAGCCGGCGCATCGAACGCGGCAAATCCCGCTGATCCTGAACGAGCGGCGCCGGGCCGATCTGATCCTTCGGCTGTGGGTAAGCCTCCCGCGCCTGATCCACTTCCACCTTCAGATGAAACAGCAGGCAACAGTGGAGCGACACGAACAAGTACACGATGAAGATGATGCCGAACAACAGACTCGCGGTGCTGATCGCCGCCGCCACCATCAGGAGCAGACTCAAGACCAGCAGCTGCGCGTAATCCCGATTGGCGCGCTGCTCAAAGAGTTTCACCAAATGGAGCACGATGATGAAATTTCCGATGGTCAGAATCGGCGTGGCATCCCCCGCGCGGATCTGATGCGCCACCAGCAGGCCGCCCCCGAGGCTCACCAGGTTCGCCAGGAGTCGCGGGATTGGCGTGAACCGGCCCGTTTTCACCAGCCAGGCGTTGACCAGAATCCCCCCGGCCGCCAGGATCCACGGCCCGGGCGCTTCCGCCGCGAGCGCAAAACCCGTGACTCCCAGCATCAGCAGGAAGTAGAGCGTCGGCCGGAATTGGCGGATATCGTACATTAAAAGACCCCCTCACTTTTCGCTCTTCATCCGCGCTGATGAATGACTCGCGACAACCCCAATCGCCTGTTCCGCCGGCATGCAGCGGGCAAAATCAACGGCGGGATCAAAGCGAAACCAGGTTCTCGCCTGTTCTGACTCGACGGGCACGACGATCATCCCGCCGCGCGCGCTGTCTCCTAAACTCACTTGCATGGCGCGAGGCGTGAAAAGAACGGGCGTCACGGCTTCGTTTAAGAAGCCTTCGCCGTGTTCGACAAGCCGGCTGGCGGCGACCGTGCGGTTGATGGGCAATGCCGCCAGAGCGGCGAGAATGTCGCGGCAATGCTGCTTACCGCGCTGCGGGGCAATGTTGATCCATTCCCCCCCCCACGCGGTCATTCCCACCGCCATGCCCGAATCCATCGCCCCGCTCGCCAGCGAAGCCGCCATCGCGATCGCTTTCTCCACCGCCGCATGCTCAAGCAGCGTCGGCGATTCGATGAATGTATCCACGAGGATCAGCAGCCTGGGCGGCGAAATCTGCACCATTTCCTTGCTGACCAGTTCGCCGGTGCGGGCGCTGCGTTTCCAGTGAATCCATCGCGGGTTTTCGCCGGGCCGGAATTCCTTGACGCCGTAGAATTCATCCGCGCCATTGCGGCGCGGCTTCATGTTCGCCCCGCCGCGCTCTGCCGATCGGCACAACGACAGCAATCGCGGATCGACCGCTGCCAGCGCGGGATAAATCAATATCGCGTCGTCCGATCGACCCATCAGGGCTCGCTTGACGAACCCGAATGGGAAGCTGGTGCTGATTTGAAAATTCGTCAGCATATGCAGCCCGCGCCGCTTGGGAACGACGTTGATCGGCGCGCTCGCCGACTTGCCCGCGGCGACGTGGAGCATGTACGCCTGCGGCTGCTGTGTGAACGCCTCCGCCCCGTCCAGTTCCGCCAGGCCAACCGACAGGCTCGGCCAGAATCGCTTGGAATTGAAGAAGTCGTACCGAATGGTGGCGTTCTGCCCGACGGCCACATACTCTGGAATCACCCGCTTGACTCTTAAGCCGGCAAGCACGAGCCGGCAAATCAGGGCGCTGATCAGGAGAATCCCGATCATCAGCCCGAAGACGCCGAACAGCAGGTTGGCCTGGCTGTTGATCGCGGCCAAGCCCATGAACATCATCATCGCGCAGTAAATGAGGCCGGTGAGCGAGAAGTCCACCGAAGGGCGCCTGCGAACGGGCGTTGCCGGGCCCTGGTCGCGGATCGGCGGCCGGCGGCGACGGGACGTCAACCAGCGCCACGCCGCGATCCCGCGCGGGCCAAACCGCTCAATCAAATTGGCACTGGTCACTCTGGACATGGTGAATCAAAGCCGCCCAACGTCATCGCGGCGCGCTTTCATCGCGGCGCGGGAATTCTGTCCAATATCGTCTGAAGCACCCGGCTCGTGGCGGTTACGTCGCCGTTGTGCAAATAAGTCTTGCTCACCACCCGATGCGCGCAGCAGGGCAGGAATAGCGTCTTCACGTCATCGGGGGTGACGTAATCCCGGCCGCTCACCACCGCCGCCGCCTGGCAAGCCTGCGTCAGCGCCAGCGCGCCTCGCGGCGATACGCCCAGGTGCAATTGCTCATGGTGCCGCGTCGCATCCGCCAAATCGAGCACGTAATCCACGATCAGCGGATCCATGCGCGTTCGCGCCGTCTTGTCCTGAATCTCAACGACCTGGGCCGCGGTCATCACCGGCTTCAACTGCTCCAGCGCCGTCCGTCCCGGCTGGGTCGTGAGGATGCGCTGTTCGGCCGTCCGCCCGGGATATCCCAACTGAATCCGCAGCAAAAACCGGTCGAGCTGGTTCTCCGGCAAATAGTAGGTGCCCTCAAACTCAAATGGGTTTTGCGTCGCGACGACCATGAACGGACGGTTGAGCGGCAGCGTCTGGTTCTCCACGCTCACCTGCTCTTCGCTCATGGCCTCGAGCAAGGCGGACTGCGTACGCGGCGTCGTTCGATTGATCTCATCCGCAAGGACAATATTCGCGAAAATCGGTCCCGGCTTGAAATCGAATGTCTGGGCCTGGCTGTTGAATACGCTCACCCCCAGCACGTCGCTGGGCAACAGGTCGGGGGTAAGCTGGATGCGCGTGAATTTGCAATCGATGCTGCGCGCCATGGCGCGGGCCAGCACGGTTTTCCCCACGCCGGGCACGTCCTCGATCAAGACATGACCGCGGCCGAACAAGGCCGTCAACATCAGGTCGATGGAGCGTACATCCCCGAGGAAAACGTTCCCAATGTTGTTTCTGAGCCGGTCGATCTGCGGGTTGGCCACGTAGTTTCCTTAATGTCGCCCCTAAAATTACCAGGCTCCATAAATTCTAGCATAGGTGCGGCCCTCAGGGAAACGACGTTTGGTATAGTGAATTGTCTTTGGAAATAAAACCGGTCCCGGCCGCGACTTGGGGGTAGAGCGCCGTAAATCGCTGATACAGCGTCTCGGCATGCCCGTCACAGAAGGCGATGTTTGTCCCTCCTCGATGGCGAAAACCCTGGGTTCCCGCCCATGCCGCGTTAAAGCCGAAGACCGTGTCGTCCGGGCCGGGAAATGGAGAGCGCATGAATTTGTTCGCGCCCGCAGAGTATTGACCGTCGCCGAAGAGCGCACAGCGCGACGGCCGGCTCACGCGGTTCAGTTTGGCCGGCGCCGCCGTGAGCGAGCCGGACTGCCCCCCGCCGATGTAGCTGTCGTTGTAGTTATAGCCGGTATATGGATCGCCTGGGGCGTTGCTGTTTCCCGAGAAGGACGGGCATTGTTGAATCTGGGCATTCGTACTCCCCTGCCACAAAATGCCGGGAGTCACGGTGACCTGGCCTGTTGAGAGCGTACGTGTCACCGTGAAATCCCAATTGTAACTGACCGTCTGCGTCGAGCCCAGGTCGGAGTAATAGGCAATTGGATATTGCCCATTGTATGCGTCGGCATAGTTATGCGCCGCGATCACCATCTGGCGGAGATTGCTCAGGCAGGTCACGGTCAGCGCCTGCTGTCTAGCGGTCGATAGCGCCGGAAGAAGAATGCCGATCAAAACCACGATGATCCCAACGACCACCAGCAATTCAACCAGGGTGAAGGCTCTCTTGGCCACGGATCGTCTCTTTCTCTCTCTCTCTCACGAAAGACGGCGCCGACGGCCCACAACCACAAGCGCCAACGGTATCAATAGCGCCGCCGCCGGTTCCGGCACCGATTGCGCGGCAATGGCGTCGATCACCATGCGTTCACCCGAATTCGCCGGCACCGAGAACTCGACGTATTGAAAGCTCGTTAGTCCGGTCCAGCCCAGGTCCAACCAATTGCCGCCCCCTGATCCGTTGAACAGCGTCCGGATTTGATCGTAATCCAAACCGTTCAGATCGCTTAGAGTCCCCACAAACGGTTGCCCGAAGTTGGCCACGACATTGCCGGCCGGCTGAAAATAGCCGCTGATCTCGGTGTCGAGATAGGCATTGGTCGGCAGGTCAAATGATATGTTCCCGGGACTGTACCAGGTAACGCCGTTCTGGCTGATGCTGACGTTCGCTTGGGGAATTGCCGAAAAATAGCTCGCCGGATTTCCAGCCACGCCCGATCCGTCCGAAGAAACGTCGTCGAGGCCATTGTTGACGAATACGCCCAGGGACGGCGCCGACCCGATCGCCGCCGGCTGGGCGAAGGACAATTCGAGACTGCCGCCGGCGGGAATCACAACGACATCGTTTGTCTGAAACGGCGGATTGAACGGATTGATGGCTCCATACTCCTCAAAAGTGGTTGGAGGCCCAAGCGCCGCGGTGGGATCGTTCCACGCATTGGTCGTGCTGTCGCCAAGCCCCGAAAAGCTCACCACATCGGCGGCGTAAATCGTCTCGCCGGCGCATCGGGAGGAAATTGCCGCGGACAAAAACAATGAAACAACGGCAGACTTCTGCGCAATCGGAGAGTACACGGACATGAGAACCTCCTCACACATGGCGACGCGGCTGACAAGCGAAGCACGGACGCCCCGCAACAGCGGTCGCAAGCCTGAAAAAGAATTGCGTTTCCGAAAGCTGAATCGCGCAGCCGCTCGGACATGGCTTCGAGAGGGCATCAGCCGCTTCTCGCATGGCAGGCAGGTTTTCTGGCTCGTGATATCCGGCAGCAGTCTTCCCGGCGCCGCCTTTGTCTCGGGGGCGCCAGTGACTTGATGAATGTGCCGATCGGGCTAGCCCGCCAAGGGCTTTCGCACCCGCAAACGATCACTTACAGCGGCGCGTCCGCGGCGGATTTTCACCGCCTTCCCTGACGCCTGCGCGGACAACAAATCAAAATTCGCTTCCGATGTCAACGCAAAAATAAAATGGAAATTGCAGCGACGCAAACAGCGCCGGGCGGTCGCAATCCAAACCGCGCCGCCTTCGCCGCGCCCACGCTTTCGCATTCGGATTGATGTCGTAAACGAAGAGGGCTATTGCGCGGATCCGGGAGCCGGCGCGTGTTGAGGAGCGCCCGAATTCGCCGCCGTCGCCAGCAGCCGGAAGGATGGATCGATCTGAGCCTCCGCCTCCTGGGCCGCGTGAATGTGATTTGCCGCACCCTCGGAGTCGCCGATCATCTGCGCAAACTGCGCCCAGTCGCGATCGGCTTGGGCCTGCCCGGTGAGCGCCACGTTGCGCCGCCCATCGGCCGCCGGGCCCGAATCGGTCGCCCCGGATTGCGGATCGTACTTCTGCACCGCGCTGTCGTACGCCTTGTTGACGTCATCCGATTCCTGCTTGAGCTGATCGGGATCCGCTTTGACGATGTCCCCGAACGGCTGGGGCATGGGCATGCCGGTCCTTTGCGGATCCAACAGCGTCGTCAGGCCGACAACCTTGATCGGCGTTGATGCGGCAACGACGAGACTGTTGAAATGGGCGACGGCTTCTGCGGGGTTCACTTCATATCCGTCGAACATCCGGGCGATCATCAAGTCGATGCGCGTCTTGGCGGCCGCCACCGAGGCTCGGGTTTGCAGCGCCGAAGCCAGTTGCAGATTGAAATACGCCGGATGCAACGTCTCTTGGGCTTGCCGCCAAATCACCGCATCCGGATCGTCCTGCTTTTCCCGCAAATCCGTCATCCATTGGGCGCGAAGCTGACCGCACTGGTTGAACGCGTCGGTCAATTGGGGGATCACGGCGTTCAAATCGTTGTCGATCTTCTCGCGGACGGCGGCGGCCTTCTGCAAGCGCGAGGCCAATTGCTGAGCGAGCCTCCACATTGTCACCGGGCCGGTCTCCTCCGCCGCGGCGCCGATCAGTGCCTGCTGAACCTTTTGCTGGCCCTGGATCTGGTCGGCAATGCTTGTCCATCGCGTCTGCTCCGCCTGCACCTGCGCGTCCAGAGTCCTGATCGCCTCTTCCAATGACGCCTTCTGGTCCTGGGCCTGATCGAGACTCGCCTGCATCCGCCCCAGTTCGACCTTCATGACATCGGCCTTGGAATCGGCCAGCGCCGCGTCGCGCCGGTCTTGGGCCGCCTGGGTGCTGTCGTTGACCTGTTGTTCGCCGGATTCTCCCTCGGCCTTGCGCAAAAACGCCTCCGCCTCGTCGCCCTTGGCGGCGCTGAGCTTTCGCGCCGCCTCCGTGTCGGCCTGATTGTGCTGAATCTCGCTCGTGAGCGCCGCGATCTTCTCGGATAGGGCGGCGAGCGTCGGCAACGCCACTTTGGCGTTTCGATTATCCGGCGTCGGATTCGGCATCAGCCACGTCAGTTTGTCCGCCGATCCCTGGATGCCCGCCTGCTGCGATTTGAGTTTCTCGACCTGCGACGCGGGGTCGTACGCCTTGAGGGCATCGGCGCTCGCCTGGGCGGCGGCGATCTGCATCGCCAGTTGCTCGATGTCCTCAATGGTCCGCGCGGTCGCCAGCTCTTCCTGGCGGAGGTCGGCGACCATCATCGTGATTCGTTCCAGCCGGAGCTGCGCCTGCCGGCTCCTGACCAGGACCCGCATCTGACTGGAAAGATTTTGAAAGTTGCTTGCCAGATCGTCGTAGCTCTTCTGGACCCTGATCAGGTCATCCATGTTTTGCGCTTTGGCCCGCTCCTGGTCCGCCGTTTCGACCGCTTTCTGGGCCGCATGATCGGCCTGCTGCTCGCTCGTTTCGCAGCCATTCAGCAATGAAAACCCGATCAACGCCAACGCCAATGAAAGTGCAGTGATGCCCGCGGACGACTTACGCATGGAACGGTTCTCCCAGAGGATCAAGTTCGTGATTGTCCCTGTCCCGCCAATTCAAGTCAACTTTATCCCAGCCCTGGACGGCAGCCGATTTCTAACATTCCGCCAATCGCCGTGTCTGCATTAAAATGGATAAACTGTCATGCCAATGCGACTCTGCCCAACATCCAATTGGAGGTTTTTCGCGATGCTTTTCACCTCTCGGCGAATTCTTGCGGCGACGGCGATCCTCTGGGGTCTGATACCCGCGCTTTTATTGGCCGTCGATGCGCCCCAGCCCTCGCGCTGGCCCATGCACGCCACCGCCAGCGATGGAAGCGACGTCACGATCTTCCAGCCTCAACTGGATAGTTTTGAGGGCGACACGCTCACCAGCCACGCCGCCGTCGCCGTAGTTCCCGCCAATCAGCAGGAGCCTGTCTATGGCGCCATCTGGCTTCAAAGCCGGATTGAAACCGACCGCGTCGCGCGGACGGTCCACATCGTGGATGTGAATGTCACCAAGGTCCTCTTCCCCGCTCCCAGCTCGGTCTCGGCGCAACCCCTTTCCGATGCCGTCCGCCAGGCGATCCTGTCACACGCAATCGTGATCTCGCTGGACCATCTCCTGGTTTCTGTCGAAGGGATTAGAAAGGAGCAGGAGGCGGCGGCTGATTTGCAGGTCGCGCCGCCGGCCATCATTTTCCGCGATCATCCCGCCGTGAAGCTGCAATACGACGGCACACCGAAAATGGTCCAGGCGTCGGATGGGAGCCTGATGCGCGCGGTCAACACGCCGTTCTTTGTCGCTCTTGATCCCTCATCGCGCACGTATTACCTCAGAGGCGCCGGGCATTGGTTTGCGGCCCCCGACCCGATGGGCCTGTTCCAATATTCAGCGCAGGCGCCTCCAGCCATTTCCCAGCTTGCCGGGCAGATCGGTTATGCCGATCCACAGCAACCCGTATCGGACGACGTCGCCTCGCGCGTTGAAATCGTCACTGCCACCGACCCGACCGAGTTGATCTGGAGCGACGGCCAGCCTCAGATGTCCACAATCCCCGGCACCGGACTGCTGTATTGGGCGAACACCGATTCGGATGTCTTTTTGCAGATCAGCACGCAGCAGACGTTCGTGCTTCTCTCGGGACGATGGTTCACGGGCCACGGCACGGCAGGTCCATGGACGTATGTTGCGGCGAATCAATTGCCGGCCGATTTTGCCAGGATTCCGCCCGACAGCCCGAAGGCGAACGTGCTGGCCCAGGTCGCCGGCACGCAGGCCGCGCAAGATGCGGTTGCCGACACGTACATCCCGCAGACTGCCGCGGTGGATGTCAATAATTTCCAGCAGCCGACGGTCACCTACGACGGCAATCCCGATTTTGAGCCGATCCAGGGCACGAATTGCAGTTACGCCGTGAACACGGACGATTCCGTGCTGCTCGACGGCGGAGCGTATTACTGCTGCGACGGCGGCGTGTGGTATCAGAGCGTAAATCCCGTGGGCCCGTGGGGCCTCTGCCGCCAGGTGCCGCGGGATATTTACAGCATCCCCCCATCGTGTCCCATTTATCCGGTGTGTTTCTGCTACGTGTATGGGGCCACGGATCAGTATGTCTATTGCGGCTACACGCCCGGCTACGTCGGTTGCTATCCGTTCGGCGGAATCGTGGTGTATGGCACCGGCTATCGCTACAACTCGTGGTCCCACGATCATTATTTCGCGCGGCCGCTGACCTTTGGCTTCGCCGCGCGATACCACGCGTATACCGGGCACTGGGGATTCAGCTTCGGCCTGGCCGCCGGCGGAGGGGATGCATGGATCGCCGCCGGTGAGCACGCGCGTCCGAGCCCATGGTTTGGCTATGGCGGATATCGCCCCTCGATGGCCCGCACCGGCGTGAATATCAACCGCACGATCATCGCCGCCAACAACGCCAATGCCAAGGCCGCCCATGATGTGTATGCGCGAAACGTGTACGAACGCCGGCGCGATGTTCACGTGGAGGCCGCACGCGAGGGTCCGAGCGGGCTGGCCGTCCGGGAGGACTTGAGAGCGAACAATGTGTACGCCAATCCACAGGGCGAAGTATATCGACGAACGGACGCCGGCTGGGAGAAGCGCAACGGCAATCAATGGAAAGCGGAACAGCCTGCCGAGCCGACGCGCGCAGAGCCGACGCGTAAGCCGATTCAACAGCAGCAGGTTCAACACGAGCCTTCGCCACCGCGGGAGGAGCATGCAACGAACAGGGCCGGCAGCGGCGCGCCCGAGCGTGATTACCGGGTGCGTCAGCAGAGCGAGAACCGCGGCCACGAAAATAGCCCGCCGCCTCAGCATGCGGAGCCTTCGCACGCGCAGCAGGGTAGGAAATGATTTCAGCCGGTTGGCGTTGCGGCGCAATGGTCGCATTGAAAGGATAGACGTTTGTTCGGTCTTATGGGTAGACGCCGGCCTGACGGAGGGAGTTTCAGTTGCACAAGCGAACGCTGTTCCTGACCGCTGTTGCGGCTTGGGCCACGATCTGCGGCGGCTGGGCAATGGCCGAGGAGACGGCGACAAGCGCCCCGAGCGATGCGGCCCAGCTATACCTTCGCGCGGCCCAATGGATCACGGCCATCTCACCGGCCGGGTCGAACCTGGAGTACCGCGGTTATCCCCCTTTCGGCCCCGATTGGGATCGAGTTGCCCAGGCGGCGTGGGACAGCAACGCCGCCGTGCGACGCCTGGCGCATCAGGCCCGCTTGAGCGATCAAGCAAGTTGGCCCGACGACCACAAAGCGAAGTATGTAGAGTCGTGCCGCGCCCTGGCAAACGATTTGGGAGATGCGGCGCTCTACGAGCATCTCCATGGCAACGATGCCGGCGCCTGCGAGACGATGCAGGACCTCCTGCACCTGACCGCGATGCTTCGGATGAATCCGCAGAAAGGCCACCTCGCCCGGCCGCTGATTGCCGGCGGCATTGACTGGTTGACCGCCAATCGGCTGATGATCATCGCTTCAGCGGTGGAACTGACAACGGACCCGGGCAACAGCCACGACTTACAGGTCGGCGTCGCACGCAAGATGATCGATTTGCTGCTCGACCAGAAGGAACCGACGGAGCAGTTCGCGCAGATCGGTCTTTCTCCCACCGGCGCGCCGCTGATGGACAAAAGGTCGAGCCAGCTCTGGCTGGGAACCCTGGCACAAGAGAACGCGGAGCGAACTTTTGCCGCCATGTCGCTGGCATGCCATATCTTCCGATTTGAGAACCATCGATGGCCCCAGCGGCTCGATGAGCTTGTTCCGGCTTATTTGCCGCGTGTTCCGATCGATCCGTGGGGCGACGGCAAGCAGACGTTCGGATACGTGTTGGCAAAGGGAGGCTCGCCGGATGGCTCGGACCGGCCGCTCGTGTACTCGCGCCGCCAATCGCGAGACGGGCTGTTTTACCGAATGGACGAGCCCGAATACAGCCTCTATACCGGCGATGGCTCCAAGCTGCCGGCAGCGCAACAGAAGCATGGCGGCCAGTTCCGAGACATCGCACCTTGGACGCCTGACGACAGCGCGAAGGCCGGTCCGACGACTCGGCCGTTGAATTGAAGGGCGTATTGGGGGCTCGATTCGGCCGACATCGCCGGCGCTGTCGATGGCACGGATATTCCGCCTGAAATGCGGCAGGCAAAAAAATCAGTCCTGCATCGCTTTGGAAAATCCCAAACGCAAATGTTCGATGAGCCCGGGTTGTTTTTCATCACCCCAGTACGGGGTCTTGTTGAGGTCGATCACGTAGAACTCGCCAGCCTCGCTTTCAACAACATCGATAGCTCCATAGTCGAGATGGAAGTGATCCAGGAAAGCGCCCGCCGTGTCTAACAAGCGAGGCGGCAGCTTGGCGGCGACGTTTGAATCATCGCATATCCTGCCTCCCTGACGCCAAAGGAAATGGTTATGCCGCCGAATCCGGCCTTCCATTCGCTTTACAAGCACGTCGGTGTAGGCCTCAGATATGACGACGGCATTTACCGCTACGTAGACGCGGAAAAATCGGCCAAATGGATTTTTCACGTATCGTTCAACAACTAACGTTGGGTCATTCCAAATATCGGCGGCCAGATCGGCGCGCCGGCTGACAAAATAATCATCGGGGTGCTTCATGCGCCCCGCGTCCGCCACCAGATTGAATTGGGCCTTTTGCGTCGGGGAGAGCAACCGCTCTCTTCTCCCGCCGGAATTCAAATCGGTTTTGACGATAAGCAATTCGTCATCCGGGCCGCTGAGCGGGGCAACCACGGTTGGGAGACCGAATTCGCGACAACCGGATTGAATCGTTCGTTTTCGGATATCCGGAGGCAGACTGTTGAGAACGCCGACGTTGCGTTGCCGGAGCACGTCAACAAATTCGCCTGCGTCGGAGATGAAAGGCGCCATGACGCTGAGGTTGAGATGGATCAGGAGTAATTTGGTTTTTCGCGGCAGCCGCGCCGCGACCTCTTGCGGCGTCTCGCCAAAGTTCGCGCGAATGCGGCGCGCCTTTGGCCAGATTGAAACAATGAGGAACTCATCCCAGTTGGACCAGTCGTAAGCGCAAATGGACGGGGAATTCCACACGGTTTTGCCTAAATGGGATTCCAGTGTGGGATTGATGATGCCATCAGCTGCTCCACGCGTCCGCTGATTTCGATGGAATCGAGCGCTGGGTTGAAGGTGACGTTCAGTTGCTCACCCGATGCAAACTCGACGAGATGGGGATGTGGCCGGTCAATGGAGTCCGCGCCGAGTTCGCCCAGGGCGGCCACAATCGCGGCCGCTCCGGTGCCGCAGGAGGCGGTCTCACCGACGCCGCGCTCGAAGATTCGAACGCGAAAATGAAACGGACCGATTTTACGCACCAGATCGAAGTTTACCGGATTGGGTCCCTCGGAGCAGGCGATGGCGTCCCTGAGACCCGCGGCAGGCCACTCCTCCTCCACAAGCCGAATCCGATGCGGCGTGCCGACGTTGACCAGGACGTCGCCGTCTATCTTTTCGGTCACGATTTGGATGGTGTGAGCCGGCATGATCGCCGAACCATGATTCGCATCCAATTTGCGGCTGAGATAGGTCCCGTGAGGGGTTTCGACGGAGACCTCGTCGATCGGGGCCGACTCGTCGGAGATGAAATGGGCCGCGCATCGCATCGCGTTGCCGCACACACTTTCCTCGGTTCCATCAGGATTCCAAAACAAGGCGCGCCAACGTCGCGAGGAACGAAAGAGAACGGCCGTCATCTCCTGGCCGAATTTGCATTGTCGCGCCAGTCCACGACCGGTAACCTTTAATTGATCGAAATGGGCCTCGCCATCGGGATCTCCGCCATAGAGCCAGAGGATCTTATTCCCGGCAGCATCGTAAAGGCGGCACGCATGCACAGTAGTTGTATCGGACATAGGACTTAAACCCGTAAGGAATCACCCTGGACGGCCGGAAAAAATAGATGCTACGCCACCCCTGCCGCCAAGGGTCCGCTCACCTCCTGGCGGTGGAAAGCTCGACTCAGGAACAACCGCAACCGATCCATGTACAGGTAAACCACGGGCGTCGTGTATAGGGTCAGCATCTGGCTGAAGATTAGACCGCCGACAATCGCGATTCCCAGCGGATGGCGCAGTTCCGATCCGGTCCCTCGTCCCAGCGCCAGGGGCAGGCCGCCAAACAGCGCCGCCATCGTCGTCATCATGATCGGGCGGAAACGCAGCAAGCACGCCTGGAAGATCGCGTCCCTTGGAGATTTGCCGTCCCTTCGCTCGGCCACGAGGGCAAAGTCGATCATCATGATCGCGTTTTTCTTGACGATGCCGATCAGCAGGATGATTCCGATCATTCCCATCACATCCAGACCCGCTCCGAACAGGATCAACGCCAGAAGCGCCCCCACCCCGGCCGACGGTATCGTTGAAAGAATCGTGATCGGATGGATCAGACTTTCGTACAGCATCCCCAGCACGATAAACACGGTTACGATCGCGCCGATGATCAGGTACAGCTCGTTGGACAAGGTATCCTGGTACGCCTGGGCCGTTCCCTGGAAGCTGCCGTGAATCGACGCGGGAACGTGCATTTGGCTTTGGGCCGCGTCGATCTCGCGCACGGCATCGCCGAGGGCAACTCCCGGCAGGAGGTTAAACGAGATCGTCACCGCCGGAAACTGTGCCTGGTGATTGACCGTCAGGGAGGTCGTGTCCCGCGAGAAATGGGCGATCTGACTGAGCGGAACCTGCTTGCCCCCGCTGCCGCCGCCGCCGGCCCCGCCGCCGGGGAGATAGATGTAATCCAACCCATGAGGATTTTGCCAGTAGGACGGGGCGACCTCCATCACCACGTGATACTGGTTGAGCTGGGTGTACATGATCGAGACCTGGCTCTGGCCGAACGCATCGCTCAGCACCTTGTCGATTGCCTGCGGCGTGATGCCGAGCCGGCTCGCGGCGTCGCGGTCGATCGTCACCATCGCCTCGAGCCCGTGCACCTGTTGATCGGTGTTGACATCCGCCAGGCCGGGGAGCGTCTTCAGCTTGTCCATGACTCTCGGCGCCCAGGAGAGGAGTTCCTTCAAATCGTCGCCCTGGAGGGTGTATTGCCACTGTGCGTTGCTGCCTCGCCCGCCGATGCGCAGGTCCTGGGCGGCTTGGAGATAGAGCGTAGCCCCCGGAATGACCGACAGCTTGGGGCGCAGACGCGTGATGACCTGGTCGGCGGTGACCTTGCGCTGGCTGAGCGGCTTGAGGGTGATGAACATGCTGGCGGTGTTGAGCGCCCCTCTCCCGCCGCCCGCCGACGCGATCACGTCGCTCACGCCCGGATCGTCTCCGACGGCCTTGGCGTATCTTGTGACCATGTCCCGCATCGCCTGAAAGCTGGTTGCCTGGTCCGCCTGGATCGATCCCATGAGCCTTCCCGTATCCTGCTGTGGAAAAAAGCCCTTGGGCACGAAGACGTACAGAGCGGCCGTGAGCACGATCGTGGCCAGCGTCACCACCAGCATCGCCAGCGGGTGACGCAGCACGATCGCCAGGGTTTTTTCGTACATGGACAAAACCCAATTGAACGCCTTTTCGCTGGCGTAATAGACCCGGCCGTGCTTCTGCCGCTCGCGCGGGCGCAGCAGGATGGCGCAGAGCATGGGCGTCGCCGTCAGCGAAATCACCAGCGAAATTGCGATCGCGGTCGAGAGCACCACCGCGAACTCGCGGAAGAGCCGCCCGACGATGCCGCTCATCAGCAGAATGGGAATGAACACCGCCACGAGCGAGGCGCTCATGGACAAGACGGTGAACCCGATTTCCTTCGCCCCCAGCAGCGCCGCCTGCATCGGGCGCATCCCCGCTTCGACGTGGCGGGTGATATTTTCAATCACGACGATCGCGTCATCGACCACGAATCCCGTGGCGATGGTCAGCGCCATCAGCGAAAGATTGTCCACCGTGAAGTTCGCCAGGTACATCACGCCGAACGTCCCGATGAGTGAAACCGGGACGGCGATGCTGGGAATGAACGTGGTTCGCCAATCGCGCAGGAACAGGAAGACCACCAGCACGACCAGGGACACGGAAATGACGAGGGTCCGCTGGGTATCCTGAACCGATGCCCGGATGGTGGTGGTGCGGTCCATCACCACCTTGAGCTTGATCGCCGCGGGAATGTCCGCCTGCAATTCGGGCATCATCGCGGTAACGCGATCCACGGCGTCGATGATGTTCGCGTTGGGCTGGCGGAAAATGATGATGACCACCGCGGGCTTCCCGTTGGTCAGCCCCTCGGTGCGCACGTCGGCGACGGAATCCTCCACATCGGCCACGTCCGAAAGGCGAACGGGCGCGCCGTTGACGTAGGCCAACAGAAGCGACTTGTACTGATCCGCCTTGAAAAGCTGGTCCGTCGTGCTCAGCGATTCGGTCCGGTGCGCGTCGCCGAGTTCTCCTTTTGCCAAATTGGCGTTGGCGCTGGAAAGGACGGTGGCGACCGAGTTGAGGTCCAAACCCAGATTATTCAGGGCCGTCGGATTCACTTCGACGCGGACGGCCGGCGAAGCGCCGCCCCCGACGAAAACCTGCCCCACGCCCGGCACCTGCGAAAGTTTTTGCGCCAGAATGGAATCCCCGATGTCGTACATCCGGCTTTTGGGATACACGTCTGACGTCATCGCGATGATCAGGATCGGCGCGTCGGCGGGATTCACCTTGCGGTAGGTGGGCTTCACCGGAAGATTGGCCGGCAGGTTGCCGCTCGCCGCGTTGATCGCCGCCTGCACGTCGCGGGCGGCGGCGTCGATGTTCCGGCTCAGATCGAACTGCATCGTGATGCCCGTCGAGCCTAGCGAACTGGACGACGTCATCTCCGTCACGCCGGCGATGCGACCGAATTGCCGCTCCAGCGGGGTCGCGACGCTGGTTGCCATGGTCTCGGGGCTGGCCCCCGGCAAACCGGCGCTGACCGAAATCGTCGGGAAATCCACCTGCGGCAGCGGCGAGACCGGCAAAAACCGATACGCCAGAATTCCCGACAGCGCAATCGCGATCGTCAGCAGCGTGGTGCCCACAGGGCGCTTGATGAACGGCGTCGAGAGGCTCACGAGACTTCCTCCACCGCCAGGGATTGCGGCACGGGCTCGCGCATCACGGCGCGGCCCAGCCGCTTCGCCAGCCGGTCAAACGCCAGGTAAATCACCGGCGTCGTGTAGAGCGTCAGGACTTGGCTGAAGATCAGGCCGCCGACAATCGCGATCCCCAGCGGCCGGCGCAGCTCCGCCCCCATTCCCGTTCCCAGCGCAAGGGGCAATCCGGCGAAAAGTGCCGCCGCCGTCGTCATCATGATCGGGCGGAAGCGCAACAAACAGGCCTGGAAGATGGCATCCACCGGCGATTTGCCCTCCTTGCGCTCGGCTTCCAGGGCAAAGTCGATCATCATGATCGCGTTTTTCTTCACGATGCCGATCAGCAGAATCAGCCCGATGAGCGCGATGACGCTGAAATCGGTCTTGCACAGGAGCAGCGCAAGCAGCGCTCCCACGCCGGCCGATGGAAGCGTCGAGAGGATCGTGATGGGATGGATATAGCTCTCATACAGCACGCCGAGCACGATGTAGACGGTGACCAGCGCCGCGAGGATCAGCAGCGGCTCGTTGGTGAGCGAGGCTTCGAACGCCGCCGCCGTGCCCTGAAATCCCGCCTGAATGCTGGGCGGCATTTTCAGAGAGGTCTGGGCCGCGTTGATGGCGGCGACGGCGTCTCCCAGCGACGCGCTCGGCGCGAGATTGAACGAGATCGTCACCGCTGCGAATTGCCCCTGATGGTTCACCGCCAGCGGCGTCGCCTGTCTCTCCAAATGCGTGAACTGCGCCAGCGGCACCATCGCGCCGGTTGCCGAATGCACATAAATGTTCTGTAAATCCCTCGGATTGCGCTGATATTTCGGATCCACCCCCAGGATGACGTGATACTGATTCAATTGGGTGAACATCGTGGAAACCTGGCGTTGGCCGAACGCATCGTACAGAGTGTTGTCCAGCGCCGCCGCGGTCACGCCCAGACGTGATGCCGCGTCGCGGTCAATCACCAGCACGGTCGCGAGCCCCAGGTTCTGCTGGTCGGTCGCGATATCGCGAAGCACCGGAATCTGGCTCATTTTCTCCACGAGCCGAGGCACCCATTGGGCCAGTTCGTTGGGGTCCGGGTCTTCCAGGGCATATTGAAATTGCGTCCGGCTCACACGATCTTCCACAGTCAGGTCCTGCACCGGCTGCATGTAAAGCGTGATTCCCGTCACGCGATCCAGCACCGGCTGCAACCGCCGAATCACGTCGCTGGCGCTGATCTTGCGCTGTTCGATGGGCTTGAGATTGATCTGAATGCGCCCCGAGTTCATCGTGGTGTTTGTCCCGTCGATGCCGATGAACGAAGACAGGCTTTCCACCGCCGGATCCCGCAAGATCGCGTCGGCCAACTCTTGCTGGCTTTGGGCCATGGCCGGGAAGGAAACCGTCTGCGCCGCCTCGGAGATGCCGAGGATCACGCCCGTATCCTGCACCGGGAAAAAGCCCTTGGGAATGATCAGATACAACGCCACGGTGACAGCCAGGGTGGCGACAGCGATCAGCAGGGTCGAGAACTGGTGGCGCAAGACCCACTGCAACGTCATCCCGTAGAAATCGATCACGGCCCGATAAACCTTCTCTGATTTTTTGAACAGCCAGCCCTGCTCGCTTTCAGGCGTATGCCGCAGCAGCAGGCCGCACATCATCGGCGTGAGCGTCAGCGAGACGATCGCCGAGACCACGATCGTCACGCTCAGGGTCACGGCGAACTCGCGGAAGAGCCGGCCCACGACGTCTCCCATGAACAGCAGCGGAATCAGGGCCGCGATCAGCGAAACGCTCAGCGAGATGATGGTGAACCCGATCTGCTCCGAGCCTTTCAGCGCCGCCTGAAGGGGCGAATCGCCCTCCTCGATGTAGCGGATGATGTTCTCGATCATGACGATCGCGTCGTCCACCACGAACCCCGTGGAGATCGTCATCGCCATCAGCGTCAGGTTGTTGATGCTGTAGCCCAGCAGGTACATCACGCCGAAGGTCCCCACCAGGGAGAGGGGGACGGCGACGCTGGGAATGACCGTCGCGGAAATGTTGCGCAGAAAGAGAAAGATCACCAGCACGACGAGAACGATGGTGAGCCCCAGCTCGAATTCCACGTCCGCGACGCTGGCGCGAATCGTCACCGTCCTGTCGGTCAACTGCGTGATCCTGATCCCCGCGGGCAACGATGATTCCAACTGCGGCAGGAGTTTCTGGATGCTATCGACCACGGAGATGATGTTGGCGCCCGGCTGGCGCTGGATGTTGACGATCACCGCCGGATCGCGGTTCATCCACGCCGCCTCCTTCACATCTTCCACCCCATCCACCACGCTTGCGATGTCCGACAGCCGGATCGGCGCCCCGTTCTTGTACGCGACGATGATCGGCTTGTAGTCCTTGCTGGTCAGGATCTGATCGTTGGCCCCGATGGTGAACGCCTGGTGCGGGCCGTCAAAACTCCCCTTGGCCTGATCGACGTTTTGCTGGGGAATGAGCGTGCGCAAATCTTCCAGGGTCAAATCCATGGCCGAGAGCGCGGTTGGATCGGCCTGCACGATCACCGCGGGCTTTTGCCCCCCGCTGATGCTCACCAGCCCCACGCCCGGCAATTGTGAAATCTTTTGCGCGAGCCGCGTGTCGGCCAGGTCCTCAACCTTGTAGAGAGGCATCGTGTCGGATGAAAGGGCCAAGGTCAGGATCGGCGTGTCGGCGGGGTTGACCTTGCTGTACACGGGCGGATTGGGCAGGCTCACGGGCAGATAGGTTGCCGCGGCGTTGATCGCGGCCTGAACCTCCTGCTCCGCCACGTCGATGTTCAAATCCAGCGAGAACTGAAGCGTGATCAGCGAACTCCCCTCGGAGCTGGTGGAGGTCATCTGGTTCAGCCCGGGCACCTGCCCGAACTGCCGCTCCAGCGGCGCCGTCACCGATGACGCCATGACGTCCGGACTGGCCCCGGGATAGAATGTCACAACCTGGATCGTGGGATAGTCCACCTCCGGCAGCGCCGACACCGGCAACTGCCGAAAGGCGACAAGACCGACCAGCAGAATGCCGGTCATGAGCAGGGATGTCGCCACAGGCCGCAGAATGAATGGCCTGGACGGACTCATTCGCTGTTCCTTGGACTGCCCTGCGGAGTTGAATCGCCGGAGACCGACTGACGGGACCGCCCGCCGGGGCGCGTGGTGCTGGTTCGCGTTGTCGGCCCCTTGGCGCCGACGCGCGTCACCACCACCTTCGATCCGGCCTCCAGCTTGTCCACGCCGTTGGTGACCACCAGTTCTCCAGCCGAGAGACCCTCGTCAATCGCCGTCATGTCCTCACCGTTCACTTCCTGATCCGCGCCCGGCTTGATCTTGCGGATTTCAACCGTGTTATCCGGCTTGGCGACGTAAACGAACGAAAAATCCGGACCGGTCTGAACGGCCTCCGACGGAACCAGCACCACGTTCTTCAGCGTACTCACCAGCATTCTGACCGTCAGGAGCTGATTGGGGAACAGCTCGTTGTGGGTGTTGTCAAATTGCGCCTTGAGGTTGACCGTGCCCGTCGTGGTGTTCACCTGGCTATCGATGGCGATCAGCTTTCCCCTGGCCAGCACCTGATCGCCGTTTAACGCCGTCGTTGGCAGCGGCGGAACGTGGTCGGAACGGGTGATCACGTCCGGAATGGCATCTTGCTGAATCGCGAAAACAACCGTGATCGGCTGAAGCTGGGTGATGATCGCCAGCCCGGTTGCATCGCTGGCGTGAACAATGTTTCCCTGGTCCACCAGCCGAAGTCCGATCCGTCCCGTGATGGGAGAGTTGATCGTGCAGTAATTCAAATTCACCTGGGCGGCATACACGGCCCCCTGATCGCTTTTGATGATTCCCGAGTCCAGATCCACTGTCGCCTGCTGCGTATCGATCTGCTGCTGAGTGTATGCGTCGGGCGCTGCCTTGTACCGTTTCAAATTCACCTGATCGTTCGCAAGCGTTGCCTGGTCCTTGGCGAACTGCCCCTGGACCTGCTCCAGCACGGCCTTGTACGGGTTCGGATCGATTTGCACGAGCAGATCGCCCTGATGCACGATCTGCCCCTCCTCGTAGGCGACCTTGATCAGCTCTCCATCGACGCGCGTATGAACGGTCACCGTCTGCAACGGCGTCACCGTGCCCAGCAATCCATCGACATGAATGGGCAAATCCCCGATCCTGGCCGTCGCCGCATCCACGGGGATGCCCCGGCCCCCCGTGGCGGCGAGGCGATTGGCTGCGGCGCTTGAGCCGGCACGCACCCGAACAACGATTAGGTACGTCAGCCCCGCGACCACGCACAGCACGATCAGCCAGACGATCCAAAACCATCGGCGCCTTGGGGGGCCGGATGGTGGAGTTGGTTCAGTCTCGCGATAAGGCTGCGGCGATGGCACAACGGCTGTGTCCGCTTTTGTCATAGTATGCACAACGATTTTGGCTTCCAATGATAGCGGCCGGTCGCGGCAGCGTCCAAGGCCATGCGACCCTTCATTAACGCGGCAAAAAAGACCCTGGTCCGCATCGATCCCCCTGACAAATCTTCGGCGATTCACTTCCTGCGGATCAAGATGCCGCAAGCCCGATAAACCGGATCGGCGTCGCCCAATGTCCGAAAAACTATGCGCCTGCGGAGGCTTCGCCTTCCGCTACGGAGGCTTCGCCTTCCGCTGCGGAGGCTTCGCCTTGCGCTTCGGGAACCGTTCGCCTCACGCGATCGAGATGGATGGCCAGAACGGTTAGGTCAGCCGGAGTAATGCCGCTGATGCGAAGGGCCTGTCCCAAACTCCGGGGCGTGAACCTGGCCAGCTTCTGGCGGGCTTCGTTGCGCAGCCCGGCGATTTGCGAATAATCCATCGCCGTGGGGATCAGCTTTGATTCCATCTTTGCGAACCGCTCGATCTGCCGATCCTGCCGGGCAATGTATCCCTGGTATTTGAGGCGAGTTTCGAGTCGGGCGGCGATCGCGGGCTCGATCGCGGCGGCTTCGGGAAATCGAGCGGCCAATTCCTTCCAATCCACGTCGGCCCGGCGGAGATGGTCCTCCGCCCCGACTTTGCCCAGAAGCACCGCGGCCGCGGCCATCGCCTCACGCCGGGCGGTGAACGACGACCAGCGCCCATCATCCACCAGACCGATCTCGCGGCCGAGCGGAGTCAGCCGCTCATCCGCGTTGTCGCTGCGCAGTTGCAGGCGGTGCTCGGCGCGGCTCGTGAACATGCGATAAGGCTCGGTTGGGGGTTTGGTGACCAGATCGTCGATCAGCACGCCGATGTACGCCTGATCGCGGCGGAGAATGAAATCGCTCTCCTGCCCGCGGACGTATTTTGCGGCATTGACGCCGGCGACGATTCCCTGGGCCGCCGCCTCCTCGTAGCCGCTCGTGCCGTTGATCTGCCCCGCCAGAAACAGCCCCGCCACGCGCTTGGTTTGCAGCGAGCTTTGAATCTGGGTCGGCCAGACCATGTCGTATTCCACGGCGTAGCCCCAGCGAAGCACTCGCGCGTTTTCGAGGCCCGGAATCAGTCGGACGATTCTTTCCTGCACGTCCGCAGGCAGCGACGTGCTGATGCCGTTGCAATAAATTTCATCCGTGTCCAGGCCCTCGGGTTCCAGGAAGATCTGGTGTCGAGTTCTGTCGGCGAAGCGGACAACTTTGTCTTCGATGCTCGGGCAATAGCGCGGCCCGGTGCTTCGGATCTGGCCGCTGTACATCGGGGCGCGGTGAAGATTTTCGCGGATGATCTCGTGAATCCGCTCGTTGGTTCCGCCGATCCAGCACCGCACCTGCGGCAGCGGAGGGGACCAATCGCGGCGATACTCGTTGAGATAGGAAAACGGCATGGGCCGCTCGTCGCCGGGTTGCGGCTCGAATGCCGAGAAGTCGATCGAAGCGCGATGAAGCCGCGGCGGCGTGCCGGTTTTCAGCCGGCCCATTTCCAGACCCAGATTTTGCAGCGACGCGCTGAGACCGGTGGCGGCCGCTTCGCCGACGCGGCCGCCGGCGGTTTGGCTCTGGCCCGTGTGCATCAGCCCGCGCAGAAATGTCCCGGTGGTGACAACCACAGCCCGGCAGTCGATGCGCAAGCCGTCCTTGAGCAGAACCGCGCCGACCGCCGGCGCGGCGAGAATCTCCGCAACTTCGCCGGGAACGATCGTGAGATTTGGGCACGTGCCGAGCAAATGCTGGACTTGCCGGGCGTATTTATATTTATCCGCCTGCGCCCGCGGCCCCCAGACGGCCGGGCCCTTGGAGCGATTGAGCATGCGAAACTGAATGCCCGTCGCATCCGTCGCCAGGCCCATGAGTCCGCCCAGGGCGTCGATTTCGCGGACCATTTGGCCCTTGGCCAACCCGCCGATGGCGGGATTGCACGACATCTGCCCGATGCGGGAGGGATCCATGGTGATCATGGCGACGCGCGCCCCCAGGCGCGAAGCGGCCCAGGCGGCTTCCGCGCCGGCGTGTCCGCCTCCGATGATGATGATGTCGTAGTATGTGCTCAGGGGAATTTTCGGTAAGGGCAAAAGAAATCGCGATTGGAGAGTATTTCGCGTGTCCTGGTCAAGCAGTCGCCTAAACTCCTTCGTGCAGCATCTTTTCCCTCAGGGCGCGATCGGCCTGAAGTTTGTCCAATTCGTCGCGATACACGCGAAAGCTTTCCATTAGCGCCTCATGCGATCCGGCCCCGACGTCGTAGTCGCTGCGGGCCTGGATCAATTCGATGCATGCGTCGACGAATGGTTGGATTCGCAAGTCCGAGATCGGGCGAAGGCGTCTTAATTCCCTGATCGCTCGATCCACGGCCGCCGGCATCAGATGCTGCGTGCCTGTGGCCACGTCTCTGTCTGTCAGCATCGGAATGACGCTCGCGAGGCCCATGATCGCGTAATACTCCGACGCCAATGCCGTCAGCCTTTTCCGCTGCTTGTTTTGTGCGATCTGCAGCAGCAGCCTGGCCGAAAGATGATTCGGCGCCAGGTCCGCGACGCGCTTGAGCTTATTCAGCGCCTCATCGGTGCGGAGATAATTGGGTGACGCCTGCATCGATTCCTGAATCTCGCTGAACAGATTGATCGCGTCGCCCTCTTTGGCAGCGCGGTCGGTGCGGGCGACCGCCACGGCATCGTCAAGCGTTGAGATTCCGATCACCTGCACGTTCGTTATCTCCGAAACGCCGTTGTAGATCACCGCATCAACCAGTTCTTCAAAATCTTCATTCGGCAGCGCGACCAACGTGCATCCGGCGTCTTTCGCGCCGCGCAGCTTGGCGCCGACTCCGCCGACGACGCGGATCCGGCCGTCCGCGCTGACATCGCCGGTAATCGCAAACTGCGGGTCCACGTCGAAACCCTCAATTACCGACAGCATCAGCGTCCCCAGCGCCGCGCCGATCGATCCGCCGTCCTTGGGCGTATATTTATCCTCAAACGAAAACTCCAGCTTGCGCGCCACGATCCCTGGATGCTTGGCGTTGATCGCTCGCGCCACATCATCGAGCACCAGGTACATTTGACTGCCTACGGGAGACGTGAACTTCACCGGAATGGAATTATCTTTCGGCAATCCGGGCGTGACCGTCAGAATCAAATCCGACGCCAGACCAAGGGCATCGCCATTGTCCTGTTCCCGGACATATAGCGCCTTGATCGAGGCTTGCAATTTGGAAATGCGGGTCGTCGGCGCACCGGTTACGCTGTTTTGCAGCGCCACATTTGACGATGCGCCAGCCTGGGAGGTTTCGTCTTTCGGCTTCTCGTCGCTCGGCTGCGGATTGGATAGGGTCAGTTGCCTGGCGGCTACCATGGCGCCCAAGGATCCCCTGTCTGCCGGAATGGTCAGGTGCTGCGATTCGGCGAAGCTCTGCTTGTAAATTGCCATCGGCCCGCTTTGATCGCCTTTGAAGTGAAGCTCGGCGAATCTCGTCCAGCCCGTGGACGCGAGCGTGCCGCGCGCCCCCGCCGCCATTGGACCTTCGCCGACAAATACATAGACCGTGCTTCCCGATGGAGCGTCGATGGTGACATCGCTCGCGGCCTTCCACGGGCGCCGCGTGAAATTCAAATTGGCCATTTCGCTTGGAAACTTGTCCAGAACACAATCCTGATTGCTGAAGAGCTTGACGCCATTGGCGAGAGCATCCACGTCGGTGTCGCCGCTAGCGAACTGCACCTGGACCGCATCCCCCCCGCCGGCCAGCATCGAATCGTCGCCTGCCAACGCCCGCGAATTGCAAAGCGCCAGAATGCACACCGCGGCCGCGATGACGCTATGCAACAGGTGTCTCATGGAAGCTCCCTCGTTGCCGCCTATGTTACGTCATTTTGCGATTGCGCCCAGCGCCGCGGGTTTATTTCGGCCATTCCCTGATCACCGCCAGCCCCGAGGGATCGCGCCATAAAACGGGCTCGTTCGTATAGAATTGCTTGCTGCGAATCGCCACGATCATCAAGTCCGGCGCGTCGGGCGGGATTTTGCCCGATTCGATCAGCGGGATGCGCTCGGATTCGCTCTGGAAATTCATGGCCGGCTCCGATACCGGAAACTGCGTTCCATCCGAGCGCCGCCAGCACAGGTACGTCGTCCACCGTTCGGGATTATCCACGATGGCGCTCGGCGGCGTGTTGTGCTGAATCCAATCGCAGGCCTCCAGGAACTGCGGCGGGAGGCCGACAAGTTCGGCGTTGAATTTCCATTGATTCCAATCCACCACCGAAGCGGCGATGACGAGCAGCATCGTGATCCACAGCGGAATCTGAAGCTTCTGCCGGACGAACCAAACCGCCATGCCGGCGAAAATGGGCAGGAAATAATTCAAATCGCTGAGAAAGCGCGAGGGGGTGAAAAATGTGAATGCTTCCCTGTGCATCGCGCGAAGCAATAGGGGAAAAAGGTCCTCGCCGGCGATGAACATGACCGCCAAGGCGAGGGAAGGGATCGCCACGACCGGCGGACAGCGAAACTTGTGCAAAACACAAAGCAGGATTCCAAGCAGCGAGAAGAAAGTCAGGGCGTATCCAAAACCTCGCGGCAACGCCGAAAGGGGCAACAGGTCCTCACCGGCGGCAACCATTCCCGTGGCATGAAGACTGCCGAGGCGCATCGCGTAAGGGAAGAGGAAGAAAACATTCAGCAGCATCGCGGCGATGGCCGGGATCGCCAGCGATTTCCAACTTGCCCCCGCTCGGTCGCGAAATATTTGCCACAAAACCAGCAGCGCCAGGATGGCGCCGCTGACGACCATGACATGGTGATGCACCAAAACAGCCGATGCGTACAGGACGGCCATCGCCACCAGGCCCGCTCGTCGCGGGCGGTCGAGCCACAGGCTGAGCATTGCCAGGAACAGCAGCATGGCCAACTCGTTGGGCAATCCCCCCCAACGGAAATAGTCGATGCTCCCGTACCAGGCCCATAGGCCGTACGCGGCCGCGGAATAAAGAGCGATGGACGGATTGCCCATGGCTCGCCGGGCGAAGACGTAAACCTGCGCGGTCGTCAGGATTCCCAGAAACGGAATCAGGTCTTTGAACGTCGTGTGCAGCCCAAGCCCCGAGATTGCCGCCAACACAACCACGAGCACATGGCTGCCCGTGGGATAGTTGAGCTTCATATCCGCAAACGGCAGCCAGTCGTCGATGGAATGTTGGGCGAGTTGAATCTTCTTGATCAGGATGAGATGGAAAGTCGGATCGAGCGCTCCGGGCGGCAGTTGTTGCGTCAGCGCCAGGGCAAAACGGCTCAGGGCCACGAGCAGCAGCACGACAAGCATCCAGACCTGAGCGGCGGAATCGGCGCCGGCGGCGCGGCGTGAAAGGGACTTGATCCACGCCCCCACCGCCACGACCCCAAGGCAAGCCCACAGCGGATAAAACAAGCGCAGATCGATGTGGCTCGCGGCCGACGCGAGATATACCGCCAGCGCCAACCCCAGCGAGCTGCCGTTGGTGCAGCGCTCCAGAAAATTGTTTCCGAGCGAGAAGCAGCGTGCCAGACAGATTCCCGGAATCAGCACAAACAGGATGCCGGCCAAAAAGCGAATCAGCTCCATCGCCATTGGACAACAGTCAAAGCGAAGAAGATTCAAAATGCAACCGTGGGCGCGCGTACGCGGAAACCAGAAACCCGAAACCCGAATGACGAATAAAGTCCGAAACCAGAAATCCGAAACGGTCTTCATTCGGTCATTCTGGTTTCGGATTTGATTCGTCATTCTGGTTTCGGATTTCTGGTTTCCGCCCCGGCCAGACCTGAACGATCTTGTAGGCGGAATCGGACCACAGAACGGCCTGGGACGAACGCGTGTCGGCCGGCAGGATTTGAACGATCGTCATGCCCGGCGAATCCGGCGGGACTTCTCCGGACATGATCGCGGCCAAATGACGCATTAGACCCGCGTGGTCCGGGGTCGGCTCGGAATCGGGCAGAGGCGCGAATGTGGTTCTTCGCCAGGTGAGATAGGTCGTCCAGTTGTCGCGGTTCAGGACGACCGTGGATGGGGAAGTGTGGTCGTGAATCCATCGGCTTGCCGCCACGAAGCCGGGAGGCGCAAAGGAATCATGGGGCTGAATCAGGTCCTTCCATTGCCGAAAATCCGCCAGCGCCGCGCAGCACATGAGTGCCAGGACCCAGGGCGTCTTGATTCGCAGCCGTGCCTGAATGAGCGCGACGGAAATCGCCGCCAGCAGCGGCAGAAAATAATTCAAATCCGTCAGAAACCGCGAGGGTGTAAAGGCAATGGCCGAGGGCCCTTTCAACGCCTTCATGAGCAGCGGAATGAAACACTCGGTGACCAAAAACATACCCGCCAGCATGCCGGCCGCCCAAAAAACGACAGGATGAAACCGAGGCCCGCGACCCTTCGCCCAGAGCACCATGCCGATAATGGCCAAGGGGCCGTTGACCAAGCCAATGCCCGAGGCAATTTGCAGAATTCCCATTCGCGGCTCGCTGTTGGAAAGAACAATCGTGGAATTCAGCGTGGTGATCTTCAAGGCATAGGGGATCAGGAAAAATGCGTCGAGCAGCGCCGCGATCGCCATGGCCCGGATAAGAATTCCCCGCGAAGAAGCGGCGTTGAATTGGGACATGGGTACGACAGCGAACACCGCGAGAAGGATCCCGCTGACCAGCATGCAATGATGATGGACGAGAATCAGCGCGGCAAAAATGACCCCCATGGTCGGCACTCGGATCGAGGCGCGGATGTCATCCAGCCAGAGCGTCAACATCGCAATGAAAAAGAGCATGCCCATTTCGTTGGGCAATCCACCCCAGCGGAAGTAATCGTTGCTGCCGAACCATGCCCACAGTCCGTACGCCCCGGCGGACCAAAGGGCGACGGATTCGTCACCGGCTGCCCGGCGGGCAAAGAGATAAATCTGCGCCGTCGATAAAACACCCAGCAGCGGGATCAAATCTTTGAAGACGGCATGCAGCGGCAACGCGGTGATGGCCGACACAACGACCAACAGCGTGTGACTGCCGGTCGGATAGTTCAATGCGACGGAGTCGAACGGCCGCCAGTCATGAATCGCGTGCTGCGTCTGCTGGATTTTTCCGGCCAGAATCAGGTGGAACGTCGGATCGAACGGACCTTCGGGCAGCGGCTGGGGTAACGCGTTGCCAAAACGCACCGCGGCGACAAGAACAAGGATGACAACGATCCATTTGCTTTTCAGGCCCTGGCGGTATTTCGCGGGCGAAAACCACCGCGCCGCCAGACAAGCCAGCGCCGCCGCCGTCCAGATTGCGTAGAACCATCGAAGATTAAAATAACTGATGGCCGAAGCGAGATAGGTTGCCAGGGCCAGCCCAAGGCAACTGCCGTAGGTCCAGCGTTCGATGCGATCCCTGCCGAGGGAAAGGGCGCCTGCCAGCCAGATTCCAGGGATGAGGATGAGGAACAATCCACCGGCGAAGCAGAGGAATTCGACCAGCATTTCAATAGGGCTGGGTGGTGGTAAGCGTCGCCCCGGTGTTAAAGCTCCAGGCGTCCAAACTCGTTATGATTTCGGTGTCAACGTGCATGTCAACCATGAGGTAATTCGATCCGACCGAAGTTCCATGGCGGAAGCCATCGACCGCCTTCAGGAAATCATTCTGGTCTACGTTGTCCACTTCCATGTAGTAGTCGCCCTGAACGGACTGTTTTTCGCCCATCAGGATTGCGTTGGACGGAGACAGGTGATTGGGCAACGTTTTGCCGTACTTTTCGTTGAAGTACGCCATGTACTCGTTCACAATGTAGGTGTGCTGGGCATTGGGTTGTGGATCGACGTCGGTGGGACAGGTCATGATGGGCGGGTTCCAGACGCCTAGCACAGGGACCGTCCAGACATTGTAAACATAGGAATTCCACTTGTCGGGATACGCCAACACCAGCGAGCCGAGCGGGCCAGTGCCCAACAAGCTGCCGTCATCGGGATGGCCGAGGTAAACGGTGCTATTGCTCCACCCCAAGCCGTTTGGGAACAGCCAACCGTCATTTTGATCGGCATACAGCAGCATCGCCAAGCCGACCTGGCGCATGTTGCTCATGCACTGCACGGTCATGGACTGCTGGCGAGCGCGTGTGAGGGCGGGCAACAAAATCGCGATCAGCACCGCGATGATCCCGATGACCACCAAAAGCTCCACCAGCGTAAACGCGCCCTTGCGTGTGGGTTGCGATGGCCTGCTCATGTTGGGGCTCCCTCGTTGAACGAACCGGCGAATTCTACCCTATTTGACGGAATCCGCGAGCCCGTGCTTCATTAATATGTCCGACAAAGCTCCATTTGGGACTCCAAGACAACAAATTTTGGGCTTTTTCAATCACCAGCGGGCTTTTGTAGTCCGGCCAAGCCGCCGGCAACGCAGGAAAGTGGGGATGATGCCGGGCCAAACGCTGCCGAAGGGGCATGCAGGACAAGATATCGGCAGCCGAAAGATTGTAGATTTCGCAGCCGGGCCGGCTCGATTCGGCGGCGGCGGCAAACCCGCTGGCCAGGTCCGTCGCATGAATGAACGTCTCAAATCCATCGTGAAACGGCTTGTCGATGCGCTCGAAGCCCCGCAATTCCGTGTCGTTGAAATCCCTGGTCATCACCCAGGGAAAACGCAGAATTGAAATCGACACTCCGTCCTGCCGGCTTATGTATTTCGCGAACATTTCGTTGGCGACCTTCGAGACGGCGTAGGCGTTCATGGGCTGAAGGGGATGGGATTCGTCAATCGGAAAACGGACCGGCCCAATGCTGTTTTCGCCCCAGCAGCCGTAGACCTGGCAACTGCTGGAATAGACCGCGTGTCGCATACCAAGATCGGCCGCGGCCTGAAGAACAACCGATGCCGAGCGCGTGTTGTTCCAGTAAACCTCGTCCAACGGCACGCCGGAGTGGACGTTGGGAACCTCGGCGAGGTGGCAGACGACCTCACAATCCCCCAGCACGCCGAGGAGGGACTCGCGCTGGCGGACATCGCAATCGACGAATCGGGCGCGATCGTCGTCGCCGGGGCGGCGATCAAGGTTCAGGACCTGGTGCCCACGGTCCAGAAGGTGACGGACGACGAATCGTCCAACCCCCCCACTGCCGCCGGTCACCGCGATGCGAAGAGTTTCAGCCATGAGCGCGATGAAAGATAACTCCAATTGGACAGAAATGCGCGGTGTCAATTGCCGAATGCTCCCGGCGCGCCGGGACCAAATGCCCAATGGGGGGGAATGCCGAATGCCGATTGCCAAATGCCAAATGAAAGGCGAGAAACTGACCGTGCATTCACATTCGGCATTTGGAATTCGGCATTCGGCATTTCCTCCGACATTCGGCATTTGCTTTGCCGGCCGGTACGATTGCCTGACGTGCATCCATCAGGTTCCACTGACGACTGCCGCGGCTGGAGGCATTGGGGACCGGCGGCATTCAGCGCGGCGCTGGCGCTGGCGCTCTACGCCGTCACGCTGGGCGGCACCTATATCTACGACGACTCATATCTCATCGGCCTCGACGATCGCGTACAACATCCAAAGCTGTGGGGCCAATTCTGGACCCGTGATTATTTCGGTGAATCTCCTAACGAGGGGGTCGACAAGCTCTATCGCCCGCTGGTCTCGCAGAGCTACGGATTGCAATGGTGGCTGCACGGCAACCGGCCGTGGGCGTTCCACCTGGTGAATCTGCTGCTGCACGCCGGGGCATGCGCCCTCGTCGCGGAATTCGCCCGAAGATTGGCGGATTGGCGCGTCGGGCTGATCGCGGGATTGCTGTTTGCCGCGCACCCCGTGCATGCCGAAGCCGTCGCGGAAGTCGTCGGACGCGCCGAACTCGCGTGCGCCATCGGTGTTGTGGGTGCGATGGTCCTTTTCCTCCATCGCCCAATGACCCGCTGGCGGGCGTTGTCCATCTTCGCTCTCTGCCTCGTCGCGGTTTTGAGCAAGGAGCAGGGAATGCTCTTGCCCGCCCTGCTCGGGATCCTCGTACCGGTGCGGCAGGCGATGTTCGCCAAGAAAACTGAACTCACGCCGAAGCAGACCCACGCCGAGCGGCAGGCCGTGCTCCTGATGTTTGCCCTGGTCATCTGGAGCGTGATTGGGCTGATCCTGCTTCGGGAGGAAGTCCTCCACCTGAAATTTGAATGGGACCGCGGATTTCTCGACATCGCCAAGCAGCCGATGATCCTGTCGCCGCTCCTCGACCGCCGGCTGATTCCGCTGGCGCTGCTCGGAAGATATTTCCAGTTGCTGGTGATGCCGCTGAAGCTGTCGATCGACTACGGACTGAGCGTGATCGGTCCGACGATCGGCCGGGACGATCCATATCTTTGGCTCGGCGCCGCGGTGCTGGTGGGCTGGACGGCGTGCCTGTGCGTGAGCGTGGCGCGGCGGAAGTGGACGGCCGCGTTTTGCCTCGTGGCGCTCGCGCTGACGTATTCCATGGCTTCCAATGTCGTCATTATCGGCACGATCTTCGGCGAGCGGCTCATGTATTTGCCGTCGGTCTTTTTTGTCATCCTGGTCGCGATGGCCCTGGCCAGGTTGCGGCCAACCGCTTGGGGAATCCTGCTAGCCATGCTGCTGGTGCTGGCATCGCTCAGGACGTGGACGTACGTTCGCCGCTGGAACGATCGCGATGCGTTCTATGAATACGCTCTGAAGGAGCAGCCGAAATCGTTGGAGATTCATCTTCTGGTCGCGTTCGCGGATTATGAGGAGGGCCGATTGCCCGAGGCCCGGCGAGTCATGGATGATGCCATCTCTATTTATCCGAATTACTGGGAACTGTGGAAGATGAACGGTCTGATCGACATGAAGGCGGGCGACTGGGACAAGGCCGTGGCCGATTGGAAACGGGCATTCGACCTGCACCACGCGGAGAATCTGAGCGATCAGTTGGCAAAGGCGATGCAGATGAGGGAAAAGCACCGTGCGACGACGCGGCAATCTTCTTCAATCCCGCGGGTTCCATAAGCTCAAAGTCTTATTTAACCGCGGAGTGCGCTGAGCACGCGGAGACAGACGCGGAGATGAAACACATAAAAAACGAATTTTTCTCAGTTCTTCTCAGCGATCTCCGCGTACTCCGCGATTAAAGTTTGGATCGAAAACGGCGCGGGCGTCATTTTTCGCGGCTGATCCAGCCGGAGCGGCGGTGGACTCTCACGTCGGCGGGGAACTGTTGTTTTGCCGGCGTGGCGGCGTCGGCGGCGAGGTCGCGGAGGCGGTCGAGCATCGCCGGGGTCAGCTTGGCCGGCGGGACGCCTTGCGACGTGAGCCAGCGGCGGGCGGATTCGCGGGCGAGCACTCGCGGGGATTCCGCCAGGGCAATCGCGGGAAATCTCTCATTCAGCGTCGGGGCGGCTTTGCCAATCCATTTCGAATACTCCGCGCAGGCCCGGCCGACGGCCAGCAATGGCTCGTGCAGATCGGGGCGGGATTCGAGAAATCTGCGGATGCGGTTGCGCGCATAATGCTCGGATTGATTGCTCGCGTCCTCACGCCAATTCTGCCCTCGGGCGGCGAGGAAACTGCGCAGGTCCGCTCGTCGGATATGCAGCAGCGGGCGGAGGAGGGTTAGTTCGCCGAGCCGGCGGCGGGCGGACATGCCGGACAGGCCGGCCGGGCCGGAGTTGCGCAGCAGGCGGAGGAAGATCGTCTCGGCCTGGTCGTCGGCTTGGTGGCCAAGGATAACGCCGAGGAGGTTTTCGCTCGCGACCGTGCGGCGGAAGAGTTCGATGCGAAGGGCGCGGAAGCGGGCGGAGAGATTTTTCGGGAGTGATTGCATCTGCGGCTCGATCTGGTCTCGGCGGGCGATCGTGACCGGGAGATCGAGTTGCTTGGCCAGGTCGCCGACGAATCGGGCGTCGCCAGCGCTTGCCTGGCCGCGGGTTTGATGGTCGAGATGGACGATATGGAGAAACAGATTGGGGCGGCAGTGGAGGAGAAGGAACAGCGCGACGCTGTCCGCGCCGCCGCTGACGGCGACGGCCCAGCGGCCGGGGGGGACTTGGGCGGCCTCGGGGATCACGCGGCTATTTTACATGGAAAAAGCCCACGGCGACGCCGCGGGCTTTAGAAAGCCGCTTTCGATTTCCGGGCAAATGGATTCAGTTGCCGCGACGGCGACGGAGCAGACCCAAGCCGGCGAGGCCGAGCAGCGACGCGCTGGCGGGCTCGGGGACTGCGGTGCCGGAGATGGTGATGTTGTTGAAGCTCCAATTGCCGGAGCTGTTGTTGTAATCGCCGCCGGCGGCGGAGGCGTAGTTGCCGTCACCGTTGGTCGATGAATAGTTCGAGTCCGTCGCGACAGGTTTCACCGACACCAATTGAACCGCGAAATCAGAGCCGCCAACACCAGGAATACTCACCGAGATATTCGGCGTCGTTGCACCGTAGAAGTTATTGGCCGGCGAAAAAACATAGTCAGAGCCAACATCGACCCAGGTAGGACTCGCGTTGCTGGCATCCAACGTGTACTGAATCTGCATATTCGCAACGCCTTGAGTTGTGTCGTACCAATCGAACGAGAGGTTGAGATTGGTATATCCGGCCGTGCTCTCCACGAACTCCGCGCCTTGCGTGTAGTTCGGAGCGGAGTTGTTCCAACCGTTGGCCAGGCCAGCGCCCGCGTTCTTCTTGTTGCTGTTTCCGCGGATCCGCCAGGCGTATTCATTGGACGGCGGCGTTCCCGAGGTATTGGGCTGCGTAACATCGTCATTGGTGACTGAACCGGGACCCTCGCCACCGGCGTAGGAATAGTTATTCGTCATGCCCAGCGAAACAGCCGTGCCGCTACCGGTCGTAGGAGCCGGGCTATTGTCTGGCGCCCCAACCGTCGCGTTAAAAGCCCATTGCGTGATAATGTCCGCCGATGCCGCATGCACGCCAACAACGCTGAAAGCGGCGGCGGCAAGCACGCCAATTGCCTTACTGGACCTCATCATAGATTCTCCCTCCCCTTTGCTCGGGGAACGTTTTCTAAACAACTAGGCGGGATACGCAATCCGAACATTCGGATCCAAACGTTCCCATCCCGAGGCCGTGCTTCGTCGCAAAGCAGGTGCGCGACCCCGCATACGGCGAAGGCGGAGTATAGGAATCTATGTGAGCGATCAATCAGCGGTAAATTAAGCGAAGAATAAAATTACATTGGCAATCGATGAAGGTCGGTTGGCCGTTGGACCGCCGCAAGATGACAGACTCGCCAGCGCATTACGCACCCCCGTTTCGCAACCTCCTACCAAAAACGCCGCGGGCGGGCCGTATCGATACGGAGATCAGTAGCACTATCCTGTTTCATTCGCCCCCCTTTGATTTCCCGTTTGATTTCCCCGGCTTTATTCCCGAATGCGCCAATTTAGATAGAATTTATAGGGAAGGGCTTGCAAACGCTTGGCGGTGTCCCTAGACTCGCGCTTTTGGCTAACCTTGTGAGACACAGCCAAGCATCCTCAGTTGCCTGCCCCCAAAAAGCCCTCCGGGCCGCTCTCCAGGCCTGCGCGAACGTAACGTGCGGATGTAAGCGCGCGTCCGCGTGTTGATCGATCAGGGTCGTCCCTCCTTCAACCCGCGACGCGATTCTCCTTGGTTCCCCCCGGGCGGGAGCCCGCGGCGACTGCTTCATTCACAATACAGATTACCAGTTTGGCCAGGCTGCATAGCGGCGGCTTGGCGCTAAAAAGGATCATGCCATGAAGACGTTCATCTTTGCTGCGTTCACTACAGCCGCGCTTGCCCTTCCAGCGGCTGTCTTGGCCGACCCGGGCGAACCGCTGACGGCGCAATCTGCCACAGCATCGTCCGATCGTTCTGAAATCTTTGAGACTTCTCCTTCGAGATTCCAGTTCCTTGATAATGACCCGACTTACGCCGACGACGCCCAGCCGCAAACAACCGAGAAATCCGCGCCTCCGCAAAAAGGTCCGCCCCTGCCGTTCCACGTCATCGAAGGCTACGGAGGCGGCGCCATCACACCCATGGCCTACCTCGTCAATCCGCCACTGGGCGACCACGCCGTCGGCCTGCCGGCCGCCGCGTATTCCTATGTGAACCTCGGCCAGAAGGACCTGCAAGCCTTCACCTTCACCGAGAATCTTCTTGGGCGAGTGGAGATCGGATTCGGCGCGGACCGCCTCGATTTGGGCACCCTCCCCAACGACATTCAGAAGGCGACCACCGTCAACATCGACGCCACCGAAGTATGGCTCTACAACGTCAACGCTCGCGGCCTGATTCTTCCGGAAAACAGCTTCAATTGGCAGTGGGTGCCCGCGGTTACCGCAGGCGCTCACTTCAAGTACAATGACGGTATCCGGAGCATCAATGATCGGCTCGGCGGCGCGTTGACTTCCATCGGCTACCGCAACCCCGACGGCTTCGATTTCACTTTGACCGCCTCGAAAACCCTTCCCAATGTGTTCGGGCGGCCTTTGATCGTCTCCGCCGGTGGACGCGCTAGCGAAGGGGCGCAGCTCGGTTTTCTCGGCTTCGCCAATCACTATAATGCCACCTTCGAAGGCAACATCGCTTATTTGCCGACCGACTGGCTGCTGGTCGCTTACGAATATCGTGGAAAGACCGACCCCTACGGTCAGATCCCCGGACTGATCGGCAAGGAAAACGATTGGCACTCCCTGGACGTGAGTTGGCTGGCCAATTCGCACGTCGATGTGACTGCCGGTATCTGCTATTTCGGCGTGCTTGCCAATGCCCGGGCGGACTCCGCCTTCTGGCTTCAGCTTAAGTATGAGTTTTGAAGTGCTATGCAGCGCAGCTCCCTTAACGACAGGAAGGTCAACATGTCAAAACCGACGGTTTATTCATCCATTGTCCAGACGACCTACAACACGCCCCTGGTTAAACTCTCCCGGCTCGTGCCCGAAGGCGCGGCCGACGTCCTGGTGAAGCTGGAGTTCTTCAATCCCCTGGCCAGCGTCAAAGACCGCATCGGCCGGTCGATGATCGAGGACGCCGAAGCCCGCGGCATATTGAACCGCCAAACACACATCATCGAGCCCACCAGCGGGAACACGGGTATTGCGCTGGCGTTCGTCGCCGCCGCGCGCGGTTATCGCCTGACTCTGACGATGCCGGAGTCGATGAGTCTCGAGCGGCGGGCCCTGCTCAAATTCCTGGGCGCCAGCCTGATTCTGACCCCCGCCGCCGACGGAATGCGCGGGGCCATCAACAAGGCCCAAGAATTGGCCGACGCGACCGACAACAGTTGGGTGCCCCAGCAGTTTGACAATCCCGCCAATCCCCTCGTGCACGAGCAGACCACCGGGCCGGAAATCTGGAACGATACCGGCGGCAAGGTGGACGTGATCGTCGCCGGCGTGGGCACCGGCGGGACGATCACCGGCGTAACCCGATTCCTTCGCTCCAAAAACCCGGACGTCCGCGCCATCGCCGTCGAGCCGACCGAATCACCCGTCATTTCCGGCGGGAAGCCCGGCCCCCACAGGATCCAGGGCATCGGCGCCGGATTTGTCCCCAAAAATCTCGACACGTCGCTCCTCAACGGCGTGGAAACCGTCACCAGCGACGAGGCCGTCCAGACCGCCCGCCGATTGGCCAGGGAAGAAGGCATCCCCGGCGGAATCAGCTCGGGCGGAAACGTGGCCGTTGCCCTTCGCCTCGCCGCTCGAAACGAATACCATGGCAAAACCATCGTCACGTTCCTTCCCAGTTTCTCCGAAAGGTATCTGTCGACCGTGCTATTCCCGCAGGAACAACCGGCCGCATCCAAATGACCAAAACGGTTTCCCGTTCAGAAAGGAATTACTTAATGGCTAACTCACCGTCTCTTCATCTCGGCACGCTGGCGTTGCACGCCGGACAGGAAGTGGATCCCACCACCACTGCCCGGGCCGTCCCGATTTACGCCACGACTTCGTACGTTTTCAAGAGCCCGGAACATGCGGCGAATCTCTTCGGCCTGCGCGAATTTGGCAATATCTACTCGCGCCTGATGAACCCCACCAACGACGTGCTGGAAAAACGTCTGGCGGCGTTGGACGGCGGGGCGGCGGGTCTGGCTTTTGCCTCCGGCCAGGCCGCCATCACCGCCGCTTTGCTGACCATCGTCCACTCGGGACAGAATTTTCTCTCCGCCACCAGCCTCTACGGCGGAACCTGGACCCTCTTCACCCAGACTTTCAAACAGCTCGGCGTCGAGGTGCGATTCTTCGATCCGTCCAAACCCGAGACGCTCAGCAAGCTCGTGGACAAGAATACTCGGGCCGTTTATCTGGAGACCCCGGGAAATCCCAAGAACGACGTTCCGGATTACAAGAAGCTGACCGATATCGCGCACCGTCATGGCCTGCCGACCATCGTCGACAACACCGCATTGACCCCGGCGCTGTTCCGCCCCATCGAGCACGGCTTTGACATCGTCGTCTATTCCACCACCAAGTTCATCGGCGGCCACGGCGTGCACATCGGCGGGGCGATCGTGGACAGCGCCAAATTCCCGTGGGCCAAGGACCCCAAGAAGTGGCCGGAATTCACCGCGCCCGATCCGTCGTATCACGGGATCGTGTTTGAAGAGGCGCTGCGCCCCATCGGCAACATCGCCTACATCATCTATATCCGCACCCACTGGCTCCGCGACACCGGCGCGTGCCAAAGTCCGTTCGCCTCGTTCCTGACCCTCCTCGGTTTGGAGACGTTGCACCTCCGTCTGCAACGCCACTCCCAAAACGCCCTGGCCGTGGCGCAGTTCCTCCAGAAGCATCCGGCCGTCGAATGGGTGAATTATCCGGGCTTGCCCGAGCATCCCGATGCGGCCAACGTCAGGAAATACCTGCCCGACGGGCAGGGCGCGATCGTCGGGTTCGGCATCAAGGGCGGCAAGGCCGCGGGCGAAAAACTCATTCTCAACGTGAAGCTCTTCAGCCACCTGGCCAACATCGGCGACGCCAAGTCGTTGATCATCCATCCGGCAACGACGACCCACTCGCAGTTGACGCCCGAGGAACAGGCCCAGACCGGTGTGACTCCGGAATACGTGCGCCTCTCCGTCGGAATAGAGGACGTGCGTGACATCATTGCCGATCTGGACCAGGCGCTGAAGGCATCGCAGACATGAACGAACCCGCCGACAAGGCGATTTTTGAAAGCAGCGACAGCCTCCGCTCCGCCGCCGCCCTGCCGTACGCCCAATCGGTGACCTTCACCCAGCCGCTGAAGCTAGAGTTGGGCGTGCGGCTTCCCCATATCACCGTCGCCTACGAAACGTATGGAACGCTGAATGCGGCGCGGAGCAACGCCGTGTTGATTTGCCACGCGCTCAGCGGGGATTCGCACGTGGCTCGGCACGACCCGGCCGACTCACCCGGGTGGTGGGACATCGCCGTGGGTCCGGGAAAGGCCATCGACACCGATCGTTTCTTCGTGATCTGTCCCAACATTCTGGGCGGATGCCGGGGCACGACCGGGCCCAACTCCATCAATCCCGCCACCCAGCGCCGATACGCCGCCACTTTCCCCACCGCCACCATCGGCGACACCATCGAGGTGCATCGGCGGCTGCTGGATCATTTGGGGATCGAGCGCCTTCATGCCGTCCTCGGCGCCTCCATGGGCGGCCAGCAGGCCATGCTCTGGGCGACGCGATACCCCCAGCGCATCCATTCCTGCATCCTCATCGCGACGGCGGCGCGGCTCAGCAGCCAGGCTTTGGCCTTTGACGTCGTCGCTCGCAACGCCATCCTCCGTGATCCAAACTATCGCCGCGGCGACTATTACGATCACCCGCCGGGACCGGCCGTCGGTCTGGCCATCGCTCGCATGCTCGGTCACATCACTTATCTGTCGCAGGAAGCAATGACGGCCAAGTTCGACCCCAGCCGCCTGCGGCCCAGCGAGGTCCAAACCGCTTTCGAAAAGCGCTTTTCCGTCGGGGCCTATCTGGCCCACCAAGGCGACAAGTTCGTCGAGCGGTTCGATGCCAACAGCTACGTCACCCTCTCTCTCATGTTGGACCTGTTCGATCTGGGCCACTCCCACGCCGACTTGAGCGAAGCATTTGCCCCGGCCACGTGCCGGTGGCTGGTCCTCAGCTTCTCCAGCGACTGGCTCTTCCCCACGCATCAAAGCCAACAGATCGTCGATGCGCTGATCGACAGGGACAAGCCCGTCAGTTCCTGCGAGGTGCAAACGTCCTCGGGACACGACGCGTTTCTCCTGCCCGACAACCTGGACATCTACGGCGGATTAATCCGCGCATTTCTCGACGGCACCAGCCCCCGCTCGCCCTCCGCCGCCACCGCTGAGGAGTCGCCAGAGCCGCTAGCCCCTGCCGCGCTGGCCCCCCTGCCGATCTACCATGGCAACCGTCCCGACCATTTGGCCATTCTCGGGCTCATTCCGCCGGGCAAAAGCGTTTTGGATCTTGGCTGCGGCAACGGCGAACTGCTCTCGCGGCTGTCCCACGCCGGCGGCGGCCGACGCATGGGCGTCGAACTGGAACCCGATGCCATCATCTCCTGCCTCCAGCGCGGCCTGGACGTCGTGCACGCCGACGTCTCAAAACCCCTCGCCGCTTTCCGCCATCATCAATTCGACGTCGTTGTCCTTTCCCAGGCCCTGCAATGCATCGCCGATACCGAGCGCATTCTCAATGAAATCGTCCGCATCGGCCGTCTCGCCATCGTCAGCTTTCCCAATTTCGCCTATCGCCGGCTCCGCGAGATGTTCTGGCGCGAAGGCCGATCGCCCAAGATGGAAGGATCGTTCCGCTTTGATTGGTATGACACGCCGAATCGGCGATTCGCCTCCATCCTCGACGTGGAGGATCTCTGCCGCCGGTTGGACATCTCCATTGTGCGCAAGGTTTGCCTCAACAGCGAAGAGCGGCGATTCGTCGAGGACGACCCCAACCGCAATGCCACCGAAGCGATCTTCGTTCTGGTTCGGGAGAAGACCAAAAATGGCGACGCCGTTTAACGCTACGCAGAGCGCGTTACCCGCCGGATGAATTCGTCCATTGATCCCACATTTTGAGGAACGCCGCCTCCAGGTCGCGGGCGAACTGCAAGCCGTCCATGAGCGGAGATTTGAGCATTCGCCCGCGAAGGTTCGAACGTAAATCGGAGAGGAGAGGAAGATCGCTCGCCAGCGCTCTTGCCGCTGAAATGTATTGCTCGGGGGACTGGGCAATGTACTGCGGCAGATTCAAGTTGCCCAGGATGCTGGTTCCACTGCGTCCGACGGAGGTCTTTCCGCGCAGGGTGATGGTCGCAACGCCCATCCACAGCGCGTCGCAGGTGGTGATGCCCCCGCCGTAGGGAAACGGATCGAGGGCAATATCAATTCGCTGGTAGCTCTGGATGTACTCCGGCCAGGGGAGACGCTCGACGAATTCGATTCGATGTGCGGCGATGCCGGACGTCTGGAACCGCTGGATCAATTGCTGGCGATGCCTGCCTGCGGGGGCGTGGAGCAACAGACGGGAACGGGGCGCCGCCTGCATGAGATCGCGCCACAAATCGAGCGTCGGACCGGAGATCTTCTGAAAGGCGTTAAGGGACCCGAAGGTGATCGTTCCCGTGGAAAGCGCGGGCGGGGGAACGACCGGCGGAGTCGGCCCCCCGGGCCGATAGCACCAATACGTCCGAGGCAGGCGAATCGTGCGTTCGGTGTGATCGGCCAGTTCCTCGTCGGAATCTAAAAACGGGTCGGAGAGGCGATAATCCATGGCCTCCAGGCCGGTGCTTCCGGGATATCCGAGGTAGCTGACTTGGATGGGCGCGGGCTTGCGGGCGAAAATGAGAAGCCGATTCCCGCCGGTGTGCAGGGACAGGTCGATGAGAATATCGATCTGATCTTCGCGGATCATTTGGGCCGCGTGTTCATCGGAGATCTTCGTGATGTCTCGCCACGATGCGACATGCGACTGCAATTGCCGGGTGACTGCGTCGGGGCTGGCGACGCTGGAATAGCAGGAGATGTGAAACAACTTGGGATCATGCTCGGGGAGGAACGCAAGAAGGTTCCACCCGACCACGTGCTCGCGAAAGTCGGGCGAAACGTACCCGATGCGAAGGGGCGGCTCGACCGAGTTGCCCGATGTCCCCTTGGGCCGGCGGCGACGGAGGTGGGGAACGATCGTGACCTTCAGCGGGTAGGCGTGACGCTGATTCCATCGAATCAGTTCCCGCCGAATCTCCGCCGCGCTGATCGACGCCTTGAAATGAAGAGCATAGATGCGATTGCTGTGGGCGGCGGCGGCGGATGGGTTCGATGCCAGGATCCGATCGAAGCAGGCGACGGCTTCGTCGATCCTGCCCAGCTCCAGCTGGGCCATGCCGAGGTTGTTGACCCCGTCGCGAGCATCGCTCCGCAGGGTGATGGCTCGCTGATACGCGTCGATCCCATCCTCCAGTCGCCGGCTTCGACACAGGGCATTGCCCAGATTGAATAGGGCCTCGGGAAAGTCGGGCCGCAATTCCAGGGCCTTGCGGCTGGCGGAGATCGCACCGGGGAGATCGTTCAGCGTGAACCGAATCCGGGCCAGATCGCAATGGTATTCGGCGACGGCCGGATCAAGTGAAATGGCGCGGCCGACCAAATCGACGGCTTCCGCCGCCTGGCCAAGCTGGAACACCGCCAGTCCGAGCAGGAACACAGACTGGGCATCCTCCGGCGCGAGTTGAAGCGCTTCTCGATAGAGTTCCACAGCCTCCGGCAGCCGACCGGCGAGATGATGGTCCCGAGCGGCGTCGAGGATCTCGTCGAGAGTTTGGGACATCAAATTCCCGCCGCGAAGCGAACGACAATCGTAACGCCGGGGGATTTCGATGCCATGGATCGCTCACGGTTTGGCCAGCTTGCCGAGTTCCCGACAAATCCGCCGAATCGGCGAATGCCAATCGCCGATCTTGCTCTGGCGGAAGAGGCGCATCGTTGGATACCAGGGTGAGTCGTCGCGATCCAAAAGCCAGCGCCAATCGGGCACGAACGGGAGCACAAGCCAGAGCGGCTTTCCCATGGCGCCGGCCACGTGGGCCACGGCGCTGTCGCAACCGATGACCAAATCGAGATTGGCGATCAGCGAGGCGGTGTCGGCGAAATCCTGGAACTCCGCGGTCCAATCGGTGATCTGAAGGGCTTCGGGCGGCGCAACTGTTTCGGCGGCGGCGGGACCTTGTTGCAGGCTGCAAAACCAGGTGTTGGGCACTGCCCCCAGCGGCGCAAGCGATGCCAGCCCCGGGGAGTGGGTCGCGCTGTCCTTGGAACCTGCTTTGCCCGACCAAACCAGGCCGATTTTGATTCGGCCATCCCGCGGGATGCGGGCTCGCCAGCGATCGGCGAGGACCGGATCGGCGAAAAGATACGGAACGTTGGCGGGGATGTTCTGGAGCGTGGTTTCGAAAAGTCGCCCAAGGCTGCCCAGGGGAGACTGCACGTCGAACGGCGGAATCTCCTCCGGCGGGCAGATGATTTCATCGAGGCATGGAACGGTTCGAAAGAGCCGGCGAAGTTCGGGGAAGGCGGTGAGGATCGGTTTGCCGCCGCGCTGCGCGATCAACGGAATGTACCGGACGAACTGAATGCAATCGCTGAATCCCTGCTCGCAATCGAGAAGAATACGGCGGTCTTTCAGGTCGCCGCCGTCCCACAATCCTCTTTGCCGATAGCGAGCGGGGGTCGCCAGGCCATTGGCCCGCCAGCGCGCCTCGTAGCCCAGCCAGCCTTCGCGGAATTCTCCTTTGAGAAGCTGGAGCAAACCCAAATTCCATTGCGCCGGCGGAAAATCAGGCTGGATTGCCAGGGCCTGGCGAAAGAAATCGATCGCCTCGTCGATCTCACCCGTTTGGTGGTGAAGAGCGCCGAGAGTGTTGAACAGGTTGTGGTCGGCCAATCCAAGGCCTTGGGCCTTGAGAGAAGCGGCGATCGCTTCCTCGCGTCTGTCCTGCTCGAGCAGGGCGATGGCGATCCGGTAATGAACGAGGGCGCTAGGCTCGATTTCCAGCGATCGGTTGAACGATTCGATCGCCTGATCGAACGCCTTCATTTTTAGAAGCACATCGCCGAGTTCGTTGTAAGCCTGCGGGAAGCGGGACTCCAATGCCAGCGCGCGGCGCAAAGCGTCCGCCGCTTCGTCGAGGCGATTCTGCTGATGCAGGCAGCGGCCGAGGTTGTACCAGGCATGGGCGGAATCCGGCTCCAGCGCTAGGGAGCGCCGGGCCAGATCGATCGCTTCATCGACAGCCCCTCGCTGCGACAGCAGGCCGGATAAATTGCGCAGCGCTTCCGAATATTCCGGCCGGATCGCCAGAGCGGCGCGATAGGCGGTCACCGCCTCGTCCATGCGGTTTAGCTTCATCAGCGCGTTGCCGAGGCTCAAATGCGTCGGCGCGAAATTCGCTTGAAGCGCCAGCGCCTGCTGAAGGATTTCAACGGCTTGCTCGTGGCGGCCGGCCTGCGAGAGCGCGCTGCCCAGGGCGTCGAGCAGCTTGAAATTATTCGCACCCATCCCCAGCGCGGTCTGGAGCGATTCGATCGCCAACTCGAATTTTCCGATCTTCATCAGGGCCGTGCCGAGGTTCGCGTGTGCCTCGAGCAAATCCGGCTGCAGGACCAGGGCGCGCTGATAGACCTCGATGGCGTCGGGGATTCGGCCGAGCGTCGCCAGCACGGCGCCGAGGCTCGCGTGATATTGGCCGGCCGTCGGATTGAGCGTGATGGCGCGGCGGATGAAATCCAGCGCCGCTTCGCCCTGGCCCATCTGGCTGGCCAGAACGCCCAGGAGATGCAGAGCATGCGGGCTGTTCGGATCGGCCAGGAGAACCTGGCGATAAATCTCCTCCGCCTCGCGCAGCCGCCCGGCCTGGTGATGCTGGACCGCCAGATCCAACGCCTCCTGAACATTCACGGTTTTTGAGCCGGGCTTTTCCATGGATGCCCCGTCACGTGCCAGCAAGGGTCTGATTGAACGCTTTGAAAATTCACGCAGGCCCGTCGCCTGTTTTTTGCATTGTGCGTTGCTGGCGCCATTTTAGCCACATCCGCCCATAGGCTGATTCCACATCGCGGGCAAAACGACGCGCATCCATCAGCGGTGAGGAGAGCATCCGCTGGCGAAGGCCCGATCGCAGCTCGGCGAGCCGAGGCAAGTCTTGCGCCAATTTCGTCGCGATGGCAACGAACTGTTCCGGAGTCTGGGCTGCCAACTCGGGCAGATTCAGGTTCGACAGTTGGCTCAGACCCGCGCGGCCGACACACGTCCGGCCGACGAGCGTCACCACCGGAACCCCCATCCACAGAGCATCGAGACTGGTGCTGTGACCATTGTACGGAAAGGTATCCAGTCCAATGTCTATCTTGCTGTAATAATTGAGATACTCGCGCCGCGGTTTGCGAGTGAGGAATTCAATGCGATTGGGTTCGATCCCGAATGATGCCAGTTTTCGGGCCAGACGTTCTCTGGCGGAGCCTTGCGGGCTGAGAACGATCAGCCGCGAACCGGCAACCGCGGCCAGGACCTTTGCCCACAGGGCCAGGACCGCGTCGTTGAACTTCCAGAAGCCGTTGAGGCACCCGAAAGAAACGGCCCCGCCTTCAATGGCCGGCGGCGCGGAGACCGGCGGAGCCTCGGACAATTCCATGCCTTCCGGGTCATAGCACCAGAAGGTGCTGGGCAGACGAATAGACGTTTCCACGTAATGGTCGTCGCCGATGCCCGGCGGATCCAGGTGCGGATCGGTCAGGCGATAGTCGATGGTCTCCAATCCTGTTCCGGCGGGATATCCGATAAAGGTCGCCTGAACCGGAGCAGGCTTGTGTGCGAATACCATGAGGCGACTGCCGGAGGAGTGCAGCGAAAGATCCACGAGTATGTCGATCGCGTCGTTACGGATCATTTGCGCCGCCGCTTCGTCGTCAACCCCGAATATGTCGCGCCAGCCATTGCAGCAGGCGCGCATTCGATCGGTCAGGGCCTGGCGCTTTATGCTGCTGGAATAACAGTAAATTTCAAACCGATCGCGGTCGTGCTCGCGCAACAGGGGTAAGATATTTCGGCCTGCGGGGTGGTCGTTGAAATCGGCGGATACATACCCGATGCGCAGTCGGCGGCCGACGGACGGGTCGTTGGCGTGCGGGCGCCTCAGCGAGCGGATGGGTTGAGCGTGAACCTGGTTCCATCGCCGCTGTTCCGCGAGGATGGCCACGGGATCATCGCAAGTGTAACTGAGGATCAGCAGGTAGTTGCTGTGCGCCGCAACCCAGCCTGGAGCATCGCGCAGCAATCCCTTGAACAAGGCGAGGGTCTCATCGGCCAGACCACTTTGGATCATCGCCGTGCAGAGATTTAGCCGAGCCGATGAATTGTCGCTCTGTAGGCGAAGGGCGTTCCTGAACGCTTCGATGGCTTCATCGGGCTGGTCCTGCGCGGATAAGGCGCAGCCGAGATTGTTGTAGGCATCGGCAAAGTCGGGCTGGAGGGCGATCGCCCGTCGAATCAGTTGGATGCCGGCCTCTGCCTGACCCACCTGCCCGCCCAAAACGCCCAGAAGATGGAGCGCTTGCGCATTGTTCGGTTCAGCGGCCAAGATTCGGCGATAAATCCCTTCGGCCTCGGCAAGCCGGCCGGCGCGGTGATGCTGGACGGCCAAATCCAGGGCCTGCTGAACGGTGAGGGCGGGGTTCGGCGCTTCCATGGGCGGGCATCACGGGAGAATGTCAAATGCCGATTGCCAAATCCCGAATGAAAGCCGATCGCTTGGCTTTTCATTCGGCATCTGGCAATCGGCATTCGGCGTTATCTCATCGCCTTACGCGCTTTCCTTGCGCCGTTCGGGCTTCAGCTCGAAAAGGCTCTGCCGGCCGCTGACGATCTCCTCGGTGATGATGTACTTTCCGCCCTGCTGCTGGTCCGGCAGGCGATACATCAAATCGAGCATGATCTCTTCTATGACGGCCCGCAGGGCTCGTGCCCCGGTATCGCGCTTCAGGGCCCGCTCCGCGATCAGTTGCAGCGCCGCGGAGGTGAATTCCAACTCGCTGCCTTCGATGCGGAAAAATTTCTGGAATTGCTTCACCAGCGCGTTCTTGGGCTCCGTGAGGATGTTGATCAGCGTCTTGACGTCGAGCGGCTCAAGCGTGGCCACGACCGGAAGCCGGCCGACGAATTCGGGGATCATGCCGTATTCCACGAGGTCTTCGGGCTGAACCTGCGCCAGGATTTGAGCGCGGTCGCGCGATGTCTCGGCCGCGACCGTTTCGCTGTTGAAGCCGATCTGCCGCTTGCCCAGGCGCTTGCGAATGATGTCTTCCACCCCCACGAACGTGCCGCCGCAGATGAACAGGATTTGGCTCGTATCCATCTGGATGTACTGCTGCTCGGGATGCTTTCGCCCGCCCTGGGGCGGAATGTTGGCGATGGTGCCTTCGAGCATTTTCAGCAGCGCCTGCTGCACGCCTTCGCCCGAAACGTCGCGCGTGATGCTCACGTTGTTCTGCGTTTTGCCGATCTTGTCGATCTCGTCGATGTACACGATGCCCCGCTGGGCCGATTCCAGATCGTAATCCGCGTTCTGAAGCAGCTTCAGGAGAATGTTCTCCACGTCTTCGCCGACGTACCCGGCCTCGGTGAGCGTCGTGGCATCGCCGATGGCGAACGGGACGTTGAGGATTCGCGCCAGCGTCTTGGCCAGCAGAGTTTTTCCGCTGCCGGTTGGACCGATCAGCAGAACGTTGCTCTTGTCGATTTCAACGTCCGCGACACCGGGCGGAGGGGGAGAACCCGGGTTGGCAGGGTCCGCCGCCGCGGGGGAGGCGGATTCCGAAGTTGTCAACCGCTTGTAGTGATTGTGCACCGCCACCGCCAACGCCTTCTTGGCGTATTGCTGACCCACCACGTATTGATCGAGGAAGTCCTTGATCTGGCGTGGGCTGGGGATGGTGCTGAACAGGGGCTGACTGGAAGTCAGCTTTCTTTTTTCCTGGCGGATGATGTTGTGGGCCAGATCGACACAATTTGCGCAGATGTACACGTCATTGGGCCCCTCCACCATTGGGCCGACATCGCGGGAGGATTTTCCACAGAAGCTGCAGGTAGTCACGCGACGGCCGCGGAAACCACCCTGGGAATTCTGGGAATTTCCCGGCGGAGGGGGATTTCCCTGACCTCCGCCATTGCCCGTCCGATTGGTAGTGGCCATCGACTTTTTGTTCCCTTGGGGGGTCCGGTGAGGGACCCCAAGACCCATGTTGCGTTAAGCCAAGCGCCCTCGTAATCGAAACTTAACGTCTCCGTAAGTATCGAACATTCCGGGGTACCGACTTGACCGGCATTCCGTTCCGGTATGACATCATATAAAACAAAACAGGCAAAGTGAAAAGGCAAAATAATCAACCATCCAATTTCTTTTGCATCCCCGAATTTAGAGACGGTGTGCCAACAGATTATCGGGCACTGGGAGGGGTCTGTTTGGCGGATTCTCGCTCGGCCGTAGCCTGGGCGGCGGCTAGAACCTTCTCGCGGGCGATTTGGAATTCCTGGTCGGTAATCTTCCCCGCCCGATGCAATTGCTTGAGATCGCCCAGAGTGAAACCCGTGGCTGGAAGGTCGTAATCTTCCGTGCTCCACAGGCGTCTTCGCGCCCATATCACCCCGTACGCGGCGGCGAGCACGATAATCAGCAGAAAAACACAGACGAAAACCACCCCGCTCGCGCTGGAGTCCCCATCAGCCAGGTTGGTCAGTGGGACAAGCTTCGGCATTCTGCTGACTTTATGAAGCAGCCGGCCAGGGGTCAAATGGCGGCCATTGCCCAATGGCCACTTGCCGGAGCGGCTCGGCGCGGCTCTGATATGGCTCGATGGCGACGCTGGATCTCTTTGATCATCTGCAACCCTCGCAAGCCGATCATTGGCACCGCGTCCGCGCGCCCGGCGGATATGAATGGTGGGAATTCGACGCCCAGGATGAGGCCCAGCCGATTCGCGCGCTCCTCAGTTTCCATGATGGGTTTGCTTTCGATCCGGAATATGCCAGACGATATGACGCTTATCGTCGGCGACCCACGCTGCAAAGCCCTCCGGTGCCGCGACAGTATCCCTGCGTGCAATTTGCGATATTCGAGAATGATATCCTCGTGGCCGGCAATACGATCCGCTTTGCCGAGGGCGCCTTTCAAGCGGACCCAGAATCAAACGCCCTGTCCATCGGCGCAAATCGTCTCGAATTGCGGGATGGAGAGACTCGCTTGCAATTTCGCGGCGGCGATCCGGCCATTTCGGCGGAGTTGGTATTTCGACAAAAATCGCCCTCCTTGCCGGTGGAACAAGCCATTCCCTCCTTTGAAATCGGGGCGGAGCATCGTTGGGTGCTGGCCCAGCCGCGCTGCGATGTCGAAGGCCGAATCTGTTACAAGGGTCGGGAGGTCCGGCTTCGCGGGCTGGGGTACCACGATCACTATTACGGCGACGGCCCGTTCCCTCCGGCGGTGCGGCAATGGTTGCGCGGCCGCGCCATATTGCCCCGCCGCACCGTGGCATTTCATGTGTGCACTGAACAGGCGAGCGGACGGGATGAATTCATCGCCATCGCGGCGGATGATGCGAGCGCCGGCCGCATTGGCGGCGCCCCCTGCTTTTGCGACTGGGACAGGCGCACGTGGCGGGGGCTGGCTTTCCCCAGCGCGGTGAATTTCGGCCAATCCCTGCTGTTGCGCCGGCCCCGGATCGTGGATTCGTCGCCGACATCGCTGCACGTTGTATTCGATGCGTATCTGGACGGGGAAATCGGCAAAGCGTGGGGGAAGATCGTCTATCCGCGCCGCCTGCACAGCGGCCGGGTTCACTGCGGCGTCATGGAGCGGCCGGACGGCTGGCAAACAAAAATCTTCCCCGTGCCGCCATCGGTTTTGAGATAGCCGTCCTTCATCCGGGCCCGGCCGAAATCGAGAATATACAGATTCCCATCGGGCCCGAATTTCACGTCGATGGGTCGCTCCAGCCCGACGCCGTCGCTCTCGGGTGATTGGCTGGCCGGGCCGCTTCGGACGTTGTAGATGAAATCCGTCACCACGCCGTTGCGGCTGTTGAGATCGACGCGGACGATCCTGTACCCCGGAAGCGGATTGGGCATCGGTCGGCCGCTGGTCGAAAACGGGGCCCGATCTCCCCAAAGGGCTACCAGCAGTTCCCCTTCATAGCGCGGTTTGTGGAACGCGCCGCTCTTCGGGAAAAACGCCATCTTCGACGCCCCCGATTGCCATGCGAACAGCGCCCGCAGTAAATCTTTGTCGGGCGCCGACAGCTTGCTCGCTTCGTGGTCGATCACGAACCGCACGTTGGGATATCCGGTCGGGATCGTCATTGAAGCCGGAGGCTGATATTTCGCCAGGTTCACCGGCTCGCCGCTGCGCGAATAGTCCGGCCAACCGAGCCACGAGCCGCGCAGATTGAGCTGAAATAACGCGTCGGGATCGTTGTCAATCGGCCGCGTTCCCCGTAGTTCCATGCCCTGATCCGTGACGTAGATCGATCCATACTCATCCAGGGCCAGACCGGCGGGATTTCGTACGCCCCAGGCCTCGACCTTCAAATCACCGCCGTCGAGCGAATCGCTGAAGATCGCGCCGGAGGGCTTTTGCACGGGAAACTCGACCGCCGGAATTTGGATGATGTCGCTGACGCCGAAAGGCTCGAACGGAACCGTCACCAGCGAGCTGGGCGAAAAAATGCTTCCTTCGGGATTTTCCGCGTCGAATCGGAAACCGAGGAGATTCACGGCCTGCCATGGCAGATCGCAAGCCTGGCGATGCTTGCGAATCCAACCTTCCTCCCAGTTGTCCAGGCCGACCACGCCGCTGTTGGTCGTGGCGCCGACCCCGAAATAGAGCCGGTTGTCGATCGGCGAGATCGCCAGGTCGGTTACGCCGTAATCCCCCTGGGCGGGCAGACCGGCCACGATGGTCTTGTGATCGCCGTTGTAATCAAACGCGGTGATGACGCCCATATCCTGCTCGTCTCGGTGGCTCACGTAAATTTTTCCCTGATAGGCGACGATTCCGCCGATCGGGCCGTAAATGCGGAACCCCGGCTTAAACACTGGAATTCGCGTGCCCACCGGGTAGATGCCGAACATGACCCCATCGCGCCGGATGACGCTGATACGCGGTTCGGCGCCGTCGAATCCCCCTTCGGCGATGATCAGGTTTTTCGATTCGTCAAAGCAAAACCCCGTCGGGCTGCTGAGATTCACCACATACGGCTTGAGGTCGAACCCATCGGGACATTCAGTAATGCGACGGTCAATGGTGCCCTCCATCGACGCCGGCAAAAGGCGCGGGACGGGCGCGCATCCATTGGCCGCCAGGAAAGCCGCAACACACCCGCCGACAACAAGCCGGCTGCTCAGCGAACGGAGACGTTGAAAAATGCGGTCTTGGCCCACAGTCAATAATGTATAACTCAGCGCCCAGCCCCTGTCACTTTACCCCCCATTTTAACAACGCCTCGGATTGACGCCGGAGAGCCGGTTTCATCAGATTTTCATGCTTCTTACAAGATCCATCACGTGCCCAACGCTGGTTTTGAACATTTTGCGCTCAGATTCGTCGAGGTCAATCTCGATGATTTTTTCAACGCCCTCGCTCCCAAGTATGCACGGAACGCCGACGAAATAGCCGCCCACGCCATATTCCTTGTCGCAATAGGCCGCACAGGCGAGGATCCGCTTTTTGTCGCGGATGATGGATTCGACCATGGCGATGGTGGCGGAGGCGGGGGCGTAATAGGCGCTGCCGGTTTTCAGCAAGCTGACGATCTCCGCGCCGCCATTGCGGGTGCGCTTGACGATTTCTTCCAGGCGCTGTGGTGAAACGAGCTGCGAGACGGGAATCCCCCCGGCGAAGCTGTAGCGCGGAAGCGGGACCATGTCGTCGCCGTGGCCGCCGAGAAGCAACGCATGCACGTCCTCGACGCTGCATCCGATTTCCGTTGCCAGGAACGCCCGATAACGCGCCGCGTCAAGGACCCCAGCCTGCCCCACGACCCGCTGGGTCGGAAATCCGCTGGCCTTCCACGCGACGTAAACCATCGCATCCAGCGGATTGCTCACCACGATCAGCACCGCTTGCGGCGAATGTTTCGCAATATTTTCCGCCACCTGCTTCACGATGCCGGTGTTGATGTTGATCAAATCATCGCGGCTCATGCCCGGCTTGCGGGCTACGCCGGCGGTGATGATCACCACGTCGCTGCCGGCGGTCGGCTCATAGCTCGTGGCGCCGGTGATGCGGGCATCAAACCCCTCCACCGGCGAGGATTGATAGAGGTCCAGCGCCTTGCCCTGTGGCATGCCTTCCACCTGCGGGACATCCACCAGAACGATATCCCCCAGTTCCTTGCTCGCCGCCCAATGGGCCGCCGTGGCCCCGACATTGCCCGCGCCGATGATGCTGATCTTCGCTCGTCGCATTTCAAAAGGCCTTTCTGATCCTGAAGCGAGGAATTATGGGCAAAGCCGTCTGAGATTCAAATGGCGCCCGCGTTGGGGAACGTGCCGACTGAAGTCGGCACGCCTCGCAATCGATGAAAACATAAATACCGTATGATCCAAGCCGACCATGGCTGCGACCCTCGCCCAGCCGCTCGATCTTGCCCAACGCCGCGAGACCAACCGGGCCTTGCTGCGCCAGTTGCTGGCGCTGGCCGGCCCTGTCTGGGTTGAGCAAGTTTTGCACATGTTGGTGGGCCTCAATGACACCTATCTCGCCAATCACCTGCCGGCCCACGCCGCCGATGCCGGGGCGGCTGTCGGAACCGTGACCTATTTTCTATGGCTCGTCGGACTGATGGTCTCATCCATTGGGGCCGGCAGCACGGCCCTGATCTCGCGCGCCAAGGGGGCTCGCCACAAATCCCTGAGCAACAAGGTGACCGGCCAATCCGTATCCGCCGCCCTGATCCTTGGCGTCGTCTTTGGAATGTTCCTGTTTCTCACCGCCCGGCCGCTCGTCGGCGCCACCCAGCTTCAGGGGATGGGGAGCATCTTCGCCCTCAGATATCTGCGCCTGCTCAGCGCCGCCCTGCCGTTCTCCATGGTGATGTTCGTCGCCGGCGCATGCCGTCGCGGCGGCGGGGATACGCTCTCGCCCGCCATCGTCATGGTGATCGTCGATCTGGTGAACATGGTCGCCAGCTTCGCGCTGACTCGCGGATGGTGGGGATTGCCGGTCATGGGGTTTAACGGAATCGCCTCCGGGACAATCATCGCCTACGTCGTCGGCGGCGTGCTCGATTTCCTCGTCGTCTGGATCGGAACCAGCGGGGCGCGGCTTTATCTGCACCGCATGTGGCCGCATTGGCACACCATCAAACGTCTTTTGCGGATCGGCATTCCCGCCGGAATCGACGGGCTTCTCGCCTGGTTCGCCAACTTCGCCGTGATTGCGGTCATCAACCGCATGGATGCGACCAACGCCATGTCGGCCGCGCACGTGAACACCATCCGGCTGGAGAGCATCAGCTTTCTGTCCGGCATCGCGTTCGCCACGGCCGCCGCAACCCTGGTCGGGATCAGTCTCGGCCAGAGCGACCCCGCTCGCGCCACTCGCTGTTCCATGCTTGCATATGCCGCCGGCGGAGGTGCGATGACCCTCTGCGGATTGCTGATGATCACTCTCGGCCGATATCCCGCGCGGTGGCTTTCGCCGGCCGACGCGCACATCATTCAACTGACGACGCGATGTCTGATGATCACGGGATTCATCCAGGCGGGCTTTGCCGCCAACCTTATTTTCGGCGGCGCCCTGCGCGGCGCCGGCGATACCTTCGCGGTCATGTGCATCAATCTTTCCTCCACCATCGGGCTGCGCTTCACCGGCGTTCTGATCGTCGGGCTGTGGCTCCGGCTCGGCCTTGCGGCGGTTTGGATGGTTCTCGCCGGCGAATTGTTCATCCGCGGAGCGCTGATTTTTTGGCGGTTTTCAAGCGGCGCATGGAAGAAAATCGCGGTCTAATTCATCATCGATTTTTATTGCGGCCCTTGGCGATCGCGGCGGCCGTCGAACGCGGCATGAATCGGATCGCGAACGCCGACAATTTATTGGCCAAGCCCGCGACGACCGACGGCCGGCCGCGCATCATCGCTTCGTAACCGATGCGAGCCACCTCCATTGAGTCGGCGGCATTTCCCTTGCCCCGCGGCACCTCGCCGATGCCCGCGCGCTTCTGAAACTCCGTCCGGGTCGCGCCCGGACACAGCGCGGTGACCGTCACTCCGCTGCCGGCGGTTTCGCTGGACAGGGCTTCGGAAAAGGAGAGCACGTACGCCTTGGTGGCGTAATAAACCGCCATGTATGGACCCGGCAAAAAAGCCGCCAGCGATGCGACGTTCAAAATCCTGCCGCTCTTTCGCGCCAGCATCCCCGGCAGCAATAGCCGAGTCAGATGCGTCAGTGCGACGATGTTGACCTGCAACATCGCCAGTTGCGACTGTAATTCCGCGCCCGCGAAAAGTCCGTGCGAGCCGAAGCCGGCGTTGTTCACGACATAGTCGATCGGCTTTGATTGCAATCGCTCGAAAATCTGCTGCGAAGCTCCGGCTACGGAAAGGTCCTGCACAATCACTTCGACATTCACGTGATATTGATCCCGCAGTTTCGCGGCCAATTCCTGGAGTTGCCCTTCGTTGCGGGCGGTGAGGACCAGATGATGCCCGTCGCGCGCGAAAAGCTCCGCCAGGTCCCGGCCGATGCCGACCGATGCGCCGGTGATCAGTGCGGTTTTGCCGGGGGCGTCTTTCATGGCCTTCGCCGGCGCTTTTTGCGCGTCCGCCGACGATTTGTGGAAACTAGCCGCCCCGGCAAAGCCTCCAGATCAGCCAAGTCCTTGGCACGAGCGCTGGCCTTTTTATTCGTCAGTAGATCTTCCAGGGAAATAATCGGCACGCGCACGCCATCCCAGGTTGCTTCCTGCCGGCGGGCATAACATGGCTGAAAGTCGAGACCGCTTGGGCCGGTTAAAATATCAATCCGAACCGGTTCGCGCCCGAATACGAAGACCTTGCCCTTTTGAAGAAATAAACTCGGCGGCACGTCCGAGGCGCGAAAACCGCCGAATTTCCTCATGACCTCGGACAACCGCGTCGCGTTGTCTTTGTCCAGTGCGATCCAGATATCCAAGTCGTCGGTCGCTCGATGGTGGCCGTAGTAATTTACCGCATAGCCGCCCAGGAGGAGATATTTAACTCCCGCCGAGTTCAATGACTCGAAGAATTCTTTGAAATTGGGGTTGAGGCTTTCCTGGTCCATATCCGTAATTCAATTGTCGCAACCGCTCCAGCGACTGCATTCTCTGCCGCGGTGTGCGGGATCGCCAATACTGGCGATCCGCCTTCTCGGCGGCGGCAAACGAATCGAATACGTCTAACTTCCACTTGCGACGCCGCTTCTTTCTACTCGCCTTTGATCGCTTCCTCTTCATTGTCTCACGCCACCTTGGCTTTCGTGTAAGATTTCGGCATCGGCTTGGTGGTCAAGAGCGGCAAACCGTTCCCTTGGAACGACAAATGGGTTCCGCGGGATTCTAGTGGACGTGAGTCGCTTGGCAACGCAAAGCACGGCTTGCCGACTCAAATCGGCAAGCCGCGCAATATCATGCCACCGTGATCCCTGGATCCAGATACACATCCTGAATCAGATTGAGCAGCTTGGCGCCTTCGGCCATCGGACGCTGGAACGCTTTTCTTCCGCTGATCAGACCCATGCCGCCGGCTCGCTTGTTGATCACCGCCGTCTTCACCGCTTCGGAGAAATCGTGCTCGCCGCTGGCCCCGCCGCTGTTGATCAGCGGGACGCGGCCCATGTAGCAATTGGCGAGCTGGTATCGGCATAATTCAATGGGATGGTCTCCCGGCGTCAGTTCTGAATAGACCCGCTTGTCGGTCTTGCCGAATTTCACGGCGTTGTATCCGCCGTTGTTCTCGGGCAATTTTTGTTTGATGATGTCCGCCTGGATCGTCACGCCGAGGTGATTCGCCTGGCCGGTCAAATCCGCGGCAACGTGGTAATCCTTCTCCGCCGTCTTGAAGGCCGGGTTTCGCAGATAACACCACAGGACCGTCACCAGCCCGAGTTCGTGGGCCGCGGCGAACATGCGCGAAACTTCCTGGATCTGCCGGGTTGATTCGAGCGATCCGAAATAAATCGTCGCGCCGACGGCGACGGCGCCCATGTCGAACGCCTGTTTGACGCTGCCGAACGGAATCTGGTCGAATTGGTTGGGATAAGTAAGAAACTCGTTGTGATTCAGTTTCACGAGGAACGGAATCTTGTGGGCATATTTCCGCGCGCAAGACCCCAGGACGCCCAGGGTGGAGGCGACCGCATTGCAGCCGCCCTCGATCGCCAGCTTCACAATGCTTTCCGGATCGAAATACGTCGGATTGGGCGCGAAGCTGGCGCCGGCCGAGTGCTCGATTCCCTGGTCCACCGGGAGGATCGAAACATAGCCGGTGCGGGCGAGCCGGCCTGAATTCAGGATCAAATTAAAATTCCGCAGCACGTTCGGCGGCCGGTCGGTCGCCGACAGAACCCGATCGACAAAATCCGCGCCGGGAAGATGCAGCGTCTCACGCTTGAAACCCCTGGCGGTGTAGTTGAGCAAGCTCTCGGCATCGCGGCCGAGAAGATCGACAAGTTGACGGTTTGTTGTTGGCATGCGTCACTCCATTGAAGGTAAAACCAAAGTGTAGGCAGGTGAACGCCCAATGCAACGGTAAGCCCCGGCATTTACCGCGCCTGACGGCGCACCAGCTCCGGCAGGATGCTTACAAACTGGCTTCGGGCAAGGACTTGTTTGATTCCAGCTTCTCGAGCCCTGGCGATGGTTTGGGCATCGACGTGCGAGACAAACCCGACTACACAGCGCCCCGCCACCCGCCCCCAGGCCGCGGCGGCCACGATCGCCTCGGCCAGGTTTAAATCCACTATCAGCATGCCGGCCGTGGTTTGGGCGAAAAGCGCCAGATCGGCGGGATTGCCGATTATTTTAATGGCTACGCCGGCGGCTCGCGCCTCGGCGGAGATTTTTCCTGAAAACATCAGCTCGCGCACCAGGACGAGAATGGCGGGAGATTCGGCTTCTGACATATTGCTCCAACGGAGCCGGACCGGCCCCCTCTGACCGGGGCCGCACGCCTCGGCCCTGTGAATTTTAATCGGTCTTCTTCTCCGCCGGGCGGACAACTGGATAAAACTCGCCTTGGTATTCTTTGGGTTCCTCCGGCGTCTGCGGAAGCGCGGCTGCCGGCTCCGAACCGCCGAGCACTTTGATTGCCGGCGCGGCCGGCTGGGCCTGCGGCTCGGCGGCCGGCCCACTCGTTGCCGCGGAGGCCTTGAGGGAAGCCTCTAGCGCTTCTTCCATTTCCCGCAGTTGCTGCATGTCGTCCTTCGTCACAACCGTCGTCGGCTTGGCGACGGCCGACGGCACGGGGCTGGGCTTGTAACGCCTTAAGTCGAATTCCTCCGGTTTGGTCCGACCCAGGCCGCCCTTGACCATCACCTGAAGCAGCGCCGGCCAAATCACCCCGACGACCAGGAACGAGCCGATCATCCAGATCGCGTAGACATGATTCGCGGATTCCCACCACGTATAGCGGAAGGAAACGGGAATCGCATTCGCCCCTTGCTGGCGGACGATCAGCTCATTGGCGGCCAGCAGAAAATCGCTGATCGTATGACCGTCGGCGGGGTTCCATGGAATCCAGTAGGCCTGGCCTTCGTTGATCTTCAATTCAGCCGCGTTCCTCGCCGCTCGCAGGGTGTCGTTGGCGGAGACGATCGCCTTCACCCCTTGAGCCGTCGCTTTGTGATAGAAATGCGCCGCCAGGGATTCAAGCGTGTCGCCGCTCTGGCCATAATACATGCTGGCGGCCGGCCACTCCGGTCGATCCTCGGTCGGCTCGCGCCGCGGTTGCGGCTCATAGGGATACGGCGCGAGCATGGAAACCCGCTCGGTCGCTCCCGACGGATGGCCGGGGCGGTGAGGATCCAGCGCGTTAAATGTTACGAGCTGAACCTGCACCATCTTGCCGCCCACCCGAATTTCCTGTCTTGGATGAACCACGATTCCGGAAACCATCGCCTGACGATGAGCGGGGTTGGTCGGGTCCACGTACGGGGGTTGCATGAGCCCGCTTTCAAATACCATCGGCGAGACGGAGCTATGCTCAACCGGAGGATCGGCCCCGCCCGAATTCAAATAGCCCAGCAGAGCGCCCAAGCCCAGGCTGAGGGCGATCCACTGCCACCATTTCATGCGTTCGACGAAGCCCATAACCCCGTCTCTCCATTATCCCCAATTAAGACGCCGTAGGCCAGAAACTCTTGCAGCCGGATTTACCCTCTCTCCCTGGAGTTGCCATTCTTTTCCGCAAGCTCGCAAACGGTTATGGTCAGGGGAACAAGTGTCGCTTGCCGTGGGTCATTTGTCATCTGTTTTGGGCTGTCGGCACATATGATAAATGGCCGGTCAGCGGCCAAATGGGACGGAGGAAATCCAAGCATGGGTTATCTTTTGGGCATCGACATCGGCACGAGCGGGACCAAAACGCTGCTCTGCGATGAAAAAGGCCAAGTCCTGGCGACGGCCATGGCGGAGCATCCGATTTCTTCGCCCAAGCCGGGGTGGTCGGAGCAGAATCCGCTGGATTGGTGGAAAGCCGCCGTCCAAGCGACAAAAGCCGTGCGAAAGCGCGCCGGCGTCAAGCCGGCCGACATCAAAGGCATCGGCCTTTCGGGCCAGATGCACGGCAGCGTCTTTCTCGGCGACGGGGCCAAACCGCTTCGTCCCGCGATCCTTTGGAACGACCAGCGAACTGCCGAGCAATGCGCCCAGATCGAATCCCGCGCGGGCGGCCGCTCCGGCCTGATTGAACTCGTGGCCAACCCCGCACTCACCGGCTTCACCGCCCCCAAGATTCTTTGGGTCCGCCAGATTGAGCCCAAGGTTTACGAGAAAACGAAACACATTCTGTTGCCGAAGGATTACATCCGCTATCGGCTCACGGGCGAATATGCCACCGAAGTCAGCGACGCCAGCGGAACGTTGCTTCTGGACGTGGTGAATCGGCAATGGTCGGATCGGCTGCTGGAACTATTGGAAATCGACCGGGCGTTGTTGCCCAGGCTGCACGAGTCAACGGAAGTGACGGGGATGCTGAGCGCCGGCGCGGCTGAGGAGCTTGGATTGTCCGCCCGAACGCCCGTCGTCGGCGGTGGCGGAGATCAGGCCGCCGGCGCGGTGGGCAACGGAATTGTTGCCGCCGGGATCGTCAGCGCCACGCTCGGCACCAGCGGCGTCGTCTTCGCGCACAGCGATCAGCCGGTGCGCGATCCGCAGGGACGCGTTCACACCATGTGCCACGCCGTTCCCGGAAAATGGTGCGTTTTCGGGTGCATGCTTTCAGCCGGCGGATCGTTCCAGTGGTTCCGGAACAATCTCGGCGCAGCCGAGATCGCCGAAGCGAAAAAGAAAAAGCTCGATCCCTACGCGCTGCTGATTCACCAGGCCCGGCTCGCCCCGCCGGGAAGCGAAGGATTGCAATTCCTGCCCTACCTGACCGGCGAGCGATGCCCCTATCCCGATCCCATGGCCCGCGGCGGATGGATCGGCCTGACATCACGCACCACACGGCCGATGTTGATCCGTTCCTTGTTGGAAGGCGTGACCTTCGGCATGCGCGATGCGCTGGAGATCATGCAGGCCATGGGCGTCCCCATTACCCAGGTGCGTGCCAGCGGCGGCGGCGCGCGCAGCGACTTTTGGCGCTCGCTACAGGCCGACATCTATCGCAAGCCGATCGTCACCACCAACGCCGATGAGGGCCCGGCATATGGCGTGGCGCTCCTCGCCGGCGTCGGCGCCGGAGTGTGGAGCAGCGTCGAGCAGGCCGCCGCTACGTGCATCAAGCAGACGAAGAAACTCAACCCGAACAAGAAGATGGCCGAGCTGTACGATCGACAGTATGCGGTGTATCACAAGCTGTATGGAGATTTGAAGGAACGTTTTGCGGAGATGGCGGGGTGAGCCCAGGAAGGCGGCGCTTTCCCCCTCGCCCCGGTAATCCGGGGAGAGGGTTGGGGTGAGGGGCTGCATTCGTTATCATGCTTCGTCTCCGCGTCCGTCTCAGCGCCCTCAGCGAACTCCGCGGTTCAATTAGATTTTTGAATTCAAGCGGCCGGGAATCGGCCCGACGATATACTCCAGATATGGGTACCTTGCCGGAAATCCAGGCAGCAGTACGCAATCTTTCCCCATCCGATCTTTCCAGCTTCCGAAAATGGTTCCACGAATTCGATGCCGAAGCCTGGGACCGGCAATTGGAGCGGGACGTGCGGGCCAATCGGCTCGACGCCTTGGCTGAGGAAGCCATCAAAGACTTGCGTGAGGGGCGCACCACCAAACTGTGACCCACCGCGCCAGCGTAAGGTTCTGGGGCTATTACCAGCGCCTGCCCGAACCAATCCGTCGCCTGGTCGATGAGAATTTCAAGTTGCTGAAGGAAAATCCGAAACCAGAAATCCGAATGGCGAATCAAGCCCAAAACCAGAAACCCGAAACGAAGACCGTTTCGTCATTCGGATTTCGGATTTGATTCGTCCCCGGCGCGCCGGGACCTTCGGCATTCTGGTTTCGCACTTTCGGTCTTTACCCGACAAGCGCTTTCCCGCAGTGCTTCTCCAGCACACGCAGCGGGCATCTCTCCGGCGTCACCATCGCCTTCACCGGAATAATGAACGTCTGCTCCGTCATGAACTGCCCCGATATTGCCGCGTGCGGGACCTGGTCCGTGTACACCATCCACGTGCTGCCGGCGGGAAATTCCAGGCGAAGCTTGGGCCACTTCGTCTGGTACTCGGTGCTGTCCTTCAGATAGTCGTGAAAACGCAGCATGAAGCGGTCGTAGGCGCTGCGGTCCAAACCCTTGACGCCCACCGCCCGCATGACCAGGGCGAAAACTTTTTTGATCTTCTCCCCCGCCGAGCCGGATTCGCGGGCAAATCGCCCCAAGCCCGCCTCATCGGCGAATGTCTTGACCAGAAGCGGAAACTTCTCGGTCGTCTCCCAAATGCGCGGACGGGTTGGATTGATGTTGGTGAACACCCGCAGAATTCGCCCGCCGTGCGTCGGGCGGCTTGGAAACGCGTCCACGTGCATCAGATCGTTACGCTTGTGCGCGGGCAGGTCGCGGCCCTTTTCCTCCAGCGGCCGATAGCTGGCAAAATCCAGCGTCCAGTGCGGCGCGTAGGGCGCCAGAAAAACGCTTAGAAAGCGCGTGACCTCCTTGGAATACCGCCGCATGATCTCGTGCAGGCGCTGGTTGTCCTCCGCTGTTTCACAGGCGTCGCCGCGCAGAACGTCCTGCCTTGGACGATACGAGACGTTCTTGTGAACCTTCAGCCCGCTCTGTTTCTGCCCCAGCAGGAATTCCCGGTCCTCCGGCGAGAATTCAAACGGAGTGGATTCGAAAGCGAGGATCTCGCCGTCTTCGAGATACTGGCAATATTTTCGCGAAAGTTCCTCCGCCCGCGCCGGGTCGGTCCATCCCTGCTTAACGCGGTAGTCCGTCACGTCGATTTTGGCCATGGAACACGGTCTCCAAAAAAGGGCTTCCCCAACTGTTCCGTCATCCGGAGAATCCATTCCCCGCATGGTGCAAGTCATTGTAGCGGCCCGAATGGCGAGGAAAAGAGGAACAACAGAGCCGCACCCGTGCCGCCCCGGTCTGACTCCGCTGGGCGACACGCCCCCGCTCCTTCGCATATAGTATGCCAATGCTTCGCAGAATCGCCGCCGCTCTGGTCTGCATCGCCTGGGCGCTGTGGTTCGGCGGATTGGCCAGCCTGTTCCTCCTGGTCACCCGGCTCTTCACTGAGGACCGCCAAACCGCCCTGAAGGCCGCCCCGCGAATGTTTCTGGCCTTCGAGCGCTATCAGCTCCTGCTCGCAATGGCCGCGCTGCTCGGGGCGGTGGTTTGGCGCATCCGGGCCAAGTCCCTGCGCGTGACTGTCTTGTTCTGGATGCTGGCGGCGGCTTCGCTCCCGGCGGCGCTTGGGCCGATGCTCCTCACCGGACCCATGGAGCAATTGCGATTGCGCGGCCAATCGTCTTCGCCCCAGTTCAAGAAATTGCACGGAGAATCGATGATCGTATATTGCGCGGAGACTTTGGTCCTGCTGGCCGCGGGATTGACCCTGCCATGGGCCATGCGGGAGGAAGACAAATCCGATGGAACCGTTGTCCGCGGATGAACAACTCGAAAAGGCCCTGCGTCATCACACCGCCGGCGAACTCGCCGAGGCCGAGGCGATTTACCGCGCCCTGGTCGAGCGGGACGCCGGCGACGCCGATGCCCTGCATTTGCTCGGCGCACTGATCGCGCAGAAGGGCGACGGCCTCGCCGCCCTCGGTTTCATTGATCGCGCCATCGCCATCGATCCCAGTTGCGCTGATTTCCACAACAACAAGGGATTGATCTTGGCCAATCTCGGGCGGACGGACGACGCCGTCGCCGCCCACGCCGAGGCGGTGCGGCTTCGTCCGGATTTTGCCGAAGCCAATAACAATCTCGGCAACGCGCTGCTCAAAAAGGGAGCAATCGCCGAAGCCGTCTCGGCCTATCGACGGACCATCGCCCTCCGCCCCAACTACGCCAACGCTCACAGCAACCTCGGCGTCGCCCTTCAGAAGCAGCAGAAGCTCGACGACGCGATCGCCGCCTATCGCATGGCTGTGCAGTGTCAGCCCGATCACGGCGAGGCGCACAGCAATCTCGGGGTCGCCCTGCGGGAGACCGGCCGGATGGACGAAGCGATTGAGGAGTATCGCGCCGCGATCCGTTGCGATGACCAATGCGTCGAAGCCTACGTCAACCTTGGCGCGGCATTGCACGAAACGGGCCACGGCGAGGAAGCGATCGCCATTCTCACCCGTGCCATCGAATTGGACCCGCAGCACGAGCCCGCGCATTACAATTTGTCTCTGTCGCTGCTGAAAAAAGGCCAATACGAGCGTGGCTGGCGGGAATACGAACATCGCGCTTTCGCCCTGTGGGCCCGCCGCAAATTCGCCCCACCCATTTGGGACGGGAGCGAGTTGTCGGGCAAGACGATCCTCCTTCCCGGCGAGGGTGGATTTGGCGACGCGATCCAGTTCGCGCGATATGTTCCGATGGTCAAGAAACGCGGCGGCCGAATCATCGTGCAGGTCCAATCCGATCTGGTTCGTCTGCTGAAGCGCGTCGAGGGCGCCGATGAGGTCTTGCCCAAGGACCACCCCTTGCCCACAATCGACGTGTACTGTCCCCTTTTAAGCCTGCCGAGGATTTTCGGCACCACGCCGCGGAACATACCGGCCGCGCCGTATTTGACCGCGGATGCATCCGTATCCCAGCGTTGGGCCTCAAGATTATCCGGCCACAAGGGTCTTCGCGTCGGGCTGGCATGGGCCGGATCGACTGCCCACCGCAACGATAAAAATCGCTCGATCCCCCTGAGTCAATTCGCCCCGCTTCGCGCGGTGACGGAGATTCGCCTGTTCAGCCTTCAGAAGGACCGGGCCGGCGAAAGCTCGCCCACCATCGACATGATCGATTGGACCGCCCAACTCAGCGACTTCGCCGATACCGCCGGTTTGATCGCGAACCTCGATCGGGTCATTTCAGTCGACACCGCCGTTGCCCATTTGGCCGGGGCCATGGGGAAGAAGGTTTGGTTGCTCCTGCCCTATGTCGCGGACTGGCGCTGGCTGGAGGATCGGTCCGACAGTCCCTGGTATCCCACCCTGCAACTGTTCCGCCAGGAAAAGCCCGGTGATTGGGACCCCGTCATCGCCAAGGTCGCCCAGGCATTGAAAGCGGAGCAAATCATTTAACCGCTGAGCACGCGGAGATCGCCGAGAAGAAATAACAGAATCCGTTTTTGTGTTTCCTCTCCGCGTCTGTCTCCGCGTCCTCCGCGGTTAAATTAACCCTTGGAATTAAGGAGCCTGCGTGATTGGTGAAAAACACTGCTTCAGTCGGCACGTCTTCGTGCTGCATTGAACCGTCCGCAAAACTCATTCGTCCGTCAATTTCCCCGCCAGATAGCTCTCGTACGCGCTCATGTCCATGAAGCCGTGGCCCGAGAGGTTGAAGAGGATCACCCGTTTTCGCTTTTCGTTTTTCGCCTGGATCGCTTCGTCGATGACGGCTTTGATCGCGTGGGCGGATTCGGGGGCGGCGATGATCCCTTCGGTCCGGGCGAATTGAACCGCCGCGTCGAAGACCGGAATTTGCTCGTACGCCCTGGCTTCGATGAGGCCGAGTTTTTTGGCGTGGCTGACGGTCGGGGCCATGCCGTGATATCGCAGCCCGCCGGCATGAATGCTCGGCGGCACGAAATCGTGGCCCAGCGTGTACATCATCATCAGCGGCGTCATCTGCGCCGTGTCGCCGAAATCGTATCGCAATTCGCCTTTGGTCAGCGATGGACATGAGGCCGGCTCGACGGCGATCAATCGATATTTCTTCCCCTCGTGCAAGTTGCGATATAAGAAGGGGAAGGCGATGCCGGCGAAATTGCTCCCGCCCCCGGCGCAGGCGATCACCACGTCGGGCTCCTCCCCCGCCAACTCCATCTGCCGGATCGACTCCTGACCGACGACGGTTTGATGAAGACAGACGTGATTGAGCACGCTTCCCAGGGCGTATTTGGTGCCGGGATGGGTGACGGTATCTTCCAATGCTTCGCTGATGGCGATGCCGAGGCTGCCGGGGTGATCGGGATTTTGCTGGATGAGTTTTCGGCCGAATTGCGTGTGATCGCTGGGGCTGGGATAAACGGTGGCGCCCCAGGTTTGCATGAGAATTTTGCGATACGGTTTTTGATGGAAGCTGACGCGCACCATGTACACGACGCACTCGATGCCGATGAAATTGCACGCCATGGCCAGGGACGAACCCCACTGCCCGGCTCCGGTTTCCGTGGCGATGCGTTTGATGCCCGCCTGCTTGTTGTAATACGCCTGCGCGACGGCCGTGTTGGGTTTGTGACTGCCGGCCGGAGAGACGCCTTCATATTTGTAATAAATATGCGCCGGCGTGCCCAGCGCCTGTTCCAGGCGAACGGCCCGCCGCAGGGGCGTCGGTCGCCACAGCGCATAGGTTTGACGAACTTCATCGGGGATTTTTACGAATCGTTCGACGCTGACTTCCTGCTCGATGATGTTCATTGGGAAAATGGCGGCCAGGTCCTGCGGCCCGGCCGGCTGCTTCGTGCCCGGATGCAGCGGCGGCGGAACCGGCTGCGGAAAATCCGCCATGATGTTGTACCAATGCGTCGGAATCTGCTCTTGCGATAGCGTGAATAGGCTCGGTTGGCTCACGGTCTCAGCTCCTTCTTTCGGCGAAAGCCCTATGGTAATGGCAACCGGCTTCGCCGTCACTGAAGCTGCGCGCCGTCGAGGCGCAAAAAGTCACCGTCCCACGCTCAGGCAGGGCGGTGACTATTCGATAGCGGGCGATTTCACGGATAGATCAGCGGCCAGTGGCCCCGACCCACTCAGGATGATAGCGACCCTTCTGGTCCACAAATCGCGGGTTCAGCCACGGTCTGCCTTCCCATTCGGCATGGTATTTCCCAAATTGGTCGTAGGCAGCGAGATCCGTTCCCACAACGCCCTGTTCGCCTGTGACCGCGTTCGGTCTTTCCGATTCTGATGCGCAACCGCCGGCGACCACGGGGATTGCAGCGGCAATTGCCAGCATGGCCAAGGCGATGGTCTTCCTAAACATAAAAGCCTCCACACAAAAAGACAATTTTTAATCGACCCGCGGGACGCCCGCGAATGTCCTCGTTATCTCACTAAACGAGGCGACCGGCGGGATGGGTTCAATTGGCTTGGTAAATTCCAGTTTTGCCAGGGCATTTCTGGGCTTTTCGGTTCCCCCCGCACGGCAATCAAAACCACCGCGAAGAGCGCGAAGACGGCCGCGAAGAAGGTCAGCTTGAATTAGACCGCATTTCTTCGCGTCTATCTTCGCGGCCTTCGTTGATATCCCGTAGTTTCTTGTTTTCTTGGCAAACTTTCCAGATCGGAATCACGCGGCCCTGGTGAGTTTTTGAATGTCCGCCTCGCGGACCGCTTGCAGGGCCGCGATCACCTTGCGGCCCTTTTCGCTCACCACGTACCGATGCGTGTGCGGCACTTTTTGGATTACTCCATGCGCCCGCAGCATCCGCAACTTACGCGTTACTTGCCCTGAACGCCGACGCCGCTCGAACTCCTCTTTGGCGGGTGCGGCGAACAACAACTCTTGCAGGTCCCGATTGCGAAAGCCGTTGATCAGAAACTCGCCTCGTCCAACGGCCGCGCACAACGCCGCGTCGGCTTCCCCCAGCAGGTTCAGCCCGCGGACGGATTTCCCCTTCCAATGGACCGTCCGGCTCAACTGATCGGTCAGCGTCTTGAGCGGCGTCGGCGTGTTCACCGCCGCCAACGCCTCCAGGTAACGCCGGTTGCTGGCCTGCGACACCTGGGCTCGTCGCTTGATGTCCGCCACCCCTTTGCGCATGGCCCGGTAGACCCCCTTGCCGTCCACCACGCGCGGAGCTTTCAAGTCCCGCATGTCATTGAGCGTCGTCTCCACACGCAGCACCGAGCCTTTGTCGTACATCTTGATCGAGTTGTCGTTGACCCGGTGCTTGATCCGGACGCCCTCCACCCGCTTGCGGTAGTCGCTGATCACCTCTCCGGCAAAGTTCCCGGATAAATGCCCCGACGCCGGCAGCTTGCCTAAAAAACGCATCACCTCCGGCGAGGCGAAGCTTCCCATCCCCTGACGGATCAGCGCGGGATACAACTGCTGCAGGTCTTCTCTCCGTTTGAACATCACGTCGCTGGCCCACTCGCTCTGATCGATCGACCAGTAATAGGGAATGTCGTAGTCCCCCACGATCGACGGCAGCGCCGGATTGATCTCTCTGCTTAACTTCCCTAATGCCTTCTCCCAATCGAAGCTCACCTGCTCATCCAGCAGACCCTGAACCTTCTCCACGTCCTGGACCCAGGCGAAACAATTCTCCCGCCGCAGATGTCGGATCCCCGCCCCGCGCATCCGCCGCGACAGCCACTCCCGCCCGTTGAGTCCCACATGGATGCTGAAAGGGAACCACGTCTGCAACCGCGAGTACATCAGCCCGAACGTCGGGTGAATCCGATAGACGTAGATATGCTGGCACTTGCGGAACCGGGGATACAATTCCAAAAGCCCACGCGACCGATCGCTGCGCACATCATAGCTGCGGCAGGATTCCACCGCGGTCACCGCCGTGATGATCCCTTCTTGAATGTTGTCGCGCTCGGCGATCTCCAACGCCACCTGCTCTTTGTTGGACCTGGGGCTGTCCAGATAAATCACCGGACGATCGGCCCGCTCGACCACGGCCAACGCCTGCTGGCGAACCCGGCTGCTGGTCTCCCGCGCATACTTGCCGAAGTCCTTGAGCAAATGCCCGGTGTAGCATAGGAACCGCATCATGCCCGTGAGATTCGCCAGCATCCTCAACGTCCCACGCAATCGCAGACGATCCCACCCACTGACCATCCCGATGACAGAACCGCGGTGACGTTGTACAAAGCTGTTCATGGCGTTGCTCCTCTTGAGGTTTGTGAATGATGTAACACCTTCACTTTACCCCAAGAGGCAACGCCTTTGATCATCTTCTTTGGTTGCGGCAATGCCGCCCTGGGCGACTTCGCGGTTCTCTTGCATTCACGCAAGAATTGAAAGGCTCTGCTGTCTTGCCAGGTGGGCCGAGCTATTGGATTTGCGCTGAAATGATGGCGATGCGGTGTTGGATGGCAACGCGGCAATTCGGTGGAAGCGATCCCGCGGATTCGATCTTCTGGAGCATGCTCACCATGGCCTGGGGCGGCAATCCGCTGGCGCGAAGAAGCGCAAGGCCGGCGGCGTCGGCGCGGACTTCTCGATCGGGATCGGCATAGCATCCGCTGAGGCTAGCGACCGTTTGCAATTGGCCGTCACTGAGCAAATGCCCCAATTCATGCGAGATAACGGCGGCAAGCTCGTGATCGCTGAGGCGATCCATCAGCCCGCGCGTCACGTAGACACGGCCATTTCGCCAACTGAACGCGCCGACGGCATCCGAATTCAACACCTGAATTGAGACGGTTCGTCCTTTACAGCAAGCCAGCAGCGGATGGGCAACGGCTTCGGCCCTTGCCTGCTCTGAGCCTGGGACGACGCCGCCCTGATGGGCAACCCAAACATTGACTGACTGCGACAAGGGCGCGCTTTGGCAGCCCGCCAGATAGACCAAAAGCGATATGAAAACCATGCCCTGAACAGCCCGCATGAATGGCCGCAGGTCAAGATCCGTGCCAACGGCGAAAATGCGGATTTTGAGCGTATTACTGCCTAGTGCCGGTCGCAATGGGGGACGACGTGCCTAGTTTTTGTGCGGGTTCTTTCGGACGATCGGAATCTGATTGGGTCCGGAATCCGCCAGCCTGGCAACCCCCGCCGGCTCAAAAGGTCAGGCCTCAGGCTCATTGCCGCCCGCGGGCGGTGCGCAGCTCTTGCCTAGCCTGGGCGAGGCGCTGTGCGTACTGCTGCCGCAACAGCAGGGCCACGTCTTGCCGGCTGAAGCCGAACCGCTTCGCCGCGGTGTTCAGCAGTTGCGCTTCGGGCGGCCGGAGGCGGCCACCGGCCAGCGCCGCCGCCGCCATGGCCGTCAGCCATAGGTGGGCCGTCACCTTGTCCGGCGGATCGGGGACTTCGAGCCTCCCGCCCAGCGCCATCTCGATCATTTGTTCGACGCGCTGCCGTTCGATGCCGCATTTATCCGCCAGGGACAGCAGCATTTGCCGCTCGGCCGGGTCCACCGCGCCTTCGGCGGTGGCGACTTTCACCGACCAGGCCAGCAATCCGGATGGTGAAATGTTTATCCTGCCGTTGGGTCTGCCGGGGGCGGATATTTGGGGGCTGGAGGACCGCAGACGCATGATCCAGTTCTGGCCGTCGCTGGATGATGCCGAGGCGATTTCCGACAGCACCCAGCCGCGCGTGCCGTCGTTCAGTACCGTGTTGCAGAATGAACAGGCCGAGGAAAGATCGCTGGTGATCGGAGCGCCGCAGTTGGGACAGTGGGCCGAGGAAACGCTCGTGCCCGGATCGCTCTGGATTCCCGCCTTACGCTTCAGCAGATACAGCGTGTGGGTCTGAATGCGCTGGCCGGTCGGCTTGATCGGTTGTCCGGCCATGGCGATTGTCCGTTCCCCCTCCCATCCCACTTCCACGACCGCGGAATTGCTCTGGTCATCGGAAAAAACCCCGGCGAGATTCGCGCCGCCAACCGTGCAATCCGTAAAAAACGTCCGCGAACCATCCGCCTGCAAACCCAGCGCCTGCACATAGGCTGAGGTAAACTCCTCCGCCGCGATCTTGCGAAGCGGATCGATTTTCCCGAGCCGATCGGCCATGGCCTTTCGCCAGAACATGACCGAAGCCCGGTCCTCCACGTCGGCGCGGTTGAATCCGGGATCGATCTGCTGCATTTCCGCGACCCCCGGGGCCTGGCCGTGTCGGCCGCGACGCCATTCGCTTTGTTGGGTGATCTCGGTCAGGACCCAGTCGAACTCGCCGCTGCGAAGCAGTGCGCCGCAGTGGTCGCATTTTGCGGACTGGTTCATCGCCACCATGGCCCCGCAGTTGGGGCAGTGGCCCTCGATCAATCCCGGCTTGGAGGGGTCGCGGCTGACGCCGTGACGCCGCAGCCACGACCAGATCTCCACGAACGGCTGGACGGCCGTCGAGCCTGAAAGCCGTTTCCCGTCACTCAATGAAATGCGGTAATCAGCCGCCTGGGCTTCGATCCGCACCGTGGCGACGTCGAATATGTTCCCTTCGTAAAACTCCACCAGCACAATCGAATCAATCCCAATGCTCTCCATGTGATCCTGGTATCCGAACGCTTTTTGTTCCTCGATCTGCAGGGAGAAACGTTCGTGAACGCCGTCGGAAATGAACGGGCGCACGGCTGAGAGGTCCTGTTTGCACCACGCGTCCTGAATTTTCATGAATGCCGTGTGGATGCGCTGGCCCATTTGCTGGAGGTTGAATTTCGGATCGGCGGCGGCCATGGCGGCGGCGGCCTCCCCGATCCGGTTGTCATCGGCGGCGTCGCCTCCCCGGCGGATGACGCCCCCCTGATACGCCGCCAGCCCCTGCTTGTGCCCGTGGTAAACAACCACGAGTGCGACAAGCGTTACGGGAAGTCCGATGTACGGATACTCGATGCAGAACCGGATCCAGAAGTAGATCAGCCAGGCAACGCCGCCGCCCCCGCCCCCGCCTCCGCCACCGTCCCCGCCGCCCCCGCCGCCCCCGCCGCCAAACCCCTCGCCGCCGCCCGCTCGGGCAAAAGCGCCGGCGACATCGCCGAGCCATGCAAACATCGCCGCCGCCGCGATGACGAACTGGAGCGCCCCCGGCCCTCCGCGCCGAAGACCGCTGATTCCCGAGCCTTTGTTCTCGCCCTTATCCACGCAATTGCCCACTGATTATGACGTCGCCCGTTTTTGCAGTTCGCCGAGCAGATTCAGCGCATCGGCGCCGGAGAGTTCCGCCAGATTCGCCGCGGCCAATATCTTAACGATCTCCTTCGCCGGGTTCTCGAATAGTTCCATCTGGTCCTGCTGAGGCGCTCGGCGGCCCTTCGGCGCTGTCGCGGAGCCGACGTGCTGCACCGCCAATTCCGACAGCAATTGCCTCGCGCGGGCCAGCACCTCCGGCGGAATCCCGGCCAGTCGGGCGACATGAATGCCGTAGCTGCGATCGGTGCCCCCCTCCACGATTCGATGGAGGAAGACCACCTGGTCTTCCCACTCGCGCACGGCAACGTTGAAATTTCGCACCCCCTTGATCCGCCGGGCCAAATCCGTCAGTTCATGGTAATGCGTCGCGAACAGCGTTCGGCTCTTGACCTCCAGGGCGATGTGCTCGGCGATCGCCCAGGCCAGGCTCAGTCCATCCAGCGTGCTGGTCCCCCGGCCGATCTCGTCGAGAATCACCAGCCCTCGATCGGTCGCGTTGTTCAGGATATTGGCCGTCTCCGTCATCTCCACCATGAACGTGGATTGGCCGCTGTGGATTTCATCACTGGCCCCGATGCGCGCAAACAGCCGATCCGCCAGTCCGAGGGTGACGCTCCGGGCCGGCACGAAGCTGCCGATCTGGGCCATCAGCGCGATCAGCGCCACCTGGCGAATGTAAGTTGATTTCCCGGACATGTTCGGACCGGTGATCAGCGACAACGTATCGCCGGCGGAAAATTTCACGTCGTTGGCCACGAATTCGCTGCCGAGCTGCTGCTCCAGCACGGGATGACGGCCGTCGATGATCTCGAGCGATCGATCGTCAACGAGCGTCGGCCGGCAATAGCGCCGCTCCAGCGCCAGCACCGCAAGACCCGCCAGCACATCCACGCGCGCCACGCCCTGGGCCAGTTCGCCGAAGGTCTCCACGTGAACCAGCAATTCCTCTCGGACTTTCTCGAAGAGCTGCTGCTCCAGCGCGATCGCCCGATCCTGGGCCCCGATCGCTTCGGTTTCGAAGGCTTTCAATTCCTCGGTAACGTATCGCTCGGCGTTCTTGACGGTCTGACGGCGCGACCATGCCGGCGGAACCTTGGGCCGGTGCGCATCGGTCACTTCGATGTAATATCCAAACACCTTGTTGTATCCGATTTTGAGCGAAGCGATGCCGGATTCCCGCGCGAGCTTTGCTTGATATTCGGCCAGCCAGGACTGGCTGCTGTGCGCGATTTGGCGCAGGCGATCGAGTTCGGCGTCAAAGCCGGTTTCAATTACGCCGCCTTCGCGGAGATGCGGGGCCGGCTCGGTCTTGATCGCCCCGGCGAGGAATTTCGCCCGCTGATCGCAAAAATCCCGCAGGCCCATCAACTCCGGCGCCACGTCCTTGGAATCGGCCAACGCGCCGAGGCGGTCGAGCAGTTCGGGCGTTGCCGCCAGACACCGCGACAGCGCCGCCAAATCCCGCGGACTTGCCCGTCCCAGCGACACCCGCGCCATGATCCGCTCGATATCGCACACGTCGTCGAGCGATTCGACGATCTTCGACAAATCCGGCCCAGCGCCGACCATGGCGGCGACGGCCGCTTGGCGAGCCTCGATGTGCTCCCGATCGGCCAGCGGCGCTCGCAGCCATTGCCGCAGCATCCGGGCCCCCATCGTTGTGCGCGTGCGGTCGATTGCCTCCAGCAGCGACCCTTCGGTCCCGCCGCTCCGCACCGTCCGTTCGATCTCCAGGCTCCGCCACGTCGCCGGGTCGATGCACAGGTGATCCTCGACAACATGACGGCGGAGCGGCCGAAGGTGCGCCAGGGCCGTCTTCTGCGTCTCCTGCAAATAACTCAGCAGCGCCCCGGCCGCGAAAATTCCCGGATCGTCATCCGCGAACCCCCACCCGGCCGTCGTCGAAATCTTCCACTGGCTGGCAAGTTGCTGCCGCGCATGGTGCGGGGAGAATTGCCATCCCGGCCGAACCGTGATCGCGCACGCACCCGTGGCTTCCACCTGTTTGGCAAACTCGTGGGGATTGCCCGACGGTTTTTCGGGAATCAGAACTTCCGCGGGTCGCAGCCGGGCGATTTCGTCCCGCACCTGTCCTTCACTGCCGCTCATGGCCACGCACGCGCCGGTGGAAAGTTCAACCCACGCCAGCGCGGCCCGATATCCATCGGCCTTGGTGATGCCAAACGCGACCGCCGCGAGATAATTATCCGCCCGCCCGTCCAGAAGCGGATCGTCCGTCAGCGTTCCGGGCGTCATCAGCCGAACGACTTCGCGCCGTATCAGCCCCTTGGCCAGGGCCGGGTCTTCCGCCTGTTCGCAGATCGCGACCTTGTACCCCGCCGCGATCATTTTGCGCAGATAACCATCCACCGCATGGAACGGCACCCCGGCCATCGGAATCGCATCCTCCGCCCCCAGCCCGCCGCGGCTGCGGCTGGTCAGGGCCAATCCCAGCGCCTTGGCGGCCAGCTTCGCGTCCTCCCAGAACATCTCATAAAAATCCCCCATCCGAAAAAACAGGATGTATCCGGGATATTGATCCTTGAATTGCTGGTATTGCCGCATGGCCGGGGACAGCGCGGCAACGGTCGGCGCCGGCGGCGATTTTTCAGAATCGGCCGCCGAATCTTTGCTGGGCGATTGCTGCATATCTTCCCGCGCCCGCCAAGGTATGAGCCGGGGCATCGCCTTGCAAGAAGCGAGGAATCTATCGCAAACGGGTGCGCCATGGATCGACCACGGCCAGGCGCCCCGGTAATTGTGAAATGGTCAACTCATCGGTGGCAAATTTCTTGAGCAACTCCAGAAAGAATGTGAGCTTGAGTTGGTCGGGCACGTCGAAAACCACGATGCCCGCATAATCGCCCGGCGGATAATTCCGCACATCGCCGAAGTCGTGATCGCGCGTCAGGATGCACAAACCTTCGGTTGCGGCATGGGCGGCGATAACTTCGTCGGCCGCCGCGCCCAAGCCTATATCCCGCACGTCAACAGTTTGATGGCCCATTTCGGCCAGAATTTGCGCCGCTTGCCGCGGCAATGAGGCATCGATAAGAAATCTCATTTGCTTGCAGCGTAAAATCGTTCACGATGCACCACATCGTTGGCGAAAGCGACAGCCGCCCGTATGTCTTCTAACGTAATTCCATATGAACTGGCGATTTGGTCAAAGTCGTCCCCCGCTGCGATGTGCCCCAGAACCACGCTTACCAAAACCCGCGTGCCTCGGATAACCGGTTTCCCGTGGCACCGACCCGGATCAACCTCGATGTGTGATGCGATCTCCATAAGAAGTCTCGTCCGTGTGAACGCCGATTATATGCTTCGCCCCACATTCAGTCACGAATCTTGTTGGCGTAAGCCTGATTTGCCCGGTCATCCCCCGCCGCCACCCAAAATATCCGCCTGCGGCTGGGTCATGCGCAGCGGATCGAGTGCCTTCTTCAGCTCCACGTCGCCCAGCAGTTTCTTTTCCGCCGCCACCTGGCGCACCGTCTTGCCCGTCTTGAAGCTCTCCTTGGCGACTTCCGCGGCCTTGTCATATCCAATCGCCGGCGCCAGGCTCGTGCACATCGCCAGCGATTGCTCGACCAACTCCGCGCATCGCTGGGCGTTGGCCTCCAATCCGGCCACGCAGCGGTCGGCGAATATCTTCGCCGCGCGGGACAATAGCTCGATCGACTGAAGCAGGTTGAACGCCATCACCGGCATCATCACGTTCAGCTCAAAGTTGCTCCCCAGCGCCGCCGCCCAGGCCACGGTTGCGTCGTTTCCCATCACCTGTGCCGCAACCTGCAATACCATCTCGCTCATCACCGGATTCACCTTGCCCGGCATGATGCTGCTGCCCGGCTGCGTCGCCGGGATCGAAATCTCTCCCAGCCCGCAGCGCGGCCCGCTGGCCAGCCAACGAATGTCGTTGGCGATTTTGGTCAGGCTGACGGCGATTGTTTTGATCAGGGCGCTGGCTTCGACGATGGCATCCTTCGCGGATTGCGCTTCGAAATGATTTGTCGCCTCCTCGAACGCCATTCCCGTTTTCTGCGCGATCAGCGCCGCCGCCTTGGCTGCGAAATCCGGATGCGAATTGATCCCCGTTCCGACGGCCGTCCCCCCGAGCGGCAGCTCCCTCAGCGCGTAGATCGCCCTTAGACAGCGCACCGTTCCCAACTGGGCCTGCTGCGCGTAACCGCCGAGTTCCTGCCCGAGCCGGATCGGCGTCGCATCCTGCAAATGCGTTCGGCCGATTTTCACGACCGAATCGTATGCGTCCGCCTTGCGCTTCAGCGCCGCCGCCAGATGTTCCAGCGCGGGACTGAGGGATTCCTTGATGGCCATCGACGCGCTGATGTGCATCGCGGTCGGAATCACATCGTTGGAGCTTTGCTCCATGTTGACGTGATCGTTGGGATGAACCGGGTCCTTGCCGCCGCGCCGGCCCGTCGCCACTTCATTGGCCCGCCCCGCGATGACCTCGTTGGCGTTCATATTCGTGGACGTGCCCGAACCGGTTTGAAAGATATCGACCACGAATTGCCCGTCGAGTTTGCCGTCGATCACTTCCTGCGCCGCCTGCTGGATAAGCTGCACGCGTTTTTCGTCCAGTAACCCCAGTTCATGATTGACCTGCGCGCAGCACCACTTCACCAGTCCCATCGCGGCGATGAATCGCCGGCTGAAGCGCAAATCCGAAACCGGAAAATTCTCCACGGCCCGCGCCGTCTGCGCCCCGTAATATGCGTCCGCGGGAACGCGCATCTCACCCATCGAATCCTTCTCCACCCGCTGCGAATCAGCCATGAATCACCTCGTCGGACAAAGCACGCATTATCGAGCACCGAACCGCCGAATCAAACAAGGCCCTCCGACAGACCTTTTCTCGGCATGTTCGCCAAGGCCATCCTATGTTCCCCTCGCCCTGGTATTCCCCAATATTTTTCATCAATCGCGCACGCTCCTTAATCTCAAAGTCCAATTGAACCGCAGAGTGCGCCGAGGACGCAGAGACGGACGCGGAGAAGAATAGCGGCAACGAATGTTTTCTCAGTCCTTCTCAGCGATCTCTGCGTGCTCTGCGGTTAAATATTGGATTGAAAGCGTGATGAATCATGGGATTACGATGCTGGTGAGGGCATCGGAGAGTTAATGTGCGTTTGCCTCAGCGTACTTATCCAATTCCGCGGCCACGTTCTCGATCACTTCCGCCCAATCCCCAAATCTCTTCTGCCGGAACAGCCGCATCGACGGATACCACGCCGTCGTCTCGCCCTCCAGCAGCCAGCGGAAATCCGGCGTGAATTGCAGCAGCACCCATACCGGCCTGCCCATGGCCCCGGCGAGATGGGCCAATGCCGTATCCACACAAATCACAAGGTCCAGTTCCGGGAGCAGCGCCGCCGTGTCGGCGAAGTCGCTGATTTTTGCCGTGAGATCGATCAACTGCATTCCCGCGGGAGGACTCGCGGCCTCCTCGGCGGGCTTGCCGAACTGCAAGGCATAAAACTCCACGCCCGCCGACGCCAGCGGCGCCAGCGATGATAGCGGCATCGAACGATGCCGGTCGTTCTTATTTATCGCGCTCCCCGCCCACGCCAGCCCAACCTTCACCCTCTTGCTTTCCGCCAGCCGCGCACGCCACTGCTCCCGCAGATTCGAATCCGCCTTCATATACGGCGGCTGGGCAACGCCGTCCTGATCGGTCGGGGCCAACCTTCGCAGAAGCAGCGGGAGGCTTAGCAACGGCACGTGAACGTCGAACCCCGTCGTCGAACGGATTTTGGATTCCCTCGCAACGACCTCGACTCCGCCTAAAATTTCAGTCTGCTTCATCAACCGCACCAGTTCCGTCTGGCATTCCAGGATGACTCGTCCGCCGCGCTTCTGAAGCAGCGGCAGAAATCGCACGAAGTGAATGGTGTCCCCCAGGCCTTGTTCGGCATGGACGAAAATCGCGCGGCCGTTCAGGTCCGACCCATCCCAGATCGGCTGCGTGAAACGCGCCGGCGAATTGAAATAGTGCGGCAGGCGCAGCCGCCACTCGTATTCCCGCCAGCCATCCTCAAACTTTTCCTGCACCAGCAGCATGAGCGACAAATCCTTGTGCGCTTCGGGAAAATCCGCGCGAAGCTCGATGGCTTTCCTGCACGCGGCGATTCCCTCGGAGTATCGCCCGGCCATGTGCAGCGCCGTGCCGAGATTCAAGTGCGCCTCCTCCAACCGCGGCTGCAGCTCCACCGCTCGCCGGCAAACCGCGATCGATTCTTCGATTTTTCCCTCCCCCCGCAGCGCGTTGCCGAGATTACCGTAGGCCTTGGCGAACACCGGCCTTAATTCGATCGCCCTGCGGTAATGAGGGATCGCCTCATCCAGCCGCCCTTGTTCTTGCAGGCAATTGCCGAGATTGTTCATCGCGTCGGCATGCTTCGGCTGGATCTCCAGGGCTTTGCGAAAACAGGCGCTGGCGCTGGCGATGTCCCCCTTCTCCTGTAGCGCATTGCCCAAGTTGTTGTACGCATCCGAATTGTTCGGCTGGATTTGCAACGAGCGGCGGCACAGGCTGATCGCCTCGTCAAATCTCCTTTTGCCCTGAAGCGCGTTCGCCAGATTGCTGAGCGCTTCGGGGTAATCGGGCCTGAGCTTCAGCGCCGTTTCGTAATGCTCGATCGCCTCGTCCACCTTGCCGAGCGAGTGCAGCAAGGCGGCGAGATTGTTGTGCCCTTCGGGAAAATCAGGGCGCATCTCCACCGCCTTGAAATGAGCGGCCGCGGACTCCTCGTTTCGCCCCAGCGCCTGCAGCGCGTTGCCGAGATTTGTGTACGCATCAGCATAATTCGGCCGCAGCGCAATCGCCTGCCGCTGGCAGCGCTCGGCCTCCTGGAATTTCCCCATCGCGAAAAATGCGCTGCCGAGGTTCACGTGTCCTTCGGGAAGGGTCGGTTGCAGCTTGATCGCCCGTCGGCAGCATTCGACCGCTTCGTCGATCCGCCCCTGCTCGCGCAGAAGGTGCCCGAGGTTCGCCAGGGCTTCGGAATAATTCGGGCTTAGGTCCACCGCCCTGCGAACCAGCGCAATGCCTTCATTGTGTCTGCCCGTTTGGTACATCGTCAGGCCCAGCATATGGATCGCCGGGACAAAATTGGGCTGGCTCGCCAGGATCTGCCGGTAGATTTCCTCCGCCTCACGCAGCCGTCCTTCCCGGTGGTGCGCTAGCGCCAGGTCCAGGGCCTGGGAGACGGTGAGTTGTTGGCTGCCTTGCATGAGCGATCATTCCAACGTGTTGCCGCCGTTGACGGAAATCTTCTGCCCCGTGATGAAATTCGCCCCGTCCGATGCCAGGAACGCCACCATCTGCGCCACATCCTCCGGCACGCCCATCCGCCCCAGTGGAACTTGCGACGCGTACTGTTGCTTCGACGATTCCGGGATATCCGCGTGTCTCTCGACTGGGATCCATCCCGGCGAAACGATGTTGACCGTAATGCCCCACGGTCCCAATTCCTTCGCCCACGACCGGGTCAATCCCAACTGAGCCCCCTTGGCTGAGACATAATTCGAGAACGGAGCCAATCCCGATTCGAAAACTTCCGACCCGATCTGGATGATTCGGCCGTATTTTCTCGCCTTCATGCCGCTCACCACGGCCTTCACCAGGAGCACCGGGCTTTTGACGAAAAACTCCAGTTGATCGAGACACGTTTGCCAGGTCAATTCTTCGATCTTCAGCATCGGCTGCGGACCGGTGGCATTGAGCACGAGAATGTCGATCGGCCCGAGCTGTTTGACGACATCCCCGACCAGGCGATCAACCTGCCGTTCATCCCGGACATCCGCGCCGAACGCCTGGGCGATTCCTCCGGCCCGGCGGATGTTCGCGGCAACGGCCTCGGCCCTTTCGGCGCCGGCAAAGAAGTTGACGGCCACCTTCGCCCCGCGCCGGCCCAGCGCCACCGCGATGGCCGCGCCCAAGCCGCGCGACGCCCCTGTCACCAGTGCCACCCGGTTCGTTAATTCCATCTGATAGTCGCCACAATTGTTGCCGAAATTTGCGCCCTTAACCGCGCACACATCCTACCCCCCGCTTTTTTTTCCGGCAAATCACACCTCGCCGCAGATCGACACCTTCAGCCCCAGCTCCGCCATCGCCCACGCCTTGGCAAACAGCGCCTTCCTCGCGTCCTTCGCGCTGGGGGCGTAGGCAACCTGAATGTGATTCGCAAGATGCCGGGCCATCATCTGGTCCCGGCTCACGCCCTTGAGGACCGCGTGCATGATCGGCCAGACCGGCGTCGTCTGACTTAACCGGTCCTGCGTCTCGGCCTCGGGCAATCCGATCGCCTCGGCCAGCCCGATGTCCATCCTTAGCCGCTCCCCCTTCACGAAGACCCGGCTCCAGACGACGTGCCCGCATTTGCTCACGCCCGAACAGGTGCCCCCGCCGAGGCGGAAATACATCGCCGGCTGGCGATAGCTGTGCACGCCAGACCATTCGCCGACAAAATGCTTCGGCGGCGCGCCCCCGCTGATTTCAAAAACCCACACGTACGCGTCGATCTCGGCGTCGTTGCCGTCCACGTCCTTGCCCGGACCCGTGTACTGCCGGCCCCAACGCAGATCGTGCAGCGTATTCTCCGGATCGAATCCAAGCTCGCGCCAAAGCTGGTACGTCACCAGCCCATCCAGAGCGGCGCACTCATCCACTTCATTGAAAGTCGGCAGCGCCTCTCCCGCGAAAAGCTCGCGCTGGCCATCGGCGCTTCTTACCGGCGGACGCTCCACGTTGTTCAGCGTCCCCTCGACCAGATCGCTCGCAGGTGACAGGTCTTTCAAACCCTGCTGATATTGAATGCCGATCGTCTGGCAACCGAAATCGTCCGCGATCCGGAGGGCCGCGATGTACATCTTGCATTGCTCCAGCACCTGTCGCTCGGTGAGGTCCTCCTCTTCGCTGCCGCCGAAATGGAAGTTCACCCCCCTTGCTTTGTACCAATCGAAAACCGCCCTGGCTTCGGCATCGCTGATCTGCGTCATCGCAAAATAGAGCGCGCTCTGGCTCAGCCGCTCCTTGAACACGCCGATCTGATTGAGCAGCGAATCGGGAATGATCGCATTGAACATTCCCATGCACCCCTCGTCGAAAACGCCCATGATCGCCTTGTCGCCGCGCAGCCGCTCGGCAAATCCAGCGCCGATTCTTTTCGCCTCCGACGGAATTTTGACGGACTTCAACCGGCGAACGTGGCTCGTGTCATGCGAGACTTTCCCGCTCTTCATCCATCGGCGGAGATTTTTCAGAAACGCTTGATCGCTCTCGAAATCCTCGCTCCAGAGCGTCGAGAACTTGATGCCCGCCTTGGCCATGGAGCCGTTCAGGTTGAGCATGCCGACCAGCCCGGGCCAGGTGCCGCTCCAATTGGCGACCGTGAGGATCGCGCCCTTATGAAATTGCAGGCCGTGCAGCACGTGGTGCGAATATTGCCACACCGCCTCGGCGACGATGAGCGGCGCCTTCGCCGGGATGCCGCGAAAAACCTCCATCCCATATTTCTGTGAATCGATGAAGCTGTGCCCGACCTCCTCGCGAAACCCGTGGGCGCGCTTCACCTTGCCGCCCAGTTTCTCGATCGCGGCCGTCAGGCTTTGCTCCATCTTCTGTTGTTCGGCCTCGCATGTACGATTGGCCGAGGCGCGTAAATCCCCGCTGGCGATCAGGTAGATTGTCTTCATAATGTCCAAGGAACTTATCCCTTTTGCGGCTCAAATCAAACATTTAGGGCGATTGGTAGTGGGTCAGTTTGAAATTATTTCCTTCTTTTGTGGGATTGTTCCGCACTCTGGGCATCGGTCGGGCGTGGCGCGGAGGTCGTAGCCGCATTTCAAACATACCCCATAAGGATGGGAATGCAGCCGGCGGCCAAGAATGTGTCTCAGCTCCCACAACACTAGAACGACCGCCGATGCCACGCCGATCAGCCAAATCGGAACGGCGGCGACGAAGCCTTTCTCAAAGCCCGCGAAACTGGTCTCATGCCAATAAGAAAACCCGAAATCTCCCCGACCAAATCCCGTCTCAAACAGCGAAGACTTAATGAAACTTCCGAACGGATAGGGCGGCTCGATCATCGGCAGCGCTCGCACATTCATCGGCCCAGCCGGAAATGCCTCATGATGAATCTGGCCTTCTTCCGCAAAATGCCTCGGTGGGATACCCAGGTTCACGTAAGTCTCCGACCAGTGCTCGAACTGCACGCCCCCACCGGCGAATTCCATTACCCATTCCTCGCCCAACTTTCCGTGGCCTCCATTCACCCATCGCACAGTCTGGTAGCTCCAAAGGTCATTGGCTGATAGTGCAAATACTTCTGCCCCAATTGCGGCAGCCAGGACCAAGAGCGACATCGCCGCAAGCGATCGGAACGCCCATCGGCGTAAGCGTGTCATCGCGGGATTATACCGCGCTTCAGTCGATCAGTTTCAGCAAATCCTCAACCTCCCAAACTGACTCTGAAAGGCCAGCTTCCATCACCGGCGCAACGCGGAGCGTCTGGTGATTCCGCCAGTAATTGAAGCGCATGAAGTGAACCGCAAAATTGTGGGCGTGATTCTCGGCATTCCTTGAAACGGCATTGATCGGCCGCGTGAATCGCCGCATCGACATCCGCATGGCCAAATTCTGCCGCGCGATGCGCATGATCCCTCGTATTCCTCCACCCTGGGATGGTTGAGGGGAAAAGGAAAAGGGTGGGGCGGGTGCGGGAGGGGAATCCTGCGGAAGCTGCCGCAGGCGTGGCCTGATATGGTTTCTCCCGCCCCTCCTGCATTGCATTTGCATTAAAAGAGATTATCCGATAAGCGCTTACCTTATCCTGGCGATCGATTTGGGGGTGTCCGTCGCCACCGCCACGATCAGCGAAATAATCCAAGGATTAAATTCCCTCTCGTCGGCGCGGTCCAGATTCAGCGAAATGCCGCCGATCGCCGCCCTCATTGGCTCTGCGCTCCGGCGCTGGCGCCGGCCGCGCTCAGCAGCCGCTGGCCTGCATCCGGACCCTCCGGCTGCGATCGAATATCCACCTCCGGATCCACCGACAATCCCGCGAACAGCGGCGTATCCTTCGGGTTCGCTTCAGTCAGATCGATCCGAACCGGCAATCGCTGCACCACCTTCACAAAGTTCCCCGTCGCATTCTCCGGCGGAAGCAACGAATTGATCGCCCCCGTGCCCGGACTGAACCCCGCCACGCGCCCACGGAAAAACTTGCCGGAATACGCATCGACGTAAATGTCCACCTTCTGGCCGATCCGCAAATCCGCCAGTTGCGTCTCCTTGAAATTCGCGTCGATCCACACATCCGCCAGCGGCCGAATCGTCAGCAGCGGCTGTCCCACCGAAACCAGCGTTCCCGGATTGACGCTCCTCCGGCTGATATAGCCCGAGAGGGGAGCGCGAATATCCGTGTAGGAGAGTTGAAGCTGTGCCTGTTCCAGGGCTTTCTGCGCCGCGACGATCTCCGGCTGCAATTCCGGATGCGACCGATCGAAATGCTCGCCGCCTAGCGCCGCCTGGGCCGATGCGACCTGCGCTTTGGCCGCTTTCACGGCCGGAGAATTCTCGACCACCCATTGGGCATTCAACGAGCTGTAGCGGCTCTTCAACTCCTGCAACTCCGGAGAAGTGATCGATCGAAAGTCCAACCCAAGCTGCGCCATCGCGCCCAAAAACGTGGAGACCGCGTATTGCGTTCCGTTGGACGTCTGAGCCACATCCGCGGGAACCGAGCCCGGGTCCTTCGGATTCGGCCCAACGCCCAGCAGCGCCCGCATTTCATCCACCGCCGCTCGCGACGACTCCACCTGCGCTTGCGCCGCCAGCAACGCCGAGGTGCGCTGATCGATCTCCTCTTGGCTCACGCTCTTCGGCCCCAGTTTCTTGACCCGGTCGAATTCCTCCTGGGCCAGCATGAGATTCGCCTGCTGCTGGCGAAGGTTCGCCACGCTCGACTGCAGCATGGCGGTTTCATAGTTCACCAAATCCCCCACCGTCGCCACGAGATACCACGCCCCGCGAAGATCCGCGATCTTGGAGCGAACCTCCGATCTCACCCGCTCGAGCTGGGCATTGGCCAAATCCAGCGCGGCCACTTCCTGCGCCACCGAAAGCTTCGCCCGCGCCAGCTCGGCCTGACGCTGATCCACGGCAAGCTGATATGGGACCCGATCGATGCGCACCATTGGCGTGCCCGCCTCGACATACTGGTTGTCATCCACGAGCACTTCCTGTGCCACGCCCAAAACCCGCGAGCTGATGTACGTCACGTGGCTATTCACGGTCGCATCATCGGTTGAGACATGGTTCCAGGCGTAAATCGCCCGCGGCACGCCGAAGATCAGGCCCAGCACCACTCCGACGAATAAGAGAGACAGGACGATCCATCGTCTGCGCACGCGGCTGCGCGCGGACGCCGCCTCCGGCATCACGCTCGCCGGCGCGGAGGGGGTCAGGTACGTCTCTCCCGCATCGCGTCCCGACAGCGGCGCAATCTCCTCAACAACTGTTTCTTCCTTTGCCATGGTTTGTTCCGGTAGAAATTTCAACCCTCCCGCAAACCCCCTTGCGCTCCTTGTCGCTCAAAATCCCATTGAAGACTACGTCCAAAATGTCCTGCGCCTGGGCATCGAACGGCTTGTCTCGCCCGGCGAAATGATTCGTGAACATCGTCCCGTACAGCACGTCTCCCAGCACGTCCTGCACCCGCTCCACCGGCATGGGCCGAATGCGCCCTTCGGCCATCAGCTTGGCCAGGTACTCGCGCCAGGGTCCGCGGCGCAGGTCGCGATGCCGGAAATAAAGCGGGCGCTGGCGGTCCTTGAATTCCGCGCGCTCCTGAATGAAAAGCTCCACCAATTCCGGGTTCTTCTTGAAAAACCGCAGGTACGCCACCACGCCGACGCGGATTTCCTCGATCTTGTCCGTCAGGCCCCGCCGGGCGGTTTCAATGTGCTCCCGCAGCCGCCCGATCCCCCGCTCCACCGCGCATAGAAACAACTTCTCCTTGGTCGGAAAGTAGCGATAGACCGTCCCCTTGCTGATCTTCAGCGCGTCGGCAATCCATTGCACATCCGTTGCCGTGAAGCCGTGCTTGGCAAACACCCTGGCCGCCTCCGCCAGGATCGCCTCGCGCCGCCGCTGCTGGAGTGCTTCGTCCGGCGGCCTTCCGGGCAGTCGTTTTACAATCACCGTCATCCCAACGCCTCAAATTAAATAACTGACTCGTCAGTCATATATTTAGTATCGGTCCGCCCGGATTGTCAAGTTCACCCCCCGTGCGTCCAATCCCGACTTTGGTTACAACAGACGGTGTTGCAAGAGCTTGGAAGAGCCGCTCGCGCCCCTGCGGCGAGCGCAGTCGAGCCGTCGCCCCGGAGGGATTCATGTCGGATGTCTGGGACGATTCGTCGCTGACCGATCCGCACGCCGTGTCGGACAAACGCCGCCGCGTGCAACGCATGTTCGCCGCCATCGCCCCCAGCTACGATCTCAATAACCGTCTGCACAGCATTTGGCTGGATCAGGCCTGGCGGCGCCGGGCGGTTGAATTGGCGGGGCTTAGGCCGGGCGATCGCATCGTCGACGTCGCCTGCGGCACCGGCGATTTGACGCTGGCATTTTTTGACGCATTGCATTTCCATCACGGGGCATCGAATGCCGCTCAAGTCATCGGAATCGACTTCACCCAAGAGATGCTGCCGATTGCCCTCGACAAGTGGATGACGGCCGCATCCGCCAAGGCCGTTCCGGTCCCGAGCGTTCGCTTCATCAACGGTGACGCTCAGGCCCTGCCCCTGCCCGACGCCTGCTGCGATGTCGTTTCCATCGCCTTTGGCATCCGCAACGTCGTCGATCCCGCCGCGGCCGCCGGCGAATTCTTTCGAATCCTTCGCCCCGGCGGCCGGGTGGTCATTCTCGAGTTTTCGCTGCCGACCAATGCGCCGCTTCGCGCGCTGTACAACTTTTACCTCAATCAGATTCTGCCGCTCACCGCCACCATAATCAGCGGCGATAAGACCGGCGCGTACAAATACCTGCCTCAATCCATCAACACATTCATCGACCGCGAGACGATGGTGAATCTGCTGGCCCAGGCGGGGTTCCATAACATCATTCAGCGTCCGCTGACTTTCGGCATCTGCGTTTGTTATCGCGGGTTCAAATCCCCGTTAAACAATAAGGAACCGTGAGGAATGGCGTTGGGTTCCCCATGAGGCAATGAATTCAACACCGAACGCCGCCGATTTATTGTTTGCGTCTCGAAGTTTTAGTATATACGATAATTTATGCCATACGACTTTCGCTGGATCGACTGGAACCTCGGCAAAGTCGAAAGGCATGGGCTCACGGCGAGCGATGTTCAATATGTGGTTGATCACGCTCGTCAGCCTTATCCGAAGCCGATCGGCAACGAGAAATGGCTCGTCATCGGCCCGACATCGAGCGGTCGAGTCATACAGACCATATATCTAACTGATCCGGACGATGTCCTGTTCGTGATTCACGCCCGCCCGCTCACGCCAACGGAGCGCCGCCGGCATCGCAATAGGAGATGATGATGAAAAAACGGAACAAACCATTGGCCCCCTGGCTTCCCGGCCGGTTCGGGCGGATGACACGCCGGCAGTTGGACGCCGAATCGGATCGATATGACGTTGAATTCTCCGGCCTGCGCGCCTCTCGGATCGCAAATGCCAGACCTCATCCGAAAAAACGAGGGCGTCCGCGCAAGCCCGCCGCTGAGAAGGTCGCTCGGGTGCTCATCACGATGGCACCACATCTTCTGGCAGCCGCCGACGCTGCCGCGGACGAACGCGGGCTAACCCGCGCCGCCCTTATCCGCCAAGCGGTGCTTGACTGGTTAAAACATAAACCGCGCTCGCGGAAGAGCGCGTAGGCTCCAGCCCATCCAGGAAAAATTAAAGAGGACGAGAAATTAAAGAGGACGCGATTCGATCTTGGTCGGGTGAAAGGGTCAGTCCGCTCTAGATTTATTGAAATCAACCTCGAACTGGCACAACCTGCCAAAACCTTTCACTATCGCCCGCACAACTTGTCGTCGTGGAAAATTCACTCAAAAACGCGGCTTTTAATCCCCCCCCGTTTCTCGAAAATCTTTCCTTTTCAGCCCTTTCTTTTCGCCCCGCCGATTCCGGCGTATGATCGCGTGCCCATGGACATCGTCACCGCCATCACCGGCGCCAGCGGCGCGCTCTACGCCCAGCGGTTCATCCAGGGCCTGGTCACCGCCGGCGTGAATGTCCATCTGATCGTCTCTCCCCCCGGCCGACGGCTTTTGCATGATGAATTGGGGATGGAGACCGTCGATTTGATCGCGCTGGCCGGCACGGCCGAGCACGCGGTCACTCTTTACAATTACAACGATGTCGGGGCGAAACCGGCCAGCGGAAGTTTCCTGCATCAGGGCATGGTGATCGTGCCGTGCAGCGGCAACACATTGGCGGAAGTGGCTCACGGCCTTGGCGATAATTTGATCTCCCGTGCTGCGGCGGTCACGCTCAAGGAGCGGCGGCGGCTGATCCTGGCCCACCGTGAAATGCCGCTCTCGCCGATCGATGTCAATAATTACAAGATTCTCAGCGACGCCGGGGCGATCGTTGCCCCCACCAACCCGGGTTTTTATCTCAATCCGGAATCCGTTGGCGAGATCGCCGATTTCGTGGCCGGCAAATTGATGGACCTGCTGGGCGTGCCGCATGCCCTCGACACGCGATGGGACCCAAAAAACATTCGCCCGCCGAGCAGCGCTTCCGGGCAATCCCGCTGATACAGCCGTGACTTCACTAGGCAATACAACCAGCCCCCCCGCCGCCGGCGTTCCGGCAACTCTCGGCGGCAAATTGCGCGTCCTCGCCGAGGACATCAAAATTCACCACACCGTCTTTGCCCTGCCCTGGGCGATTCTCAGCGCCGCTCTGGCGGGTCGGATGTTTCCGGGGTCACTCACCGTCGGAAAAATCGGCCTGATTCTCATCTGCATGGTGACCGCCCGCACGGTGGCCATGTCGGCCAATCGAATCATCGACTCCGATCTTGACGCCAGGAACCCGCGCACGGCCAGGCGTGCCCTGCCTTCGGGATCGCTTTCACGCCGATTTGTGGCCGTGATCCTGACCATTTGCTGCTGCGGATTCATCGCCGCCACGGCCGGGTTTGAAATCCTCTATCACAATATCTGGCCGCTGCTGTTTTCCTTGCCGGTCTTGGCGTATCTGTGCGGGTATCCGTTCATGAAGCGATTCACGCGCCTTTGCCATTATTATCTGGGCGTCGCCCTCGCCCTGGCCCCGGTGTGCGCCTGGGTGGCGGTGGCCGGGCGGATGGATTGGCCCCCGGCGGTCATGTTCATCATCGTCGCGGCCTGGACCGCGGGCTTCGACATCATTTATGCCTGCCAGGATTTTTCCAGCGATCGGGAATGCGGCGTGTATTCGGTTCCGGCCAAGATCGGGATTTCCGGGGCCCTTTGGGTCAGCCGCGCGACGCATTTCGTTGCCGCCGCGATGCTGGTCCTGCTCGGTTGCATCGTGCCCCAATTCGGCCTGCTCTATTTTCTAGGCGCGGCCGCGGCCATTGTGCTGCTGATCGTGGAACAGGGCCTGGTTAAGCCGAACGATCTTTCCAAGGTAAACGTGTCTTTTTTCACGATCAATGGATTGATCAGCCTATTGCTGGCAACATTGGGAATCATTGACCTGATGAGATGAATCTGCTTGATCGTAACGCATTATTGCTTTCGCTCATCGAAGCGGACTGGCCGTCTTCTTGCGGCGTGACGGACGGTAAGAATGCGGACGCCCTTTTGGTCTTCCAGCACGCGGAAAAAGATGAGGTGCGGTCTGACCGCAATTGAGCGGACCGGATGCTTGAGCTTTTCGCTCCGATGTTCGACCACGTTCCGATGCGGAAACTCTTCCAAAGTGGCTATGGCGTCGAGTATCCGACCCACCATTCTGGCCGCATTCTGAGGAGAATTTCTGCTGATATATTCGTGGAGTTCCTGCAGGTTGGCGCCTGCTTCCGGGGAGAGAATAAGGTGAAATGCGGGCGGCATATCACCCGGCTGCCATTTTCTTTCGCAATTCGGCGGCAAATTGTTTGAAGTCAACGCCCTGCCCGCCGTCGATTTGTTCGTCGGCCTGTTTGACCGCAGCAATCGTTTCGTCATCCAGTTCGTGCATTTGGTCAAGCATCATTTGCTGGACCGCTGCTTCGACAGCCGCTTCGGGGTTGGGAAAATGGCCGGCCTTCACCTGTTCGTCGATGAACTTCTCGAGTTCAGGCTTCTTAAGTTGGACCTGCATGCTTCCATTGTATCATAAAAAACGCCGCAATTCTTGCCGAGCAATGGATGGTGTGTCGGTTTGAATTTTAATCGAAAGTTATGGGTGAGTTGATAAAATAGCGCTGCCCTCCGGGATAGAACGAATGAACGGTAAGATTGGCGATCATCCAATCAACGACATTTGCGATCACCATCTGGCCGTGTTTTCTCCAAAGGCAGATGGGCTGATTCGCGAAATCCACGAATATCTCCCCCGATATCGCATGTGGGATTTGTTCGACTGGTTTCATCCACCTGCGATTGAAAGGTTTGAACGGCTCCTCGAAGCAAAGCGCGACGAATTGAAGAAGGACGCCAGTACGCGTGGCTGGGATTTGCCGGGCGGTGCCGAATAACCCGTCTTTGATATTGACCAACTGCGGAGCGATGGGCTGGTTGGCACGTACTCCATTCAATATACTGACTTCCCATGCCCTCCGAGTTGAAAGTAAACGATCCCGCCCTGCTCCCGGTGGCGGATAACCTCGCCGCCGGCCGTCGGCTTTCGGCCGAGGATGGCGCGGCCCTCTACGCCAGCCGCGACGTGCATGGCATCGGCCGCCTCGCGAATTTCGTGCGGGAAAAACTGCACGGCGACAAAACGTTTTACAACCGCAACCGGCACATCAACTACACTAATGTCTGCGCCCTGTCCTGCAAATTCTGCTCGTTTTATCGCAAGCGCGGCGAGGAGGGCGCTTATGAAATGCCCGTCGAACAGGTCATCGCCACCGCCGCCCGCGCCGCCGAGGCCGGCGCCACCGAAGTCCACATCGTCGGCGGACTGCATCCCTGGCTGAAGTTCGATTATTACCTGCAAATGCTCAGCGGCATTCGGCGACAGTGTCCGCAATTGCACATCAAGGCCTTCACCGCCATCGAAATCATCCACCTCGCGCGCATCGCGCGCCTGGGCGTCCGCGAAGTGTTGACGGCCCTTCGCCAGGCCGGGCTGGGAAGCCTCCCCGGCGGCGGCGCGGAGATTTTTGACGATCGCGTTCACGATGAGGTTTTCAAGGGCAAGGTCCGCGAGGACCGCTGGTTTGAAGTCCATCGCCTAGCCCACGAACTGGGGATTTATTCCAACGCCACCATGCTCTATGGCCACGTCGAGACGCCGGCTCAGCGCATCGGGCACATGCTGAAATTGCGGCAACTCCAGGATGAATCGCTCTCCGGCATGCGCTCGGGTTCGCCTCGGGCCTGTTTCAACTGCGTGATTCCCCTGAGCTTCATTCCCGAAAACAGCGAACTCGGCTTTTTGCCGGGACCGACCGGATTGACGGACCTGAAGACCCTGGCCATCGCCCGGCTCATGATCGACAACATCGCTCACATCAAGGCGTTCTGGATCATGCAGAGCGTCGGCCTCTCGCAAATTGCCCTGAGCTGGGGCTGCGACGATCTGGACGGCACGGTCATCTGGTACGACATCACCAAGCGCGAGGGGGACGGCGTTCATCAGGAACTGAACGTTCAAGACATCAAACGATTGATCCGCGAAGCGGGGAGAATTCCCGTGGAACGCGACACCCTTTACCGCGAGGTGCGGCGGGATCGGCACAACCGGGTGCTGATCGAGGCCGGCGCATAACACACCGGTCGCATCGTTATTATCTTGGGTGGTCTATGCCTGTGTAATCACCCGAGGGATCACCCCGATACGTCGCAGTGACCCTCAACCTCGGGCCTTTCGGGTTTACCAGAATCATTTGGGGCACAGCAAAGCCGGCATCGCCTTCTCCGGGGAGCAAGAACGAATCGGCCCTGATTTCCATGCGGAGACAATCGTACATCAGGCCATCGGTGGCTTTGCGCCCATCCACGCGAAGCAGCAGCACGTTGTCTCCGATTTGAATATCCGCCGGCGAAAACGAATAGACGCTCTCGCGGTAAAGACCGCGAACCTGGTCATGCGCAATGTCGTCCACCAGCACCGAGCCGGGCGGGCGGGAAACCGTCGGATTCGGCAGGAAAACGGATTGAGAAATATCATTGCCGTTGAGAATGACGCTCAAACGGGCCGCGCCGCTTCCCCCTGCCAGCGCAACGTGCAGGAATCCGCACCCGCTGTCCGGAACAAACCCCAACGGAAAATGAATGGCCCACGTCGTGCCGGGGAACTGGGCATAATTCCAATCCTTGCGCGGATCACCTTTGCCGATGAGATAATTCACACCCGCCGGGAATTCTTTTCGATCCAGCGTCCATTTCCCCCAGCGCGTCGCATCATCGCCGTGGCGGAATTTGGCGGCGCTGCGATCGGGATATCCGAGTTGCCAGACAAACTGTCCATAGGGCCGCGGCGTCCAGACGACTTTGCCCAGATCAACCGTCCGCCCCGGGTCCAACCGAACGCCGCCAACCGAGGCCTCGCCAACCTGGCCGTCGCAATAGACGTGAAGCGTATAGGTTCCGGGAAGCACGTTGGCGATTGAGAACGTTCCGTCGTCGCCGGCGCGAATCCAAACCTGGTCGTCGAAAAAATTCGTCTGCCAGTCTTCGTCCGAACTCAGGCCGATCATCGCCCCATGCAGTTGCTCCAGCGCCTGGGGCTGCGTTGTCGGCACATCCCCGGGCGCCGGCGCTTGCGGGCCATAAGGGTTTTGCCAGATGGAAGCGGGTTGTGCGGCAAGCGGCGGGGTGGCCGGATACAACGTGCTGGCCAGCGGCGATTGGCTCAGAACGATCTGTCCGCAAACGGCGGCGCGCTGCCGGCTTGGGACCGCTTCATCTCTGCCCGCCCAGGCGTAGGGCCATTGGCTTTTCTCTTGCCTTCCCTGGAACTGTGCATCCTGAAATGAACCCTGATTGCAATACAACAGGAATGGCCCAATGACGTGCGACCAGGATTCACCGCGATTGACCGAAATGCCCGCCTGCGGCATCGGCTCGCCGCCCCACCGATTCGTCAGGGTTGGAGCCCCATCCAGGGAATCAAGCCAACCCGTCGGTTCGACAACGTTGCCGCCCCTGCTCAGATAGTCGCAGGAGGGATTGATGATCCAAAGACCCACGCCGGCCTGCGCGCCCGAAAAACCGTACACGGGCGTCTCCATTTGCGTTGCCGCGTCATCCCAAAAGCACACCAGTTGCCCGGTGAATTTCCCGCTCACCATCCGCCGCGCCTCCGTGGACACAATGGGTTTGGCCGCGATCCAGTCTTGCGCCGAAGGAATGGCGTGCCCGCGGGCTTTGCTTACCGTCAAATAGTCAAACAGCTTCTCATTGAGCCGCAATTGAAACCCGCCGCTGGAAACGCGCGCCAGCGGAGAATTCGCCGGATGACTCAAAATCTGGCACGCGTACAGCCCGTGATCTCCCCGTCCCAGCGAATAGCGGATGTCAATCGCCAACGATCCGCCGGCCCCGATCGAGACTTCGCCGCGAGCCCCTTGATTGCCGGATGGATCAATCACAATCCGGTCCGTGGCGGCGTCGCTGCTCAACGCGTTGAACCAGCTTCCCGGCGCCCGCCGATCGGCATCAGCCAGCAGTTCCCGACCCTCGAATCTCAGTGAAACTATCTCGCCCGAAGCCTTGGAGATCGTTGCGGTAACATGGCCGTTGTAGAGGGCGTACAGGTTGGAATTCTGATAGACGACAACCGGAGGATCCAGGTCCGCCGCCGCCGCTCGGGCTGGAAAATGCGGCATCAACGTTATCCACGCCAGCACGGCCGCCACAGCCTCGCGCCTCATGACCGTCCTCCCAGCAGGCTCCGCTCCGCCGTCTAACGCGTCAATTCAGCCTAAAAACCGCAGAATATAAAAATCGCATCAAATCAAATGTCTACCGCGCGGGATGGGCGGCTTCTTCGAGAGATGATTCCGAATCGTCGCAAAACGCTTTGCCGTTGCTCGCCTTGTTTGCCCTTGTTTTCGTGCTGGCGCAGCATCCGGTCGCGAACCCCGCACATCACGTTGTCCACCACGGCCGGAATCGCCACGGCGATGCTCAGGGACAGGCGCGACAGGGCCTTGGGCCATACCTCGCGGCGAGGGCGCTCGATCGCCCGCACCATTCGGACGGCTACGGCGCCCGGGGATTGTTTGCTTCCCTCCGCCAGCGCCCCGGGATCCATGCCGCTCAGGTCATTGGCTGTAGAAAAGAATTCGGTCTGGCAACGAACCGGATGTATGCTGGTCACGGCAATCGCAAACGGCTTCAATTCAACGCGCAGGCCCTCGGCAAGGCTGAGCTGCGCCGCCTTCGTGGCGGCATAGGTGCTGAAATACGGCAGACCCCGCCGGGCGCAGGCGCTGGAGACGATCATGAGCTGTCCGCGGAACCCGTCGCGCGGTTCCTGATTTTTCATGGCTACGACCGCCTTGCGGCAGCATTCGATCGTGCCGAACAGATTGGTGTCAAAAATGCGCCTGATATCCTCTTCGCTCATCGCGTCGAACGGACGGGCAAAGCCATACCCCGCGTTGCACACGATCGTGTCCAGCCGGCCAAATTTCTCCAGCGCCGTGGCGATGATGCGGTGGCAATCATCGGGGCGGGAAACATCGGCCGCCAAACAACAATGCTCGCCGCCCAGGTCGCGGGCAAGTTCCTCCAGGCGGTCCAGACGCCGCGCCGCCAGAACCAGCCGTCCCCCGCGCCCGGCCAATTCCATCGCCAGCGCCCGCCCGATCCCGGAACTGGCCCCCGTGATGACTGTCACCATGTCCTGTAGGCTTCGACGCATCATTTCGATTGTACCCTCTATAGCCGATTCTGGGGATTCCTATTCTTTTTCATGTGCACCGCTGCGGAGGATACCTAAAATGATCCGCAATGTTTACCGGAATCGTGGAAAAAACCGTGACGGTTGCCGCCGTATCGGATGGCCCGCACTTCCGGCGGCTGATCCTGGCCCTGAATGTCCCCGACGCTCGCCTGGGGGAAAGCATCGCCATTAACGGCTGTTGTCTGACCGTGGCTGAAATATCGTCCGGAAAAACCGGCTTTGACGTGGTGAAGGAAACCCTGGACAGGACAAACCTGGGCCTGCTGACCCCCGGCAACCTCGTGAATATTGAGCGTTCCTTGAAGATCGGCGACCGGCTCGACGGGCATTTTGTTCAAGGACACGTCGATGGGCGCGCCATATTGACCAGCATCCAGTCCGGCGCCGAGGAATGGAGATTCACTCTGGAAGCGCCATATGCCTTGGCGCCATACATCGTCCCCAAGGGTTCGGTAGCTCTGGACGGGGTGAGCCTGACCGTCGCCGCCGTCAGCGGAAACGTCTTTGAGGTCGCGCTGATTCCAACCACGCTGCGCCGCACCACCCTGGGGCAGATCGCCGAGGGTTGGCCTTTCAATCTGGAGACCGACATCCTGTGCAAAACCGTCGTGTCCTGGCTCCAAAACCAGCCCAGAGGCGGAGCGCCGCCATGAATCCATTGAGACAACTGCATGAACAGGCTGAAGCCGAGTTTCAGCGATACGGGGAAATCGAGATTGTCTGCACCTTCGGCGAGCCGCAGGCCGAGTATGCCGCCATCCGCAAGGGTTGCGCTCTGATGGACCTGCCGCAAAGGGGAATCCTTGAGGCGACCGGCCCAGATCGGATCGATTTTCTAAACCGCTTTTTGACCAATGGGCTGATGGTGAAAGATTCCAAGGCGGCCCTTGCCGCGGGGAGCGGGGTTTATGCTTTTCTACTCAACAACAAGGGCCGAATTGTCGCGGATGTGAATGTCCTGGAGCGCGGGGACCGGACGCTTCTGGAAACCGATGCCCGAAACATACCCCTGCTCCGGGACGTTCTGGAAAAACACCGGTTCTCCGAAAAAGTTAACTTCGAAAGCCTGCTCGAGAAAAGTCACCAGATCGCGCTGCATGGGCCGAAGGCCGCGGATATTTTACGGCGCATCGTCCCCGGCTGGATCGAATTGGCTCCCCTCGGCTCGCGGGCGGCGAAAATCGGCGCCACCGAGACGGTCATCTGGCGCGATGACCCGTGCGCATCCCCGGGATATTACCTCATCATTCCGGCCCCCAGCGCCGCCAAACTGTGGATGGAAATTCTCTCCTCATTTTCGGCAGGAGAACCGGGCAAGCGGGCCGTCAGGCCGGCCGGATGGGCCGTGTTCAACACCACCCGCATCGAGGCGGGTCGTCCGATCTTCGGCATTGATTTCGATGATACCGTCCTGCCCGCGGAAACCGGGCAATTGCAGCGGGCCGTCAGCTTCACCAAGGGGTGTTATCTCGGCCAGGAGATCGTCGCGCGGATGCACGCCCGCGGCCAGGTGCCGCGACAGATCGTCGGAATTAAAATGCGCGACGACGCCCTGCCGATGGCCGGCGCGCCGATGATGGACGACCAGCAGAATCAGGTCGGCGGCGTCACCAGCAGCACGGTTTCCCCGGTTTTGTCGGGCGCTTCGATCGGCCTGGCCATGGTCAAGTCCGCCTTCGCCAAGCCGGGAACCACCCTGCGGGTCGCCGCCGAGGGAGCCCTTCGGCCCGGGACCGTGGTGGAATTGCCCTTTGTGAAAAGCCAGGCCAACGCCGGCGATTGATTGCGTGCCCCGCCCCACGCTTGTAGGGTGAAATCATGGTTCCCTCACCGTTTCGCGTCGAGCCGGGGAAAAAAGTGGATTTGTCCCATTGGCCCACGAACCAAACCTCCCCCTTCAAAGACAAGGACCAGGCCAAGCCGGCGATCAAGAAGAACCTCAAGCGCCTGATCGAGCTTCAGGAATTGTTATACGCATCGGGAAGTCATTCGGTATTGATCGTCCTTCAGGCGATGGACGCCGGCGGGAAGGATGGAGCGATCGACCATGTCTTCAGCGGCGTGAATCCGCAGGGATGTAACGTCACCAGCTTCAAGGTTCCCAGCCATCTGGAACTGGCCCATGACTATCTGTGGAGATATCACCTGGCCTGCCCGCTCAAGGGAATGATGGAGATTTTCAATCGGTCGCATTACGAGAGCGTCCTCGTGGAGCGCGTGCACAAAATCGTCCCGAAGGAAGTCTGGTCCCGACGCTACGAGCAAATCAACGACTTTGAGCGCATGCTGACCCAGGAGAACACCCTGATCCTCAAATTCTTCCTGCATATTTCCAAAGCGGAGCAACGAAGGCGGCTGGAAGCGAGGCTGGAGGACAAGACCAAGCACTGGAAATTCAATCCATTGGACCTCGCCGAGCGCAAGCGATGGGACGACTACGCCGAAGCGTTCGAAGATGCGCTGCGCTATTGTTCAACCGAGGAAGCGCCGTGGTACGTGGTGCCCTCCGACCACAAATGGTTCAGGAATTGGGTGCTTTCCGACACCATCGCCCGGGCCCTGGAAAAGCTGAATTTGAAATATCCCCCCGCCCCGCCCGGCCTAGATGACATCAAGATCCATTAAATAGGGAACCGTGATTCAGGGACAATTCAAGCATATTTAGCGGCGGTGCGAAGCACCGCGGGTTCCGCCGATGTCGGCAGGTCCTCCACGCTATGCACGAAGCATGTTTTTTGGCGGGGAACGTTACGCTGCTTCCGCCTGCGGGGGACGCCGCGTCCGCGATGCCTGCTCACGCGCCGTGCGCCACAGCCCGACATCGCGGCACGGGCCGTCCTCTTCTTCGGCCATCATATCTTCGTCTTGCCCGAACGAATCGTCGGCTAGCTCGGCCGGCTGGAACGTCAGCGCTTGCAACTCTTCGCTGCTGACCACCGGTTCGACGATCTCCGGACGCGGCGTGCTTCGGGAATAGCCGATCCCCGCCATGTCCACGAACAGGAATTGTCCGTCCACGTGCGAGGGAATCGACCCATTGGCAATTCCGGCCAGAACATGTTCGACGCTCACCCCCCAAATTTCAGCAGCTATGGCCGGAGCCACCCAAGATGACATTGCTGTGCCTCCAAAATGATAAAGGTGACATCGGCTGAAATTGTGAGCGACTATACATAACCGCGCATCGTCCGGTAACCGCCGCGAAGGTTCGGCTGATGATCTGTCAGACGAAGAGATAGACATATGCGGCGAAGGAAATTGCCGCCAGACCTGCCGCGACGGCTATGCCCCACAACACCATCCGTCGCCGGACGGCCAGGGACAAGGTCGCGATGGTCACCCCCGTTTGCGCGCCGAGCATGACGTAGAAGAATTCCTTGCTCCGCAGCCGGTGCCGCTCGGACAGAAAGCTCTCTTTCCGCACCCGAACCTCGTAAAGCTGGGCAAGGACCTGATTGTAGCGCGCGTCGCGATCATAGCGCGCGGAGTTGAAACGCAGGCCGGCTATGCTGAATGCGGCATTCAATTGACCGGCGATTTCGTGAACGGAGACCCTGGACTTGTCGAACACGTTCTCATCCACCTGATCGGATGCCCAGCCGGCGCTCCGCTCGAACGCCGACGTCTTAGTCGCAATTCCGTCAAAGATCGCGGCAATTCGGCTGACATCCCGCTCCATGCGGCGGATCGCATTGTCGAACGCCACCGCATTGTCGGTTGCGATTCCCACCGCGTGATCGAGGCGGTCTTCATCGATCTGTCCGGCCTCTCGCTCCAAATCGGCTTCGGGGACGCGCGCATCCACCGCGCGGATCGAGTCGGTGATCGCCGGATCGTTGATCGTCTGCTCCTCAATCCTTGGCACGTCTCCCCGAAAGAAACCCGCGACGGCGTCCGCCGCATCCGGCTGGGTTGTCGCCTGATTCAGTTGCCGCACCAGGAAAGCCACCCGATCCGTGCAATCCGTCAGTTCCTTGGCGACCCCCGTATCCGAACCGGCCGAATTAGATGAATCCACTGTTTCGATAATCGCCCGCTTCATTTGATCGACCAGATGCTTTCCAGCGGTTCGCAAACTCTCGGCATCAAGGGGAATCGGTTGGCTCAAATTTTCCAGGATCCGGATCGAATTCAGGCTTTGTTCCTCTCGCAGTCGCTTGGCCTGGAAGAAACCCCATTGGTCGGAAACCTTGGACTGCATTTGCGCGGCAATGGATCGGTAATACTGGGCGGCGCTCATCTCGCTGGAAGAAACGCCGGCCAGCACCGTCGCCAGAACGGTGAGGATCACCGGAGTATAGACAACGATGTTCTCCCCCAACGTCCTCTTTTGACCCGCTTCACCCGCGGCTGATGGGATGGTCGGCAATTTGGCCATTGCTCACCTGTCACCCGTGTTTGCCCGGCCTGGACCACGATATTCGCATGAGGTCGTGCAGGTCTCGCGAACGATGATGGCCGAAAGCTGCGGCAACGCCGGCTTCAATCGATCATAAATCCACACCGCCAGGATTTCGCTGGTTGGATTGCCCAACCCTTCGATTTCATTCAGCAGGTAATGATCGAGGCGTTTGACGATTGGCTCGGCCGCCTTCTGGATGTCCCCGTAATCGACGAGATATCCCTTGGCCGGATCGACGTCGCCTTCGACGATGACATCGAAATGGAAGGAATGGCCGTGCAGGCGGCGACATTTATGCCCATCCGGAAACGACGGCAGATGGTGCGCCGCCTCGAAATGAAAGGATTTGCACAGTCGAACGAACATCGGGCCGGCATTCTAATCAGAATCGCCCAATTCTCGAACCCCCCATGCCGTTTAGCCGCCGCGGCCTCGCGGCGGAATTCCCACCGCCCTCCGACAATCGCGTCCCCCCTTTGACCACCAACCGTGAACCGTTCCAACGCCCTAATCCAGCCAATCCTTCTTCTTCAGCCGCTCGGGAACATATTCTTCGGTGACGTAGCTGATGTCCTTGGTGATGAGCGACTCGACTTCCATCTTGAAGCCGTTGGACAGCATCTGCTCGATTTCCTTTTGCCAGGCCTTGTTTTCCTTGAACCACGGATAGTTGGCGATTTCCCCGGCTCGCTTCTTGTCGTTTTCGTTCAGTTCGACCTGCACGTCGTCGCTCAGCTTGCATTGCACGTAATCCTTGGCCCGAATCCCCAGGAACATCGCGCTGGGAATCGCCAGCCGCTCGCTTTCAAACGCCAGGCTGATCGAGCCCTGCTTGATCACGCTGTAGATGTAATGCCCCCAAGGATCGCAGTCCAGCAGGCAGATGATGGGGAGTTTGGCTTCGCCGCTGAAACGCTGGAGAAGCCGTCGCACGCCGCGCGGCGGCTGGCCCCCGCCGTGCGTCAGGATGCAGTTGTGCGTCTCCCAGAACCGATCCTCGTTAAACCGGTTCCACACCGTTCCCTTTTCCACGTGCAACACGAAATCCGCGTCGATCTTTTTGAACTGAATGATGTCCGCTTCGGTGATGCTCGGAATGGCGTAGCCCCCGCTGCCCATCCGGCGGCAATCGATTTCATCTCCCTTGTCCACAATCGTGATGTTGCCGACCATGGCCCCGCGGTTCTCGGCGAAAATATGCAGGTCCTCGCGAAGCGTTCCCAGCGCCACCTCCAGGTCTTCCAGGATGCCGTCCGATTCGTCCTGCCCCATGAACGTCTTTTCCCCCTTGGTCCCCTGGATCGTGTGCAATCCCTTGTAGAACATGCCCCGAAGGCTCAGCGTCTTCTCCGCCGCGATCAGCTCCTTGATGCTGTTCCCATGCAGCAGCGTCTGCATGAATTGCTTGGCCTGGTTCAGGTTGAACAGCTCCCGGCTGGCCTTGGCGTCGCCCATCTGCAAAATCCTGCGCCTCTTGTTCCAGATCGTGTTGGACCGCGTGCGCGCCGGGATGGCCACGGAAATGTCCCGGCCTTTGAATGCGTCCGTGGACACCTCATCCGCCAGATCGACGATCTTGCCGAGCGTGACCTTGTCCCGTTCCCTCATCCGATTGCTGAGTCCGGCGGTGGATTTGGATTTTTTCTTGGCCATGATTCTTACCTGAAAAGCCTTTTGAACTACCCGCTACGGCGGAAATTTTGTTGTCTGCGACGACGCTTGCTGGTTTCGTTCATAGGGGTCTCACGGCGGTCGCTGATGCGGTTTGTCTCCTCGTCACGCGGCATAAGCAACCTGAGCTGATCTGCGAATCCGATTGCGAAGATACGGATGGATCATGTCGTCCGTATGCAGATGCACCTGGCGGCCAAATAGTTCGGTCAATTGCAGTTGAAGGCTTCCCAGCTCGAACAGTCCGAGGTTGTCAACGCCGGTGAAATGCACGATGGCATCGATGTCGCTATTCGGCCGGAAATCGCTCCGCGTGATCGAACCAAAGAACAATAGCTCGCGAATGCCGTTCCGCCGACAGAACTGCGCGAGACGCGCTTCGTCGATTTCGATCTCGTGGAACTTCATCTTGCCATCTATCCCAGCCGATTCACGGCCTCCAAAAGGCCTTTGGGCCATCCGACACGGCCCGAGTCAAACAAGTTGTCCACATAGAAGTTCGACTCCAACAACCAAGCGAGCCATCTCCTTGCCGGACACTTGCTTCATATCGCGATCTCAAGCACGCGCCCGTCCTCGGAGGACTTTGGCTCCTCGAGATCCACGCTCAGGCATCCTTCAATCGCTTCATAAAGATTCTGAAGCAGTTCCTCAAATGTCTCGCCCTGCGTTGCGCAGCCAGGAATGGATGGAACCTCGGCCCAGTACCCGCCCTCCTCCGCATCGTGAATGACTACTTTGATTTTCATATCTGAATCATATCACCTGCACGCCGATCTTCGTCCCGAAAAATCAGAACAAACCCTCATTGTCCACCGGCCGTTTCGAGGACTTCCTTGGCCTCCGAAGTCGCACGAGCCCCGAACTATCGGCCGTTTCCCCATCGGATGAAGGTTGCTCCGCCAGATGCGCCGCCCTGCTCTGCACCATCACCACGCCCTCATCATCCTTCAACTCCTCCGCCTCGTCCGCCTCCACGATTTTGCCTTCCTCGTCCAGCCGCGCATCGGCGATGGCCGTTCGCTTGCGGGCTTCCAGCAGAAGCCGTTCATACAACTTCTTGGCATCGGTCCCGTTGATCGAATGGATCGCCTTGCTGATCTCGCCGATGTACCGCTCGAACACATCCCGCCGGGCGGCTTGTCGCTGCATCTTCTGCCGTTTTCGCAAATACGCCCCGAGTTTTCGCCCGCATTCCATCAATGCCAGCTTCATCTCCTTGCGGATTTCATCGTAATCCGCGATCGCTTCCTTTGATTCGCTGGTGAATGGGACCCAGACGCTGGCCATGTGGATCAGGATGACCAGCGGCCCGATCGGAACGCTGCCGCGCGGCTGCGTGAGGTTGTAATTTCTCCAGCCGGTTTCGCCGATGGCCTTGAAGCTGCTGCACGCGCTTTGCTGGAAGAGCAGCGGAACCCGGTTTGCAAACCGAATGACCCGAGCGGGATCATCGGCCCGCAGCTCGCCCCCGAATGCGATCGCCGCTTCGATCTGGAATGGCCGCCCCCGATACACCTCCGCTTCCCGGCTGCTGGCGGCGTAGAACTCGGCCTTGACCCCTTTTAGCATCCCCGCCAGGAGCTGCCGCACCCCGATCGGCGCCAAACAATCCGTCGGTGGAGCGGGAAGCCGGGCTTCCTGGAATCCCTTGAAGAGCTTTTCCACCTGCTGCGGTTCCAGATCGCCGACCTTGGTCCGGCTGTGAACGCCGATCCCTTTGCAGAATTCGCTCGCCTTGCCGGAACTGATCCGGCAGAACTTCTCCTGAAGGAAGTTGTAAAGCGTCCCCCCGCCGCGATTGGCATCCTCGAAATCCTTGAGCATCTGGATCAGGATTCCCAGCTCAATTCCCTTGGGATGCGGCTGAATTTCATTGGTTTCCGGCGGAAGCTGCTCCGTTCCCCGCGGAAAGAAAATCACGCCGTCTTTCTCCGTGGTCGCCAGTGTCGCATCGACGCCCGCCGGCGCGGTGACGCCCATTTGCTCCGGCGTTGCCTGCCGAGCATCCTTGCCCGCATCGGATAGCGGTAACTCTTCCTGATCGTCGGCGCTGACGCGCGTCGGCGGGACAAAGGTGATCCGCGCATGCGGATTGGCGATGGCGCAAAGCTCGAGGAATTCATCCACGCTCCCGCGGCCTTTTTGATATCTTCCTTCCAGTTCGATGCTCACGCTGGTGCCGGTGATGAAATCTTCGGGATTCAAAAAGCCCGCGTCGCGCGTGCCGGCGCTGAGCTTCTTGAATCGTCCCGGCGGAAAATCCTCCGTCTCCTTGTCGTGCGTCACTTCCGCCCGATTGGTCTTGGTGTTCATCGCCAGTTCGATGTGGTGTGCCGGCTTCTTGGCGTGCGGCCGGGTGTGAATCACCATCGGCTTGCCGGTCGTAATCAGCCCGTACATCCCCGCGGCGCTGATGCCGATTCCCTGCTGGCCCCGGCTCATCTTCAGGCGATGAAATTTGCTGCCGTACAGCAATCGCCCGAAGACGTTCTCCACCTGCTTGCGCACGATTCCCGGGCCGTTGTCGATCACCGTAACCCGGTAGCGCGATTGCTTGGCCGTGGCCGGGCGGTCCGGTTGGAGGTCTTCAATGACGATCGTGACGTTCGGCAAAATGCCCGCTTCCTCGCAGGCATCCAGCGAATTGTCCACCGCTTCCTTCACCGTCGTCAGCAACGCCTTGCGCGGATTGTCGAAGCCCAGCAAATGCCGGTTCTTGGCAAAGAACTCGCTGACCGCAATGTCCTTCTGCTTGGTCGCCAGCGTCTCGGCGGTTTCGCGCCGGACCGGTTTGATGCGGCGAGCGGATGATGGCATGGGTTGGGACGACTCCACGAGAGCTACAGCTTTGGCGTCGAATAAACCGCCAGCATCGCGATCGAGGGATTCTTGCATCGCTTAGGTCCTCCATGCCGTGGCATCGTTTACCGAGTTATCGGCACAACGATGTACGTTGCTCCAGCAACGGTGTTAGGGCAGTGTATGGCCATTCGCTGGCTTCGTCCAGATGAACAGGCGTAAGCTCGGATTTCGGTGGTGTCCCAACTTGAAATTCTACTGGTTATAACGCGATTCGGGAAATTCCGTCATCTGGGGGAAGCTTAAAAAGCGCCCGCGTGGCGTCGTCAGGCTTGCCCTTAAAGGCTAGGGCTTCAATTTCAAATGCCTCTTTTGTTACGCAACTATACAATCCCGAAAACCCGGATTTTATCAGTGCTTTCAACAGCGATTTTTGGGTGAATCCCGTTTTGTGGCACCAAAAATCTTACCCCGTTTTCTCAATTTCAACGCTAAATCCGTAAAGGGCATCCAGAACCATAACCGGGCCGCCGGTTGACTGGTAAAGCACGTCGTCGATATCCAAGCCCCTCGCGAGGGCCACTCGCATTACCTCCGTGATATCCGGTACGCGTATGTCTGCAAATCCATTGTCCTTTAGAAGATGCAAGAAACCGGCAAGCACCTTCGGTACGTCGTGCCGGTAATAGTGTTCCAGGTTGTGGTCGCAGAGGATCGCGTCAAACTGTGCGCCCTCTAAGGACAACAACTCGCGGGCATCGCACAGAATATCGGGGGAACCTTTCGGGTCGATATCCAGCAACACATGCTCAAATTCGGCATATTGGGGAGGCAACGGGACCGCCTTATTGTTTCCGCCCACATTCAAAAGCCTTTTCATCGAGATACCCTCATGCTCGAAATTTCGGTGTTGACGATTCTACCACCCGCGCGCGAAAAAGCCGCCGGGAGGCGGCAAGATTTACGGTCAGCGGTATTCAGATCGCTTCTAGCAGTTCATCCAATTCCCAAACATGATCCGTGACGCCGGCGGTCATCGCGGGCGTTACCCGCAAGTTTCGCGGGATTCGGCAATAGTTGTGATGGGCGACATATAGCGCTGCCATTTCAGATGGCGTGGGCATGCTTCACCAGCTCTACGCGTGGCGTCCGGGCAGTGCCGCCAGTGGTGACAAGCGGCGATGCTCCGAACCGTTAGGCCGTCTGACGGCCTTCCCGATGCTGGTGTTCTACCCTCGCGGCTGGCATGAAAGGCACTGAACAGATAATAAAACGGATAATTGAACAGATTTGTCTTTCCTATTCACCCAATGCCTGTAGAGTGCGTTTTCTCCCCCAGATGTTCAAGGGTGGGGAACGGAAATGCACCCCGCGCCTTCATCGGCGCGGGTTTTTTTTGGGTTCGGATGCGATTTTTGTAGCTGGACCTGGGGAGATAAGGACCCTACCGGATTTCCCCGATGGCACCGGACTCCAGTTATCATGAATTGTCGTTTGGCGACCCTACGGGAGAAACTCTTCGCCGGCTGCGGAGCGGGGCATTCGACTAATCGGCCGCTACCTGCCTATTGTCCACTCGGTAGAATCAATCCTCTTACTTGGGAGATGCCACTATGAAAATCGGCGTACTCGGATCGGGCGATGTCGCCAAGGCGCTAGGCGCCGGCTTCCTGAAACACGGTCATCAGGTCACCCTTGGAACTCGCGACGCGACGAAACTCGCTGTCTGGACCAAGTCCAACCCGGGCTCCCGCGTGGGCTCCTTCGCCGAGGCCGCCGCATCTGCCGAAGTCATCGTCCTGGCCGTCAAAGGCTCGGTGGCGACGGAAGCGCTGAAATCCGCCGGAGAATCCAATTTGGCCAATAAGCCCGTCGTCGACGCCACCAATCCCATTGCCGACGCGCCGCCCGTCCATGGCGTGCTGACATTCTTCACCGATCAGAATCAATCCCTTATGGAACGCCTCCAGCGGCAATTCCCCAATGCCCATTTCGTCAAGGCATTCAACTCCGTAGGCTGCGATCTCATGGTGAACCCGAAATTCAAGGCCGGCAAACCGACGATGTTCATCTGCGGCAATGACGAGACCTCCAAAAGAACCGTCGAGAAAATCCTGGATCAATTCGGCTGGGAAACCGCCGACATGGGCCGCGCCGAATCCGCCCGCGCCATCGAGCCGCTGTGTATGCTTTGGTGCATCCGCGGCCTCGCCAAAAACCAATGGAATCACGCATTCAAATTGCTTGTGGATTGACGGATTACCCGTGTCCGTTGCATTAACGGCGCCACCCCGACTTCGCCAGGATAGCGCGCTTCACACCCCCCGACGCCATCATTCCGCCTTTCGCCGGCGCCTTTCAACTCCGTCCGATCCGGTCCGGGGATTGATACGCATCGTGATTATTCGGCGCGCTCGCTCGTTTAGGGCTAAGGGAAAAAACCCTGCCGCATGAAGATTATACAGCTGGCCAATTGAACCCAAGCCAGGTATCTGCGGTCGATGCGGTCCAACCGTCGGCACACTCGGCCAAACTGATTGAGCA